>CAYNYK010000001.1:0-54638 GCA_964401335.1 uncultured Planctomycetales bacterium
CGCGGCCCGGGTGTGGGGGCTCCCAGGTAAATAGGCGGCCGGGGGGGGGTTTGATGAAAGGGACACGGTGGCGCGTGTGGGGGGGTGTGAGCAGCGTGTTACTGGTCAGCCTGGCGTGCGGCGTGAGCAGCCAGGGCAGCGACCCGGCGATGGAACAAACTGTGCAGGCTCTGGCGCTGGAATCTACACGCCAGGCGATGGCCATGCAGGCCACCCTGGCGGTGATGCAGGCGGGCCAGGCCCCGGCCAGCCCCACCCAGGCGGTGAACCCGCCGCCCGCGCCGCCCACCGAAGCCCCGCCGCCGACCGAGGCCCCCGCGCCCACTGAAGCGCCCCCGCCCACGGAGGTTGCCCCCACCGAAGACACCAGCAGCTTGCAGGCCACCGCAGCGGCGGACGAGATGTACCAGAAGAATTGGTACGACCATAAAAACTATGAAATTGACGCCCTCAACACGGTGGACCACGACTTGACCAATTTTGTGATGAAGGCCACCGTCACCTGGAAGATCCCGGGGGTGATTGAAAAAATCGAACACACCGGCTGCGGGTTCAGTTATGGGTACACGGATGACGACCATCTGCACACCACCTTCCTGGGGGTGGACGGCGTGGGGGGGCTACGGGGCGAGGGCTTCTTTACCCCGGAGCTCAACCGTATGATCGCCAGGGATTATTCGCCGGAAAGAGCGGAGGCATTTGTTTCCCAGGCTTTTTTTCTGCAACAGGTGGGATCCTTTTTCGGCATCAGCGCCTACACGATATTGTCACTGCGGATGGGGCGGCGACCGGCCTTCGCCTTTTTCTTTGTGATAGCCTTTATCGTGGTTTCCTATACGTTTCTTTTCGCCGACACCATCTGGGAAGCCTATCTGCTGGCTCCGTTGGTCGGTTTCGTGACCCTCGGACCTTTCGGTGGGTATGCGATCTATTTCCCCGAACTGTTTCCGACACGGCTGCGCTCGACGGGTACGGGTCTTGGCTATAACGTCGGGCGTTTTCTGGCTGCCCTGGTGCCTTCCTTTAAGGCCAAGATCAAGGAAATGTTCATGGCCGGCACCCTGGTTCTGCCCTTGTTGCCCCCGGCCTTTGGTAACGCCGAGCGGGCCATCCGCTACGGTTCGTTCCTGATGATATTTATCTATATCGTCGGACTGATTGTGCTGATCTGGGCCCCGGAGACCAAAGGCCAGCCGCTGCCGGAGGATTGATCCGGTTCGGGCTATGGACAGCCTGACTCAAAACCCAGCGAGTCGAGAGGGGGGCGTCGATTGACATAATACGGAGCGATCCTCTGCATGCCGATGGATGACTATCCGTTGGCCATGAAGACCGCCTTTTCGTTTTGAGAATAGTCAAGAAACACGCCTTAATATGGAGACCAACCATGCATCGCGCGAATCAAGGATATGGCCACGCAAAATGGTCACGGGTATGCCTGGCCGGGATGGCCCTGCTGGTTTCAACGGCTTCGTTGTCGGCGGAGGTTGCCCTGTACGTTTCACCACGGGGCCAAGCGGGCTGGACAGGCGCGTTAAGCGAACCGAGTGCCGACCAATCCGATGGACCGTTACCGTCCATTCAGGCCGCCCGGGATTTGATCCGAAAACAGCGGGCGAAGGGTACATGGAAGGACGAAACCATCATGGTCTATCTGCGTGGGGGCACGTATTTTCTTCCGGAAACACTCATTTTCGAGCCGCGGGATTCGGGCGCAAACGGCAAGCCCGTCACCTATGCCGCTTATCAGGACGAAACCCCGATTCTCAGCGGCGGCCGGGTAATCACCGGTTGGCGCAACGCGGAGGTCAACGGTAAACCCTGCTGGGCCGTGGATATCCCCGAGGTCAAGGAAGGCAAGTGGTATTTTCGACAACTATTCGTCAATGGTCAGCGCCGCCCGCGTCCGCAGGTTCCGGAAAAGGGTTGGTATAATTTCGCCAGTATCCCGCCGCATAGCGAAAGATATTTGAAGCGCGAAGGGGTGCGCGATCAGAAGAACCAGAATGACCGGGCCTGCTATCGGCCGGGGGACGTTAAAAAATGGCATAATCTCGGCGACGTGGAGTTTGTTTACCTGATGAGCTGGGATGAGGCCCATCTGTTTGTCGAAAATCTCGATGAAAGCACGCAAACTCTTGAGTTTACCCAACCCAGTTATTTGGGGGTCGATGTCACCATAAAGGATGATAAAAGCGGCCGCTATTACATGGTCAATGTGCGTGAAGCCCTGAACCGGCCTGGCCAATGGTATCTCGATCGAGTCAGCGGCACGTTGTATTATCTGCCTTTGCCGGGCGAAACCCCGGAGAACACCACGGTCATAGCCCCGCGGCTGGACGAACTTGTGTGCGTGCTCGGCGAGGACCCGGAAAATCCTCTGGAAGAGAGAAACCGGACTTATTGGAGCGGGCCGCGCCTTGCCCGTAAAGGGCCCAAACCTCTCTCCGTGCAATATCTTGAGTTCCAGGGGCTGGCCTTCCAGCATAATAACTGGTTTTTACCTCCCGAGCAGTCCGCCGGCGGACAGGGCATGGCCCGTCTGCCCGCCGCTGTCTTTTTCCTGAACGCCTCCGGCTGCCGAATCACCGATTGCACCGTCTCGCAGGTCTCGAATTGGGCCATTGAGCTCGGCGCCGAATGTCATAACAATGTGATTTCCGGATGTACGTTTACCGATCTCGGCGCGGGCGGGGTCAAGCTCAACGAGGACAGCCACCACAACATCGTCACCGATTGCGAGGTATTCAACGGTGGGCTGATTTTCCCCGGAGCGGTGGGTGTCTGGGTGGGGCACAGTTGGGCCAACACGGTGTCGCACAACCACATTCATCATCTTTACTACAGCGGGATCAGTGTAGGTTGGGTCTGGGGTAACAGCCGGCCGAGCAAGGCGGCCTGCAATATCGTCGAATACAATCATATTCACGATATTGGTCAGAAGCTGCTCAGCGATATGGGGGGGATTTACACCCTCGGCTCCTCGCCCGGTACGATTCTGCGTTACAACCTGATCCACGACGTGGAGGCCTTCACCTACGGCGGCAACGGCCTGTACAACGACGAGGGAAGCAGCTTCATCCTGCTGGAAAACAACATTGCCTATCGGTGCAGTGACAGCGCTTATCATCTGAATTATGGAAAAGCCAACATCCTGCGCAACAACATTCTGGCCTTTGCCGGCCGAGCCGAGGTGACCAGTTCCGACCGACAGGGACAACCCCCGGTGGTCATCGTGGAACGGAACATTATCTACAGCGATCAGCAAGCCGGAGTGTTTGGGGACCTGCCGCGCATGCATGCCTTTGCCGACATGTGGAAGGGAAAGAATTATACGTTCGACTACAACCTGTACTATATGACCGGCGGAAGGGCATTTGACTGGCCCGGCGATCGTACCTTCGAACAATGGCAGGAATGGACCGGCCAAGACAAGCATTCACTCATCGCCGATCCGCTGTTCGTTGATCCGGAGAACGGGGATTTCCGGCTCAAGCCCGGCTCGCCGGCGGAGAAGATCGGCTTTGTGCCGATCGATACCAGCAAGATCGGCCGGTTGAGAAAGAAGTGACTTCGACAAGGACGAAACGCAATGAGATTGCAAGCAAGTTTCCTGATTCAGTTCACCTGCCTGCTGTCCATCTGCGCCTTCGCTGATGCGGCGACCTTGTATGTGGCCACGGATGGACGTGCCGACTGGTCCGGCACTTTACCGCAAGCGAACGCCGGCCAATCCGATGGGCCGTTACCGTCCATTCAGGCGGCCAGGGATTTAATCCGCAAGCAACGGGCCAAAGGCGAATGGAAGGATGAAGCGATTACCGTCTACTTGCGTGGCGGAACGTACTATCTACCGGAAACGCTGGTTTTTGAGCCTCAGGATTCCGGATCCGAAGGCCGGCCGATCACCTATGCGGCCTATCAGGGTGAGACTCCGGTTCTCAGCGGCGGGCGGGTGATCACCGGTTGGCGGAAGGCGGACATCAACGGCACGCCCTGCTGGGCGGTCGATATTCCCGAGGTCAAGGAAGGCCAATGGTATTTCCGGCAACTGTTTGTCAATGGGCAGCGCCGGCATCGGCCGCGGGTGCCCGAGGAAGGTTTTCATTTCCTGGCCGGCATCGTCGACGGTACCGAGGAGCAGAATAAAAAAACCGAATGGGATCGGGTCGTTTTCCGTCCGGGCGATATGAAAAACTGGCGGAACCTGACGGATATCGAATATGTCTCCATGGAGGTCTGGGACGAATCGCATCTTTTCCTGGAATCCGTGGACGAGGCGACCTGCCAGGTCAAATTTAACATGCCCACCTGGCTGGGCAGCAAGGCCGACATCGAAAAGAACAAGGACTTCGGGCGCTATTATCTCAAGAATGTTTTCGAGGCCTTGCACAAGCCGGGGCAGTGGTATCTCGATCGGCCGACGGGCACGCTTTATTACCTGCCGCTGCCGGGAGAAACCATCGAACAAAGCGAAGTGATCGCCCCCCGCCTGGATGATCTGATGCATCTAAGCGGCGATGCGGAAAAGGGCGAGGTCGTTCATGATATCTATTTCCAAGGGCTGACGTTCAGCCACAACGACTGGTGGCTTCCTCCCGGTGAGCGGCAGGGGGGACAGGCGGCCAAGCTGGTGTCGGGCTCGATCATGCTCCGGTGGGCCGCGGACTGCCGTTTTATCGATTGCACGGTCAATCATGTATCCAATTTCGCGATTGATATGCCCACCGGTTGTCGGAATATCCTGATTACCGGTTGCACGCTGACCGACCTGGGTGGCGGCGGGGTCAAGATCGGGTATCACAGCGCTTACACCAAAGCCGCGGACATCATGGCCGGCCGGACCCGCATTGATGACGACAGCCACCATTGCACGGTCACTGACTGCGAAATCAGTCACGGCGGGATTGTTCATCACGGGGCGGTGGGGATCTGGGTGGCCAACAGTTGGGGTAACACGATCTCGCACAATCATGTGCATCATCTGAACTATTCCGGCATCAGCGTGGGGTGGATGTGGGGCTATCGCCCGAGCCGGGCGGCGTGCAACACGATCGAATACAACCATGTCCATCACATCGGCCAGGGGATGCTCAGCGATATGGGTGGGATCTATACCCTCGGTGTTTCTCCCGGGACCGTGATCCGCTATAACCTCATCCACGACGTGCAGGTCTACTCACATGCCGGGCGGGGCATCTACAACGACGAAGGTAGCAGCTTCATTCTGATGGAGAACAACATCGTCTACCGGACCTCGCAATCGGCCTACCATCTGAATTACGGTCGCGAGAACATCATCCGTAACAATATCTTCATCGGTAATGCAGAAGATAACGTGACCCGCGGCGGCCAGGAGGAACATCTCTCCTTCGTCTTCGAGAAAAATATCGTGTACTTTGCTTCGAATCGCATCTTCGGAGGGGCATTCCGCTGGGACAAGGGTAATTTCAAGATGGACCGCAATCTATACTGGCGCGAGGGCGGTAAGCCTTTCGATTTTCCTGGTGATCGTTCGTTCGCCCAATGGCAGGAGTGGTTCGGACAGGATCGGAACACGCTCAGCGCTGACCCGCTGTTCGTCGATCCGAAAAACGGTGATTTTACGCTGAAACCCGGCTCACCCGCGGAGAAGATCGGCTTTGTACCGATCGACACCAGCAAGATCGGCCGTCTCAAGAAATGAAGCGGCTCGATGCTTGCATTTTGTTTCGCGAAGCTGAGGCATGATCGAAGAGAAAGGTATGACTATGAAAATGACTTTAGCGCGTTGGCTTATGCTGGGAACTGTGCTCTTGATAGCGACAGGTTCGGTTATTGCCGCCGATAAGGTTGCCGCGGACTTCTTCGTTTCGCCGACCGGTAACGACGCCTGGTCAGGCACCTTGGCGGAACAAAACGCCGATGCCAATGACGGGCCGTTTGCCACCTTGGCCCGTGCCCAGCAGGCGGTGCGCGAACTGATAGGTTCCGGACGATCAGGGCCGGTGCTTGTGCTTTTTCGCGATGGGACTTATTGGCTTTCCGAGCCGATCACCTTCAAGCCGGCCAATTCCGGCAGGGCCGACGCACCGATTACCTACGCCGCCTATCCCGGCGAAAAGGCGATTTTCAGCGGCGGCCGGCGCATCGATACGGAGTGGAAGCGTAACGATAACGGATCGTGGACGACTACTCTGAAAAGACCCGGGCGCGAGGAATGGTATTTCAGGCAGTTATTCGTCAACGGCCAGCGAGCGATTCGGGTTCGTACGCCGAACCAGGGTTTCCTGGAAACCGATGGGGTGATCCCCGGTGTTGATCCCAAGGGGGCGGATCGCCAAAGTAGTCGCGCCCGGCGAGGATTCCGCTACAAGCCGGGCGACATCCAAAAGCGGCATCAATCCGGAGATATCCAGGTGGTGGTCGATCACTCCTGGACCACCACTCGCCACTGGATCGAATCGCTTGATGAGGCCAATCGTGTTGTCCAATTTGTGAATCCAACCGGCTGGCCTTTCGGATACTTCGAAAAACAACAACGATACTTTATCGAGAATGACCCCGAAGCCCTGGATGCCCCGGGCGAATGGTATCTGGACCGGTGGGAGAGTACTTTAACGTATATACCCCGCGAAGGCGAGGATGTGCCGACCGCCGAATTCATTGCCCCGTTGATTCGTCAACTGATGATTCTCGACGGCGACCGGGTCAATGGCGACTATGTGCACCACATCACCTTCAAAGGCTTGTCTTTTCAGCACGCCGACTGCGAAATCAATCGCGATTATTTCGGTGACGGCCAGGCGGCCTGGACCCTGACCAAGCCGGCCATCATGGCCGACGGAACGCAATATGTTGACTTGGTCGATTGCGAAGTGGCCCACGTCGGCGAATATGCGATTCATTTCAACCGTGGTTGTGCGCACAACCGGATCGTCAACTGTCACGCTCATGACCTCGGGGCCGGTGGAATAGGCATCGGAACCACCGACAAGGATGCGCGACCCTATGACGCGAGCGAATACAACCTCGTCGAAAACTGCCTGATCCACGATGGCGGAAGGATATTCCCGGCGGGAGTGGGGGTCCTTGTGGGCCGGGCCAATTATACGACCGTTTCCCATAATGAAATTTTCAACTTGGGTTATACCGGGGTTTCCGTCGGCTGGAAATGGGGCATTGAAAAAGTCTCGACCTCTCACCACAACACCATCGAGTATAACCACATTTATAAGATCGGTGACGGGCGGCTCAGCGATATGGCCGGCATCTATACGCTAGGCAAACAAACCGGCACGGTGCTCCGCAACAATCTGATCCATGATGTCCAGGCCGTCCTCTATGGCGGGAACGGAATGTATAACGACTCTCGTTGCGAAGGCGTGCTTATGGAAAACAACATTGTCTACCGCTGCAACGACAGTACCTATCATCTCAACCATGGAACATACAATGTGCTGCGGAACAATATCCTGGCCTTCGCCGGACGGGCGGAGGTGACCACCTCCAACCGCGAGGATCCGCCACCGACCATTACCGTGGAGCGAAACATCATCTACACCGCGCTGCCGCGCATGCACGCCTATGAAATGATGTGGACAGCGAAGAACTATGCGTTCGACTATAATTTGTACTATCGAGCCGGCGGAGAACCGTTCGACTGGCCGGGCGATCGGACCTTTGAACAGTGGCAGGAGTGGACGGGACAAGATAAACATTCGATCGTCGCCGACCCGCTCTTCTTGGACCCCGAAAATGGGGACTTCCGTTTGAAACCCGGCTCACCGGCGGAGAAGATCGGCTTCCAGCCGATCGATGTCAGTCAGATCGGTCGGCGGAAGACCAACGAAACGAAATGACCGGAGGCGCGGTGTTCATGGTGCAAACCGTCCGGCACCACATAAACGGGTGAAAGGTCGCGGGGAACAATTAGGAGCATAGATATGTTGCATCGCAGCTTGAAGATCGGTTTTTTAATTGCCTTGGCCTGTGGCTCGGCCGAGGGAAGTAACCTGCTGCGTTTTGCGGACGGTTCGATTCGCGTTTTGGGCGTTTTCGACGTGTGGGGATATCAGATACCCTCTTGGCCGGAGTGGCCCGATGATGAACTGGCTTTCGATGCCCAGTTGCGGCCGAAGGTCGTGTATGGAGTCAACTCCATCGGGTTTAACCTCCACGATCCTGCCCAAGGGGCTACCTTTTTCCGTCCGGATGGCGAACCGGTCGGCAAGGCCGCCGTCGAGAAATTCGCCCGCATGGCTGGAGCCATGCGTTACCACATTATCGCGATGATCGTAAGTCCCTTCTCCTCTGATCCGCGAGCGTGGCTGGCCTCGCCATCCGCGTATCGAACGGCCGCCAAGGTTGCGGCCAAGGCCGTTCCCGAATGGCATAGCACCATTCTCGTCATCGGAGACCCCTTCAGCGGCAAGCCCTGGCCGTCCGACGCCCCGATAGCCCTTCATGATCCGGCTGTGATCCTCGAAATGGCCGGCCTGATTAAGGAAGCCCATGCGGACATCCTCCTGGCGGTCCCGGCTTCCTCTTTTCCGGCGGCGGATAAAAACCACTGGCTCTATGTCACCGGTTCGGTTGAGGCCCTCAAGAGACAGTTGGAGGTTTTATCGAATCCTAATCCTTCAAGTTCGGCGGTCGGAAATATACTTGTTATCCCCAAGGAGCGTTTTTTTATGAACGCTTCGGCGAGTGTTGCCGACCAGACGGCAATGGATGCATTCCTGAAACATGTAGAGCAAACCCGGCTGGCCGTCCGCTTGCCCGAATCCTCTTCTGCACCCGCGCAAGAGCTGGCGCGTTTATCGCCCGAGGAAGAAAAAGAAGGATGGCGATTACTTTTTGACGGTCGGTCGCTCAACGGTTGGACGACTCTTCAACCCGATGCCGGCGGATGGGGGGCGCAGGACGGGATGCTTATATGTACGGGGCAATCCGGTCCCTGGCTACGCACCCGCGAGGTTTTCGACGACTTTATCCTGCGTGTCGAGTTCAAAATTGTGCCGAAGGGTAACAGCGGCATCTTCTTGCGGGCACCACTCGACGGTCGGGCCTCCCGCTTCTCCATGGAAATGCAGATTTTCGGTGCACAACCGGAGGTACCCGATAAACGCAATTCCACAGGGGCTATCTATGCCGTACGCGCGCCGCTGGAAAATGCCGCCAACCCGCCCGGCGAGTGGAATCAGGCGGAGATCACTTGCCGTGGCTCCCACGTCACCATTCGCATCAATGATCGACTGGCTCAGGATTTCGACATGAACGACGTGCCCGAATTGAAGGATCGCCTGCGCCGCGGAGTCATCGGTCTCCAGGACCACGGTAGTCAAACGTGGTTCCGTAATATACGCCTGAAAAGGCTTAATCCACGCGATCCTCATCCCTGATCTCCATGTAGAAATGAGCATCAGAAAGGTTAGGTCATGAAATCCATGTTACTCAACGGTTCGGACTGGGTTCTTTCCGGCTATTGGCCTAACCAGCGTTATTTCTTCGCCGCTCGGGAGTTGGAAAGCTCTTGCCCGGCGCCGATCCCCGACCTGCCCGCTACCGTGCCCGGCGCGATCCATGCCGACCTGCTCCGTGCCGGACTTATCCCTGATTGGAACAACGGCCTCGACGCCGCCAAGTCCGAATGGGTCAATAATCGCGAATGGTCTCTGCGCCGAACGGTCACCGTACCGGACGATTTTGACGGTCAACTCACCCTCGAATGTGACGGGCTGGACTACTCCGGCCAGGTCCGCATCGATGGTCGCAAAGTCGCCGATTTCGCGGGTACCCACCTGTGGCATCGTTTTGCTTTGAACGAATATGCCAAAGCCGGCCAAACCTTCCAACTGGAATTCTTTTTCCATCCGTCGCCTCAGCTCGACGGCAGCTTTGGTTGCACCAGCCGAAACCGCATCTTCAAGCCGCGGTTTGGTTACTCCTGGGACTGGTGTGCGCGGGTGGTGAACATCGGCATCTGGCAGGATGTTCGGCTGGTCTCTCGCGGCCGATCTGCCTTTAACCATCTGCGCGTTCTGCCCCGCGTTGATGACGACCTGAATACGGGCCGCCTGCGTATTGTCGGCCAGATCGAAGGCGAGGCATCCACGTATCGCTATTGCCTCCGCGATATGCAAGGTGGCATTGTCCTGAAGGGCCAGGAACGTACCGATCGCGAAAAGCTGGATCTGACCCTGGATATCGAGCAGGTCAAACTCTGGTGGCCGGCCACGCACGGCGGTCAGCCTTTGTATCATTTTTCTCTCGAACTACTGGGCCATGACGGCCGGGTCAGCGATGCGGTTGAGCGCATCGTTGGGTTCAAGCATATCCGCTGGCGGAAAAAACCAGGTGGCCCGTCTGATGCTCTCCCTTACCTCTGCGAAATCAACGGCCGACCGATCTTCCTGCGCGGAGTGAACTGGGTGCCGCTTTCTCCGTTTTACGGCACACCGAAGGCTGACCATTACAATGCCTTCCTCCGCCTGTATCGGAACATGAATGCCAATGTGCTCCGGGTCTGGGGCGGCGGGATTCTCGAACGGCCGGAATTCTACGAACTCTGCGACCGGCTCGGCCTGCTGGTCTGGCAGGAATTTCCCTTGAGTTCCTCGGCCGGAGAAAGCTATCCCCCCGACGAGGACGAAGTCATCGATCATTTTTTGAAGATTGCATCCGAATATATCGAGCGACGCGCCCATCATGCCTGCCACCTGCTCTGGTGCGGGGGCAATGAATTGCAGCAACGCGACGCCCATGACAAGCTGGGGATAGGCTACCCGATCCCACCGACCCATCCGCTGTTGCAAAAGGTCGGGCAACTGGTCGAGCAGCTCGATCCCGGCAAACGGTTTCTGCATACTTCGCCGACCGGTCCGCGCTTGTGTGCTTATGTGGAGGATTTCGGCAAGGGACTGCATCATCACGTCCACGGCCCGTGGGAGAACAAACCCTTCGGCGAACGCCAGGCCTATTGGAACGGTGACGATGCTCTGCTGCGCACCGAATGTGGCGCCCCCGGCTGCTCGTCCCTGTCCGCTTTGGAGCGACACCGAGGAGATCAAGCCTTGTGGCCGCCGCGTTTCCCCAACGCCCATTGGCTGGTTCCCGCCGCGGCGTGGATCCCGTGGAATGATGTGCGTCGGGATTTCGGTGATATTCCCGACGAGCCGGGGCAATTGCCGGTCGTGGTCAAGGCCTCCCGCTATTTACAGGCCGAGAGTTACCGCTACGCCGCCGAATCCTGCCGCCGCCGTTTCCCTCGATGCAGCGGCTTCGTGGTCTGGATGGGCCATGATTGCATGCACTGCACGGCCAACAACTCGCTGATCCAGATCGACGCCTCCACCAAGCCCGCCTACGACTGGCTCCAGCGGGCCTTTGCGAGTACGCATGTAACGATGAAACATGAATCCATCAGTTACCCGCCGGGCCAACCGATCCCCTTCGAGGTCTGGGTGTGCCGCGACCATGTCCCATCGCCTGACGAGGGCACCTTGACCGCCCGACTCCGTACCCTCGACGGTGCGATTCTTGAAGAACAGACCGTTACCGGGTGGCATGGGCAGGCTCGATCCGAGGGGATCGAGTTTGCCCGTGTTGGAGCGTTGTCTGAAGACAAATTGGCGTGGAACCCCACCGGGGCGGGTCTCACCGGTATACGAATGGCTCAAATCACCTTTAGATCGCCGTCTTGTGCTGAACAGCTCTTCGTGATCGAACTACAGTGGCGGACCGACGAGGTGACGGCCACCAACCGCTACCTGCTCAGCCAGCAGACCGAACACCCCCTGGCCCCGCTTTTGCGTCTTCCTAACGTGTCCCTCTCATGTGATCCTCAAAAGCCCGGCGAGTTTTCGATTCACAATCCAGGCCCCATCGCCGCCGTCGGCGTTCGCCTGACTTCCTCGGTACCTGACGTGGCCTTGCTGACCGATGCCGGTCATTTCATTCTCTTCCCCGGCGAATCCCATGTCATCCAATATGAGCCTGTTTCCGTGAACCCTTCCGTTTCCGGCCAGCGTCCCCCCATCCCGCGCCTCGAATGGTTCAATATCCCATAGACCGTAACAAGGTAGGGCGTCCCGCCGTGGCGGAATTGCATGCCAATGGCCTGAACTTATGCACTCACTTTATGGGCGACCAAGAACCATTATTCGTGTTTGGTGCTCCGCTTGGAAGACCTCTTATTGCGCGTCAGTGGTTTGCCGCAGCACGAATTCCTCGAACAATCCGTATTTCAACGTATCGTATTCCTTGCCCGGCGGCGGAATCTGCTTGAGGGCCTGATTCCACATGTTGGCCCAGGCCACACCCGGCGCGGGATTGTTATGATGCGGGCCCAGCGTGTTTTTCAATGAGCCGAAGACGATCACCTCGATCTGGTTGGAACCCGGCTGGATCAGCCTGCTTACGTCGCACTCCCAGGGCTGATGGGCGATGTAGCCGTCCACCCGGCCGTTGACGATTATCTTGGGCACCTCTTCTTCCGACGAGGACGACCGGTAAATCGGGCAAACACACGACAGGTAGCCCCGTCTCATTCTATTTCCTCGCTACTTATTCTTCATGACCGGTGGTCCTAGTCATGAGAGAAAAAGTCGGCGTTTACAAGACGTTTCAAACCGGCGATAATTATTTCCCTGTTTGAATCAGAAAGCTCATAGAGCTGGGTGCAATTCGACCTGATTTAGAGTCGGAGGCCATAAGCGTGGAACTTTATGCTGGTATTCTGCTCGTCGCGGTCGCCGGGCTGGGGACGGGAACCATCGCCTGGCCTATGAAGTTGATGCGCCGGTTGCAGTTCGAACATTATTGGTTTGTCGGTATGCTGGTCGGCCTGGTGATTCTTCCATGGCTGGTCGTGCTGGTGGCGGTGCACGATCCTTTCGGGGCGTACGCCGAAGTGGGTTGGCAACCCCTGGTCAAATCCAATCTGCTGGCCGCCGGTTGGGGTATTGCCAACGTGCTGTACGGCATCTGCGTTGTACGGATCGGAGCGGCCCTGACCGGTGCGATTCTTTCGGGTTTAGGCCTGACCGTGGGAGTCACGCTGCCCATGATCTTCAAGGGCACAGGCCTGTTCAGCAAAGCCCCGGACATTACTTCTCCCGCGGGTTTGGCGGTTATCACGGGCGTGGCGGTGCTGATCGTCGGTGTCATTGTGTCGACTCTGGCGGGTTTTGGACGGGATCGGACGCTGAAGAAGGCAAACACCGCGGCGGACTCGGTTTCAGCGGGTGGGGGATTTCTGGCCGGCCTGATCATGGTCATTATCGCCGGGGTGACCTCCTGCGGCATTGCGATGGCGTTTGTCTATAGTCAGGGGCCGATTGTCGAGGCGATGAAAGCCCACGGGGCAGGCGATGTGGCCGCCAACTGTGCCGTCTGGGCCGCCGGCCTTCTGGGTGGGGCGGCGGTAAACATCCTCTACCCCGCCTGGCTGATGACCAAGCGAAGGAGTTGGGCGGTCCTTGGTACGTGCTGGCGAGATGTGTTGCTCGCCGCGGCCATCGGTACACAGTTTATTTTCGCGGTGAATCTGCTGGGACGGGGAATGCTGCTGATGGGGGCGATGGGGGCGTCCGTCGGTTTCGGAGTGCAACAAGCAATGCAGGTGATGGGCAACCAGGCCGTCGGTTTTGCCAGCGGCGAGTGGAGGGGGGTCATTGGCCGTCCGCGGACGTTGATGTACGGAGCAATCGTTATCCTGCTGTTTGCGATGGTGATCCTGGCCTACGCAAACACGCTGGCGCCGTAATACGGCTTTACGGGAGAAAGACACCATGCTTGCGGACTTGCGGGCATCCCTGTCAGCGGCCGGGCACGCGACGCATCTTTACGAGATGCCGGATGGCAGTAGACTGCTGCTCTTGCCCTATGGGGCGCGTCTGCTCGGTCTTTACCCTCCGGATAACGACGACAACTTCTACTGGACGCATCCCGCCCTGCGGCGGCCGGAGACGGCTTCGGTGGTATTTGGTGGGAGCGGCTGGCACAACACCGGCGGCGATCGTACCTGGATCACGCCCGAATTGGACATATTCTTCCCTGATTATCCGGACACGCGGCGGCACTGGGAACCTCCCCAACTGGACGCGTGCGAATATGAAATCATGGAAGATGCCGGCCGCATCGGTATGGCTCGAAACATGTCCCTGCACTTTGCCAGAGCGCATCGCGACGTTGAAATGGAATTAACCAAGTGGTATGAACCGGCGCCGAATCCGCTGCGGTGGGAACGCGATTTTGTCTCATCCTTGGCGTGCGTCCGGTACGCCGGCTACACGCAATGCACCACGTTAACGCTTACTAACGGCAGCCTTGATCGGGCCACCCCCGCGGGTATCTGGAATTTGATTCAGTTACCCCACGGTGGCGAGTTGCTGATTCCCACCTACACGCGGGCCCGACCGCGGATTTTGTTCGGCGATATCCCGGCCGATCGGCTCGTCTGCTCGGATCGTCTTGTGCAATTCCGGACGGATTTTCCCGGCGAACATAAGATCGCCGTTCGAGCGGCACAGGCGACCGGACGGGCCGGCTACCTGCGCCGGATGGGCGAAGTGTGGTCGCTGGTGGTTCGCAATTTCTTCGTACAACCGTCCGGAGAGTATGTGGATGTGCCTAAGGACGATCCCGGGGATTTCGGTTATGCTTTTCATGCGGTGAACGTCCTTAGTGATCTGGGAGATTTCTGCGAGTTGGAATATCATGCTCCGGCGATAGGCCGGTACAAGAGCCAGAACTCGTGCCTGGATGTTTCACAAGTTTGGGCGTTTCGCGGGCCCGCCGCCTTTGTCCGCGACATTGCTCATCTGTTGCTGGGAGTTGAATGATGAAGGTTGTCCGGCTCGAAACATTTCTGACCAACTCCGGATTACGAAACTATCTGTTCGTTCGCCTGACCACCGATTCCGGGATAACCGGGCTGGGTGAGGCATCGCTCGAGTGGCAGGAGAAGACGGTCGAGACGCTGATTCATGAGTGGGTTGAGGATCGCATCCTCGGGATCGATCCGTTTGACATCGAAAAGATCATCGGCGATATGATCCGCGACCAGTACCAGGGTGGTCCGACCGTACTGACGGCCATCAGCGGTATCGAAGTTGCCATGTGGGACATCATCGGCAAGGCCTGTGGTCAACCGGTATACAGGCTGCTCGGTGGCCGGGCCCATGATCGCGTCCTGGCCTACGCCAATGGATGGTACGGCCATGCCCGTTCACCGCAGGAGTACGGCGATCGTGCCCGGGAGGTCGTCGCCCGCGGCTACCGGGGGCTGAAATTCGATCCGTTCGGTACGGCCTGGAAGCAGATGACCCTTGAGGAGATGGAACGAGCCGAAGCGCTTATCGCGGCGGTACGCGAGGCGGTTGGCAAGTCGGTAGACATCCTCGTTGAGGCGCACGGACGGCTGTCGGTCGACTGTGCGATCGAGTTTGGCCGGCGCATCGAGCCCTATCGTCCTCGGTTCTATGAGGAGCCGGTAATGCCCCACAGCCTCGAACTGCTCAAGCAGGTGAAGGAGGCGCTGCCCTTGCCCATCGCGGCCGGCGAACGGCTTTATACCTTGGAGGATTATCACCGGTTCTGCGCGATGCGCGCGGGGGACATCCTTCAGCCGGACCTGGGCCATATCGGTGGTATCCTTGTCGGCAAGAAAGTCGCGGCCATGGCCCAGCCGCGGGATATTCTGATCTCGCCGCATGTTTCGGTGGGGCCGGTTGCCTTGTGTGCCGCCCTGCATTATGACTGGTGTACGCCTAACGTGCTGATCCAGGAAAACTTCGCCGAGTATGACGTACCGTGGCGCAATGACCTGGTTTGCGGATGGAACCCGATCCGCAACGGCGCGTTTCTGTTGCCGGACAAGCCGGGCCTGGGTATTGAACTGAACGAAGCGGCCTGTGCCGAACATCCGTATCGTCCCAACACGTTTCCATCCTTGTGGGATGCCCGGTGGTTGACCGAGTTCACGCAAAAGGACCGGAGTGAATAATCGTGGCGAATCAACGGATCATGCCGTTCAAGGATACGCTCGAACTTCGTCGCGAGGTGATTGCGACATGCTTTTTCATGCGCGACCGGTTGGGTTACTTCGTCGGCACCTGGGGTAATATCTCCGTACGGGTCGAGGACGGCCTTCTGGTGACGCCGTCGCGAATGAAATACGAGGAAGTTCAGCCGGAAGATCTCGTCGTCGTGGGTTGGGAGGGCGGCGTGATCCGTGGTCATCGCGTGCCCACCTCCGAGACCGAGTTACATCGCCAACTGATGCTTGAGCGGCCCGATCTGGGAGCGATCATTCATAGCCATTCACCCTGGGCGTCGGTATGCGCTTGCGCTCATCGTTCCATTCCGGTGCTCAGTGACGACATGGCCGAAGTGATCGGCGGCGAGGTCCGCTGTGCATGTTACGCGCCGGCCGGACATCATCGCGAGCTGGCCCAGGCCGCACGCGAGGCGATCGGGCCTGATGCCTGCGCTGTCCTCCTCGGCAATCACGGCGTTGCGGCCGGCGGTCGCGATCTGGATGAGGCGATCGTCGCCTGCCAGTTCGTGGAGAAGGCGGCCATGATCCTCGTGCATGCCCAATTGCTTGGCGGCGTGAAGAGCATACCGGAGGAGCTTTGGCGCGAGGAGCGACACCGTTACTTGTACAAATACGGTCGACCGGAGGATATGACCGAAATCCTTACGGGATCCGATGACGCGGAGCCCCGGCGACCCGGAGAATAAACAAAGATGTACGACATTGTGACCGTTGGTGAAGGCATGTTGCGACTGTCCCCACCGCCGCACGAGCGATTGCGACGGGCTCGGACTCTCGATCTCCACGTCTGCGGCTCGCAGGGCAACGTGGCCTGCAACATGGCTCGGTTGAATTTGAAATCCGCGTTCGTTACCAAGGTTCCGGACACCGCCCTGGGCCTGCTCATGCGTGATTATTACATGAGTTGCGGCGTGGATTCCGCCCATATCCGGCTGGTGCCCGATTCGCGATTGGGTGTGAACTTTATCGAGTTCGGGGCCACGCCGCGGGCAAGTTCGGCCGTCTATGATCGACGCAACAGCGCCGCCAGCACCATCGCGCCCGGCGATTTTAATTGGGACGAAATCCTCGAGGGCACGCGAATCGCTTACACGGACGGTATTTTTCCCGCCCTGTCGGACAGTTGCCGGGCGGCCGCCGTCGAATTTGTGGAGGCGGCGAAGCGCAAGGGTTGCCTGATCGGCTTTGACGTAAACTACCGCGAACATCTCTGGTCGCCGGCGCAGGCCGCGTCGGTTCTGTCCGATCTGGTGGCCGCGGTGGACATTCTGATCGTCGGCCGGGGCGATGCCGAGACGGTCTTCGGCTGTCACGGTTCCGGCGAGGAGATTGCCCGTCAATTGCACAAGCAATTCGGATGCCGAATCGTCGGAGTCACCCTGGGAGAGGTCTACAGTGTTCTAAACGGAACGGTCGATTCCGTCGTTCTGCACGAAGGCACGTTGTATAGTGGCCGCAAGTATGAGGTGGATGCCGTTGACCGCTTCGGTGCCGGCGATGCCTGGGGTGCCGGTTTGATGTATGCCTATCTTGTGCGGGGTGATCTTCAATATGCGGTCGAGTTTGCGAATGCCATGTGTGCCGTCGATTTCACCATGCCGGGCGACGTTGCCCATGTAACCGTGCGGGAAGTTGAGGCGATCATGAATTCCCGCGATTACCGCGTATCCCGTTGACTGAAAGGAAGGCGACCTTGATGAGTGATAATGACCGAAGCCTTAGGGAAATTGTTCTTGAGCAGACGAAAGCTACCGGCATTCTGCCTTGTATTAAGCTCAAGGAGAAGGATGACTTCATCGCCTACGCCCAGGCCATGTACGACGGGGGGGCCCGGGTCATTGAAGTGACCATGACCACGCCCGGAGCCCTGGACGCCATACAAGCCATCTCTTCGCAATTCAAGGGAAAACTGTGGGTGGCGGCGGGTACGGTGCTTGACCCGGTGACCGCCCGCGAGGTGATCCTGCACGGGGGAAGTGTGATCGTGAATCCCGCGGTTATTCCCGACGTGATCGACATCGCGAATCGTTATCTGGTACCCGTCTTTTCGGGTGCCTTTACCGCTACCGAGGTGCTGGCCGCCATGCGGGCCGGCGCTTCCATGGTGAAGATCTTCCCGGCTGAACTGGGCGGACCGAAGTATATGACGAATTTGAGAATGGTTTATCCTCAGGTTCAGCTTATTCCGTCCGGGGGGATCAGCCTGGAGAACGCCGCCGAGTTTATCCGCTGCGGGGCGTGCGCGGTCTCGGGCGCGCGTACCTTTATGAACCGCGAAAAAATCGCGGCCGAAGGAATCGGTTGGATGACCCGTCAGGTGGCCCGTTACGTCGAGATCATCCGCGACGCAAGGAAAAATCTACCGGAGTTGCCCTGATATGTCCCGATACATCTGGCTTTCCTATCCACTGGATATCGATGGACCCCGCCCGCCCGCGATCCCCGCGCCGGAGCTTTCGAACCTCTATACGGTGGACAAGGATGGGGCCGGCGTGCAGATCCTGCGGCTTGCGAGCCACACCGGAACGCACCTGGATACCCCTTGTCATGTGGTGGAAGGTGCGGTCCGGATCACCGAGTTTGCTCCGGAGGAATTGATCTTCACGAAACCTATCGTGATCGATCTGCGTCTGAGCGATGCCGAGATCGTTCAGCCGTCTCATTTGCACGCTTACGCAAAGCCGCTGGGTCATGCCGATATTGCGCTTTTCCGGTTTGGGTACGGCCAGGTGCGGGTGAGCGATCCCGGACGATTCAGCAGCCGATGTCCGGGGTTTGGCCTGGAGTCGGCCCAATGGCTGCGCGAACAATTTCCGCAATTGCGGGCCATGGGTTTGGATGTCCCCTCGGTGGCGACCATTGCCCATCTCGAGCAGACCATGCGCTGTCATAATGTGTTGCTTGAGGGTTCGGGTCGGCGGTTTCTGATTATCGAGGAGATGGACCTTGGCAAAGACTTGAGTGGGCTGCGTGAGATCCGCGTGAACCCCTGGCTGGTGAAAAACATGGACAGCGGACCGTGTACGGTGGTCGGTGTGATCGATTGAGGTTTCAGGAGGTGTAACGTGCTGGAAGATACGTACGGGCACTCCCCGATCAGAAAGATGTTTGACCAGGCGGACGTCTACGGCGTCGGATATGACGAGGAGCGGGCTTCCCGTAAACCCGTCCGCCTGGGCATCATTGGAGCCGGTGGAGTGACCGTATCCAAGTATTTGCCGGCAATCAAGCGACTTCAGACGATCTGGGAGCCGGTCGAGGTGGTCGCGTTCAGCCGGCGTGACGAACGCGCGGGGCGGCAAATCGAGCGAACCTGGGGATGCCGGTGGTACAAGGATTACGAGTTAATGCTCAATCGCGAGCAACTCGACGCCGTCATGGTTCTCGGCCCCAACGACCTCCATGCCGAGCATGGCTTGGCCTGTATTGAACGCGGGTTGCCCATTCTGGTTGAGAAACCCTTCACGCTTTCGCTCGCTGATGGCGAACGGTTGTGCAAGCTGGCCGGGCAGCGCGGCGTGCCGGTGATGACCGTCGCCAACAAGCGTTATAGCCCGCCATATCGCCGGGCCAAGAGGTTCATCGACGAGGGGCCGGTGAACAATCCGGCGATGTACGCGGCCAAGTTCAACCTCGGCTACGACTACGTGATTCATATGCTTGAAGCGGGAACGATTCACCTGTTTGATATCACCCGTTACCTCATGGGTGACGTTGCCCGCCTGAACGCGATCGGAGTGAACAAATACCTGCACAACAAGGGCAAGTACCCGTTTGACAACGCCATGATCAGTTTCGAGTTCACCTCGGGATCGGTCGGCCAGTTATATACCTCCTCTTCAGCGGTGAGCCTCAAGCCGTGGGAACGGGTGGAAGTGTACGCCGATAAAGCCTGGCTGGCCGTCGAGGACCAGTACGAACTGCGCCTCTATGACAGTGAGGAAGGCCCGGCCAAGTCGTGGCGTCCGGTGGTCCCCAACACGTTGTTGTTCGATGAGGAGTTTGGCGGTTTCATGGGCCTGGTGGAGAATTTCCTTCAGGTTGTGCGGGGCATCGATAAACCACTGGTTACCGGCTGGGATGGTTACCGAGCTTACGAGCTCGATGTCGCCACCCTATTATCCCTGTATCGCGGGCAAACCGTCGCATTGCCGCTAGACCCTGTCCCCGCCGATGCCGAACGGGCCGAGTTCGTCAATTATCGCGACGCATAAGTCGTCGCGAAGAATCGAAAAGAGGTTTTCTCGGAAACAACGATTTATCGTTTCGGTTCAATCTCTCTGCCGCAGCACGAATTCCTCGAACAATCCGTATTTTAGCGTATCGTATTCGTTGCCCGGCGGCGGAATCTGCTTGGGGGCCTGATTCCACATGTTGGCCCAGGCGACGCCCGGCGCGGGATTGTTGTGGTGCGGGCCCAGCGGGTTTTTCAACGAGCCGAACACGATCACCTCGATCTGGTTGGAACCCGGCTGGATCAGCTTACTCACGTCGCATTCCCAGGGCTGATGGGCGATGTAGCCGGCCGCCCGGCCGTTGACGATCACCTTGGCCACCGTGCCGCACCAGCGGCCAAGCTTCACCACGTATTGGCCTTTCGGGTCGGAAACATCAAAAGTGGTTTGGTACAATACCCGATGGCCGTAAAGGCTCAGGCCCTGTTCATTCCATGGACCTAAATTCAGCTTGTGTTCGGGAACGATCACAAAACCTTTGTCCACCGGTTTGAGATCGAAATCCCCGATGATGTACGCCGGCTCCAGCTCGTGCCACATGGTCATGGGCGCGGCCTTGAGGGTAATCGTATTCTCGCCGACCCGGGCCGCGTCACGAATATTCAACCGGTGGAAAGCCTTGTCCAGCCACCATTGCCGCTTATCGACCGTCAGCGGTTGGCCGTTACACGTTACGGTATACAGGTCCGCCCGCTCGATAACCGCGCTCAGGACCGCGGGCACCCGCCCCTCGATCGTAAAATGATAGGTGGCCTCGAAGCCGCTGTCGGCCGAAAATTTCCGGGAAATCAACTCGTCTTTGAACTGTACCGCCGAATCCCACGGATTGTGGTCAAAACCATGTCGTTGAAAGACAAAGTTGCCCGCGTCGATAATGTAGGCGTTCTTCTTCGTTTCTCCGCCCGCGGTCACGTCGGCAAAATCGATGGTCAATACGTTCGGGTCAAGCCGTCGAATGTGTATGGGATCTTTCGGTTTGATCGTTTTGACCGTCGAATCCGCAGGCTTCGGGGCTGAGGTTAAAGTCTCTTTCGAAACGAAAACCAGCAGACTGCCGGCCGGCGGAAGATCGAAAGTAAAACGAATATCCTTGTCCTGTTTTTCGAAACGCATCGGTTTGATTGAGCCGCTGACCAGATCCCATTCCTCGACTCCGCCGGCGCTGGCCTGAACCGTGCCTTTGCTATTCGCTTCCAGACTGGTATTGACCATAAACAGGATTTGCCCGTCGGCCAGTTGTCGTCGCTGATGATACAGAATCCCCCGATCGTCCGCGGCCCGCTTGATGGCGAAGGATTTGTCGGCTTTGCCCAGGAGCATTTCACTCAGGCGGTCAACCTCCGCGCGTTTCCATCCCGGCTTGCTCGACAGTTCCTTCACCAGGTCGGAAACGACGCCGTCCACCCGGCTCGGCGGCTCGCCGCAGCACCACACTTCACCGCCACCATTCAGATACTCCATAAGTTGCTCAGCCGTCGCGGCGTTCAAGTTTTCGGTCAACGGGGGAATGACCACAGTGGAATAACCCCGTTGTCCGACCACAAGCTTGCCCATTTCGGAAGGGCCACCAAAGCGGGCGATCATATCTTCGCAACCGATGTCGTATTCCACTTGAGCTTGGGCCAGCGTGGTCACTAGCTTCTGAAATGCTTTGCCGAGTTCCATGCCCGGCGGGTCGGGCTGGCGAAAAGACGTATACATCCAAGCAGTGGAAGTTGGCTCTATGATCAGAATGTGATTGATTTCCTGTCCGTGAGCTAGGGCTGCCGACAGGCGGGTGAAATAGGATGCAGATACGTGATAGGCTTCCCACCACGGCTCATGGTAGGAAAAGCTTTGCGGATAATCCCGTTTGCGGGCGCCCCGGATGGTGCTGAAGGCCAGGTGTTGATTGAGGGTGTTTACCCCGAGGGCGTACATCCAATCGCCGATCCGCTTCATGTCCTCGAACCGCAGGTCCCAACCGGCCGCCCCGTACGCCTCGCACAAGGTCCGTCGCCGGCCAAGCTGGTTGGCCACGCTACCCAGCTCGCGCACCGATCGCGCATTGCCGAACTGTGCCTGCGGGCTTTGATCGTCGTATTGGTTACATAAAATATCGATGCCCGGGCGATGCTGCCACGCGGAAAGAGCCATCGAGTCGGCAGTCAGCGAGCAGATCGGCCAGTCGTGTTCCCAGTAATGCCCGGTGAATTCCAGGCCGTGCTTCTCGCAATACGCGTAATAAGGCCGGGCCCAGCGCTCGATAAACAGGTCGTTGAGGATTTGCCGGTAGTTGTGTCGAATCCGCCGGTAATCGCCCACCTGCCGATCCAGACAGGGCAGATGGTCGGTCAATCGATAACCCCACCGTTTCTCGAATTGCTCGAAAAGATCGTCCGTCCAGGGAAAGCTGGGGACGCCCAGAACGCGGATATTCGGCTCGTCCGTAAACGAGCCGGGAACCCTCTTGCCGAACTCCTCGCCAAACTCCTTCCGGTAGGCCTCCAGCGTGACCTCCAGGAATTTCTCGGTCACGCCCGGGCGCATGAGATCGACGTACCATCGGCCGGCCGTCCATCGGTTGGCGTCAGCCCAGACCCGTGTGACCACGAGATAGCGTTCGGAAGCTGGTGTCTGTCCCGCTCGAACCTTGGCCGAGATGTCCTCATATTGCTCGCCCGCGAGGGTGTAAACCGCGATCGTGTCTTCCGTCCAGGTCGGCGGTTCCTTCTTTTCAGTCATGACCAGGGCCTTGCCCCGCGATTCCGGCATGGTTTCCGGCACCCAACCGCCCGCGAAACCCGATGGATAGGAATTTTCGTCGTAGATCCAGACATCCATGTCCAGTTTCGCTGCTTCCGCCAGCGTCAGCTTCCAGAGTTGCATCCACCGTTCGGACAGATAAGGTGTCATCAATCCCGGCCGCGGGTGAACAAACACGCACATGACCTTCTGTGCGGCGAAGTCCCGCAAGGCCTGCACGATCTGCTCCTCGGTCTGCCAGTCGTTCCATACCCACAGGGGACCGGAGCTGTACTGTCTCGGCGGATTGGCGAAAATAGCCTTGATATCGGCGGAAGTGTCTCCGCGAGCCGGTTCCGATGCCCCGAATACCCAACCGGTGCAGAGTACAACAATGGCGGCGGAAAACCTCCACATGATGCCGCCGAATAGGATCCTGCTTCTGTTCGCGGATATGGTCATGATCGTTCTCCCGTTCAAGAAAGCTTGAGCATGAAAAGGTTTCTATTCGACCGGTTCGGACGATTCGCTTTTTCGCAACCGGCCGAAACCCACCCGGCGCGGCTGCGCAGGCAACTGGGCGATATTGAGCACATAATGCGTTACCGGAATACCCAGCAGCATGCCCCAGATGCCGAACAGCTTGTGAGCCACCAGCAGGATAATCAGGACAATGACCGGATTCAAATGGAACCGGGCGGCGTAAATGCGCGGATTGAAAACGTACGCCTCCAGCAGGTGGACGATGACGATGACGCCCAAGGCCAGCAGGGCATGATGTAAGCCCCGATCGTTGAAGGCGATCAGAATGATCGGCACCGAGGAGATGAACACTCCCAGTACCGGTATCAGCCCGAAGAGAAACACGATCGTGGTCAGCAACAGCAAAGGCTGTATGTCCAGAATGAACAATCCCATGGAGGTAATCGCCGCATTCAGAAAAGCGACGGCCAACTGGCATTGAAAGGCCTTGCCGATCATCCCGGAAAACTGGACCACGCTGGCGGCCGCCTCGTGAAAGAAACGGCCTACCGGGCTTTCCCGCCACTTGGCCAGTTCCGCGGCGATGCCTTCAAAGTCCAATACGATGAGGAAAGAGAGCAGAATAGCCAGCAGAAATTGGAGCGTTCCTCCCAGAAGACCCTTCAGGAAACTACGTAACAAATCGGGTAATTCGCCGCCTTGCTGGGCACTGACCACGCCGGGCAGTACTTGTAAAAGAAGTTGCTGGATTTTCGCGGTTAGATCCTTGATATTGACCTGCAGCGTAACCGGTGGTCCCTTCGGTGTTGCCTCCGTTCCCTGGGTGGACTCTGCCGGGGACGCCGAGGCTGTTTCCCGGTTCGCGTATTTGGCCAAGGCCGGTTCCAGGCCGTAACGCTGCGAGGCGTCACGCACGCTTTCGGCCAGCGTACGCAGCAGGCCGGGTACATCCTTGGAAAACCGCACCCCTTCATCCACGACCCGGGGGACCGCCACCATAATCAATAAAATCAGTAGCCCCACCGCGATCAGATAGGGAAACACCACGGCCGACCAGTAAGGCAGGCGGGCTTTGCGGGACAAAAACTTTGCCGCCCCTCTCATCAGAAATCCGAAGATGAATGTGAGGAACATTACCGCGAAAAAATCGCGCAGCAGATAAAGTCCCCCGAAGAACGCCGCCCACATCAGGATCCGCCGATTGATGTTGTAGAAACGTTGCAGGTCGAGTTCCACAGGCCGCCTTTCAATGCTCCGGAACGGTTATTTCCCGTTGGTGACCCGGTTGAATGAATCCACATGGACCACCTTGCTCTTGTGGTGCCGAGCCTCCTCGTCGGTGACCTGGGCATACGTGAGAATAATCACGATGTCGCCTTTGACGCCCAGCCGGGCGGCCGGCCCGTTCAGCAGCACCGTCCCCGACCCCCGCTTTGCAGTGATAGCGTACGTGATCAGCCGCGCTCCGTTGTTCAGATTCAGGACCTGCACCTGTTCGCCCGGCAGTATGTCCGCCGCTTCCAAAAGGTCCAGATCGACGGCGATACTGCCTTCGTAATCCAGGTCCGTCCCGGTCAACGTGGCCCGATGAATCTTCGATTTCAACATGGTTCGCAGCATGGCTCTCAAGTTCCTCGCATCTGGTGTTGTCTCAGGTTGTATTATGACGATATCGCCGACCACTTACAAACCGGTCGTTTAACACCAAACAACGGTAAAGTGGTAAACCCCAGGCAAATCGCTTTTCAGTCAACAAATGTACGTTCCTGTGTATTTCCCGGGCATGCCGGGCCAATCCATCGGCATGATCATCTTGGAACTTCATGGTTTCGGGAAAGAAAGCGGGCAAGATGACAGACGCATCAGGTACAATGTGGCGACGACGAGGCATAATCGAAATGCCGCTCCTTGACTGGTTTAATCGAATTGATGCGGGGTGACCGGCATTCGACTCATCGCTTCCGCATTCATTTGGCAGACTTCCTCATTGCTTTGGACCACTTCCTTGGTCAAACGGTAACATATACCTCGAAATACCCGCGTCCCGTCCTTTTTTCGAATACGCTGCAACCAGGCATCCGTTGTTCGCGCGAACCCGTGCTCATAGGCCCAATCGTCGATTTCAACAAGAGCCTGCTTGTTGTCACGAGCATTGCTGTCCACCAAGACGACATTGAAATTACCCCAATCGGGGGGGTCCGTCGCCACGATAGCCATTGCATCACGCCTCCGAATCATGTAAGCCCCGGTATCTCGGGTTCAAGGTTTCAACATTGTTTGCTTATATATTATACCACTATCACCGGTCGGCAAGAAGCCACCCTTGACATCGCCGGCGGCTTGGCCGATGCTGCCTGCCGGAGAGAATGTCCATGAAAACCGACCTGAATATGTCCGTCTCCCTCGGCCGGCTTCGCCTGAGGAACCCGTTGCTCACCGTCTCCGGGACCTGTGGTTACGGCGATGAGTATGCCCCTTTCCTGGACCTGAACCGTCTGGGGGCCTTTACCACCAAGAGTGTGACCCTCCATCCGCGGCAGGGCAACCCTCCCCGGCGCGTCGCGGAGACCGCCGCCGGCATGCTCAACGCCATCGGTTTGGCCAATGTCGGGATCGAACGCTTCATTGCTGAAAAATTGCCGGTCCTGGCCGCCCTTGACGTTCCCGCGCTGGTCAATGTGGCCGGGCACACCGTCGATGAATACGTGACCGTCTGCCGCCGGCTCGATCCGATAGAGACCGTGGCCGCGCTGGAACTGAACGTCAGTTGCCCGAACGTGGCCGACGGCCTGGTTTTCGGGACCGATCCGGCCGCCCTCGGCAAGCTGGTGGCCGCCGTCCGCGCGGTGGTCAAGCGATCGCTCCTGATCGTCAAGCTGTCGCCGAACGTTACCGATATCACCGCCACGGCCCGGGCCGCGGTCGACGCGGGGGCCGATTGCCTCTCGATGATTAATACCTTCGTAGGTATGGCCATCGACGTGGAAAAAGCCGAACCGGTGCTGGCCAACAACACCGGCGGACTCAGTGGGCCGGCCATCAAGCCCTTGGCGCTTCATCTGGTTCACCGGGTCTATAACGCGGTGGCCAAGCCCGCCGGGATTCCCATCATTGGCATGGGTGGCGTCTCGACTTGGCGCGACGCCGTCGAATTCATGCTGGCCGGGGCCACCGCCGTGGGTATTGGTACGGCCATGTTCATCGATCCGACCTCGCCGTTAAAGATCCTGGAGGGAATGCAGGATTATCTCCGTCGCCACGATCTGACCGAGGTTGCCCAGCTCATCGGCCGCCTGCGAAGCCATGCCGATAAACCAAAGGCCGGTTAACGATTCACCCTTGGAGGGCATCCTAAAACCGGTGTGGCACCCCGCCACGGCCCGCCCAGGCCCGGCTCCGTTGGGCTCCGCCGTGGCGAGCGAGGCAAGCGGGTAAACTCCGTCTCGCCGGTGCTCTTCGGCCCGCAAGGGCCGACCCAATGAGGTTTTTGGGCGCACTTTTAATCCAGGGGATGGATTGATGGTCGCGGAAAGCGAATCAGCTTATCTGCACCACTTTGTTGATATCGGCGATGAAGTCCTTGCATGCCTGTTCGATGCATTTGTCCCATTCAGAAGGGAAACGCTCGATGTATTTCATGTCCTCGTAGGCGTAAATCACGCTTCGCGAGGCGGTGACGATAGCTCCCGTGCCGTCGGGTTTGAAACAGGGGACGATATCGGCGGCGGTGCCGCCCTGGGCGCCGTAGCCGGGAACCAGAAAATAGCATTGGGGCATCAGCGCGCGCAGGCGGGCTGTGGAATCCTTGTCCCGGGCGGCGACCACGGCGCCGACGGCGCTGTAGCCCGCGTTACCGATCAGTCCGGTGTCACGACTCCAGGCATCGACCTGCTGGGCGACATGCTCGGCGAAAGTCAGCCCGGATTCGAGCTTGACCTCCTGAATAATGGCAGCCGATTCGTTACTAGCCCGGACCCAGACGAAGATACCTTTCTGCTCCTCGCGGGCGATATCGATAAAAGGTTTGACGCCATCAAGTCCGGCGTAGGGGACGACGGTTACCGCGTCGGGGCCGGTCAGGCTGTCCATGTCATTAAAATCGGGCTCGGCCAGGGTGGATTGGGCGTACATCTTGGCGGTCGAACCGATGTCGGAACGCTTGCAGTCGCCGATAACGATGAGGCCGTTCTGATCGGCTTCCTGGATCAGATCCCAGTAGCCTTCAACGCCTTCCCAGTAATAACGCTCGAAAAAGGCGGAGTTAATTTTGACGGCGGGCACCAGCGGGGCGACGATTTTGATGACACGGCGGCAAAATTCGAGAATCGCATCGAGGGCGACTTCCGAATCGTTTTCGTCGTTTAATTCGCTGTTTTCAGCGATTTCGGCGGGTAAGCGGGCATAAATCGGGTCAATCCCCACGCACGTGGGGGTTTTTTTAGCCTTGACGGCCTGGATGAGGCGGTCGGCAAAGTTTTCCGGCATAATGATTCCTTTCACCTGGATATTTCCATTCGTTGGCGATCATTTTCAAAAGACGAAGTTTAGCCCCCCGACGGGAGGGCTGCAAGGCTGACGGAGCAGAAAAATGCCGAAATTTCGGGTATCCCTCAGGCAAGCCAATAATCCTGTACAATAATGCCGCCGGCTGGGGGGACGGGTTTGTACGGTCAGGTTCGGGCGGCAGGGACCGAGGCCGATGATTGAGAGAATGGATAAAATCGAATTGAGTTAACGCCGAGAAGCGAAAGGAAGCGGGTGGCATGAAGAAACGGGTGGACTTTCGCCGGAATCGACAGCAGCCGTCGCGTCGCAAACAATGGCTTCTTGACGGCCGGGATGCCGACCAGGTGGAGGACGCCGTTACCCGCGAAAGCGTGCGAAGCAAAGGGGAACTATCCCGTAAAAGGACGGTGATCGAATCTTCGACCGAAGAGGCGCAGGACGGTGCGGACCTGCGCGAGGGTACGGTGGTGGCGGTTCGCGGGCAATTCGTCGAGGTGGACGATGGAGTGAGAGTATGGACCTGCACGGTTCGACGCATTTTGCGTACCCGGTTGATTCGGGAGCGGGCTCCCGTCGTGGTGGGAGACCGGGTACGTTTTACCGTGGTGGCCGATGTGGAAGGAGTAGTGAAGGAGGGGGTCATCGAAGAGGTCCGGGAGAGGCGGACGGTCCTGCAGAGGTGTGACGGGCGACGAACGCATTTGATCGCCGCCAATATTGAACAGGTCTTGATAATTTCGTCACTCCGCGAGCCGATGCTCAAGCCGCATCTGCTCGATCGTTTCCTGGTGGCCGCCCATGCGGGCAATCTGCAGGCGATGATCTGTCTGAATAAGGTTGATCTGGCCAGCGATGACGAGGCGAAGGAGGTTGTAGAACGGTATCGGCGGCTGGGTTATCCCGCTTGGGCGAGTAGCGTTGTAACCGGTGCGGGAGTGGATGAGTTGCGGGCAAGACTCGCGGGGAAGTTGACCATCCTGACGGGTCAGAGTGGAGTGGGCAAAAGTTCGCTGCTCAACGCGGTTCAGCCGGGGCTCAAGCTCAAGACGGCGAGGGTCTCGGCGGCGACGGAGAAGGGGCGGCACACCACGACGACGGCCGTGCTTTATAAACTCGAATTCGGCGGGGCCGTGATCGATACGCCGGGCATCCGGGCCCTCGATGTAGCCATGGTTCCGCTAAATGAGCTGGAAATGCATTTCGTGGAGTTCGTCGACCGGGTGGCGGGATGCAAGTTCCCCGATTGCGTTCATATCCATGAGCAGGACTGCGCGATCCGGGCGGCGGTGGAGGCCGGCGAAATTGATCCCGATCGATACGCCAGCTATGTGGAGCTTTTTGAAGAACTCAGCGCGGCGAGACAACGTTAACTTTGATGGTACGATGATTTTCTCAAGTTGAAACCGGGCCGGTTTGTATAATTTGGTCAGGCTTTTTATACTGCCTTGCGTGTGGTCCCGCGGAGAGTACGGTGTCGAATCCGTTGTTGGCGCCGGATGGTCTCATGGCCGTATAAAAAGGAGCGATTGTTGTTACGTGCGGAGCGACGAGTTTGGTTGATCTTCTTTTATCTTGGGGGGGTCGGTTTGGTGTTATCGGCCTTAGGAACAGGATGTGAACGTACTGCGATTCCCCTTGGTGACTCGGAAGACGTGACGAACAACGACGACCTCAAACCCGACCGTCTGGACCGGATGGAGACGGCCGTAGTTTTAATCCGGGGACATGCTTTTCAAGTCTGGCTGGCCCGTACTCCGGCCCAGTTACAACGCGGATTGATGCAAGTTCCGGCCGAACGGATGGTTCCACCCCCCGGAGCCGCCGGACGGGGGATGTTGTTCATTTTTCCATCCGAGCGGCCCCTATCCTTTTGGATGTACAACACAATTATTCCATTAGACATTGCCTATATTCGCGGTGACGGGGTGATCGTGCGTACCTATACCATGGCCCCCATGGAAACCCAGCCCTATCCCTCGGGCGAACCGGCCCTTTACGCCTTGGAGGTGTCAGCGGGTTTGTTCGAGCAATTGGATATCAAGGCCGGCGACAAGGTGGAAATTCCCCAATCGGTTCTCAAGAGTACGCCTTGAACGGTCGAAACTTCCCACGGACGCCAGAACCATAAGTCTTGTCTTTTTATCGCGTTGGGGAGTTGAGACGCTGTCACGGTTATCGGTACAGGATGTCCCAGCGGCAACCGGGCCTTTCCGACTGTTAGTAGTCGGGGACGAGGACGGTCTCCCCGCTCCGGTTCGCGCATTGCTGACCGAGCGCGAGTTGGAGGTCAAGCATGTATCGACCCAGCGGCAAGCCCGCGATCCGGCCTTGTTGAGCGGAGTGGATGCGGTATTGCTGTGCACGCGAGGCTCAAACGATCCATCGACCACGAATAAGGGCGAGCAACAGCTTTTAGCCGATGCCCTGACGGCCCATCGATTGACGGGTGTCGTTCTTTCGTCGGATACGTTGGGGGTGGTACCCTGTGAGGACGACGCCCTCGTTTATGTTTCACCGGACATATCCGTAGACGAGTTGTGGGGGCGTCTGGCCACCGTGCGACACTATCGTCCGTTACTGGCTCGCATGGATCAGCAGGTGGCGGTGATGCAGCGGCTGGGAAAGAAGTTGAACCAGCAATTCGTGGAGGTGGACCAGGAATTACGCCTGGCCAGCCGGTTGCAACGGGATTTTCTGCCGAAACATCTGCCGCAGATCGACGACATCCAATTCGCGGCGGTCTATCGTCCGGCCACCTGGGTATCGGGAGATGTGTATGATATTCGTCGTCTGGATGAGTCCCATGTAGGTTTTCTGGTAGCCGACGCCGTGGGGCACGGAGTGGCCGCCGGCCTGCTGACGATGTTTATCAAGCATTCGATCATCGGCAAGCGGATCTATGATGACGGTTATACTTTGGTGCCGCCGAGCGAGGTGCTGGCCATATTGAATAGAGATCTGGCCAATCAGGAATTGCCGAATTGCCAGTTCGTGACCGCCTGCTATGGAGTAATCGATACACGGACGCATGAGGTGGTTTTCGCCCGCGGGGGGCATCCGCATCCCATACATGTTAGCGCGGAGGGCGGTTGCGCGGAGATTCATACGGTAGGAGGGTTGCTCGGGGTTTTCAATGATGAGGCTTTTCCCAGCGCTCGCCTGATCCTCGAACCCGGCGAGAAGTTGATCATCTACAGCGACGGCATGGAGGATATCATTCTCGATCGCGGCCCGGACGGGGGGTCACCCGCGAAGTTCACCGCCGATTTCCGCAAGCTTGTACGGCGCCCGGCCGAGGCCTGTGCCGCCGGCCTGGCCGCCCATCTCGATCTCCGCGAAGGCTCCCTCCAACCCGCCGACGACCAGACCTGCGTGGTCATCGAACGCGCGGTGAACTCAACATCTTAGTTGGATTGCGGTTTATCGCGGACAGATCCCTGTTCTATCAGGACGAGGGGGTTAATTCCCTGGATCGCTTGGATAGCACTGCGTTCAAGAGCGTTTTCGTGGTTCCATCGACATCCGCGAATCGGACTCGTTTTCTAAACTGTTCTTCGCCAAGATTCAATAACAGTTTGCCAAAACATTCATCCGCAAAAGAAGGAGTCATGACGACGCCGGCCAAAGAAATCGTGACTCGGGTGTTTTGTGGATATTTTCCCAAGGCTTCCACGAGCATGCCCCTGGCCAATTCTCCCTGCCGCCTCGTGACGAAATCGGAGCCAAACTCATTAAAATTTATCGACATTTGTTAGAGCTCACACCCTAGTCAACAAAATCTTCCGCACCAGGAAGCAACAAAGTATTATATACTTCCTGGAGCGGCAAGGGAAGCTCCAGATTGAATTGTATCGCCAATTCCGTCCCTTTCCATTGGGGGTGGTTATCCATACTAATGCTTATAGTTTTTCTGCGTAGTCCTTTTCGTGTCGGCTGTTGTAAAAGGGTTGTCGAGCCGGATGTTAAACGTAGAATTCCACCATTTCTGGCCATTAATTCCGATATGACATACAGTCCATAGCCTGAATGGCCTTTGATCTTACTGGTTACATACCGCTCGATTGCCATGCGAATCGTTTCGTATTCGGAACGCGCGCGGTTTTTAATGAAGGCCGAGTCGCTTCGCCGAAAGCTGTCATAAATGCCGATGCCGGTATCGACAACCACCACGTGGAGCCGCTTTTGGGTGGGGTGCGCTTGGGCGATCACATAGCTTGGATAGGAGCTTTCCGAATGCCGATAGATATTTTCGATCAATTCGGCGAACATAACGGTGCATGCGTCGCGCGATTCTTTCACAAGGGGCAGATGTCGACAAAGCAGGGTAACGAGTTCGCTGGCCAATTTGTCCGCGATATCCTTCCGTTCGCGAAGAACATGGGTCAGGGCCACGAAGTTCTCGCTGTCATATGTTGGGGAGATGATGCGTTCATGGTTCTGCACCGCATGGGTAAACCCGATTTGTTCCAGATATCTGACCACCTGTGTATGAGACGCGGTGATTGTTACATTAGCGGCAAAGCGGGCGCACCAAGCCGCGATCAGAGCTAATCCATAAATGTAAATGCGATCACATTCAAAATAAATGTCCAGATCAACCGGGCCTTTGTCTTGGAAAGCATACAACTTGTGGAGTTTCGCAATCAGGATTCTTTGCTCATTTCCGATCCCCAATTCCTCTTTTCTCCCTACATGCAATTTGACCTTGGCGACCCCCACCCTGCCTTGGCGCAAAGCCTCTGGAATGGATGAACGAATTCCAGCATTCTCGAAACGATGTAGCAAGGCCTTTATTACGGGCCGGAGATTTTTGGGGCAGCGTCCATCTCGGCCAAGACTTTTATGCAGTGCGGCAATCCATGGCCCCCCCTTGGTGCATAGGCAATGAACCAAAGTGGCAAGGGCTTTATCCTCGCATTGTTTTGGCGAGGTGGTCAGTTGATCGAATAATTCGGGAACCCCTCGCTTGGGGCCAAGTTTTGAAATATTGAAGGCCCATTTCCGAATATCGCTCTCACTATTAAGTAGCATGACTTTTAGCGTCCATGATTTACCACACTGGAGGTTGCCTGCGAAAAAAAACCTTTTCCGCGAGAGAATCTACTCAAAACAGGGCTGTGCGACAACAATAGCCGCGACAAAGGCTGTCTTTGTTGAGCATATTTTATTCTTTTAGGACGTAATCCCTTGGTTGTTAAGTTTCGCCAGGATATTCAGGCCCTTTCCAGGATTCTTCGCATTATTCAAGACTTTGCCTGGGGGGGTAATTGTATATAATAACAAAAGGCCGGGGGCTTGGGTGGCCGATGGGAAGCGTAGCAAGCTGTACGGGAGACCGTGGTGGCAAGAAAGTCCAAACCCGCGATGCCGATCACTCGGATGGATTTTCAACTATCCGAGCAAATCCCTTTTCGGAGTCTTTACCTGCATTATCCGCGCAGCGGCAAGGATTCCTGGTTCACGATGCAATACGACCTGGAGTTCGGCATTGTCCTTGAGGGGCGTTTCCGACGGCATTATCCGGACCATCCGGATTACCAGATCGAACTTGGTCCCGGGCAGGTTTGGTTGCACGGCATGTGGGAGCCGCACGGTACGGAGATTCTGGAATTTCCCTTCAGTGTGGTCCTGTACGTGATCTGGCCGCCGATGATATCCAATCTTTGCTTCGAGGAAGCGCCGGGAGTTAACTTCATGTCCCTTTTCACGCTCCCGCCGTACGTGCGTCCGCAAGTTGCCGAGGATGAACGAAAACGAATGTACGAACTTGGACAGGAGATCAAGAGGAATATCCAGACTCTCCAAGTGGCCGAGGCCGAGGGCGAGGACCTCGGCTGCATGCGCATTCGCGAGCGGCTCTTGCTGATGGAGGGATTGGTCAATTTGTACGAGGGCTGGAAAGATCGCCCCGCCGTGTCCGCGTATGCATCCGATATTTCCGAGCGGCTTAACCGTGTCGTCCAGCTCGTCTTTGCCAGCCAGCGGCATATTCCGGTCAAGGAGGCCGCCGCCGCCTGTGCCATGAGCACGCGGACTTTCATTCGTTATTTTCAATCGTTCATGGGTATCAATTTCGCCCAGTTCGCCATGCGCTATCGGCTGAGCCAGGTGGCCACCCAGTTGATTCGTACCAACGACCGGTTGAAAACCATCGCGGACCAGTGGGGCTTCCGCGATGCCAGCCACTTGCACCACGCTTTCAGCAAGCGTTACGGCTGCACTCCGCGTCAATACCGACAGCAGGCCCGGAGCCAATCCCCGGGATGATTCGACCGAGCGGTGTTCCATGTCGGTCGATATTTCTTCTTGTCGTTTCCTCATGGCCCCCTTGCAAACGGCTCATCCATGTTTATAAAGATCCCTTCGTGTTGTTTTCAACACCAACCTCGACGCCAAGCGGGTGAAACATGTACGGATTCAGAGTGTGGCTGGGCATCATGGCGGTTACGGCTTTGCCGCCGTTCCTTCATGCGGACAAACCGGCGGAGCGGCGACCGAACATCCTGCTGTGCATGGCGGATGACTGGTCGTGGCCTCATTCGCCGCTCTACGGCGATAAGGTGGTACGGACGCCGACGTTCGAGAGGATCGCGTCCGCCGGCATCCTTTTTCAAAACGCCTTTGTTTCCGCCCCCTCCTGTACGCCGTCGCGGAATGCGCTGCTCACCGGCCAATATCATTGGCGTCTCGGGCCTAGCGGCAACTTGTGGAGTGTTTTTCCCGACGGTCCCCAGACCTATCCGAATATTTTGGAGGACAACGGGTATTTTGTCGGCACCTATCGTAAGGCATTCGGTCCCGGCCGAGACCGCGAGCGTCCGGTTGCGGGGAAAGGCTACACGAGTCCCAAGGAATTTTTTGAAAAGCGACCCGCGGGGGTGCCATTCTGCTTCTGGTTTGGTTCGCATGACCCGCATCGTCCTTACGCGTGGCAATCCGGGCTGAACAGCGGCATGAAACTCCAGGACGTACAGGTTCCGCCCTGCCTGCCGGACAGCGTGGAGGTTCGCACCGATATCTGTGATTACTATTACGAAGTGCAGCGGTTCGATCGCGAGGTGGGTGAGGTACTTGATCTGATAGAACAAATGGGCGAGCTGGATAACACGATCGTGGTCATGACCGGGGATAACGGCTGGCCATTCCCGCGTGGCAAGAGCAATCTTTACGATCTGGGAGTGCATGCCCCGCTGGCTATCCAGTGGGGCAAAAAAATTGCCAAGGATCGGGTGGTTGAGGATTTCGTGAGCTTCATCGATCTGGCCCCGACCTTTCTCGAAGCAGCGGGAATCCGGCCGCCCGCGGAAATGACCGGGCGCAGCCTGATGCCTCTCTTTGAATCACCGCGCTCGGGCCTGGTCGATCCGACGCGCGATCATGTATTGACCGGCAAGGAGCGCCACGTTCCGGCCCAGGCCGACAACATGCACGGCACCCCCATGCGGGCCCTGCGCAACCGGGATTTCCTCTACATTCATAATTTCAAACCCGAGCGCTGGCCGGCCGGCGACCCGCGAATCAGTGTCTTTGGTCCGCCGCTGGGCGATATCGATAACGGCCCGACCAAGACCTTTGTCGTCGAGCACAAGGACGACCCGGAACTGGGAGAGTTCTACGAACTCTGCGCCGCCCAACGCCCCGCCGACGAGCTGTACGATTTGCGTAAGGATCCGCACCAGTTGAAAAACGTTGCCGACGAGCCGGCGTACGCCGAGGTGTTGAAGAAACTGAAGGATCAGCTCATGAAGGAGTTGAAAGAGACGAAGGATCCTCGGGTCGTGGGGGAGGGTGATGCTTTTGATAAATATCCCTTCGTCGGTCAGATGGCTCATCCGCCTCGATGATCGAAACAAATCGGAAGAAGCCGCTTCGTTCCGGTCATTCAACGCGAACATTTCATGAAAGTAGGTTATTATTGGTGGCCATGAGTCCTCAAGATTCCAGACCATCTCCCGATCAACCGCATCGGCGGCGTCCCCGCTATTCGGGCACGCATCCCCGGAAATTCGAGCACCGCTACAAGGAATTCGCCCCCGAGCGTTATCCTGAGATCGTGGACGAGGTCCGCGACCGTGGGGGTACGCTTGCGGGTACACACGTCCCCGTATTGGTCGAGGAGATTATGGCCGCCCTGCGACCAGAGCCGGGCCAACTCGTCGCCGATTGTACGTTGGGTTACGGTGGACACACCGAGGCGTTTCTGAAACGGATCGAGCCGGACGGCCAGATCTTTGCCTTCGATGTCGATGCTCGGGAAATGGAGAAGACCCGTCAACGCCTGGCCGCGTACGGCGAGCGGGTCCATTATTATCGGCGCAATTTCGCCGGTATTCCGAAGGTATTGAACGAGGCCCGTATCGACGGCTTCGATATCATTTTCGCCGACTTGGGCGTGTCCAGCATGCAGGTGGACAATCCGCGACGCGGTTTCAGCTACAAATTCGACGGACCCCTGGATATGCGCATGGACGACCGCATCCCCCAAACCGCGGCTGATCTGCTCATGTCCTTATCCGAGCGGGAGATTTCGGAAGCCTTGGAAGCCCTGGCCGATGAGCCTGATCATCGGGCGATTGCCCGGTTGATCGTCAAAAAACGCGCCGATCGACCTGTTCGGAGAACGTCCTATTTGAAACAAATCATCTTCGAGGCCAAGGGTATCACCCAGAAACAATGGCGAGAGCAGGCCAACAGTCGGCAGGGTGCGCTCCACCCTGCGGCCCGTACCTTTCAGGCCCTGCGCATCCTGGTCAATGACGAGTTGGGCAGTCTGCGACAATTTCTACGGGTAGCTCCCTTTTGCCTCCGCCCCGGTGGCCGCCTGGGCATTATCACTTTCCATAGCGGCGAGGATCGAATTGTCGAGAATGTGTTTCAGGAAGGACTCGCCGCCGGTTATTTCAGCGACATTTGCCAGGAACCGATTCGGCCAGGCTCGACCGAACGCTATCACAATCCCCGAAGTGCTTCGGCAAGATTCCGGTGGGCCCGGAAATGAAAAGAACGGCAACGATAAACGGTATCGGTTACGAATGGTTTTCTTCCCCGTATACCTGGAGCGTGTTCTCATATCGGTGCGGCACCCCGCGGCGGCGGGTAAACTCCGTCTCGCCGATGCTGGTTGACATGTAGGAGGCGACGCTGTCGGGTTTTAGGATACACTCTAAATCAATCTTTACTCTTCGTTTCCGACAGACGTTAATAGCTGGAAAACCTTGAAAAACAACCGCAAACAGCCGGCGGGTTGGGGTATTTTGCCCATCTTGAAGAGTGAACCTTTTTTTACTACATTAATTATCCTTGTTTATGGTTATTCATCACCTGGCAACAACGAAGGAGAAATAGTGTGAACAAGCCGCAAGCCAAACCCAGTACGCCGAATTTCAGTTCCGGTCCGACCTGCAAACGTCCCGGATGGAATGTCCAAGTGCTGGCCGAATCACTGGTCGGCCGCTCGCATCGCAGCAAGGAAGGCAAGGCCATCCTCAAACAGGCTATCGACCTGACCCGCGAGGTGGCCCGTATCCCGGAGAGCCACTTGATCGGCATCATGCCGGCCAGTGACACGGGTGCCTTCGAATGCGCCATGTGGAGTCTCCTGGGCGCCCGGCCGGTAACCGCTCTGAGTTGGGAAAGTTTCGGCGCCGGCTGGGTCACGGATATCACCAAGCAGCTCAAACTCGACGCGACGGTCATGAAGGCAGACTACGGCCAGATCCCCGACTTGAAAAAGGTTGATTGGAACAGCGACGTGGTTTTCACCTGGAACGGCACGACCAGCGGGGTGAAATGCCCCGACGATCTGGCGATTCCCGCCGACCGCGCCGGCCTGACCTTGTGCGACGCCACCAGTGCCGTTTTCGCCATGCCCATTCCGTGGGATCGGCTGGACGTGATCACCTGGTCGTGGCAGAAGTGTCTGGGCGGCGAGGCGGCGCACGGGATGCTTGTCCTCTCGCCGCGCGCCGTGCAACGTCTGGAAAGCTACAAGCCCGCCTGGCCGCTGCCCAAGATTTTCCGGCTGACCAAGGGGGATAAGCTGATCGGCGGTATCTTCCAGGGCGATACGATCAACACCCCGTCCATGATTTGCGTGCAGGATTACATTGATGCTCTGAAGTGGGCCAAGGGCCTGAGCTATGAAGGCAAGCAGGGCTTGGATGCCCTGATTGCCCGTAGCCGGGCCAACCTCAAGGCCGTCGCCGATTTCGTGAAGGCCAACAACTGGATCGATTTCCTGGCGGCCACGTCGGAGATCTGCAGCAGCACGTCGATCTGCCTGAAAGTGGTGGCGGACTGGTTCGTTAAGCTCAGCGCGGAGGATCAGGCGGCCTTCTGCAAGAAGGTTTCCGGCGCTTTGGCGACGGAGAAGGTGGCCTACGACTGCAACGCCTATCGCGATGCCCCGCCCGGCTTCCGCTTCTGGGGCGGCCCGACCATCGACCCGAAGGACATGGCCATCGCCATGGAATGGCTCAATTGGGCCTACGAAACGAACAAACCGTAAGCACGCGGTTTCCCGGCAGAATACGCCTCTTGCCAGCCCGCAGCGGTTTATCTCGCGTGTCAGGGCGGAGCCAGGCTCGCCAGGGCGGAGCTAGGCTCGCCACGGCGGAGCTAGGCTTGCCACGCCTGGCCGGGTAATGGTGGGTAAATGACCGCCGGTGTTCAGGAAATACGCAATCCCGTTGGGATTGGACCGGTGCTGTGCCGGAAATCCCTTCTCGGCACAATGGTCGTGGAACAGTGCTGTGCCGAGAATCCTTTCTCGGCACGATGGGTGGGATTCCGATCCCACGGGATGTGGGAAAGGATTCCCTTCTTTGGACGCACGAGAAGGGATTCTCGTGCGAGCGAAGGAGAAGGGATTCGTGCTGTGCCGAGAATCCTTTCTCGGCACGATGGTCGTGGGATTCCGATCCCACGGGATGTGGGAAAGGATTCCCGTCTTTGGACGCACGAGAAGGGATTCTCGTGCGAGCGAACGAGAAGGATTCTCGTGCGAGCGAGGGGATTCTCGTGTGAGCGAAAAGGCGGGCAATGGTTCTCTGCGAAGTAGCTTCGCTACGAAGCACGAGAGCTCACCCCACGATCTGATTCATGCTCACGGTTTCAACATCTTGCGCAGAACGGTTTGGAGGATGCCGCCGTTGCGGTAGTATTCGATTTCCACGGGGGTGTCGATCCGGCAGATGGCCGTGAACTCGATCGGGTCACCTTTTTCGCGGGTGGCGATAACCCTCACCTCCTGGAGCGGTTGCAGGTTATCGTCGATTTGGATAGCGAACGTCTCGCGACCGTTGAGGCCGAGAGATTTACGGTCCTGACCTTCCTTGAACTGCAAGGGCAAAACGCCCATACCCACCAGATTGCTTCGATGGATGCGCTCATAACTTTCGGCGAGCACCGCGCGCACACCGAGCAGGAAAGTTCCCTTGGCCGCCCAGTCGCGGCTCGAACCGGTGCCATACTCGCGACCGGCCAGTATGATCAGCGGCGTAACGGTTTCCTTATATTTCATGGCCGCGTCGTAGATGCTCATCTGCTGTCGATCAGGCAGGTAGGTAGTCACGCCGCCCTCGGTGCCGGGAGCGAGCAGGTTGCGCAAGCGGATATTCGCGAACGTACCCCTGACCATGACTTGATCGTTGCCGCGCCGCGAGCCGTAGCTGTTGAACTCCGACGGCTTGACCCCGTGTTCCTGCAGGTAGCGACCGGCCGGGCTGTCCGGCTTGATCGCCCCGGCCGGTGATATGTGGTCGGTGGTCACCGAATCGCCGACCATCACCAGGCAACGAGCGCCGGTGATCGGGCGGATCGGTTGCGGTTCAGGTGCGAGATTGGTGAAGAATGAAGGCTCGCGAATATAAGTGCTATCCGGTGACCACGTATACAGATCGCTGCCCTTGGCGGGGATCGCCTGCCAGGTTTCGTCACCTTCGAACACGTGGCCGTACCGCTGAAGGAATTGTTCAGGCGTCACGCACCGGGCGATAGAATCCTGGATTTCCTGCTGGCTCGGCCAGATATCGCGTAGGTAAACCGGTTTGCCGTCGGCGTCTTTGCCGATCGGCTCGTTGCTCAGGTCGATATCGATGGTACCGGCCAAGGCATAGGCGACGACCAGCAGGGGGCTGGCCAGATAATTGGCCTTGACCAGCGGGTTGATCCGCCCTTCGAAGTTGCGATTGCCGCTAAGTACGGAGCAGACCACGAGGCCCGCGTAATTGATCGCGTCGGCCACCACGTCCGGCAGCGGTCCGCTGTTACCGATGCAGGTCGTGCAGCCGTAGCCGACGGTCTGAAAACCGAGCTGGTCCAGGAAGCCGGTCAGGCCGGCCTTGTCCAGATAATCATTGACCACCCGCGAGCCGGGGGCCAGGGATGTTTTGACCCAAGGCTTGACCCGCAGCCCTTTTCCCACCGCTTTCTTCGCCAGCAGACCCGCCCCGAGCATCAATGCCGGGTTTGAGGTATTGGTGCAGGAGGTGATGGCGGCGATGACCACGGCGCCGTGGGTGATGGTTTCGATGGCATCATCGATTTCCATGGTGCCGCTTTTGCCGAGGTCCGATTCAGGCAGGTCGAAACCGCGCTGGTTTGTCGGGGCCTGTAAGCTGGCGCGAAAGCTTTTTTTTACCTCGGGCAATTCGATACGATCTTGCGGGCGTTTCGGACCGGCCAGACAGGTTTGCACAGTGGCTAAATCCAATTCGATTACGTCGCTGAATATCGGATCAGGGGTTTGCGCGGTGCGGAATAAACCCTGTTCCTTACAATAACGTTCCACCAGGTCGATCTGTTCAGGCGATCGGCCGGTCAGCTTGAGGTAATCGAGCGTTTGGTTATCGACGGGAAAAAAGCCCATGGTCGCGCCGTATTCGGGGGCCATGTTGGCCACTACTGACCGATCAGGCAGGGACATGTCGGCCAGGCCGGGCCCGAAGAACTCCACGAATTTACCAACCACGCCCTTGGCTCGAAGCATTTGGGTAACGGTCAGTACCAGATCGGTGGCGGTTGCACCTTCGGGCAGTTTGCCGATAAGTTTGAAGCCGACCACTTCCGGGGTGAGCATGTAGATCGGCTGGCCGAGCATCACCGCCTCGGCTTCGATCCCGCCGACACCCCAGCCGGCCACGCCCAGGCAGTTGATCATGGTGGTGTGGCTGTCGGTACCGACCACCGTGTCCGGAAACGCGAGGGTACGGCCATTGACCTTGCGGGTAAGAACCACCTTGGCGAGGTATTCGAGGTTGACCTGATGAATAATCCCGGTGGCCGGCGGCACGACGCGGAAATTCTGGAACGCCTGCTGGCCCCACTTGAGGAAAGCGTAGCGTTCGGTATTGCGTTCGTATTCCAGTTGTTTGTTGATGGCCAGGGCCGTAGCGGTCCCGTAGGTATCGACTTGTACCGAATGGTCGATGATCAGATCGCAGGGGACCAGCGGATTAATGCGTTTCGGATCGCCGCCCATTGCTTTCATGGCCGAGCGCATGGCCGCCAGATCCACCACGGTGGGTACGCCGGTGAAATCCTGAAGAATGACCCGCCCGGGCTTAAAGGGCAGCTCGACGGGGTTGGGCTGGTTGGGTTGCCATTGGGCCAATCCTCTGACGTTAGCCTCGGTAACCTCGAACCCGTCAATATTGCGTAAGCTATTTTCCAGCAATATCTTAATAGAGAAAGGCATACGCTGTATATCCGCGATACCTTGCCTGTTGACTTCTTCCAAGCTGTAAATAGTAAATTTTCCCGCCTTACTCTGGAGAATCGCTTCGGCCTGTAGGCTATTTTGGGAGGACGATGCACACATAGTAATTTCCCTTTATATGTTTCTCAAGCAAATGTGACGGCTTTGCGTCACCCGCTTTTCATTATATTGGCTACAAAAGATAATGTTTATTGGTCAGGATTGCCACTCGTTACTTGCAGGAAATCCAAATATGTCGCGTTCGCGGAGTGCAAAGGCGGTTTGTGAAATTGATCCAGGTTCTTATGTACAAGGATGTTCAGTGAGCAGGGGAGCTTGATGTGGTAGCTTATCGGACGTAATGACACGCAAAAAGGGGCGCAAAAAAATCCCTGCAATGAGAATATTTTTTTATTTGTGTTGATTGCGATCACATGGAGCGGGCCAACCGAATTGTCAGCATTGTCACCGAAGAATAAGGCTATATGTTGGTCAGAAAAGTTTGTCCCCGCAGCCTTTGGATATACCGTCGGTGATCTGGAAGGGGTCATTTCCTGCGCATCTCCCGCTTATCTAAAAACGACCAAAATGCCGAATGAGTTGTACGCCGAAGATGGCTCGGTGTCGGCCGGCACGATCCGGCCGGTCCTTTGTGGTTCGTGCAGGGTCAGGATGACCCGGGAAGGCTCAGGATGAGCGACGTGCCGCAACAGCACGGTTTCCGCGAAGAGATTGCCGGCCGGTGGCAAATCCCGCTGCTGGTTGTCTCGCTTGTGCTGCTGAGCTGGGGTGTCTGGCGTTTACGTCCGCAGCCTTACGTACCTACCTTTGACGAACTGTTCAACCAAACAGTCAGATTACGAGAAGCTGGTCTTTATACCCAGGCCAGCGACGCAGTGGAAAAGCTGCTGGCCGACCCCGAGCTTGAGCTTCAGCCGGAGCAACGCCGAAGGCTGCACCGTCAGATGGTGGAAATCCTCATCGGATACGAGTTGGGCAACGCCGTGCATGGGAAAGACAACGTCCGGCGTATCCTCGAGCATAGCGCACTCTCCATCGGACCGGATGAATCATTCGATGCCCGAATGTCTTACTGGCGTGGTCTGGCCTACCAATGGCAGCGGAATGAGACCGAGGCGATCGCCGCTTTTAAGCAGGCCTTGGCTGCGGGTATCGACGATCCCTGGACGCTGCGTAAGACCGTTTACGAGATGGAGAATCAGCGGGGGGGCAAGACGGCCGAGCAGATGCACGCCGAGTACGATACGTTTTTGAATAGTCCGGACGTGCCCGAGCCACTGCGTTACTGGGCTGCGGAGCGAAAGGTGGAATTGTTCAACCGGGAGAAAGCCTACGAGGCCTGCGAACGTTTTCTGGAAACTTATGTCGGACAATTTACCCAGTCCTCGATGCAACTTGGTTACGAGTATTTGCGGGCCCTTTCCTGGTATCACGTGGGTCGGGTGGAGGATGCGGAGCGATTGCTGCGGGCCCTGCGCGATCGGCTGCATGAGCCGGATTTGCTTTATGCGGCCGCCGGCTGGCTGTTGGGTCGGATCATGCTGGATCAGGGGGCGCCGGCGGATGCTTTGGGCTTTTTCGACGAAGTCCGACTAAACGCGCCGCCGAGCCGCTACCGGGCTGCGGCGGTTTGGGGTCGCGCCGAGGCGTTGGCCGGTCTCGAACGTTATGACGAGTCGAGACGCACTTACGAGGAGGCGATTCGCCTGGCGGCCGAGGATCCTTATGGAACAATGATCGATTTGCGCCAGATTCGCGAAACGACCACCCGGTTTTTCCAGGATCTGCGGGAACGCGGGCAGCTCGTTCAAGCCCGCCATTTCCTCCAACTGGCGACACGTTTGGTGCGTCCCGGCGACGATGAAGCCCAGGCGAAGTACGCGAACTGGCTGGCCGACGTGTCCTTTGAGATGGGCCAACGGGCGTTACGTCGAGCGCGGGAGGGCGCGGCGGAGGAAGCGGAGAGGGCCAAGGAGTATTTCATCGATGCGGGGGAAGCCTACGGCCGGTTGACCCGTCTGGTGGTTTTTGATCTGGCGACGGTGACCGAAGCAACGAAGCGAGCGGCCGAGTCTTTCGACCTGGCCGGCGACCGACGACGCACGATGGAGGTGCTCGAGGTTTTCGTTCGGGAGCGTTCGCAAAGCTCGTTCGTGCCGGAGGCTTTGCGTTGGTTGGGGCAGGTCTGTCAGGCGGCGGGGGAGTATGAAAAAGCCGTGGCGTGGTACCAACGAAACGTGACCGACCATCCGCGTACGCCGGCGGCGGCGGGCTCGCTGGTTCCGCTGGCGGAGTGTTTTCAGAATCTCGGCCAGGTGGACAATGCGGAGCAGACGTTGCTACGGATCGTTGATCATGTGCCCGGCGATCCGATCCAGACGATTACGCCCGAGGCCCGGGAATATCGCGAAGCCCTTTTCGCGCTGGGAGATTTGTATACGCAGGCGGGCGAATACGAGAAGGGTATCAGCCGGTATACCGAGGCATTGCGGCGTTTTGGCGATGATCCCCGGGCGGATCGGGTCACTTTTCTATTGGCCGACGCCTATCGACTCAGCGCTCGGCGCATTCGCGAGGTCGATCTGCCCGACGACAAGAACGTAGCCATCCGCGAGCAGTTGCGTTTGGCGTACCGCGAGCGATTGGGCAAGGCCCGAGAGCTGTATGCCGAGGTGGTCGGGCGTTACCGGCAGCGTCCGGCGGAAACCTTGAGCGATTTGGATCGGCTTTACGTGAAGTTGAGCTGGTTTTATCAGGCGGACGCGGTGTACGACTTTTCCCGGGAATCGGAATCGCCGACCCTGACCTATTTCCAGGAAGCGCTGGAATTGTATGACAAGGCGGCGTTTCGTTACAAGGACGACCCCATCGCCATGTCCGCCTACGTGCAGATGATTAACTGTTATCTTCGGCTGGGTAACGTGGGCAAGGCGCGGCAGACGCTGCAGCGGGCGCGCTGGGCGTTGCGAGGAATCGGCGACGAGCAGTTTGCCCGGCTGACCCCGCAGGAAGATCGGGCGTATTGGGAGCAGTATTTCAACTGGCTGGAGCGGACGCCGGTTTTCGTTGCGGAGGAGTTGGTCCGGGCGGAGTAGAGGGTAAAGGGGGCTCCGGCGAAGCGGGCAAAAAGACGAAGGGTATCTCATGAGCCACGCGAGTTTAGCCACGATGGAAACGGTTTACGAAGCGGACGAACTGATCGACCTGCTTAACCGGCAGCTCGAGCAATGCCGCCTGTTGCAGACGTTACTGCATCGGCAGCGATCGGCCATTACCGCGGACGATCCGCAACGTTTGCTCGAGGTACTTGAACAGCGCCGCTTGATTCTGCAGACGCTGGGCGAGATAGGGGGCCGCTTGCGGGTCTATCAGGCGGATTGGGGCCGCGTGCGCGCCCAATTCACGAATGCCGCCCGTGACCGGGTTGACGATCTGGCCCGACAGGTGAATGAAAAGTTGGGGGGCATTTTAAAGACGGACGAGGAGGACGCGAAACTTTTGGCGGCGCGCAAGAGCATGATGACGCAGGAAATGTCGGAGTTGAAGACCGGTCGGCAGGCCGGCGCCGCCTATGCCGTTTCCGGAACGGAACATCCGACCCAGGTGGAGTGGACCGACGCATGAACGCGATGACCGTTGAACTGACCCAACGTGAGCGTGAATTGGCCGCGATCATCGATTCCTACAACGCGGTGACCGAGCAGCTTAAAAGCGCGCACGAACAGTTGCGCGACGAGGTAGGCCGATTGCGGGAAGAACTGGCCAGGAAGAACCGCCTGCTGCGCCGTCGTGAAAAATTGGCGGCGCTGGGCGAGATGGCCGCCGGTGTGGCCCATGAAATCCGTAATCCGCTGGGGGGCATTCGCCTGTTGGTTTCCCTGTTGGCCAAGGACCTGTACGACCGGCCGGATACGCTGAACCTGGTGAACAAAATCGCCGGGGGCGTAGCTGACTTGGAGGCCTTGGTGACGGACATTCTGGAATTCGGGCGTCCTTCCGAACCGCATCCGATGCCGCTGGAACTGGAGATCGTGGTGCTGGCGACGATCGAGATGGCCGCGGGGCGTATCGCCCGCATCGGTGCGGAAGTGGAGGTTTCCAAGGAACTCGAGGGCGTGGTGATCCACAGCGATCAGGCCTTGTTGCAGCGGGCCTTGCTGAATCTGTTGTTGAACGCTCTGGAGGCCGGTGAACCGCGCGCCGAGCAGCCACGGCGGGTGGTCATCGGTCTTCGCCCCGCGCCGAAGGATCACGTGATTCTCAGTGTTCGTGACAACGGGCCGGGCATCCCTGCGGAGTTGATGGATCGCATTTTCAATCCCTTTTTCACAACCAAGCACCGCGGCACGGGTCTGGGTCTGGCCATCGTGCATCAGATCGCCGAGACCCTCGGTGGGAGCGTATGGGCGGCCAATCACGGCGAGGGCGGCGCGGTGTTTTCGCTTTGTCTGCCCCGTTGCCTGGAAGTGGCCCAGGTCCCGGACGATCGCGGCGAGGTCGGCCGAACACGCGCGGGAGCAACATCCCGGTCGCTTGAACATAAGGAGGTAGCCTGATGGGACGGGTTTGCGTGGTGGATGACAAGGAAATGCTGCGGGACTCGCTGGCGGAAACCTTGCGTCGCGAGGACCATGTTGTGCAAGCGTTCGGCGACCCGGGCGAGGCGCTGGAAGCGATCAAGGCCGGCTGCTTTGATTGCGTGGTCACCGATCTGAAGATGCCGGGGATGGACGGCGTGACGTTGCTGCGCGAATTGCGTGGGGCGGGCGGCGAATGTGCGGTGATTCTGATGACCGCCTTCGGGACCGTGGACACGGCGGTGGAGGCCATGAAGCTTGGCGCGTTTGACTATATCACCAAGCCGTTCGATGCAGACAAGATCTGCCTGTTGGTCGAACGGGCGATTCAGCACACCCGCCTGCGCAGCGAGAACGAGGCCCTGCGCCGTTCCCTGACCGACGGTGAGCAGCGGGAGATGGTCGGGGATTCGCCCTGCATGCGCGTGCTGCGGGAAACAATCAAGCGGGTGGCCCCGAGCAACAATACCGTGTTGATCCAGGGTGAGTCCGGTACGGGCAAGGAGATGCTGGCCCGGGCGGTCCATCTGGCCAGTCCGCGGGCCGATCGTCCGATGTTGTGTCTGAACTGTGCGGCCTTGTCGGCCAACCTGCTCGAAAGCGAATTGTTTGGCCATGAGCGCGGTGCGTTTACGGGGGCCGATCGGATGCGCAAGGGCCGTTTTGAACTGGCCGACGGCGGCACGCTGCTGCTTGATGAGGTCAGCGAAATTCCCTTGCCCTTGCAGGCCAAGCTGTTACGGGTTTTACAGGAGCGTCAATTCGAGCGGGTGGGCAGCGGCATTACCCGTAACGTGGACGTGCGGGTGATCGCTACGACCAATCGGCATTTGACCGACTGGGTGGCCCGGAAGCGTTTTCGTGAAGACCTCTATTTTCGGCTGAGTGTTTTGCCGGTCTCGGTTCCGCCGTTGCGCGAAAGGCGCGAGGATATTCCCTTGCTGGTGGATTATTTTCTGAGCCGGGCGGCATCGCGCTCGGGCCGGCCGAAGCTCCGCGTGGAGGAACAGGCCCTGCACGCGATGCTCGAATACGATTGGCCGGGTAACGTTCGCGAACTGGAGAATCTTTGCGAACGGGCGTCTGTGCTGGTGATCGATGGGGTGTTGACCGCGGCGATGGTCAGTCCATGGCTGGGAGGGATTCAGCGAAGCGATGCGTTTGATCAGAGACTGCGGCCGGGCCATATCCTGGAGGATATGGAGCGGCAGTTGATCGAGAAAACATTGAGGGAATGCGGGGGACATCGGGCCCGGACCGCGGAACGGCTGGGCATTGGCGTAAGGACGTTGGGCTTGAAACTGAAACAGTGGCGGGAAGAGGCCGCCTCGAAAAAGACCTATCAGTTGGCCGGTTGAATGGGTGGGTTCGTGAGTGTGGTTAGGCGGCAGATCTTGCGCGAGGGGCGCAAAAAATGCGCTGACCTAAGAGGCGAATGAGGGGTTTTTACGGCCTGTGTTGGACGACCAGGTCCGTGGTATCGGTTTTGCATTGAAGGGTGTTCCGGCGACGTCCGCGCGCCGGTGAAATGGGCGGCAAGGAGTGTTCAATGTTTCTGGCGGATGTAGTCAACAGCGGAACGATCCCGGCCCTGGAGAAGATGCTGTCGTTTGTCGAACAACGGCAGCGCGTGCTGGTGGAGAACATCGCCAATATCGATACGCCGAACTACAAGACCCGGCACTTGGACACGGCCAGGTTCCAGAAATCACTGCGGGAGGCGATCGATCAGCGTAAGAAGACAGGCTCGTGCTCCTTGGAGATTAAAGGAACCCGTCAGTTTCGACAGGATGCGGCCGGGCGGTTGCGGGTGAAGCCCGAGGAAGTACCGCCGGAGAATATCCTGTTCCACGACGGGACCAATCAGCGGGTGGAAAAGCAGATGGCCCAGTTGGCCGAGAACGGCATGATGCATCAAACCATAACGCAGTTGTTAATAGATCGGTTCAAGGGGCTGAACAAGGCGATTTCCGGACGGATTACCTGATCATCGTAAGGCCGCGCGGCGGCCGTGAGGTTGGACCATGTTCGGATTGTTGGATATCAGTACCTCGGCGTTAGTGGCCCAGCGGATTCGGATGGACACGATCGCGGGCAATATTGCCAATGTCGATGCCACCCGGCGGACCGACGGGCAGCCGGGGCCTTACAAGAGGCGTGTGGCCTTGTTCGCGGCCGGTGATGGCCGAGGCGGACCGGGAGTACGGGTAACCGAGGTGCGCGAAGACGAATCGGCGGGTCGGATGGTTTATCAGCCGGGCCATCCGGATGCGATCACCAAGGGGCCGAATCAGGGTTACGTCGAGTATCCCAATGTGGATTTGGCCACGGAGATGGTCAACGCGATGCTGGCCAGTCGGGCCTACGAGGCGAATATCTCCGCGATGTCGATGACCAAGGACATGCTGTCATCGACTTTGCGTTTATTGGCTTAGAGTGAATCCTGAAACACCGCGCATCGGTGCCGCCGGGCCGATGCGGACCGGCGAGACGGAGTTTATCCGCCGTGGCGGAGTGCCCCAGCGGTATCAGGAAGAATAGCAGGTAAAGGTGGATGTACGGAGACATGATCGATGCCTGATCCATTGAGTATCAGCGGTGTGGGGTCGAGTTCACCGCTTCAGGCGGCCGGGCGTACCCGGTCGATTGGGGCCGGCTCAACCCCGGACGGTAAATCGTTCAAGGATGTTCTGCTGGACAGCCTTGAGCAGGTGAACCAATTGCAGAAAGAGGCCAGCAATGGGGTGGAGAAGGTCGTGACGGGTGAGCCGCATAACCTGGCCGAGGTCTTCACCGCGGTACGCAAGTCGGAAGTGGCTTTCAATATGCTCATGGAAATGCGCAACAAACTTCTGGACGCCTATCGCGAGGTCCAGCAGATGCGGGTGTAAGCGGGGCGGCGACGGGCCGGTCCCCGGCTAGCGGCCGGGACCGCTGGTTCGCCGGTGTGACGATGGGCAGGATGCCGGTCAACTAACGGGGAGATCGAAGGAAATGGAATTCCTCCGGAAACTTATCATTCAGACGAAGGACCACCTTAAGGGGCTGACGCTGTCGCAACGACTGGCGATTGGTTCTTGCGTGGCCTTGATTGCCGTTTCGCTGCTGTGGCTGGTGAACTGGGCCCAGAAGCCCACCATGGTCCCCTTGCTGGATCAACCGATGCGGACCGACGACCTGGCCGCGATTCAGTCGCATTTGGACACCGTGGGGGTCAAGTACCAGGTCAACGGGGACCGCATCCTGGTGCCCGCCGACGAACGCCTTCGCCTCAAGGGATTGCTTGGGGAAAACCATTTGTTGCCGAGTGATATCAGCATCGGTTTCAGCAAAATCATTGAGGAAAGTAACGCCTTTTTGAGCAGCGATCAACAAAGCCGACGTTGGACACTGGCCTTGAGTAACGAATTGGCCCGCACCTTGAACAATTTTACCTGGATCCAACGGGCGCGGGTGTTCGTCAACGATGCCCACCAGCGGCGAGTAGGATCACCATCCATCCGGCCGACGGCCAGTGTCAACCTGGCACTCAAGTCTGGTCAGGAACTGGATGAGGGACGGGTGCGGGCGGTGGCCGCCCTGGTCAGCGGGGCGGTGGCGGGCATGGATATCGCCGACGTGAATATCGTGGACGCCCAAGGTCGCTCTTATCAGGTGCGTAAGGATGACGGGACATCCGGATTGGATGATCTCGAGGCACGGCAAAAGAAGGAACGTTATTTCCGGGATAACGTCGTGGCTTTGCTGGACTTCATTCCCGGTGTGCGCGTGCGGGTCCATGCCGATCTGGATCCGGAGCAGCGTGTGGAGAGCTCCACGAAGTACGGCGAGCCGGTGATGGTCGAAAAGGAAAGCGAGGGGGAGACGCAACAGCGGGGTACGTCGGCGGGTGAGCCGGGGGTGGTACCCAACGCCACCGTCGGGGTGGCGACCGGCGGGGGTTCCGAAAAATCGGAGCGGGAACGGAACCATAACCTGTTCAAGGCCGAAGTGGATGTGACCCAGACCAAAATTGAATCCGCTCGTTATGGCATCAAGCGGCTGACGGCTTCGATTCTGGTACCGCGCAGTTACCTGTCGGCGATTTTCAAAAAAGCCAATGCGGACAAGGAACCTTCCGACGAGGAACTGGAGGCGGCCAAGAGTACGCAGAAGGTACTGGATGACATTCGCCGCAAGGTGGCCAATGCCCTGGGCGCAAAACCCGGCGAGGCGGACGTGGTCGAGGTCAGTTGGTTCTACGACCAGGCGATCATGAGTTTCGATGAGGTGATGGCCGCGGGCATGGACGAAGGCATGATGAAATTCGTTCGGGCCTACGGCACCAAAGCGGGGTTGGGGGCTTTGGCGGTCATGAGTCTGCTAATGATGCTCATGATGGTTCGCAAGGTCGGCGAAGGCCCGGTCCTGCCCGGCGAGGAGCCGCCGCAAGGCAAGATTATCAAGGTCCGAGGCAAGAAAGAGCCGGAGGTGGAGGAGATGGATTTCAGCGCCGCCGAGCCGGTCGGCGAAGCTCTGGAAACCGAGCCGTTGATGATGGCCAAGGAAGTGGACGAGGCCACCTTGCAGACCCAGCGGGTGGTGGATCAGATCATGGAAATGGTCAAGGAAGATCCGCGAGCAGCCGGACAGATTCTCCAGAAATGGATTGACGAGGAGTAATCATCCGCGATGGCCAAGAAAACCGCGACACAGCCCGGGTCCGATGCGGAACAGCGGGAATACAAGGGACTGACCAAGGTGGCGGTCTTTCTGTTGTCGATCGGACCGGAGTTGGCGGGCACGATCCTCAAGACCATGGATCGTGAAACCGTCGAGGAGTTAACTCGGGAGGTGGCCTCTCTCGGAGCGGTACCGCCCAAGGTTCGCGAGCAGATCGTCGATGAGTTTTTCAACGTTGCCCTGGCCAAGCAGTATGCGTCGGAGGGCGGCCTGAGCTATGCCCGAGCCATTCTTGAAAAAGCACTACCGAAAGACGAAGCGGCTCGGATTCTTGAACAGATCGAACACCAGGTTCAACAACAACCTTTCAGTTTCCTGCAGAAGGCCGAGAGCGAAAGCCTTTTGACCTTTATGCAGGACGAACACCCGCAGACCATCGCGCTGATCCTGGCGCACCTGCCGCCGGGAATGGGCAGCGAGATTCTGGCCGGTCTGGCCCCGGCCAAACAGATCGAGGTCGTCGCCCGGATTGCCAACATGGAACAAACCAACCCGGAGGTTATCCGCGAGGTGGAGCGGGGTCTCGAGCAGCGGCTGGCGGGCATCATGTCTCAGCGGTTCCAGAAGGTCGGCGGGGTCGAGGCGGTGGCGGAAATTCTGAACCGCGCCGATCGGGCGACGGAAAAAGGTATCCTGGAAACGCTCGAGGCCGAGGATCCCGATCTGGTCGAACAGATTCGGCGGTTGATGTTCGTGTTCGAGGATATTTTGCTGGTGAACGATAAAGGCATCCAGGCCCTGTTGAAGGAAGTGGACAACGAAGAGCTGGCCTTGGCCCTCAAGACCGCCAGCGATGAGATGAAGCAGAAGATTTTCAACAACATGTCGGAGCGGGCCGCTACGCTGATCCGCGAAGACATGGAATATATGGGTCCGGTGCGGTTGAGCGACGTGGAGGCTGCCCAGCAGCGGATCGTGGATATCGTGCGGCGTCTGGAGGATGCCGGCGAGATCATCATCGAAGGCCGCGGCGGTGATTCGGACATCGTGGTGTAACGATGGGGAAGGTACTGAATCCAAATAGCGGAGTGGTATTTCACGGGAGTCAGGCGGCATGAGTCGAACGCCGACGGTGATCAAGGCCGGCATGGCCGGCGAACGGGGCGGATTGGGATTACGCCAGTTTTGCCTCAACGACGTGTTGGTCGAGGCCAAGTCGGTGATGAGCCAGGCCCGCGCGTCGGCCGACGCGATTATTGTCGAGGCCAAGCGGGATGCGGAGGAGATTCGGGATCGTGCTCGGAAGGAAGGATATGAGGCCGGTTTTGCTCAAGGTGTCGAGGCCGGGCGTACGGCCGGTTACGACGCGGCCCTGGCCGAGGCCCGGACTAAATTTGAAAAGCAGCAGGCCAGTCTGATCGAGTCGTGTCAACAAATGATTGCCGAGATCGACGCCCATCGCGCCCATTGGCGGGCGGCGGCGCGTGAGGATCTGGTGGAGCTGGCCCTGGCGATTGCCCGGCGGGTGGTCGGTTGCGTGGGCGAGCGTGAGCGTCGGGCCGTATTGGCTAATCTGGAAAAGGCCGTGCAGTTGGTCGGCGCACGGTCGGATGTGACCATTGCGGTTCATCCGGATGATACCGAGGCGGCCCGCCTGTTTGCCCAATCATTGATCGAGCAGCGTAGAGAATGGACCAACATCAGTGTTATCGACGATCCAGGGGTGCGGCCCGGCGGCTGCCGCGTGCAATGGGGTACCGGTCTAGTCGACGCCACCCTGGAGACGCAACTCGAACGCATCGAGACCGAATTGCGGACCGAGCGACCGGCGAAAGCCGAGGAATGACGTGAGTCGTTATGAACGTCTTTGATCGAGAGATTGAGCGCGTCGAGCGGATATGTACACCCGCCCTGCGGGGACGGGTGGCCGACGTAACCGGTCTGACCGTCTCGGTGGACGGCCTGCCCGCGCCGGTCGGATCCATGTGTCGCATACGGCGCAAGGGCGAACATTCCGCGGATGCTCAGGTGGTCGGTTTCCGAGAGGACCGGGCGATTCTGATGCCGCTCGAGGATTTACGCGGCGTGTCCCGCGGCGACGAGGTGGTGACTCTGGCGTCCGAGGCCCGCGTTGGCGTGTGCGAAGCACTGGCCGGCCGGGTGATCGACGGCATGGGCCGCGTGATCGACGACGGACCGAAAGTATATTACGACACCTATTATCCACTCTATCGTCCGGCGCCGCGGGCCCTCGAACGTCCGCGCATCCGCGAGCCGCTGGCCACCGGCATCCGTTCGATGGACACCCTTTTGACCGCCGGTCGCGGTCAACGTCTCGGACTTTTTGCCGGTACCGGCGTGGGTAAGAGCGTGCTGCTGGGGATGATCGCTCGATACACCGAGGCCGATATCACCGTGGTGGCCCTGATCGGCGAGCGCGGCCGCGAGGTCAACGAGTTTCTCGAAAAAGACATCGGCCCACAGGGTCGCAAAAAATGCGTGATGGTCCTGAGCACGTCGGATGAATCGCCGGTCTTGCGGGTGCGCGCCGCGTTTACGGCTACGGCCGTCGCCGAATATTTCCGGGATCAGGGCAAGAGCGTGCTGTTGCTGATGGATTCACTGACCCGTACCGCCCAGGCCCAGCGGCAGATTGGTCTGGCCGCCGGCGAGCCGCCGGCGACCAAGGGTTATACACCCAGTGCCTTCGCTTTACTGCCGCAACTGCTGGAGCGTGCCGGTCAGACGCAACAGGGCAGCATCACCGGTTTTTATACCGTACTGGTCGAGGCCGACGATGTGAACGATCCGATCGGCGACGCGGTGCGCGGCGTGCTCGACGGCCATGTGTGGTTATCGCGAACGCTGGCCAATCGCGCCCACTATCCGGCGGTCAGCGTGCCGGAAAGCATCAGCCGGGTGATGGCCGATGTGGTCGATGCCCAGCATTTGGCCGCCGCCCGCACCGTTTTGCAGGCCTTGGCCACCTGGGACCAGATCGAGGATTTAGTGAGTATCGGTGCCTACGCCAATGGCAGTAATCCCGCTTACGACGCGGTGATTCAAACCCGACCGGCCGTGCTGGCTTTCCTGCAGCAGCGGATCGATGAGGGCGTGGGCTTTGACGAGGGGCGCAGTCAACTGCTGGCTTTGGCTCAACAGATTGAGGAGTTGACCCGGCGATTGAGCCAGTCGTCGCGTGCCGTCGGCGCATCGGCGGCGTAAGGGATGGCTGGTTTTCGGTCGCTAGCGATAGCGGTCGAAAATCGAGAATGAATGGTGACGTATGGCCAAGCGATTTGTCTTTCGACTTGAGACCTTGTTGAGAATTCGCCAACAGCGCGAGGAGCGGCATCAGCGCATCGTGGCCGTTCGGTTGCGTCAGATTCAACAAACGCGCCGACAGATTGCCGACCTCGAACAGCAGATGCGCGCCGGGCAGGAAGCCATTCGCGACCACCAGCGCCCCGGCCGAATCGATTTACAGCAGGCCATTCATTATCGCCACTGGATTGGGCACCTGCATAAAAATGTTCTTGAAGCCCAGGCCCATCTGGGCTACCTGGAGGCCGAACTGGTTCGCGAACGGGCGGCCTTGGCCGAGCCCCCCACCCCCCAAAAAAACATTAAAAAAAAAATTACCCCCATGGCCCACATAACCAAAAAAACAAAAAACCCCATAAACAAAAAAA
>CAYNYK010000001.1:54648-86818 GCA_964401335.1 uncultured Planctomycetales bacterium
TAACCGGGTGGCCAAAATGTTTGGGTACGGGGGGGCTTTGGCGTGGGCGCCAATCATCGTAAAATACTTGACAAACTAAAGGTACGCCAGTGGCAACGTTACCGAAAGAACGAAGATCGCCGTGACCTCAACGAGGCCGACGAAATGTCCACGATCCGTTACGTCTATGATCGCGGCGCGAAATTGGAACTGGTTCATACGTAAGAGGCTTGAAACGAAAAGCGAAAGATTGATAAGGAAGAACGATCGAGCATCATGCTGAAACGCTTTTACCATCTGGTGGCCCTGCTGGCTTTGATCAACTTGTTCACCCTCATCGGGCTGGTGGGATTTCTGTTTGCCACCGGCCGGCTGAACGCCGAGCGGGTGGAACAGATGGCGATCGTATTGCGCGGCGAATTCCCCACCAGCCAACCGGTGGCCTCGCAACCCGTGGTCGCCACCCAGCCGGCCCCCGAACCGTCACGGGCCGAGATCGCACGGATCGAGGAGGAGCGTCGGCTCTTATTGCATCAACTGGAACGCAGCCGGCGCGAACTGGACGACCGCTACAACCTTAATCAGCAGATGGTTTTCAACGTCGCCCAGGCCCTCAAGGAGATCGAGCGGCGGGAGGCCCGGTTGCGGGAGGAAAAACAGGCCTTCGATCGCGAGCATAAAAGCGAAGGTTTTACGCAGGTTTTGCAGGTTTTCAAAAACACTCAGCCGAAAAAGAGCGTGGAACTGCTGATGCGGGAGTGGAAACCGGCTGACGTCGTGGAGCTATTTCTGGCCTTGGATACGAACACCAAGGCCGACATCGTGAATGCGTGCAAGACCCCCGAGGAAGTGGCTTGGGTCAGGAGGATCCTGGTCCAAATGAAGAAAAACATGGAGGAAGCGGCGAACGGCGTGGATGGTTCCGAACGCCCCGTACCCACGAGGCCGTAATGATTCAAGTGGAAGGGCTCGCGGCGCGGCCCGTCGTGCCGTCCGGCAGAACGGATACGAACGAGGTGCGCGCTTTTTTCGGGGTTTTCGATTCCGTATTTCAAACGATGCGGCAAACAACGTCGCGGATGACCGAACTGGCCGAGGACCAAGCCCGCCGGAAAGCGGAGGAGGAGGCCGAGCGGCAGGCCGAGACCCTCGAGCAAGCAAAACCGCGTCATTTGTCGGATACGGCCGAGGATTGCTCGCCCGGCCGTTTGGACCGCATTCGCGAACAGGCTGAGGTAAGGGACCGAAAAATAGGGGAGGTGGACCGGCGCAATCGATCCGAGGCCAGGAAAGATCGCCAAATGGAAACCTCGGATTCCCACCCCGAGGATCCCATTGATTTTGCGGAGCAGCCTGGCGAAGCAGGTTTGATTACCACAACGTCGCCGCCGCCGTTATTTATGGATTCCGCGCCGGTTTTCTACTTTGATATGCAAAAAGCGGGACAGGCCGCGACGAGCGGCGAATCGGCGAGCACGACCGCCGCCGACGTCCTCCCGAATGTTCAACAGGCCGAAGCCTTCCAGACGGTGCCTGCCGGCACGGGTTCCGAGAACCTGACTCCCGTGATGGGCTTAAATGGGGTGGCCGGTTTGTCGACCGAGCCAGCGACCGTTTCATCCAGGGCGGGTCAAGACGGAGTGGAAGGCGGTCTTAAAGGTTCTCAGAACACCACGACGGCCGCCGTTAAAAGCGGACAGGTTTCGTCCCGCTCAGGCGGGATGGGGACGCAATTTCAGGGTGTTTTGGAGGGAGTCGCGCGAACGCGGTCCGACGCAAATCTAAGCGGAGCGAAGAGCGTCCAAACCCAAAAACAATCGAGCACTCCTTCCGGTACCATCGACCTGAATCGGCCGGGATCAATTCGCGAACTGGCCCACATTGTTCGCGGACGAGCGGGATCACGCCATTCGAGCATGACCCTGCGTCTTGATCCTCCGGAACTGGGCCAGGTTCGGATCGATGTACGGATGCAACGGCAGGAACTGACCTTGCGTATCCAGGCTGATACCGCGGCGGGCCAGGAAGTCTTGCAAGGCAAGTTGGGCGATCTACGCGACGCTTTGGAACGGCAGGGCATCCAGGTCAAGGAAATGGAGGTGGAATGGCGTTCGTCCAATCCGATATCGGAGGCGACGCACCATCCGGACGATCAGTCGCCGCAAGAAAGGCCTTATGACGGTTCGGCCTTCGATCGCTCCGGTGGTCAGTCGGATGGCAGCCATCACGACACTCGATTCGCTTTGGCAGGCGGAGCGGGGGATATGGACCATGCCGCGTTGTTGGTGAATGAGGAGTATGACGGGATCGTCGGTCTGGCGGAGACAGGCGTCGATCTGATCGTCTGATGATGGAGTAAGGTCGGCTCAGCCCGGAGGGCGGGCGGACCTGGTGAAACCCCGCCGGGCAATAACCGGCGAATGCACGAGGAATATGCAATGGCCGTTTCCGCTTTAACAGGCAGTACCAGCGCTGCCACGACGAGTACTTCTTCGAGTGGTCTGGCCGGTGTTTCCAGCGCGGATTTTATGAACATCCTCATCAAGCAGTTGCAGATGCAGGATCCTTTCGAGCCCATGTCGAACGAGGAGATGCTTTCGCAAATCTCCACCATTCGGGAGTTGGAGATGAACACCCGGCTGAGTAATCGTCTCGAACAAGTTACCGATCAGCAGCGTTTCGGAGCCGCCGCCGCCCTGATCGGCAAATACGTGGAGGGCAAAGTGAGCGACGCCGACGGTAATGAGTTCGAGTTGAAAGGTATTGTCACCGCCGTTCGCTTCTCGTCGAGCGGTGAGACCCAGCTTGAACTGGATACCGGCGAGATGTTACCGCTGGCCAACGTGAATAAGGTAACCAACCCCCAGGCGGAATGATCCGAGGTCGCGGCGTCCGGGGCAGGGTAACGATTAAAAGTTTGACCTCTTGGGAGAATAATCATGGGTCTGAGCACGGCTATGTATACCGCCTTGACCGGGATGAACTCCAATCAGTTCACCATCGACACGGTGGGCAATAATATCGCCAACCTTAATACGACTTCATACAAGAGTAACCGGGCCACTTTCGAGAATCAGTTTTCGCTGATGCTTTCCGCGGGGACCGCGCCAGGGGCCACCACGGGGGGGACCAACCCATCTCAGTTGGGTTTGGGCTCGGTCCTGGGCAGCGTGCAGAAAAACTTCACGGCCGGGGCGATTGAAACGACCGGGGTACCCACCGATGTGGCCATCGAGGGTAACGGTTTTTTTATCATTCAGACGCCTACTCAACAGGTTTACACGCGCGACGGTACTTTCAAGCTCGACGCGGATAACATGCTGGTCACGGCCCAGGGCTACAAAGTGCAGGGTTACGGTATTGATGATAATTTCAATATTGTTCCCGGTTTATTGGGCGACCTCTCCATTCCACTGGGTACACTGGCCAGTGCCCGGGCGACCAGCCAGGCGGGTTTCGATGGCAATCTGAACGCCAGCGGGACCATTGGGACGCAGGAAACCATTTTGTATTCCCAGGCCTTGGAAGAGGGGCCCGGTTCGCCGGCGACCGCCGATACGCTCCTGGTTGATCTGTATGACGGTGATCCGCTTAAGCAAGGGGCTCCATTGTTCGCCGAAGGGGATGTCATCACCGTGTCCAATGCGAAGAAGGGCGGCCGCCAGGTGCCGGAGACGACCTTCACCGTGACCGCCGAAAGTACCCTTGGCGATTACCTCGATTTTCTCAATGACGCCCTGGGCATCAATGAGGATCCCGACGTTCCCGGAACACCGGGTATCACGGTCAGCGAAGAGCCCGGTTCGGAGGGGTGTATCGTGATTCGCGGAAACGTCGGCACGGAAAACGCCCTGGAAATCTCCCGCTCGGCCATTCGCAGTTCCAACCCCACTTTCAACACTCCTTTTACCTGGACCCAGCAGCAGGCGGCCAACGGCGAGAGCGTGTATACCACCTTTTTGGCGTACGATTCGCTCGGCACGCCCGTTCAGGTTGAGATCAGCATGGTCCTCGAGCAGAAATCCAACGCGGGCAACACGTGGCGTTTCTACACCCAGAGCCGCTACGATACCGACGATGACCCGGTCTTGGGGACCGGCACACTGACCTTTGATAACGACGGCCGCCTCACCGCGGTAACGGGAAATACGGTTACTATTGATCGGGATAACACCGGGGCGGTTACGCCCTTGGAAATCACGTTTGATTTCAGTAACGTCACCGGCCTGACCACACGCAGCTCCAACATGGTGATGACCCTTCAGGACGGCTATGGGACGGGCACCTTAACCGGTTTTTCCATTGGCACGGATGGGGTAATTACCGGGACTTTCAGCAATGGACTGACCCGCAATCTCGGGCAATTGGCCTTGGCGACCTTTACGAACCCAGAAGGGTTAATCAGCCAGACCAGCAATACTTACACGGTCGGACCCAATTCCGGGAATCCAATTATTACCACTCCGGGATATTTAGGGGCTGGGAGGACCCTCGGCGGCGCGCTGGAATTGAGTAACGTGGATATGACCCGCGAATTTATCGGACTTATCAACGCCTCCACCGGTTTTTCCGCTTCGGGGCGGGTTATGTCCACCGCCAATGATCTACTCAATGAATTGCTCACGTTAGCCCGATAAAAAGAGTTGGCGCGCTGCGTTGCGGTGTTGGTCGCCGCGCCGAGTGCGCGAGGATTACGGATAGACGATTGACCATGGGGTTGCCATCTTGATTGTTTTGACCCGTTTGAACGGAACCCCTTTTGTGGTGAACTCCGAGCTGATCCGCACGATCGAGGAACGGCCGGATACCACGATTACTTTGGTTAATGGCGATACCCTGATTGTTCGGGAAAAGATGCATGACGTGGTTCGTAAGGCCATCGAATATGCCCGGATGGTAAGGGTTGTTCAGTACGACTGAAGTCCTGAATGATCCGGCGGGCTGAATTACCGGATCGTGTTAGTCGATGAGACGGAAAGATGACAGTCTGAAGGTAACGTCCGATAATCCATCGCTTGGCAACTGAGTGCGGTGGTGGTGTGGGGATTTACTCGGATACCTGAAGCAAAGGTGGCAGGAATGGATCGCGGCACGGTAATAGGTTTGACGGCCACCCTGGGGCTGGTGATTTGGGTCATGCTCGCCGGCTCCCGGGAAGCGATGAGCGTATTCTGGCGATTGCCTTCCCTGGCTTTGGTCATTGGCGGGGCGATTCTGGTCACACTGGCGGCTGTACCGCTTATAAATTTTCGTGCCTTCGGGCGGATGTTAAGCAAGGCGTTTCGTGAACAGCGTCACAGCCCGGCCGAATGCATCGCGATTCTGATTGCCTTGGCCGAATTGGCCCGTCGGGATGGTTTACTGGCCTTGGAACGGTCGGTTGAGGGCCTGAAAGACAGTTTCCTGCGTCGGGCCATGCGGATGGCCATCGACGGGCTGGACGCCAATATGATCGAATCGGTCCTGCGAACGGAGTTGGAGAGTACGGACCTGCGCCATGTCGGTGGGCAAGATGTTCTGCGTTCGATGGGCCATGCCGCTCCGGTTTTCGGGATGATCGGCACCCTGGTCGGGTTGGTCATTATGTTGGGACGCATGGACGACCCGTCGACGATCGGGCCGGGGATGGCCGTCGCGCTGCTGACCACCTTATATGGATTGCTTTTCGCTAATGTGCTTTGTTTGCCACTGGCCCGAAAGCTGAAGCATCGCAGCAGTGAAGAGCTTTTATGCAAGACGATCATCCTGAGCGGTGTACTGGCCATTCAGCGGGGCGACCATCCGCGACTCGTCGAGCAGAAGCTAAGAGCGTATTTGCCGGACGGTGGCGAGGACTATGAGTTCATCCGTACTGTCCGCGAGTCCGTGCCTCCGGCAGGGGGCAAGGAGACGCCATCCGGTTCGCAGGATTCGCAAAATCCGGAGAAGGCGGCGTTGGAGCCGCGCAAACCGTCCTGGATGGAGGCCGCCTGACAATGTTTTGGGTCAAGCGGTTGTGGAACGAGGATGAGGATGCACCTTGGTTGGTGGCTTATGGGGATTTGATGTCCCTGTTGCTGGCCGTCTTTGTGATGATCGCGGCCATGAGTGAGTTGCGTCCCGGCCGGCATTACGCCATGGTTCGCGACGGTGTGCGCACGGCCTTTGGTTTTTCGAGCGGTGGGACAGACTCGAACGTATTGCCCGGGATACCACCGCCGATGACTTTGTTGGATCGTTTGGAGCGTGCCGGCTTGCGATCCATGAGGGGCTCCGCGGCGGGCGGGGATGAGGATCCCGCTTTGGCGCCTTGTGACGTGTTGATCGAGAAGGATCGCGTGATGATACGAGTGGCGGGCGCAGCTTGTTTCGAGGCATTCAGTGCCCATTTGCAACCGGCCGGTCAACAGGCTATTGAGCGGATCGCCGATTTTCTGGCCGACGGTCAGGCCGGTTTGGAGGTTCGCGGACATGCCGGAGACGGATCCTGGCCTGATTCCGCGCCGTTTCGCGACCCACTGGATTTGTCTTACGAACGGGCCCGTGTCGTGGCCGCGGTCTTGCGTGAAAAACGAGTGGCCGGCGAGCGTCTTCAGATTACCGCACGCGGCGACCATGATCCGCTGGTTCGGGAGCCGGGCCCGGCTTCCGGCGGGGTGAATCGCCGGGTGGAAATCATACTGTATGCGAGCCCTATCAAGGGTAGCGGGGAAAAAATCGCCGAGAAAGAGCGGGTTAATCATGGCTGAGAAGGAATTGGAAAAACAGGCGGAAGCCGTCGAGGCCTTGCCCGGCCGGCGCAAGCATCTCGCTTTGGTGGGAATCTTACTAGGGGTCATGGTGGCCGAGGCCCTGGTGGTTATAGTGCTTTTTAAGTACTTTGGTCCGGCCCCAGCGCAGGCCGACGCCATGACCGCCGGTCTCGATGGGTTGCAGGGCGTACCGATCGACAAGGATGTGGAAGTAGCGATTACCACCCTGCGGGCCCCGAACGAAAAGGCCGGCCTGACCATTTACGAGTTGACCATCGTCGCGGTGGTAGGTGAAAAACACCGCGAGGAATGTATGAAGCTGGTCGAGGAGCGAGCCAACAAAATTCAGGATCGGTTCAGCACCATCGTACGCGAATCCGATCCTCGTGATTTTTCGGGCAGCATGGAAGTCGTTCGGGGCAAGTTCAAGAACGAATTGGCGAAAGTCCTGGAAAACGAGGAGATGATAAAGGAAATATTATTTCCCAAGGCGGTGCCTTTCAGCGCGAACTGATATGGTGCCGCCGGTAGACGCTCTTGCCGAGTGCTTTTTAGGCGGCAGGGCGCATGGTAGGAGTGAATAAGGCGATGGCCGACGAGGACATGGATGGCCTGTTGAGTCAGGACGACATTAACGCCGCGCTGCAGGCGGCCGGCCTGGAGTCCGAGGCGGGATCGTCCGCCGAGGTTGCCCCGGAACCGACCAAAGAAGAGACCGGCGGTTTGAGCCAGGCGGATATCGATGCTGCTCTTAATGCGGCGCAGGGGGTTGGTTCGGTCGCCTCGGAGGCCCGGGTGGACGCAACCGGTCGCCCGTTTGATGAAGCCGCCGCGGCCATGGCCGCCGCCATTGCGCAGGAGACTGCCCAAGCCGCTTCCGCGACGCCTAAACCATTACCGCCCGGTTCCCGACCCATCGAGTTGCCGGAGATTGGTGGGGAATCCATTACTTCGCGTGAATCGCAGGCTATCGATCTGCTCCGCGACGTTGATCTAACCGTGAAAATAGAGCTGGGGCGCAGCCGTATGCTGGTGGACGATGTATTGCGGCTGGGTGAAGGCTCGGTCGTTGAGTTGGACAAACTGGCCGGTGATCCGGTTGATGTGTTGGTGAATAATCGACTCGTGGCGCGTGGCGAGGTGCTCGTGCTTAACGACAACTTCTGTGTGCGAATCAACGATATCGTGAACCGGGAGGGCGAAGAAGACGAGGAGGAGGAATAAACTTGTTCGGCCGGTATGCCCTGAGCAGGATCGCTCGGGGCGCGTCTCATCGCTCGTTTTTCGAGCTAGCCGTGGCGAAAACACGGCGGGGATGTTCGACGCGGCGGCCTTGATCGGCAGGATGCCCAGCGGACCAGGAGGGTCCATTTCATGTTTACACCCCGTTATCTATCGGCAACCGTGATCTTGACTTGGGCTGTCGCCCTGGTGTCCGTTGTGGCCAATCAGGAGGCGACCGTTTCACCGGACGAAACGGCTGATCTACGGGTTCCGATCAAGAATATCGGTTTCGTGGGTCAGGAGCACCGCGCGCCGATGATGTGCGCGGAGGAGACGACGGAGACGCGGTCGGCCGAATCCAAGCCGATTGTCCGCTCGTCCACTCCGATCGGGGCCCAGCATCCGGTAAGTGATACGGCGCATGCGGCAGGGGGGACGGCCCTATCCCGTGAAAGCGAGGGGAAGAGTCTGTCGCGCGATAACCGAGTCACCGCCGGCTTTTCCTGGCGGGATGGTTTGCCTCTGGTGTTGGTTTTAGGCCTGATTGCCGGAATGGCTTTGCTGCTGCGCCGGTTTCTTCCGAATCAGCGTTTGTTAACCGGATCGGCGGCGATTGAAATCGTGGCCCGTACCGGCTTGTCGTCGAAACAGCAATTGGTTTTGGTCAAAATGGGCGGTCGCCTCGTGTTATTGGGGGTCTCGGCCGAAAGGATCAATCCGCTGTCGGAGGTGGTCGACCCCGACGAAGTAGCGACCCTGATCGGGGCGGCGGCGGGCGATCGTCCGGGATCGATGCGGAGGGCGTTCGCCGACTCATTCGAGCGTGAGGTCCGAACCTATGCCGAGCCTTCGAAAGACGACCAACTGGTCGAGACGGTCGGTGGCGAGGTTCGCGGCCTGTTGGACAAGCTTCGTCGGCATACCCGTGCGCGGGAGGTGGCCTGAAAAGTATTTCGGCCTATCCGCCACCTTATAGGGGGTGACGGGCCGACGGGTCTTGGTGGTTAGAAGCGAACAGAAACAACGCAAAGGAATTGCGTGGCATGATACGGCATGGAGGCCTGATCTGGTTTTTAGCCGCGGCGATGGTGGCCACCGCTGTGGTTGAGTTGCGCGCCCAGACCTTGCCCCCTGATCCTGCGGTCGAGAATCCATTGGCCATTCCCGATGTCAGCCGGGTATTGCCGCCGGCCACCACCCGCGAGGGGGTCCATGCGAGTCTGAAAATACTCTTAATCATGACCGTGCTGGCCCTGGCCCCGGCCATTCTGATCATGACCACCTGTTTTACCCGCATCGTGATCGTCCTGGCCTTATTACGGCAGGCCATCGGCACCGCTCAGTTGCCTCCTTATCAGGTGCTCATCGGGTTGTCGCTGTTTCTGACTTTCCTGGTCATGGCCCCGACCTATGAAAAAATCAATAACGATGCCTTGCGTCCCTGGCTTGATGATGCGCCGGGTATGACCCAGGCCCGGGCCCTCGATCTGGCGGAGGGACATTTGCGCGATTTCATGTTCGATCAGATCGAGAACGTCGGCAATCATGAGGACATTTTTCTGTTTCTGGAGTATCAACAGGACCGTGAAATTCCCGTCGCCCAAAACATCAGGCGGGCCGACGTGCCCACCCGCGTGCTGATCCCCGCGTATATTTTGAGCGAATTAAAAACGGCCTTCGTGATGGGTTTTCGGATCTATCTTCCGTTTCTGGTCATTGACATGGTTATTTCGACCATTTTGATATCAATGGGCATGTTGATGCTGCCGCCGGTGATGATTTCCTTGCCGTTCAAGTTGCTGTTGTTTGTATTGGCCGACGGCTGGCATCTGGTGGTGGCCTCGCTGTTGGCGAGTTTCAGTTAGGACGGGTGATTCACCAAGGAGACACGAAGACACGGAGTATTTTAGGATCATGGGATAACATGCTTGGCGATTGAGTATCATGCATGTGCCTGGCGTCGAGTTATTCATACGTGTTTTTTTATTTAAATCACTTTTCTCCGTGCTCTTGGTGTACTCCGTGGTGAATCACTTAGGTGAACCGTCGGGTGCGGGTCGGGAAGGAAGGAGCGAAATCATGGAGATCAATCAGGCCGTGGACCTCGGACGGGAAGCGTTGCTGCTGACCCTGATTATTTCCGCGCCCATCATGGGTATCGGTTTGATTGTCGGCCTGGTGGTTTCGTTGTTTCAATCCATGACCCAGCTTCATGAACAGACCCTGAGCTTTGTGCCCAAGATCGTGGCCATGGTGGCCGTCTCCTTGCTGCTGGTTCCCTGGATTACCGAGCGGCTGCTGGAGTATGCCCGAACCATGTTGGGGGCCTCGCCGTTTTAACGTGAGGCCCACTGTTAGGCGGAAAGACGAAAGAGAACGGGTTTTTGTTATGCCGTTACAGTTGTTCGATCATTATCAACTCTTGCCCGCTTTTCTGCTGGTGTTGTTCCGCATGGCCGGGCTGATGGTATCGGCCCCGTTGTTCAGCAGCGCGCTGTTACCGACCCAGGTGAAGGCTTTTTTGGCGGTGGTCATGGCCGCCGCCGTGTTTCCCATGGTGATGCCCACGGTCCCCGCCCCGGTGACGATGGCTTCGGTGTTGACCGGTCTGTTCGGCGAATTGTGCATCGGTATCCTGCTCGGTTTCGGGGTGACCTTGTTATTCAGCGGAGTACAGTTGGGCTTGCAGGCGGCGGCTCAGCAGGCCGGTCTGGGTCTGGCCAGCAGCTTCGACCCTACGATGGAAACCGAGACCGCCGAAGTCGTCCAGTTATACAACCTGGTCGCTATTTTCATGTTCCTGGGCATCGGCGGGCATCATGCTCTTGTCCGGGCCCTTTTGGATAGTTTCCAAAGCGTGCCGCCGCTGCAATTCGCGGCCGGCGGGGAGATGCTCGACGTGGTGGTGCGCATGATCGGTGCCTCTTTTACCATCGCCATTCGGGTCGGCGGACCGATCATGCTCACGTTGCTGCTGGCGTTCGTGACCTTGGGGTTCGTGTCCCGTACCGTGCCGCAGTTGAACATTCTGAACGTCGGATTTCCCTTGAAACTCATGGTGGCCATGCTGGTCATGGCTCTGTCGATCGTGGCTTTTGAAAAAGTATTGCTCGACGGCCTGGCCGACTTTCTGGACCTGACCCGCGAGGCCCTCGGCCTGGCCCCCGTGTATTGACGAAAGGACGGGGCGACGCCCCCGGTATTTATGGCGGATACATCACAGGAAAAAACCGAACAACCGACGACGCGACGACGAACCGAAGCCCGCGAACAAGGGCAGATCGGCAAAAGCCAGGATCTCAGCGCGGCCGTCGTGCTGCTCGGCGGACTGCTCCTGTTGTACTATACGGGGCAGAAGATTCTTGCCCGACTGGTGGATCTGACGCGAGGTTGCCTTCAAGCGGATCGGTCCATGACGGATATGAGCGCCATGGGCGCGACCCTCATGGGTGTCTTACGGGAGGCGGCCCTGATCGTGCTGCCGCTCATGTTACTCGTCCTGGTCCTCGCCCTGGTCAGCATGTTTCTCCAGGTCGGATGGCTTTTCAGCTTCAAGCCGGTACGCCCCAGTCTTGGCAAGCTCAACCCCCTCAACGGGCTCAAGCGCATGTTTGGCCCCCGAGCCTTTATTCAACTGGTCATGGGTCTGGCCAAGATGTCCCTGCTGGGTTTGGTGGCCTATATGACCATCCGGGACGAGGTCAATACGCTCGTTTTCGCGTCGTCCCTGCACAAGCTGGGGATCGTGGCCTTGGCCGCTCAACTGGTTTTTCGTCTGGGCATTCGGCTGGCGTTGGTTCTGCTCGTCCTGGCCATTATGGACTACATCTATCAGCGTCATCGGACCGAGAAGGACCTGATGATGACCAAGGAGGAGGTTAAGGAGGAACTGAAACGTATGGAGGGTGATCCCAAGATCAAGCAGCGCCGCCGCCAGGTGCAGATGCAAATGGCCTTGAAGCGCATCCGCGCGGCCGTACCCAAGGCCGATGTGGTCATCACGAACCCGACCGAGCTGGCCGTCGCCATCCAGTACGATGAGCGGACCATGAATGCGCCTCGGGTGACCGCGAAGGGGGCCGGCCTGCTGGCCAAACATATTCGCGAGTTGGCCATTGAGTACGGGGTACCCATCGTGGAACGTAAGCCTCTGGCGCAGGCCCTGTATAAAACCGTGGAAGTCGGTCAGGAAATACCCGCCCAGTTCTATCGGGCGGTGGCGGAGATCCTGGCTTATGTATATGAGCTGGCCGGCGGGCGCTCGCGTAGCGCGGCGGCCGCGGTCGGATTGAATTGATTTTAAGCGGGTGATATTCGGATAAGGGAGAGAAATGGAATCATTGGGTTGAAGGTTCATACGCCGCCGTGTGGCGGGGTGCAATGGGTGTAGAGGTTTTTCATGCCCGGTTTGGCCATCGAGCAAAACAGGACCTACAAGCTGGCGGAGCGGCATCGCGGGTTGCTGTTCCCGCTGGGGGCGCTGTCGCTTATTTTTGTCATGCTGTTCCCGCTGCCCACTTTCCTGCTGGATATTCTGTTGTCGGCCAACATTACCCTGGCGGCGGTGGTATTGCTGACGGTGATGTATATCAACCGCCCGCTCGATTTTTCTTCGTTCCCCTCGCTCTTGCTTTCGGTGACTTTGCTTCGTTTGACCCTCAATACCGCGACCACGCGCTTGATTCTGACCAACGCTCAGGACGGCACCGCCGCCGCCGGCAAGGTCATCCAGGTGTTCGGCGAGTTTGTGACCTCCGGCAATCTGGCCGTCGGTCTGATTATTTTTACCATTCTGACGGTGATTCAGTTTGTGGTCATCACCAAAGGGGCGACGCGTATCGCCGAGGTGGCCGCCCGATTCACCCTCGACGGCATGCCCGGCAAGCAGATGGCCATCGATGCCGATCTCAACGCCGGTCTCATTGACGAGGCGGAGGCCCGTCGCCGTCGCGAGGAAATCACCGCCGAAGCTGATTTCTACGGGGCGATGGACGGAGCCTCCAAGTTTGTCCGGGGCGACGCGATAGCCGGTCTGATTATCACCATCGTTAATATCATCGGCGGCATCTACGTCGGCATGGTGGAACACGATATGAGTGTTCTCGAATGTCTTGCCGTGTTCACTCGCCTGACCATCGGGGATGGGCTAGTGGCGGCCATCCCGGCGTTCATTATTTCGGTGGCCGCCGGTATGCTGGTGACCCGTACCAATTCCAAATCCAACATCGGGGAAGACCTCCTGACCCAGTTGACCGCCAAGCCGGTGGCCTTGGCCTTGGCGGCCGTGTTTCTCGGTATGCTTTCTCTGACCCCTCTGCCCCGACTGCCTTTGCTGCTGCTGGCCGCCGGTTGCGGGGGTGTCGCTTTTCTGTTGAACAATACCCGCACCGCCACCGCCGCCGCTGCCGCCCTTAAGGCCCGGGCCGAGGCTAAAAAACCCGAACGGGTCGAAAATCTTCTGGCCGTCGATCCTATGGAGCTCGAAGTAGGTTACGGCCTGATTCGACTGGTGGATCGCAAGCAGGGTGGGGACCTGCTCGACCGGATTACCAATATCCGCAAGCAAATCGCCTCTGAGTTGGGCATTATCGTGCCGCCTATTCGAGTACGTGACCATCTAAAACTTGAACCTAATCAGTACGTGATCAAGCTACGCGGTGTGCAGGTCGCCCGAGGGGAATGTATGCCCGGTTATCTGCTGGCCATCGACAATGGCATGGTGGGCGGGGCGATTCCGGGCATCGAGACGACCGAACCGGCTTTCGGCTTACCCGCCCGCTGGATCGCCGAGGATCAGAAAACCGAGGCTGAACAGCGTAACTATACCGTCGTTTCCTGTTCCAGCGTGCTGGCGACCCATCTGACCGAGGTGATCCGTCGTCACGCCGATGAACTGCTGACCCGCCAGCAGACCCACAAGCTTCTCGAAACCCTCAAGGAGAAGTCGCCCAAGGCGGTCGAGGACGTTATTCCCGATGTGGTCAACGTCGGCGATCTCCAGCGTGTGTTACAGGGTCTTTTACGCGAGCGGGTGCCCATCCGCGACTTGGAGGCCATCCTCGAAAGCCTCGGCGAATGGGGTCGGCGGACCAAGGACACGGATATTCTGATTGAATATGCCCGCCACACTCTGGCCAGAACGATTTGTCAGATGTATAAAGACGACCATAACGTGATCCGCGTGATCACGCTGGATCCGAAAATCGAGGATTTGATCAACGCCCATCTGGAACGAAACGACCGCGGCGGCTATCTTAGCCTGCCACCGGGCACCCAGGCCCGGCTGGTGGCGGCCATTCGGGGCCGGGTCGAGCAGGCCATGCCGCAGGCCGGCGGCCAGATGGTGGTCGTGCTCTGCTCGCCTCAGGTGCGCATGTGGGTTCGCAAACTGATCGAGCCGACCATGGCCCAGATCCCCGTATTGGCGTTTAACGAAGTGGTTAGAGGGATTGAAGTTCAGTCCTTGGGTTTAGTGGAATTGGCGGATGAAGCTTAAAACATATCAAGGTTATTCGATGGCGGACGCTTTGGCCAAGGTCAAGCAGGACCTTGGCAATCAGGCGGTGATTATGCATACGCGCACCCTGCGCAAAGGGGGCGTGCTGGGGGTCGGTTCCCGGACGGTGGTGGAAATTACCGCTTCCGCGGACCCGGCCGTATTACCCGCTTCGGAACGTCGTATCCTGGGTGGGCCGGAGAACCCTGAACCGCAAAACACTTGCCTTGAGCGGGCGAGTTTGGGACGTGGTCTTCGCGAGGCGTCGCTGGGACAAGATGTTTTAGGGGCGGCCTCCGGAAGGTGGAACGCGTCCATCCCAGCCGCCGATGCCGTTTATCCTTCCCTGCGCAACGAACTGGACGAATTGCGGATCATGGTTCGCGAGCTGTTGAGCCGATCCGGCGCCGATTCGACCGGTATATTGCCCGGCCCGCCGGACGAACCAGCCGAGCTTCGCGATTATTACACCTGCCTGATTCAAAACGCCGTGGCCGACGAGATTGCTCGCGATATTCTCGCCCGTGCTCGCGAACGCCTGGCGGAGTGTCGTATCGGGCTGCGCGCCCGTCGTCCGGCTCGCAAGGGCCGCGTGCCCGCGGCCAAACCCGAGGAGGATGCTGCCGCCGAACAACAAGCCCTGCGCCGCCTGGTCCCGGCCGTGTTTATCGAAACCATCGAGCGAATGCTTCCCGATGCCGAACCGGTGCAACTGAACACCGATGGCACGCCCCGCTATGTGACCCTTGTCGGACCGACCGGTGTCGGCAAGACCACCACCATCGCCAAGCTGGCCGCCCATTTCAAACTGCGGGAAAACAAACGGGTCGGCTTGATTACCATTGATACGTATCGCATAGCCGCCGTCGACCAGTTGAAAGCTTACGCACAGATCATGAAGCTGCCTTTGGAAGTGGTCCTTACCCCGCAGGAAATGGTCACGGCTATCCGTTCGCTGAGCGATCTTGATCTGGTCTTGATTGATACCACCGGTCGAAGCCAGAATGACGGACAGCGACTCGAGGAGTTGAAGCGCTTTCTCGACGCCGTACGCACGACGGCCGCCGAATGTCGTCCCGCGGTGGCGGGTGGGGCATCGGCGGCCTCCGCTCCCGATCCGCTGGAGGTGCATCTGGTGTTGTCCTGTGCCGCGCATCCGGGATTGATGGTCCAGGTAGCCGAACGCTTCGCTCCGCTGGGAGTCGATCGGGTGGTTTTCACCAAGGTGGACGAGGCCGTGGGGATTGGCGTTATTTTCAACCTGATCACACGTTTGCGAATACGCATGTCCTATCTGACCACGGGTCAGGACGTGCCGGACGATATTGAAGTCAGTCATCGTCGTCGAATCGCGGAGATGGTGCTGGGCCGCGCCTCGCGACAGAGGCCCTTGCATTCGTCGTCGGCGGTGAATCATATCGCGTAGTCTGTATGGATGATCTTCGCCATAACGGTCAAGGAAGCCGGTGGCGAGCCAAGCGGATCCTCAGCGGTCGGGGGTGACCGGGAGGCCAGGGATGGTCGGAAACGATCACGAAAACCCGATGGATCAGGCATATCAGCTTCGACAGTTGATGGAAGGGCCGCGACCGGTGTCCTCGACGACTCGGCGGGCGCATATCATCGCGGTGGTCAGCGGTAAAGGCGGGGTCGGCAAGACCCAGGTGGCGGTCAATCTGTCCATTGCCTTGGCTGCGCGCAATTACCATATGCTTTTATTTGATTTGGATATGGGACTGGCAAACGCCGACCTTGTACTGGGCATGGAATCGACGGCCACTTGGTCGGATCTGTTTGGCGGCCGGCGCGAGCTTGAGGAGATTATCATGGCGGGCCCGGGTGGTCTGGATTTCGTGCCCGGGGCCTCCGGGGTGGCTCGGATGGCCGGTCTATCCGAGTTTGAACGGCATCAGTTACTGACCACCATCCAACGCCTCGCGAATCGGTATGATCTGATTGTGCTCGATTGTGGGGCGGGTATATCCCCTAATGTGTTGACTTTTGTAGCGGCGGCCGACACCATTCTGGTGGTTACCACGCCCGAACCCACGGCCATCACCGATGCCTATGCGATCATCAAGGCTTTTGTATGGGACCAGAATAACCGCCGCGGCGGCGGTAAGAACAGTGCCGGTATAGGCCTGATCGTCAATATGGCCGAAAGCCGACGCGAGGGCCGCGACACATTTGAACGTCTTGCCGGTGTGGCCGCCCGTTTTTTGCATCTGCCGGTCAACGATTATGGGTACATCCTTCTTGATGAGCATGTACCCGCCGCCGTTCGTCAGCGCTGCCCGGTCATCCTGCGGTATCCGCGGAGTCCCGCCAGTACCTGCCTGATGGCAACCACAGCCCGGCTGGCCCGCGAGCTAGGGCAATCTCAGGAGCCGGAAAGTCTCTTTTATCGGGTCATGAATATGTTCCTGTAGGTCTCCCCTCCGGTTGCGTCACCGATCGCCGATCGAGTCAAAACATGTAACTAAACCCGCCGTCCCGATTGACCGTTACAAATAGACTGGATCATTGTCTGTCCCTGCGATGAGGATACTCACTTATGGTGCGTTTGTGCGGCGCGACCCTGGGTTTTCTGGCTTTTACCGTTACGGTAGGCCTCGGTATGGCCGCTGAAATCCCACATGACGTGATCATCTTCCGGGCGATAACGGCCATGTTTATTTTTTTCCTTCTGGGGTTATTCACGGGGTGGGTCGCTAATCGGGTTATTGATGAACACATCCTTGCCATGCACCGCGCCATGTTCAGCGAGATCGAGGAGAATGATCCTAACCATGTCGCCAAGGGAACAAGGGAGAACACCGGGGAAGGCGCGGTCCCCGATCGTCAAGAGGAAAACAGGGTCGGGGCGGCCGCGGCGACCGCCGGTGTCTAGTCGCGATTTTCGGGGGGCGATGCGGATGAACGAAGAGGGAATGGATATCACGCAACTCTGGCGCGAGTATAAGGCTTCCGGCACGCAACAACTGCGTAATCAGCTGATGGAGTATTATCTTCCGCTGGTCAAATGGACGGCGGATCGAATCTCGGCCAAGCTGCCCAGCGAAGTGGACGTCGACGATCTGATCTCGGCGGGTATCTTCGGCCTGATCGACGCCATCGAGGCCTTTGATCTCGAACGGGGCGTCAAATTTGAGACCTATTGTTCCTCGCGGATTCGCGGGGCTATTTTAGACGAACTCCGCACCATGGACTGGGTACCCCGGCTGGTCCGCAGCCGGGCCCATAAGCTCGATTACGCAACCAAGATGCTTCGCTCCGAGCTCGGCCGCGTACCTACGGAGGATGAAATAGCCGCTCAGATGCGGATTACCCGCGCCGAACTGCATAAACTCATTAAGGATGCCACCGCCGTCTCCCTCGTCTCCCTTTCCCGTCAGTTTCATGAAAGTGATTCCAGCCACGAACTCCAGGAAATCGATGTCCTCCAGGATCGCAAGAGCATCAATCCCAGCCAGAAAATGGTCCGAAGCGATCTCCACCGGGCGGTCATGGAAAGCCTGACCCGTATCGAGCGGCTTATTCTTGTCCTTTACTATTACGAGGAGATGACCATGAAGGAGATCGGGGCCACCCTCGATCTGTCCGAAAGCCGGGTCAGCCAAATGCATTCCGGGATCATGAACCGCCTTCGCCATCAGCTTAAACGCAAGGGCGAACTCCAGTACGATGCATAGGCCCCGGTCTGTTCCGGCTACTCACTGGCGAAAAACACCCTTAATGACCGATATAGAATAAGGTTCCGAATGCCGCCGTCGTCCAGCTCGCCGGGCGGGATGTTTCCATTGGTTATCGCCGACGAGCGACCATTTGGAGTGTCCCGGTCATGACCTCCTCACCATCATCGCTGCCGCCTAATCTGGTGGGTTCGATCCTGCAGAGTCACCTGACTCAGCGGCAGACCTCCTTAACCCAGGATTCCGCCCGCGCCGAACAGGTGAACGCTGCCCAGCGACAGAGCAAGGCCATCGATGAGGCGGATACCACCGTGGAAACCACCGATGAAGATACCCGTATCAGCCCCGATAGCCAGGGCGGCGGGGGCCAGGGCCGCGCGTTCTCATCCCCCGAGAACGAGGCCGAACCGCTTCTGGAGGAAGATGCCGGCCGGGACCAAGAAGACCCCGACGAAATCCGGCATATCGATATTCAGGTTTGAGCGTTTCAATCCATGTAGACCAAACCGGAGTAATCAGCTTTTGCTGACGTTGCAGGGGTATTGCCGAATGTGCTCGGCGATGTTGTCCGCGTATTGTTGCATGACCCGTTGGAGGATGGCGTCTTCGTCGGATTCGATGGCCGGGTCGGCCAGCGGGCCATCGACGTAGATATGGAAATAGAAGTTCTTGTGGCTGGTGACGAAGCCTTGCAGGATCGGGGCCCCGCAACGCAGGGCGATCTGCATGGTACCGGTAAGAAACTCCCGCTCCCGGCCGAAGAAATTGACCGTCGCGGTCCTCAGGTGCGAGCCGCGCGGCCGTCCTACGTCCAAGGCCGTACCCAGAATATAGCCGTCACGGAAGCAGCGGTACAGGTCGCGCGGGTACGTGTCAGAGAAGAACATCCGGATATTGCGGAATTCGGGAAAACTATCCTCGTATTTCATCTGCATGTATCGTCGCAAAGGCCCTTCGTTTGGATCGCGTACCCCGGCCACCTTGTAACCCAGCAGGGTCGTTAGCACGATCAGAATATGATGGCTGCCATAATGGCTTAATGCCACGTAGACACCCCGGCCGCGCTGCAGGCATTTGTCGAGCAGGTCGCGGTTGTGGAACTTGATCCGGTTAAGGATTTTTTCGCGAGGCAGTTTGTCGAAGATGAGGTAAAAGATCTTATCGCAGCGGGTGCGGATGAAATGGTCGAGGCAGGCACGGCGGATCAACGGGTCGCGCGGGTCGTAACAGTCGCCCATCGCATCCCGCAAGCGGGCTCGGAAACGCCCCCGACGTTTGTAATTCAGCAGCCACTCGCAGACCCCGAACCATTGCCCCAGCAGGTAAAGCCCCGTGAGGGAGAAGCATCGGGCCCAGCCCCAAAGGAAACCGCGCACCAGGCCGAACTTGATTCGGTTCAACAGGCCCGGATCGGCCCCGTTCGACGGAAGGGCGGTTTCACCGGTTTCGTTCATGACGTCGGTCGCTTCCATAGACTTGGGGGCATAGTATAATCCCTGGCGGCCGATATGCCAGCGGCCGTTGCATGGGAATCGGTTTTTATGGGTTTATACGATCAGCATTTGCACACGCGTTATTCGATGGACAGTCAGGCCGATCCGGCCGACAACGTCCGTCAGGCGCTGGCCGTCGGTCTGGCCGGGTTGACCTTCACCGACCACTTTGATACCCATCCCGTCGAATGGTCTTCCTGCGAATACGACTATGATCGGCTGGCCGCGGAGGTCAGCCGGCTGCGAACGGAGTATGGGGAGCGCATCTTTATCGGCCACGGGATCGAAATCTGCTATCAACGTGCCCAGATGGACCGGATCCTTAGATACCTGGAGGATCGTCCATTTGATATTGTGTTGCTCAGCGTGCACTGGTTTGATGGCCGGGCTTTACATGAGCAGGCCCACTGGAACGGACTTGACGCGGCCGCGGGGACACGCGCTTATCTCGAAACGGTTTTGGAGGCGGTCAAGTTTGTCGGCGCGTTGACCGCCACGGGGCGGCGGCCTTTCGATGTGCTCGGCCACCTCGATCTGGTCAAGCGTTATACCCAGCGTTATTTCAACACGTTTGACATCCGGGCCCACGCCGATTGGGTCGATGAAATTCTGCGCGGCTGCCTGGCGGCGGGGCTGGTGCCGGAGCTGAACATGAGCAGTTGCCGGCAGCAGTTGCCCGAGCCCATGCCCGCCGACTGGGTGATCCGCCGCTACGCCGAGTTGGGTGGCCGGGCCATGAGCATCGGCAGCGACGCCCACCAGAGCGAATACGTCGGCGTCGGCGTCGCCGAAGGGGCGGCCTTACTCAAAAGCCAGGGTATCGCCTCTCAGGCCGTCTTCAAGAATCGACAATGCCTGGAAGATCCACTGTGATTCTTGCATGCCTTTCGCACTTCTTCTTTTTTTGAAACGGGGACGGTTCAGATCGGCGAGGTGAGGTATTCGTAGGCAATGCCTTTGGAATTAGCCCGGATTATTTATCGGATTTTACCACGGAGACCCGCCCAGGCGCGGGTCTCCGTGGTAAAAATCTCACCTGGCCACGCGGGCGGAACCGCCTTTCATGACTTTTTCGACTTCGGAGAGGGTGGCCATGGTCGTATCGCCGGGGGTGGTCATGGCCAAGGCACCGTGGGCGGCGCCGTAGTCGACGCACTGCTGCGGGGTTTTGCCGGCCAGGAAACCGTAAGCCAGGCCGGAGGCGAAACTGTCGCCGCCGCCGACGCGGTCCCAGATCTCCAGGTTTTCGCGTTGGATGGCCTCGTAGAACTGGCCGTCATAGTACAGCACCGCGCCCCAGTCGTTGATCGAGGCGGTCTTCGCGTTGCGCAGGGTGGTGGCGACGGCCTTGAAGTTCGGATACTTGGCGACGGCCTTCTTGATCATGGCCTTGAACGGCGCCGGGTCGAGCGACGAAGCGGCGTGCAGGTCGACGCCTTCAACCTCGAAGCCTAGGGCAGCGCTGAAATCTTCCTCGTTGCCGATCATCACATCAACGTAAGGAGCGATGGCCTTGTTCACTTCCTGAGCCCGCTTTTGTCCGCCGATATCCTGCCAGAGTGAGGGGCGGTAGTTCAGGTCGTAGGAAATGATTGTACCGGTTTCCTTGGCGGCGGTCATGGCCTCGATGGCGACTTCGGGCGTGGTTTCGGAGAGGGCACAGAAGATGCCGCCGCAGTGGAACCAGCGGGCGCCTTCCTTGTGGAAGATCTTCTTCCAGTCGATGTCGCCTTTTTTAAGCTGGGAGACGGCCGTATGCCCGCGGTCGGAGCAGCCCTTGGCTGCCCGCACCCCGAAGCCGCGCTCGGTGAAGTTCAGGCCGTTGCGGCATTTCCGCCCGATTCCGTCGAAGGGCACCCATTTAACATGCGACATGTCCACGCCGCCCTGTAAGATAAGGTCTTCGAGCAGGCGGCCGACCTCGTTGTCCACGATAGCGGTGACGACGGTGGCCTGCATGCCAAAGCAACGGCGCAGACCACGGGTGACATTGTATTTCCCCCCCCCCCCCCCAAACCTTGAATTCGCGAGTGGTCCGGATGCGTCCATCGCCCGGATCGAGGCGGATCATGACTTCGCCCAGCGAGACGGCGTCCCAGCGGCACGATTCTTTCGGTTTCACGGTCAATGTGGAAATGGCAATTCTCCTTCTACTGGTAAATCTTGTAAGGTTTCAAATCCCTATCCTGTTTTTTGGCGAACACCTCGGCCCGACGATAGTCGGCCCAGGTGTTTTCGAACCAACCCTCGAACATCTCGCGCGGGTTGGGAGCTTTTATTTTGATCGCAAACGCATCTTTTTCAAGGTCATAGGCCAAGCCGAGGATTTCCTTTCGTAATTCGAGATTTTCCGGAATATACCGCCACTCGTCGCCGATTTTCGGGTGGGGTAATTTACCGGATGGATCGGTTACCAGGTGCGAGCCGCGCGAGCCGCTGCCGCGTTTGAGCAGGGCGAGGATGGCCTCAAGGTACGCCAGTTGGGCCAAGGCCATTTCGCGGATTTCCATGGCCTGTAGCCAGCCGTCGCCCGCCTGACGAAGGCCTTGGGTGCGAATTTGCTGCCACTGGGTACGGGCGGCGGCCAACGCCTGCTCCACCCCGGCCAGTGAGCGAACCATGCCGGCCGAGGCGCTCATGCGGTGCTGGATGTCCTTCTTGATCCTGGCAGCATCCAGGGCCTTAGCATCGTTCTTGCGGATTTGGGCGATGGTCGCGGTGATCCGCTGTACAATGGACACTGCGTCAACCTTGAACCGTTCGATCGTAATATCGTTTCGATGGTAAACGTGGGCGATGCGCTGAGCGGCCCGTAACCCGCCGACCTGGCCGGAGTTGAGTGCCGAGCCGCCGGGGCGCTTGACGCCGTGAGTGCCGGCCAGCTCGCCGATGACGAAGAGGTGTGGAATGGTTGATTCCCACCAGGAGTCTACCGCGAACCCGCCGTTACAATGCTGGCTGCATACGCCGATTTCCAGCGGTTGTTTCCACAAGTCCACGCCCATCTGCTTGTACAAATCGATGCTTGGCTGATTCATGTGGGCGAGGCGTTCAATGGGGGTCGCCTGCATGGCCCCGGATTTTTTCAGGTAGTCGAGGGCCTCGGGTTGGAGGTCTTCCAGCTTGAATGGTTTAAGACCGTCGGTCGCTCGCGGGTTTTCGCGGAAGTCCATGAACACGCGCCGGCCGCGATTGATCATTTCGTTCTGGACGAGGATATCAATCAGTGACGAGCCGAAGTCGGCCACTTTGTCGTGGTCGAAAGGCCACTGGTAACCCTTGAGGAAAATATCGGTGGCCAGGGTGGACATGGAATCGAACCACGGGTTGAGGAATTCCTGTTCGTCCTGACCATTCTGATCGGTGCTGAAATAACGGGGGATGACCTGTTGATACGTGCCGGAGAGGTTCCAGCGCGGATTGATCGAGGCCAGGCCGAACTGCGATTCGGTCAGGTTGTGGGCCTCGGCCCCGGCCTCGAACAGCGCGGCGTAGGAGCCCATCTGGCCTTTGGGATAGACGGAGATTTCGTACAGCTCGCCCGGCCCGCCGGTGGCGACGACGATATTACGACAGGCGAAGAGCACCAGGCCGTGGTTCGGCTCGTTCTGCTTGCTCATGTCCACGGCAAGTAGGCCGCAGGCGGATTTATCTTTGCCGTGGCCGTTGGTAATGACCGCCAGCATGTAATGGCGATTGAAAACTTCGATTCCGAGTCGTTGTAATTCGGCCAAGAGTTTCTGTACCATGAAGCGGCTGGTCCACGGGCCGGCGCTGGTGCCGCGCTGGCGGGGGTCGTGGTCGGTTTTGTAGCCTACGAAGCTGCCGTTGCCATCATGAGGGAAGGGCACCCCAAGGTCGGCGAGGCGATAGAACGAACGCAACGAATTCGCCCCCTCGATCATGGCCACATCCGCATGGGTACAGCCGCCGGCGGTAAGGGTGTCCGCGAAATCCGCAGGCAAATCGGCGCTCTCGCTGTGCGTGCCGAGTTTGTAATAGGTCTGTTTGTCCGATCCCGAATTGTAGCTGGTGCCCATGCCGATCCCGCGGGTAAGCAAGGCCACCTGCTCGCGCGGGTTCTCGACCCCGCACTCCTCCATTTCGCGGAACAGCCGATTGATGCAGTTGAGACCCGCCGCGCCGCTGCCGACAACTACGGTGTTCAGGGAATAGACGGGGATCCTTAATCCGCCCAGTTCCATTTCCGTTTGTTGAATCATGCTTCGTTACTCCAGGATGATGGTTATAACGGGTGTGGCACCGGCGTCTCGCCTGTGTCCGCACCGGCGAGACGCCGGTGCCACACCGATTTAAGACACCCTCTTCATGATGAAATCACCAGTTACAGTCTTCGCATGCCAAAGCCGCCGCCGACCTCGATGCTTTCGCCCGTCGAATAATCGAGATAACCCTGAGCAAAGGCGGAGACAACCCCGGCCACGTCTTCCGGTTGCCCCCAGCGTTTGTTGATCAGCAGGCCTTCAGCGATCAGCTTGTCATATTTCTCCTTCACCCCGGCGGTCATGGGCGTCATGATGATGCCCGGACAGACCTCCAGCACGGGGATGCCATATTCGCCCAGTCGATGGGCATAGAGTTTCGCGGCCATGCTCAGACCGGCCTTGGACACGCAGTACTCCCCGCGCGAGGGTGAGGAGGTGTAAGCGGAGATCGAGGTAATGAACAGAATCCGCGGCGCGGGTACCTTGCCCGCCTGTTTCCAGGCGATCATTTTGTTGGCCACCAGTTGAGTCAGGAAATACGGTCCCTGCAGATTGATATGGATCAAGCGTTCGAAGCTTTCCTCGGTAGATTCGAGGATATCGAGCCGCACCTTGGGGGCCACGCCGGCGTTGTTGACCAGCAGGTCAATCCGCCCCCAGCGTTTTTCGATGGCGGCGATCATGGCCTGACGCTGTTCGGCCGAGGAGATGTCCGCCTGGAATACCTCGGCCTGTCCGCCGGTCTGCTCGATGGTGTGTTTGACTTCGTAGGCGCCTTTGGCCGTGTCCTTCGGGTCGGCTACCACGTCATTGATCGCCACGGCAAAGCCGTCCTTCGCCAGTCGCAGGGCGATACCACGGCCGATACCCTGCCCCGCCCCGGTTACCAATGCCACAGGTTGTTCATGCATGTCGTTATTCCTCTTGCTATCCGGTCCAATCGAGATTTTCCTTGGGCGTGCCGGATACGCATCATCGCCCAAGGTGCAGCCCGCCGTCGACGTGAATCACCTCGCCCGTGGAAAAAGCCAGTTCCCCGCGAGCCAGCAGGGCGACGGCGCGGCCGACATCTTCCGGCCGCCCCCAGCGTTTGCCGGGCAGTCGGCCGTCCTTGATCCGTTGGTCATATTCCTTACGTAAATCCTCCGGCATGTTGACGTCGACCGCTGCCGGTCGCACCTCGTATACGCCGATCCCATATTCCGCCAGCCGAACGGCGAATAAGGTAGTCATCATGCTCAGGGCCGCCTTGCTCAGGCCGTAAGGCCCGCGGCCGACGTGGGGGCCGAATGTCTCTGACGGGTTGATGTTAATGATCGTCGCTCGCGGAATAATCTTTTCCTTTAGTTGGGCAATCATCAATCTGGCCGTCGCCTGAGTCAGGAAATATGGTCCCTTCAGGTTCACGTCCATTGTTTGTTCGTAGGCTTCCTCGTCATCCACGAGCAGGTCCGTTGCCTGCGGAGGTGTCAGGCCGGCATTATTAACCAACAAGTCCAGCCGGCCGAGATGTTCGATGCAATAATCGAGCAGGGCGTGGCGGTGTTCACGGACGGCTACGTCGGCCTGGCAGGTGTCGGCCCGCCCGCCGCCCTTGACGATCAGGTCCACGACCTGCTCGGCCGCGGCATCGTTGTTGTTGTAATTAACCAGGACGGTAAAACCCGAGCGGGCCAGGGTCAGACAAATCCCCCGACCCAGCCCGCGGGAACCGCCGGTCACCAGGGCAACAGGTTGTTTTTCCATGACCTTTTTCCTCCTGCGCTCATGCAAACGAATAATGTAAGGCCATCCGCCGTGATTGCCAAGCACGCGGCGAATTTCATTCCAGCCCGTCGCTGCTTCCGGCGTGGATATCGGGCATGACTTCGTTCATACAGCGTGCGAGGGTATTGACAAGGTGTTCAAGATTGGTCGTCGAAATGCACAGGGGCGGCATGATGACGATCGTGTCCGCCAACGGACGCAGGATGACGCCATAGCGGCGGGCGTGAGCACAAATTTTCGCTCCGACTTGCAGGCCGTAAGGGAAGGCCTCCCGCGTGGTCTTGTCGTGGACCAGTTCGACCCCGGCGATCAGCCCGCATTGGCGGATATTGCCTACTTGGGGATGATCGGCCAATGGATTCAGGCTGTTGGCGAGAGTGGCGATTTTTTCGGGTAAATGTTCAAGCGTTCGATCCAATTCGAACAGGTCCAGCGATGCCAGGGCCGCCGCGCAGCCGAGTGGGTTGCCCGTAAACGTGTGTCCGTGATAAAAAGTTTTCCCCGCGTCGATCGGGCCGAGAAAGGCGTCGTAGATTTCGTCGGTGGCCAGAGTGGCGGCCAGCGGCAGATATCCGCCGGTCAGCCCCTTACTGATGCAAAGCAGATCGGGGCGGACATCCTCGTGTTCGCAGGCGAACATTTTACCCGTCCGGCCGAAGGCGGTGGCCACCTCGTCGGCGATGAGCAGGGTGTCGTACCGGTCGCAGAGTTCGCGGATGCGCCTCAAATGCCCGGGCGGCGCGGTGATGATCCCGCCGGCGCATTGCACCAGCGGCTCGACGATGACACCGGCCACCTGGCCGCGATATTGATCGAGCAGTTCACCTACCGTCTCCGCGCAGGCCAGCTCGCAGCTTTTCGGATTTTTCCGTAACGGACATCGGTAGCAGAAGGGCGAAGGGGCGAATTCGGTCTTGAACAGCAGCGGCCGATACAGGCGGTGAAATAATTCGATCCCACCCAAAGCAACCGCGCCGATCGTGTCGCCGTGATAGGCTTCGCCGAGGGCGATGAAGCGGTCCCGCCTCTGGCTGCGATGGTGCCAATAGGCGTAGGCCATTTTGCATGCGACCTCGACGGCCGTCGAGCCATCGTCGGAATAGAACACTTTATTCAGGTTGGTCGGGGCGATGTTCACCAGCCGTTCCGCCAGTTCGATGGCCGGCGGGGAGGCCAGGCCGAGCTGCGTGGAATGGGCAATCCGCCCGAGCTGCCGCATGATCGCTTCGTCGATTTCCCGCCGCCGGTGCCCGTGGATATTGCACCACAAACTCGAATGTCCGTCGATATAGCGGTTTCCGTCCGCGTCGATGACGTATTCCCCTTCACCGCCCACGATAATCAGCGGATCAACGGCGTTCCATAAACTATGTTGTGTAAAAGGATGCCATACGTGCCGACGATCCAGTTCGATCAGCCGTCGTTGTTCCTCCGGCGATAACCGCGAAGAGCGGGATTGCATGGTTTCTTCGGGCCTGTTCATCCCGCCCAGTATACTCAGAAATGCGACCGGTCATAGTGACTGATGTACTCTTATTTGTTCTCGGGGATGAATTGGCCGGTCCCGTCGTTGAGCAGGATCGATATGGAATCGGAATTCATGTTGGCCACGGCCAGGTCCGCCGCGCCGTCACCGTTCAAATCCTCCGCGATGACAAACGAAGGCCCCTCGCCCACGGCGATGCTTGAAGGCGGGTCAAAGGCTGTGTCGCCTCTATTGAAGAAGATCGACACATCGTCGGAGAGATTGTTGGCGACGGCCAGATCGATGCGGCCATCCTGATCGAAATCGCCAGTGGCCACGGACAGCGGATACCGGCCGGCTGACAATTCGATGGCCGGTCCAAAGCTACCCGCATCATTGAGATAGATCAAAACCGCGCCGGGGTCCGTGTTATCGTTCTCATCGCCGGAAACTGTTACGATCAGATCAGCCCAAGCGTCATGGTTGATATCCTGAACGGCCAGCGCGGAAGGGGTACGGGTCGATCCGATGGACCACTCACCGGTGACTTCGAAGTTCTCCGACTCGTTGCCTCTTAAAATCAGGATTTTGTCATACTTCTGAGCGACGACCAGGTCGATCCACCCGTCATGATCGAAATCGCCGGTGGCCACGCTGCGGGGCTGCGCGTCGGGATCGTTCAACTTGATAGTTCCGACGGTAAAGACGCCCTGCCCGTCGTTACGAAAAATCCAAACATCATTGCCGATGCCGTTGACGGCGACCAGGTCGAGATCGCTGTCTCCATCGAGGTCTGCCGTGGCAACCGCCCAGGGCGGCCAGCCAAGATAAATCTCCCTTGCCGGCTCGAAGCTGCCATCGCCCCGATTGAAGAGAACGGCCAGCCGAAAACCGGCGGTGACCACGAGATCGGTATCGCCGTCGGCATCCCAATCGCCACCGGCGATAGATAGGGGGGTATCGCCCACCTGAGCGTTGCTCCCCACCGTAAAGGAAGCGGCCCCGTCGTTGAACAAGGTAGTCACGTTGGCCCGGCTGAAGTTGGCGACGACCAGATCGGGGGCAAGGTTATTGTTCAGATCACCTGCGAAAAGAGCGACTGGATTAGCCCCGTCAAGGGGTACGCATTCCGACGCCGACAGGCCGCAAGCGGTGATAAGGGCGTAGTTTGCCGGCCCAAGTGTTCCGCCGCAGCCGGCCCCGACCAGGCCGGCCACTTCCAACAATAGCAGAATCCGCACAAGGCAAACAGGATGAAACAAGTTCGGCATGACATTACTTTCAAAGAGCAAACGTACAACCCGGCGGCATCTTCCGTCTGGAATGGCATGGAGGCCATAACATCGCTGCAATTCCATGAGTTTAGATATATTGGGGCAAAGGCTCAAGAACCTTTCAGGGCTCTTGACCAAAGGATCGTCCGCCTCTATTGCTCAGGGTTGCGATTGTGCCGGCCGAGCGGTTCGCGGTAACCACGTCCAGATCTCCGTCGCTGTCCAGATCGAGAACCAGCAGGGCGTATGGTTCCGAACCGATACGATAAGGCCATTGCGGCTCGAAAGTGCCGTCGCCGCGGTTGAACAACAGCGATACGTCCTCGGTTTCCCTATTGGCTACGGCCAGGTCAAGGTGGCCGTCATTATCCAGGTCGCCCGCGGCGATGGCGCACGGGTATCCCCCGGTCGGATAGAAAACGGGGGCCGCGAAATGGCCTCGTCCGTCGTTGAGCAGGATGGCCACGGCATCGGTAAAGAGGTCGGCCAGTACCAGATCGGCGGCCTGATCGTCGTTGAGATCGGCGGCGATCAAGGCCACGGGCAGGGTGCTGTCGGCCGTCTTGCCGGAGGCGATGAAGATTAACCCGCCTTGGTTGGATAGAATAGTGATGCCGCCGAGTTCCTCGACCATGCCGACGTGGGCATAGGCCACGTCCGGTGCGCTATCGCCGTCGAAGTCGCCGGCCGCCAAAGCCGAAAGGCTCGTGTCCCGGCCGATCACGATCCGCTCGTCCAGCCCTTCGTTCCCCTTATTAACCAGAATGGCAATCTCGTTGGTGACCATATCGATCACGGCGAGGTCGAGAGCTTCGTCCCCGTTGAAATCCGCGATAGCCGCCTGTATGGGGGCGAGTCCTGCGGCGGCATCAAGGGGGGCCGCGAACGTGCCACCGCCTTGGCTGAGCAATAGGGAAACGGTATCCGAACGAATGTTGACGGTAGCGAGGTCCGCCCGGCTGTCGCCATTGAAATCGCCGCTTACCACGAAAACGGGGTTCCTTTCGGGCAACGCGAGAGCGTGGATGGTGAATGAGCCGCGGCCATCATTGCCTATCAGCCATAACGTAGAGGATGTCGGGTCGGCCGCCGCTATGTCCAAGTCGCCGTCGCCATCCCAGTCGCCGGCGGCGAGGGCGGCCGGTTCGGTTCCCACCGCAATTTCCGAATTCGTCGCTGGCGCAACCAGCCCCACCGTTTCGGCCAGAAGCAACACCGCATCCTGCCGAAGCTGCGCATCGATAATTGGAAAAGTTTGTATGTCGAAGGTGGTATTTTTGAAACTCTGATCGAGCAGTAAATAATCGGGTGCATCGTAGGTATTCATCAATGCCAGACTATCGCGCACATGGTACAGACCCAAAAGGTGGCCGATCTCGTGGGCGGTGATGTTCCCGATGGCCGTGCCGAGCTGTTGCGCATCAGGAGGGTGGGTGAACAGGTCCAGCGTAAAACGTTGGGTAAAAACGATGGCCTCATCCCACGGGTCCGTGTTGTATGGATCGGTGCCGGCGAGGGCCATGCCCAGCCCCTGGGGATCATAACCGCCAAAATAGACTCGGGAATACGATCCGTCCGGAGGCGAAGCATGGTCTGAATCAAGAATGGATACGTTGAAACGGGCGAAATTTTGCCGGCAGGTGGCCACGATCCATTGTTTGACCGTTGCGGTTTGGCCCGCATACCGCCCGTCAATGTCCTCGGCGTCGAAGGGGTGGATTTTGATCGATCCGACCCCGGGAATGGCGATCTGCGCTGCGTTAAAATCCAATAGGACTATCTGGCTTTGGGGTCTGGGTACGGTTTGTCCATGTTCGACGCGAGCGGAAATCTCGTAATTGCCCTCGACACGCCGGCCGAACGCTGCCTGGGTAATGACCGCGAAATACGGCTCCGAGCCGTGACGTACGATCTGATCGATGGACGGGTCGAGACTTCCGGGACGGGTTGTATCGTTATCGTTGAGGGCGAACAATTTGCCGTTTGCATCGAAAACCGCCAATATCGTATCGAGGTCTGCCGTTTGGGTACGCACTTCGAGGATGAGGTGGTCGCCGGCTTGCAACGACCCCAGGGCGAAATAATCCGCTATTTCGGTCTCCGTGCCAAGGTAGATCTTTCCACGTAGCAAGGCACGGCCAAGGGTATCCCACTGGACAATCGTCGCTTTTTCCAATGAACCATTCGGTTCCTGCTCATTGGTTGCTGGAATATCCGAGGGCGTATCGTCCGGGGTGGTATGGGGTAAACAGTTCAAGTCTGGCATGATCGTTAGGCCCAGAATGATCCAGACGAGGGGGGTCTTGACCGAGGTCATTTTCGCACCGCCTCACGGCCTTCCCAGGCCACCTAAAGCGATCAGACTGCCAGCCGCCCAATGGCACAATTATAAAAGAAAACACCGGGCGTCCGAAGACAGCCCGGTGCTTTCCGGAGGGGAAAAGCTTTATGGTTATCACCGCAAGCCAAACAACTCAGCGGTGGTTATCCTCAAAAGAATCTTAAACCACCCCTAATAATATACTCACGATAATCGAAGATTTCAAGTTCCTCAAGTCCCTCCCATTAAAATTCATTTGTGAATTGTTGTGCGAACTGGGCTTTCATTACCCTCACCGGAAGAAAAAAAACCTACATCCGCATGATTCCTTATCAGATTATCCATATTCCAATTATAATTGTCGGCAGAAAGGTGTTATTTTCTCCAATATTCCCTATTACAGCATCGAGAACTGAACTCCGATTCCACTTTTAATATTGCTTGCAAAAATGTTCTTCGGAGTCGGGAAAGTGATGGATTTCCGACATTTGTTGCGAAGCGTATTTTACTCCATTCTTTCCCAATTGCCTGTTTTAACTGGCAGGTGTTTCTCCCCGCCAGCTAATTGTTATACAGGTAGACGAGTGACGAATTGAAAAACTCACAGGTTGTGCTATTTTTTTGGGTAATTCAAGGTTTTTACCTACTTGCCTGGTCTTTCGGCGGGTTTTTCTGTGTCCTTTTTACCTTCCATGAATCCGCTTCGGAAATATGCCATGAAAATACACCCTATTATTGAGCTGGTCGGCCTCTGTTGGATTTGCGGGATCATTGCCGAGGTGAGGGCTCAGCCCACGGGCTTCGAATTGCCCGGCCTTCCATTCACCAGCGAGAATCACTTGGTCGCCGCCACCGTTTTTCACTGGTTTGCCTGGCAGGAGGGTTGCGACACTTGGCCGCCATCCAAATCCTGCGGACAGGCCTCGGGACTATGGCGTCCCCAGGAAGGTCGCGATCAATGGACCGGAGAGCCGGACTTCTGGGTCCGGCAGATCAAGGACATCATGGATGCCAACATCGACATCATGTATGTTCACCTCTATCCCGGCATGGAAGAACAGCGGATTAATCTCTTCGCGGCCATGTACCAATTGCGTCGGGCCGGTTTCGATGTGCCTAGAGCCGTACCCTTTCTCGACCCCGCCTTATGCTGGGAACACCACACGCTTGATCTGGCTACCGAGGAGGGCAAGGACCGATGGGTGGAACAGTATGTTCGTTTCTTTCATCAGTATTTCAAGGCCAATCCCGATCCTACGGCGATCGATTATCTCGGTACCATCGATGGCCGTATCATGCTGAATACCTGGCTGATGGGTTACATAAAAAACCACGACAAGCTTACCCGCCGCGATGTGCAAAGCCGCCTCGCCGCGCGCTTGGGTGATCGCCATTCGATCTTCAAAAACCCCGTCTATCAAATCGCCACCCCGTCCTTTTTCGAGGACAGCGAATACCCGCTGTGGTCCGATCAGTTGGATCGTCAGTTTGCTACCCCCGGTT
>CAYNYK010000001.1:86828-117602 GCA_964401335.1 uncultured Planctomycetales bacterium
GCTATACGGTCAAGCCCGGCGTCTCAAACCAGAACATCGTTGCCCCCGGTTATTTCCTGCCCCGCCGCGGCGGCAAGGAATACAAGGAGGCTTGGCGGAAAGTTCTTAACCACGGCCCGATCCACAAGCGCGTTTTTATTGAATCCTGGAATGAGTACGACGAGTCTACCGGCATCTACGCCGCTGATCCGGGTCCACCTTTTATTTCCCCCGACAACCGGAGTGGTAACGATCATGACGTCTGGTCTGATACGAAGAACCCGCGTGAATACATCGACACGACGCATCATTTCGCCTCGTTGTTCAATGGTCGGCCCGCCCGCGATGCCGAGTTCATCGGTCATAACCTTCCGTCCCGTATGACGCCGGGTCAAACGTTATCCGCGGAAATCGTGGTCCGAAATCGGGGCAACGAAAAATGGTCCGCTGCCGCCGGTTTCCAGCTTACGGTCGAGGAAACGCCGTTTTGCCGCGGCCCGATCATGATGGATGACCGGGACCCAATGGATGAAATCGCCCGATTCGGCGGTATTTTTCGCGGTCGGCCGAAAATCTTCCGGCTGCAAATGACCGCCCCTGAAAAACAAGGTCGATACGATTTGTATTTTCAGATGCAAAAAAAAGACACCGGCCTGTTCGGCCGGCGTTTTCGTCTGTCCATGGAAGTGGTTGCTCCGGCCCCTCCTATTTCCGGTCCTTCTACCGCGACCGAGTAAACAAGAGTTATTTCGGGGTCTCAATATACAACTCGTCGACGATCAAGGCCGCCTTTCCCTGGACCTCGATGAAAAAGGCATAGTCGTCGCGGTCCAGCATCTGAAATTTTAATACGCGGCGATCGCGATAGCCCGTGGGAGCCGACCAGAACCGGTGAGCCCCAAGATCCTCGCCCCCGGCGGTTGGCCGCAATCCGATGGCAAACGGCTGCGTTCCCTCCGAGCCGCCGGCCATCACCGCGTAACTCACGGTGATCTGGTAAGGCCGATGCGGCAATAAGGGCATCCGGGCCGGGTCGGTCAGGATCCCCTGATGCCAGGCCTTTTCATCCAGATGACGAGTGTCGATCAGCAGGGAACTCCGGCCCTCCAGAATTTTGTCGGAGTCACGGATCAGCGTACTCCCCGGGCCAAGGCGATAACGAGGGTCGTTTCCACTTTCGAACAGCAACTGATGCACGGTGTTCAGCTCGTCCCGCGGCCAGGCGTCGATCTGGTCCCACAAGGGCAGGCCGCCGCGCGGACCCTGCTCGGCTATTGTCCGCTGAACAAGAAGAAACTCGCGCTCGAAGCGTTCTCGTTGTCTGCCCCAATGGAGTAGGCTTGGTGTATAGCTTTGCCAGATTTGCTCGGCCGACCAGGGGGGTACGGAGATTATCTGTGTTTCCCAGGCGGGCAGGGGGTCTGGATAGAGAGTTTCCGCGGCCGTCACCACCCGTTCCCAGGCCCGCACCGCTTGTTGCAGCGGTTCAAGGCAGGCCAATTGTCGCTCGCGGTAGGTACGGTATTTTTCCCAGCCAATGGCCGCCTCGATTTTATACGCATAATGCTCGCCAAGGGCCGTGTTCAACTCGAGTCGAGCCAGCAGATTCTTAAGGGCTTCCTTCTGCTCCGGGTTGGGAACCTGCAAATGCTTCAACCCCGTCAAGCGGGCGCGGCAGATTTCGGTTTGTTGACGGATTTGCTCCGCTACGGTCTGAGGTGAAGCGGCGTTGAGGACGGCCGTGCGATCGACATCCTCGCGAATGGTGGCGAGGTTCAGGCCCCAGTCCGGGTTTGGCCACGCCGGACCGGTGCAAGGTACCCAATAACCACGGGCATCGGGTGTAGCTTGCCGATCCGTGACAAAGCTGGTTATCGAAGGCCACTCCACATAATGCGTTAAAGGCAAACCGAATTGCGGCATGAAACGTGACGACTGACTATGAAGCAAAGTGAGTAGTTTGGGCATGATGCCGCTGGCGCTCTGGACGGCATCCAGCAGTTGGCCGGCATGGGCACCCGCCCCATACAGGTTATGCAATTGTCCTTCCCAAAAGCGGCGATCGAAGGCAGCATCCATCCCGTTGGCGTAATAGCTCATGGCCATCCGGGCAAACTGCGGTTCGACGCTGTCCGCCCGGAAAAACAAGCCGTCCAAGCCCTGTCGTCGGGCGTCCTGACTCAGATGGCGTATCCATTCCGGATCACCCCAATACAGGTAGGCGCAAGCCGACTGAGGCCCGCCGATTCCGAGGAGTGGACCGGGGCGGACACCCCGCCCGACCAGAAGCTCGTTTACCCGGTAAGCGAAGCGCGGACCGCGCGGATCGACGATGGGCAAAAACCATTGACGTCCGTTGATCTCATGGAGCAGACGCGTCGACGGCCAGGCTTCGATGATCCGGGCGGCATCTTCGGGATAACTGCCCCAGGTGTGTAAAATGAGCACCGGCCCGTCCGCGGTCGTCCGACCAAGGTCTTTCAAGCCGCCAATGATTGCCTCGATCACGAAATCGGTGCAGCCCGCCGGTGAGGGGCCGGCTTCCGTTACCAGTCCGGCCAGTATCGGGTAGGTCACGAATAGTTCCTTAACCGCTTGGCGCAGGTATGCGCGACTCGCGGGCGTGTCGGAACCACATGCATCAACTTTCTGTTCTCGGGCGTAATCCGGTGGTAAACGGATATTCTGACAGGAAAGATAAACATCGATGCCGCGTTTCTGTGCCTCGGCCAACAGCCAGGAAAACTGGGTACGGTGGTTCTCCTCTTGCTCGGCGGAAAAATACGCGGTGCCGGGTATATCCTTGATCGCCAGCAAACCATTAAAGGGGTGTGGATGTTCAAGCAGCAGGACGTTAAATTTGTTTGCTTGCAAAAAATCGAGTTGCGTCATCCAACGCCGGCGGTCCAGCCACGGGCCAGCGGGATCGTTTTCGGTCGCAGCATATACTTTCCAGCGTTCAAGGTCGCCATCCGTGCCCAGCCAGAGGGGCAAATCGGTCACCCAGCCGCGCAGGCCCAGCGGTCCATCCATATCCGGTCGAATCCGCTGCCAGAGGCTGGGATTGTGATTATTGGAAAAATCGATGCCGGGAACGCTGCTGAGTACGCGTGTTTTCTCCTCCGGGCGGCCGGATTGACGGATGTTCAAGAAGCAGATCCCGATAGTTCGTTCGGGACCGAAGGGCAGGGTTTGCCCCAGTTCGCTCCAGGGGATACGTGCCTCGAGGGCATAGCCCTGGTCCTCGTCGCCGCTGAAGTTGTGGGTCGTCCCGACTTTCAGGCGAACGGCCCAGTTTATCGCCGAGTCCCAGGGCGGGGGCCAATCGTGCGCGGGGTAGTGTTTCCCACTGCCATCGCCGGTCCCGCGCGTCCAGTTAACCCCGCCGGCGGCACTGAATCCGAATGTAAAGGTATCCGGGGTGCGTTCCTGGGCTTTACCGTCGCCGAAATCCAGATAAATCTCCACGGCGTCGTCCCGCCAGATTTCGCTCTTGCGCCCGGATTGTTGGCCAAGGACGTCGCGATCATTCACGTCGGCGGCCACGTAAACATATTGCTCGTCATGACCGAACCAGAAACGTGCCGCCGGTTGCTTGCCGGTTGGCTCATGGACCACCCAGACGCGGGCCTGGGTGGACCAGAAAACATCGTCGAGATATCCGTTAATCACGGGGATCTCGCCGGCGAGCAAGGGAAACGATAAGATCAAGCCTGTGACAAAAAAATTAATTACCGTGTGCATGAGTGTTCTCGTCACTTCGATCAATCGGCCGCCGTCATGGTCCGTTCAGGAGGTGGGCCGGGCCAGGGCGTTTGCTATGTTTTCCACGCGATACGATTGCTCGCCGTTGTCGAGGTCGAGCGTCACCACGTCACCGATCTTGAGACCTTTCAGCTTGAGGCACAGGGGAGCGCGATAATTGTAGATTCCTTTTTCCATGTCCGCCTCCCAGGGCCCCAGGATGGTCAGGTCCCGGCGTATACCACCGTTGGTGCCGACTATCGTGACCCGCACGCCTATGTCCACTTCCGAGGTATTGATTTCCTGCGCGGAAAGCATGCGCGCTCGCCCCAGCTCTTCCTGGATTCGCATAGCGCGGGCCTGCAACAGGTCCCGCTCCTCGAGTGCAAACTTGTATTCGGAGTTTTCGCTCAAATCGCCGTGGGAAGCCGCCTCGCCGATGGCCTTGGCGTTTTGCGGGATCTTCACTTTCTGCAGATATTCCAACTCCTCCCGGCGTTTATTCATCCCTTCCGCCGTGCAGAAGATAATCGCCTCGTCGAACCACGGATCGGTTTGCTGCTTGACAAATAACTGCGGGTAGGCTGCCCGGATGATATTGAGCGTATCCTCGCGTACAACCTGGCCTAAACCTTCCAGACGATCAATGGTCCAATACACGGTGAAAGCCAGTGAATCGCCCATTTCCTTGATCACTTCCCGATAACGTGCGTATTTGTTGGCGGACAAGGCGTTGCGGATTTTCACCCGGGCGTCGCGGAGCAAATCAGGCGGGGTGTCGTCCCGGCGGACCAGTTGCCCCAGGTACTCCAATATTCGTGGCAGAAGTTGGCGGGGCGGCGGCAGAGTCAGACCATCCAGATTCATGATCGCCGCGTCGGAAGGGCCACGCCACAGCCAGCAAATCGCGTCCAGATGCCGAGACCAATCGTCGGGAATCTTATTCATGGCCGCGGCCAGACGATCCGGATGTCCGGCATGAAGCAGGGCCTTGGCCATCCATTCGCAACCCTCCGCCGTCGCACGTGGCAGCATGCGTTCGTAGAGTTCCGGCCAGTCGTCCGGCCGGGTTTCCTGAAGCAATTCCAAGGCCCTGAGAAAACGCGGCGAGTCCTTGATCTGCAACAACAGTTCCGCCGGGTTGTTGCTTTCCTGCAGGATTTGGCGGGCGACCGAAACGGCGTCCGCGATAGTACCGGCCGATTCGGATAATCGCTCCAGGATCAATGCTTCGGCCAACGCGTCGGAGGGCGAACGGTGCCGGGCAATATCGATGCGGGCCGACAAATCGCGCCGCATCCGATCGAGCAGATGGTCTTGTAGCTGTGTCTTGCGGCCGCGCACCTCGCGCAGGTACGTTTCCAGAACGGTCAAGCGTTGGGTGGGTGTTTCCGCCTTGATCCATTCAGGAAGAATTTCGTCCTCCAGCGTACGGCCCTGGGCATCGTAAACCAGCCATACCGGGTTACGTCCTTCCAATACAACGTTAGGACAACGTTTTAACGCGTTTCGAGCCTTACTCCACCAGCCGGCCCATTGCTCGGCCGGCAGAATGGAGGGCGTAAGCAGGTGCTTGAGTTCGTCGGCGTCGATGCGGCCGCGATGGCTTTTCAGAATACCGATGACCGCCCCGGCGGGATCATTGTTGAGCAGATCGGGAATCCGCTCCGGGGCCAGTTGTCTTAACACCCGAAAATCATTGGCATCGACCGGATCATATTTCAAGGCCAGCTCGTCCGCGTCGAGGGTCTGTTCCCCGCCGCCGACCTGCAGGGTATAAAGACATTTTTCCGGATCGATTCTGATAACCCGACCAGCCCGCTCCTCGGAACGGGATAAGAGCGTGTCGCCCTCGTGCAGGCCCAGGGCGATATCCAGCGTGCGCAAGGCTCGGCGGGGAGACTTGTCCCCCTTCAGGCCGGCGATTTCAATTAGCCGGTCGATACCCGGTCGATCCGCGTAGACTTCTTCGTACAACCGCGCCAGTTCCACCCGCATGTCCGGATTGTCCGCACAGCGCAGCATACAAGCCCGACCGAGATCGAGAACGTCGGTCGGCGCGGACCGCTCACCCTCGGCGGTCAGCCAGGTCCAGGCCAATTCCGCCGCGGTGGTCCCTCGGCCGTTGCGATTCAACGCCTCCAGGGTCTCCAGCATTTCGTCCCGCGAAGCCGAGTTATCTTCAATAGCCGAAAGCCAGCGATCTTCCAAAGCACTGATTTCGCCGCGTTCGGCCAAGTCGATCAGGGTCACCTCAGCCATAATACTCACTTTTGCGAAGCGGCCGCGTTTCGGCCTTGCCGAGCAGGTTGTTATCTCTCCGATTACGCCAGGGCGACACCCGCGAAAAACCCCTGAGCACTGTATTTTCACAAATGTTGAGTACGCTGTCCAGAGCAGGGACAACCCCTCCCGCATGAGGCTGGGAAATTGAGTCAATCGGGGTATCCAAACCCCCGCGCGAATGCTTCCGTGCGTGCCGAGAGGCTTGTTTAAGGCCGCCCGAGCAAGGTTATTCATTTTTTAACGATTCAGTCTTTTATCAATCCGCCTCTTGGAGCTTTTCGATATCGCCGCATTTGCCCATCACCACCAGCGTATCGGTTGCCTGCAGGACAGTGTCCGCCGTGGGCATGAAACGGATGCGGTTTTCGCGGGGGGTTTTGATGGCGATGACCAGAATGCTGTACTTCTTGGGTAGCTCGAGTTCGGCCAGGGTGTGGCTGATGAACGTGTCGGGTATCTGGGTTTCCACCACCCGATAATCCTCTGAGAGCGGCAGATAATCCAGCAAATCGGGGTTCACGATCCTTTGGGCCATGCGCTTGGCGGTTTCCTGTTCGGGGAAAATGATCTCGTTGGCCCCCAGGGATTTGAGGATGGTGGCGTGGTCCCGGCTGGCGGCCTTGGCCCGGATGTTCCGGACCCCGATGGTTTTCAGGTGCAGGACGCAAAGGATGCTGGCCTCCATGTTCTCGCTGAAACAGACGATGGCCTCGTCCACGTCGGCCGACACCACGGAGGTCAGGGATTGCAGGTTGCGAACGTCGGTAATCACCGCCTGCTGCACTTCGTCGCGGATTTCGGCGACGGCGGTTTCGTCGTTGTCGATGGCCAGCACGTCGCAATCCATCTGGGCCAGGGTCCGGGCCAGGCAGTTGCCGAATTGTCCCAGTCCGATCACGCAGATCTGTTTTTTCATGGTGTCGTTCCTTTTCCTCAGCCGATCATCAATCGTTCCTCGGGCAGGCGAACCATATCCGGTTTATGCTCTAGAACGAGGAAGGCCACGGTCAGCGGTCCAAGCCGTCCGACGAACATACTCAGAATGATCCAACATTTACCGGCCAGGCTCAAGTTCGCCGTCAGACCGGTGGACAACCCCACCGTTCCGAACGCCGATATCTGTTCAAAAAGAATATCGCTCAGGGGCGTTTGCCCCGTGACCGGATGCATCTCGGTGATCGAAAGAATTAGAATCCCCAGCAGGTTAAAGACCGTGGCTACTCCGATGAGCAACCCCGTTCGTCGCACCAGATCCACCGGAATCCGTCGGCCACCTATGGTTACGTCCTCGCGATGTCGCAGGCGGGCCCGCAGACGGGCCACCCAGATCGCCAGCGAGGTGGTTTTGATTCCACCCGCGCATGAGCCGGGTGAGCCGCCGATAAACATGAGTACGGTCAACATCAGCAGTGAACAGGTCGGCAACGCGGCGATATCCAGGGTGTTGAATCCCGCGGTTCGGGCGGTAACCGACTGAAATAAGGCGTGGCCGAGACGCGGACCAAACCCGGAAGTCTGCCCCCGAAAGCCCGCCAAGGCAAGGAAAACCATGCCTCCGATAATTAACCATCCGCTGGTTTTCAGAACGATCCGCGTATTCAGAGACCAGAAGCCGAATCGTTTACGCCGGATGAGTCGATCGCCGGCCCGCCGAAATATCTCAAAAAGAACGGTGTAACCCAGTCCGCCAAGCACAATCAGCACGGCGATGACCGCGATGAACGGCGTCCGAGCCCTCGGGCCTGCCAGACTGTCGCTAAAAGTCGAGAAACCGGCGTTACAGAATGCGGAGATGGAATGGAAGACGGCGGTGAACAACGCTTGGTCGTCGGGTAAGTGCGCCGGCAAGGCCAGGTAGAGCAGCCCCGCACCGGCAGTTTCAATTGTGAAGGTTAGAATGATCAACCAGCGAAGGTTTGTACGAAACCGTGCGGCGGCGGTTTGCTGGTAAAAAACATCAAACAGCGCCGCCTGGGAGCGAAACGAGATTTTCTGCCCCAGCAACTGAGCGGCAAAAGAGGCAAAGGTCATGATGCCCAGTCCACCGCACTGGATCAGTACCATGATGACCGTTTGCCCGAAGCGGTTGTAATCCTTTTCCGTGTCCAGTACGGTCAACCCCGTTACGCAAACCGCCGAGGTGGAGGTGAATAGCGCGTTGATCAGCCGGTCAGGATAGGAATGCATCTCGGGTCGGCCATGGGCCGCCGGCAAAGCCAAGAAGCAAGCGCCGACGAGGATTAAACCCAAGAAGGTTGAAACCAGGTAACCTTCGGGTCGAAGAATGGCCCGGGTAAACAAATACGTATATTGGTGCGTGGGATTATCCATGCTGGTTTAAGGGTTCCGGTTGATACGGGCTATTTTCTGGTTATCGGAATGCCTTCTCAAATCCTAGTACTCCCGGTATATCACCGCCAACGTCACGGCGAAACCGTTTGTATTTATTGGATTTTCGACACAATATGTATGAATGGAAATGATACCACATGATATAAGGCTACGCCAGGGTCGTGATCCGCGACAACGTGTAAGTGGCGAAAACCTGACAGCCGGGTCCGCGGCGAACACTCGCTATTCCAGGTCAATCACTTGCACTTCAAACCACAGAGTGGAGTTGGGCGGGATGCTATTGCCCGATCCGCTTTCGCCGTAACCCAGCTCCGGCGGAATAATGAGAATACGAGTACCCCCGACGCGCATGTCATAATTCCCCAGGCCTTCCTGCCAGCCCGCAATAACCCCGCTTAACGGGAAACTTCTCGGTCGGCCGTCCTCGTCGGTGGTATCGAAAATTTCTCCGTTCTCGTCGTTGAGGCGGCCGGTGTAGTACGCGACCACCGTCGATTCGGGTGTGATTACCAGCCCATCGCCTTTGACCACGTCTTTGTACTTAAGCCCACTTTCGGTGGTGATGAAATCAGTGTTGTCCGTATCATCGTTATCGTCGTCATCACCGTCGTCGTTGTCGTCGTCATCATCATCGGCCGGTTCGGTGCAAGGCGGGTCCGTGCAGATTCCCGTAATCTCGATGTTGTCTTTCGGTGCGATTTCCAGGCCCGAACCTTTGTTTTCGGTTTCCACCTTGCTGATTTCGGTGACGATATCCATCCCGCTGACCACTCGGCCGATCACCGTGTAGTCGGGTTTTTGTCCGGTGCTGGGGTCATAGTCCAAATAGCTGTTGTCGCTCACATTGATATGGATGAACGGAACACCTTCCGTGACCTCCGCCGGACCGTACAAGGCCACGCGGCCGCGGAGGTTGCGCAAACCGTTCGTCGACTCGTTGACCAGGATTCGTTTCGACTTTTCCTTCAGATCGGTGGTGAACCGGCCGGCCTTGATCGCCGTGTCGACTTGCACCGAATGAACGATCGTATGGTGGTAATAACCCTCATGGACATAGCTCAGAAAGTTTTCGACCGACTGCGGGGCCTGGGTGGCGAACAATTCAATTTCAATATCGCCCTTGTCGGTTTGGATCGTTACCCGCGGATCAGGGGTGCTCGGCGTCCATTCGCCATTATCCGATGTACAGTTTTGACCGGAAACCAAAACAAAAGCCAGTAGAATAAAAAATGTTCGGCGAATCATATTTTCTCCCAATGGTTGTTTTATCGTTCTTAAGTACGGTTTCCTCAATTATATACCTTTGGAGTGTCCGCTCCAACGTGATAAAATAATGATCGGCATGGTCCGTCGAACGCTTGCGGAGTGTTTCAGGAAACCATCGCCCGATAAACACCTATAACGCGACAAAAGGGACCGGATGCCGCATACCGCTTGGATCGGATTGGGTTCAAACCAGGGAGACCGGCAGGGCATGATTATGGCCGCCGTCGATGCTCTGCGCCGCCATCCGGCGGTTTTCGAGGTGCACCTGTCCGGCCTGCACGAAACCGATCCGGTCGGCGGCCCGCCCGATCAGGGACGCTTTCTGAACGCCGCCGCTCGGGCGGAGACCTCCCTGGCACTGCGGGAGTTTTTCCGGCTCCTTGGTCGGATCGAGCATGATCTGGGTCGGGTACGCGGTGAACGCTGGGGACCGCGAACCATCGATTTGGACTTGCTGTTGTTTGACGATCGGATAATCCACGAAAGCGATTTGATTGTCCCGCATCCGCGCATGCACGAGCGCTTGTTCGTGCTGGTCCCCCTGGCCGAGATTGCCGCCGAGGTCGTGCATCCCGTCATTCATCGGAAAATCCGCGAATTGCTGGCCGATCTGTCGGACGACGATTCAATGCCTATAATATAAAAATGTGGCGCGCCGTTCGATTTCGGGACAAATCGCCGGCGTTCATAGGATAGCTTGTCTGATCCAGCGGAGAAGCCAAATGAAAGAATTGACTCGTCGCGAATTGCTACGGGCCTCGGCGGCCCTGCTGGCCGCCCCGGGTTTGAGCACTTCGGCGATCGCCCAACTTCGCGAGGTTCTCGACGGCGCCGCGACCGCGCCGGTGATCTGGCTGCAAGGGCAGAGTTGTTCGGGCTGCTCGGTTTCGCTGCTGAACAGTATTCATTACACGACCATCGACAATCTGCTGCTGAACATGGTCGATCTCGAATACCATTCGACCCTGATGGCCGCCGCCGGCGAAAAGGCCGTCTCCGCCGCCGAACAGGCCCGAACGGCGGGGGGGTACATCCTGGTCATCGAAGGCTCGATCCCGATCGGGGCCGGCGGCCAATACTGTCGCGTGTGGGAGGGGACGACCATGCACGATGCCGTGCTCGCCTTCGCTCCCGCCGCCCGCTTTATTATGGCGGTGGGCAGTTGTGCGGCCTTCGGCGGTGTCGTGGCGGCCAACACCAACCCCACGGAAGCCCGAAGCGTCGGCCAAATCCTCGGTGCCGATTCACGCATCATTAATGTGCCCGGCTGCCCCGCCCATCCCGATTGGATCGTGGGTACGATCGCCTATCTCTTGAGTAACGATAAAGCCCCACCTCTGGATTTGCATCGACGACCAACCGAGTATTACGGCCGGCGGGTACACGAGGTCTGTTCCGAACGGCGGACTTATTTCCGCCAGACGCAACAGGCTGCTACGCTTGGCGACGACGGTTGCCTGGAGAAACTCGGTTGTCGCGGCAAGACCACCTGTGCCGATTGCCCGACGCGCAAGTGGAACAGCGGCCAGGCCGGCGGGTTTGGCGTGAATTGGTGTATCGGTGCGCGAGCCCCGTGCCAGGGCTGCGTGGAGCCCGATTTTCCCGGCATGTTCTCCTTTTTCAGCGAGCATCATGGTTAAGCACGCGCGGAGCTGCTCAAAGGAACAGACGGATGCAGACGAAGATCAAACTTGACCCGGTTACGCGGATCGAGGGTCACCTGGAAATCGAGGTGACCGTCGATGAAGTCGGCGGCGTGCGCCAAGTGGTCGAGGCCCGCAGCGCGGGGACCCTGTTCCGCGGTTTTGAAATGCTGATGATCGACCGCGATCCGCGCGACGCGGCCCTTTATACGCAACGTATTTGCGGTGTCTGCCCCGTCTCGCATGGTCTGGCCGCTGCCTTGAACCTCGAAAACGCTTTCGGAGTCACCGCGCCGGACAACGGGCGCATCCTGCGTAATCTCGTGCTCGCCGCCAACTTTCTGCAGTCGCATATACTGCACTTTTATCATTTATCGCTCGTGGATTACGTCAACACCAGCAACTTGCTGCCCCGTTCGCCCTGGATTCCGCGCTACGTAACCCCCGATCTGATAACCGGCGAGACGGCTGCCGCGCTTGTAGAGCATTACCTCGAGGCCCTGGTCGCCCGACGCAAGGCCCATCAGATGGGCGCGATTTTCGCGGGGCGGCTGCCCGGGCCGTCAACTTTTGTCGCCGGGGGCAATACCGAAGTTCCCACCGATGAAAACATTGCCGCCTTTCGTGCCCTGCTGACCGAAATCCGTGGCTTTGTCGAGAATACATACGTACCGGATGTCCTCGCTGTTGCCAAAGCCTTTCCCGACTATTTCCGTCTCGGGCGCGGCTGCGGAAATTTGCTCGCCTACGGAGTTTTCGATCTCGATGCCGACGGGCAAAACAAATTCATACGTCGCGGACGCATCACCGACGGAGTATTTCAGCCGGTCGAACCTCGTGAAATCGGTGAATATGTCAGGTATTCCTGGTATGCGCCAGCCGATGGTGGTTTGCATCCTTCCGTTGGACAAACCGCTCCCGAAGCAGGAAAAAACGGCGCCTATTCATGGATCAAAGCGCCGCGCTACCTGAACAAAGCGCACGAAGCCGGCCCGCTGGCCCGCATGAAGATCAGCAACCGTTACGACGGTGGCATCTCCGTGATGGATCGCCTCCACGCCCGCGCGTTGGAAGCGAAAATGCTCGCCGAGGCCATGGATGGCTGGCTCGATCAACTGGTCCCCGGCGCGCCCGTCTATTGCAGGAGCACCGTTCCGGAATCTGCCGCCGGTATCGGGTTGACCGAGGCCCCGCGCGGTGCGCTCGGCCATTGGATGGACGTTAAAAACCATGTTGTATCCCGCTATCAGGTGATTACGCCTACCGTTTGGAACGCCTCGCCGCGCGATGATTTCGACCAGCCCGGCCCCATCGAGCAGGCCCTGGTCGGTACGCCGATCGCTGACGAAAACCAGCCGATCGAACTGCTCCGCGTGGTCCATTCGTTCGATCCGTGCCTGGCCTGCGCGGTGCACATGGTACGGCCGGGTGGAAAATACCGACAACCGCCGTTGATGATCCCGCCCGCTGTGTCCTGACGAGGAGCAAACCGAGCAATGGACGACGCCATCGACAAACGCCCCGTGCTCGTGCTTGGCATTGGTAATATCCTGTTGCGTGACGAGGGCGTCGGTGTACGGGTTATCGAGGCCATGCGGGAACTGCCGCTGCCCGACCATGTCGAATTGTGCGACGGCGGGACGGCCGGGGCTGACCTGCTCGACATCCTCAGTGACCGCCGCAAGGTCATTGTGATCGATGCCATGGACGCTGGCGCCGAAGCGGGTACGATTTATCGTTTAACTCTCGACGATCTGTTGCCGACGGAAGCTCCACATGCTTCCCTGCACGAAATCGGCCTGTTGGAAACCATCGATATGGCCCGTTGCCTGGGTGTCCATCCCCACGAAGTCGTGATTTTCGGCGTCAAACCCGGGGAAATAAGCTGCGGCCTGGAACTTTCTTCTCCGGTCAGCCAGGCAATTCCGCGTATCATCGACCTGATCCTCGACGAAATCCGCGAATAAGTTGTTATCCAAAACAAATGTATCCGTTTCCACGGCCATGGCCCGCTGAAAAGCGAACCAAGGGTGAGTGGCATGGGCAGGCCCTTGTCCCGCCAAAGCGGGACAAGAGTTTGCCCATGCTTTTCGGCCACGGATTTCAACATGGATACTTCTCGCTCGTTGCTTGCCCCGTCGCTATAATTGCCGTCCGAAAGGAAGAGCACGAAAGAGGGCAACGATAGCGTTTATGACCTCAAGACGACGATTATTCATGTCCTTGGCGGTTGTTCTGGCGGTCTTTTGGATCGGGGTGGCCGGTTTCAAGGTGCTGGTCCCGGATAGCAGCCTGCTGGATGCCGTTTATATGGTTGCAACCACGTTGTTCATGGTTGGCTACCGCGAAGTCTATGAGACCACCCCGGCGGTCATGGCTTGGACGATTATTTTTATTATCTTTGGAATAACCGCCATGCTGGTGGCCCTGAGTTCCTTTACGGGTTTGATCGTTGAGGGCGAGGTCGGTCGGCTAATGGGGAGCAGAAAATTGGAATCACGCATCAAAAAACTTGAAAACCATGTGATTGTCTGTGGATTCGGACGCATGGGGCGATTACTGGTTCAGCGGCTGATGGAAGAGAAGGTTCCGCTGGTCGTGATCGAGAACGATCAAAACGCCTGCCGGCAGATCGAGAAACTCGGTCAACTGTACGTGCTGGGCGATGCCACGGAGGAGGAATCTCTGGATCACGCGGGGATCAGTCAGGCCCGACATCTGGTGGCGGTGCTGCCCAGCGACGCGGATAACGTATTCGTTACCATGACAGCCCGACAGATGCGCCCGGACTTGAACATTGTAGCTCGGGCGGAACAATCCACCTCAGAACCGAAACTGCGACGCGCGGGGGCGAATCGGGTGATGTCACCACAGGCCATCGGGGCGGAGCGAATCGCGAACATCCTTATTCGCCCGCATATCGTGGATTTTGCCGAGGCGGCGGCCAGAGGGGTTGATTTGGAGATGGATGAATTCGTGGTCGGGCAGGATTCTCCGTTGGCAGGTAAAAGCCTGCGAGATTCGAATATTCGCCGAACCGCGAACGTGATGGTGGTGGCCATTCGGCGGGCGGATGGCAGCACGGCTTTCAACCCGGGGCCCGACGAGGTGGTGCGACCGAGAGACGCACTGATTACCATCGGGCCGGCGGGAGCAAGCTCGCGGCTGGCGGAAATCCGGATCATTCAGGAGGAGAACCCGGCCCAAGAGCTGGCGGAGCAGATTTGAGGCCGGTGCATTGTCTAAAGGGATCGGTCTAAAAGAATTGGGGAGTGTGTTCATGCCCGCTTGGTGGGTAAGGTACTGGCAGCGACATTGTCATCCGGTCAGTCGATGGCTGCATGTGATCGGCGTTCCGCTGACGTTGGTGGCGGCCGGCCTGTTTATTGCTCATGCGGTGACTGGGTGCTGGGACGGCTGGTGGCGGCCGGTGGTTTTGCTTGCGGTCGGTTATCTGCTGCAATGGATCGGGCATCGGATCGAAGGCAACGATATGGGGGAAATCATCCTGATTAAGAAATGCCTCGGCCTTCCCTTTGTGGCCGTCTCTCCGCGCTATGCCCAGGACCAACCGGCGGTTCAAAACAATCGCGATGGTTCCTGATTGCGGGCTATAATATTCTGTATCATGAAAGCAAGCGAACTGTTAAGAATGGGTTTTCCGGACGGCCCGGTCATCGCGATGGCCCGAGCCGCCGCCGGTAGTGCGCGAATGGCGGGCAAAAGCCGGCACGAGGTCAAGAGCCTCCTTGGTACGATACTGGCCGACCCGCAAGCATTCGTGAACGACCCACTTTTCGGGAAAGTGGCCACGTCTTTGGCCCAATCCGGCGCGGCCCGTTCCAAGAAGAAAAAACTTCTGGAATACAATCTGGCGACGGCGGATTACGAACGCACCGAGCCGCTCGACTACGCCGTCTGGGGCGAGGACATTGATCCGCAGGCCCATCAACAGATGCGCAACGCCTGTGCTTTGCCCATCTCGGTGAAGGGCGCTTTGATGCCGGATGCGCACGTGGGTTATGGCCTGCCGATCGGCGGCGTACTGGCCACCGACAACGCGGTTATCCCTTACGCGGTCGGGGTGGATATCGCCTGCCGGATGATGTTGACCGTGTTCGATCTGCCGCCGGAGAAAGTTAACGAGCAATTCGATCGGTTTAAGAAGATCTTGGAGGAACAGACGCGTTTCGGAGTCGGCGCCGAGTGGAGGCCGCGCCGCCAGCATCCGGTAATGGATGAGGATTGGCGGGTCACGCCGGTGACGGCCAGGCTCAAGGACCTGGCCTGGAGCCAATTGGGTACCAGCGGATCGGGGAACCATTTCGTCGAGTTCGGCGAATTTACGATCGATCGGCCGCTGGGTGATCTGCCGCCCGGGCGGTATCTGGCCTTGCTTTCGCATAGCGGCAGCCGGGGCACGGGCAATAAGATTGCCACCCATTACAGCAAGTGGGCGATGAGCAAGCATCGGAACATGCCGAGTTCGTTGCGCCATCTGGCTTGGCTGGACTTGGACGAGGATGGCGGTGAGTACTGGGCGGCGATGGAGTTGATGGGCCGCTATGCGTCGGCCAACCATCATATCATTCATCGGCAGGTGGTGGCCGCCGTGGGCGAACCGCCGATCCTGCAGGTGGAGAACCATCACAATTTTGCCTGGAAAGAACAGCACGACGGGCGGGAAGTGATTGTGCATCGCAAGGGGGCGACGCCGGCCGCCCGCGGCGTGCTTGGGATCATTCCCGGCTCGATGGCCTCTCCGGCTTTTCTGGTCGAGGGTTTGGGCAATCCGCGTTCGCTTTCGTCGGCCTCGCATGGCGCGGGCCGGCGCATGTCCCGCAATGAGGCCTCGCGTACCTTCCGCTGGCCGCAGGTGAAAGCCTTTCTCGCCGAGCGCGGCGTGCGCCTGCTGTCCGCCGGCCTGGACGAAGCCCCCTGGGCCTACAAGGACATCGAGGCCGTCATGGCCGCCCAGCATGACCTCGTCCGCCCGCTGGGGAAATTCATGCCTCGCCTCGTTCGCATGTCCCGCTCCGGCGAACCGCCGGAGGATTGAGGCGAAGAATGATTGCTCCGGGATGCAGGGACAATGGATCGCTATTCTTCAAGAATTATGGCATAGTCATAAAAACGCCCTATTACTATCTTGCTGCTCATGCTAGAATAAAGATATGAAGCCGACGGTGTATATCAAAACGACGATTCCATCGTACTACTGCGACGCACGACCACCTGATGCACGACATTCTTCGTACGCGACAGTGGTGGGATAAGGAACGCGGTGATTATGAGTGTATGACCTCGCTGATCGTGGTTGAAGAATTAGATGCGGGCGACTATCCGACACGGTCGGAGTGCCTTAAACTGGTTGAGTCGTTACCTTTGCTGGAAGTGACGACCGAAGTTCTGGAGATAGCCAAGGTATATCAGGCAGAACGCCTGATGCCACGACATCCGGTGGCGGATTCGATCCATCTGGCTATTGCATCGTGGTATCGCATGGACTATCTGTTGACCTGGAACTGTCGTCATATCGCTAATGCCAACAAATCAAGGCATTTAGAGGCTTTAAACTTCAGGCTGCATCTCGGGATGCCAATGTTGGTGACCCCCCACCAGCTTCAATTTTGGGAGGAATGATAGTGAGCAGTGACGGACCCATTGTTGATGAAGTACGCCGGCGCCGTAGCGAAATCAGTGCCCGGTTTGGCGACGATCTCGACCGCTACGGTGAACACATTCGCGCGTTACAGGAACGATATCGCGACCGACTGGTGAATCAAGTCACCATCGTACGCGAATCGCCAAAATCCCCTGAAAAGGTCGGGTAGGGGGCGGGCGATGACCCGCTATGAGGGTAAACAAATCGAAATGCGCGCAGTCCCGGCGTAGCAACCCTAATTGCCTAAAGGTCTAACAGCCTAAAAGTCTAATCACCTACGGCACCGGCACCACTTCCGTCACTTCCGGCACATGAGCCTTGAGGTTGTGTTTGATGTCCATTATGAGAGCCATAGCGACCGATGGGTAGCCGGTTCATGTCCCGCTCCGGCGAACCGCCGGAGGATTGAGGCGACGACTTGTCGCCTCCGCTCCGCGCAAGCTTTGACCACACGGTGACCTGCATATAACCGGTGATGCCATAAAGAAAGTGACCGTAGGGTGAAGGGGGGGATCGAGGCTTTATCAAGGGGGTATACATTTTGCCCGGCTTGCAAAGTTCGCATCCCCATGACACAATGAAATAAGCACATTTCCCCAAAACTCGGGCCACGTTTTTCGCAAAGGAGTCGGTCATGCCTGTGCAAAAATTGAAACAGTTCCTCGACGAGAACAAGGTGAAGTATGTCACGATCATTCATTCGCCGGCCTTTACCGCTCAGCAGATCGCCGCGTCCGCCCACGTGGCGGGCAAGGACCTGGCCAAGACCGTCATGGTCAAGGTCGACGGGCGGATGGCAATGGCCGTCCTGCCCGCTACCCATCAGATTAACTTTGACCGTTTGACCGAGGCGATCGGCGCTAAAAAAGTCCAGCTTGCCGGCGAGGAGGAATTCAAGCAATTGTTTCCCCAGTGCGAGGTTGGGGCTATGCCGCCGTTCGGCAACCTATACGATATGGAGGTCTATATGGATCGGCGTCTGGCCGAGGATGAGGAGATCGCCTTTAATGCCGGCTCGCATACCGAGCTGATCAAACTGCGCTGCGCGGACTACAAACGCTTGGTCAATCCTCGGGTGATCGAGTTCTCGCCGCACTGATTAGGGATAGCCGTTTAACTCTAATCCGATCCTTTTGGTGGACTGGACTATAAAATCTGTCCCCAACTGGTGGCCGGACCTCCGCATGGATGGCATGGACAGGCCCCGATATTCCGGGGTCTACCCGTGGGCTGTTATTTACGGGATGTCCCATCCCCCTTGTGCGTTTTTTCCCATCGAGCGTACAATCCCGCATGATGGAAAGTGAGAACAAACGATGCGATTCTTCGATCGGCTCGGCCGGCATCGTCCAGCCGCAAACCGCGACCCTCTTTGCGCCGCCCGACGAGCTGCGCCTCGAATGTGGGCGCTCGCTCGGTCCGATCCAGGTTGCTTACGAGACTTACGGCCGCCTGAGCCTGACCAAGGATAACGCCGTTCTCATCTGTCATGCCTTGACCGGCGATGCCCACGTGGCCGGATACCATAGCGAACATGATCGCAAGCCCGGTTGGTGGGATATCATGGTCGGGCCGGGCAAGGGCATCGATACCGAAAAATACTTCGTGATCTGTTCCAATATTCTCGGCGGCTGTCGCGGTACCACCGGCCCGTCCAGCATCAATCCCCAGACCGGCAAACCCTGGGGGCTCGATTTCCCGGTCATCACCATCGAGGACATGGTCAAAGTTCAGAAGCGGCTGATCGAGCATCTGGGCATTGAAAAACTGCTGGCCGTCGTTGGCGGGTCGATGGGTGGCATGCAGGTTCTGGAATGGACTGTCCGTTATCCCGAAAGCGTGACGGCGGCCATCGCTATCGCCACCACCGCCCGGCTCAACGCGCAGTCCATCGCCTTTGACGCCGTCGGGCGTAACGCCATCCTGGCCGACCCGAATTTCCGTGACGGCCAATATCATGACGCCGCCGCTCCCGAACGCGGTTTGGCCATCGCGCGCATGGTCGCCCATATCACCTATCTGTCCGAGCAGGGCATGCACGCCAAGTTCGGCCGCCAACTCCGCCATGCCGACCGTTACAGCTACGATTTCACCAGCGAGTTTTCCGTGGAAACGTACCTGGATCATCAGGGGCGCGTCTTTGTCGAACGCTTCGACGCCAATAGCTACCTCTACATTACGAAAGCCGTCGATTACTACGACTTGGCGGCCCGTTTCGGGTCCCTGGAAGAAGCTTTCAAGAACGTGCAGGCTAAATTTCTGATCATCAGCTTTTCGAGCGATTGGCTTTTCTCACCTGCCCAGTCCCGTCAACTGGTCAATGCTCTGTTGGCTCGGGGTAAAAACGTGACTTATTCGGAAGTCAATTCGCCTTACGGCCACGACGCCTTCTTACTGGAACCGGTGGTGCTCGGCCGATTGATCCGCGGTTTCCTGACGTCCGCCGGCGGTCAACCCATGATTCGCAACAGTGCCGATACGGAACCTTACGACCACAAGCCCGTGGTGCCCACGGCCTGGGCTCGTCAACGTGTTGATTATGATCGTATTGAGGACTTGATTGCCCCGGGCAGCAGTGTGCTCGATCTCGGCTGCGGAAGGGGTACGCTGATCAGTCGGCTGATCCGCAACCGGCGCGTCACCGCCCGCGGCGTGGAAGTCAACCAGGAAGCCATCAGTGAATGTATCGAGCGCGGCCTGGAAGTGCTTGATCTGGATATCGAGAACGAGCTGTCCATGTTCGCTACGAAATCCTACGATTACGTGGTGCTTTCCCAGACGCTCCAAACCTTGAATCGACCGCTTGATGTTCTGCGGGAAATGCTTCGGATCGGGCGCTTTGCCATCGTCAGCTTCCCTAACTTCGCCTATTGGAAGACCTGGTTGGATATACTGTTGACCGGCCGCATGCCCGTGTCCGAAAACCTGCCCTTTACCTGGTACGACACGCCCAATCGGCACTACCTGACCATCCGCGATTTCGACGCCTTCTGCCGACAGCAGAAAATCCGTGTGCATCGGCGCATCTGCCTGATGGGTCGGCGTCAAACACCTGTGCGCTTCGCCCCCAACCTTCTCGCCGAGGAAGCCGTTTTCGTGCTCAGCGGCGGAGCGTAAACCATTGGTACGTTCTTTCGCGAGTTCCGTTGCCTCCGCCGCTTGGGGATATTTATCAGGGCGCAAAGAGTTCTTGGTCCGTAATCGCTTTTGGTTGTTATCAGGATGACCGGAACAGTATTCCGCCGGTTAATAGGCGAAGGCCTGGGCTTCCAATTCGGAGAATACGTACACGACGAACCCCCCGCAAGTGAAATCGCCTTCATCGAAAATAAATCCTTCATTCCCCTGAAGCTCCCGACTGCCCTGGAGCTGTCCGAGGGAGTTGTAACGGCGTTCCTGGAGGGCCTCGACCCTTACCGGACAAGTGTCCAACCGCAGGTCATAGAAAATTTCCTCCGCGCTGCATCTCAGCGTTGCTTGTTCAATAGTCGTTCTACCGGATCCGTCGGTGGCCCGATAGGAAACCAGTATATCTACTTCTTCGTCAATGCCGCCGCCATTGGTGTTGGCCAGGCGGATGATCAACCCGTTCGTATTGGCGAATTGATCTCCGCCGGTGTCTTTGATCAGCAAGTCCAGATAATAGTTGACGGGTATTCCGCCCATCGAACAGCCGGCTAAAAGTCCGCCAACACCCAGCAGGCCGATCAAAATCACTCGGAAATTAGCACGCACCTTGCGAACCGCCTTTCTATAAAAACCACCTTTCGGGCCGGCAGGGGGGCCGGTATCAACACTTTAACCACCCCAGGTGCCCCCGGCAACCGGCGGCCGGGCAATCCTCGCCCCCGTCAGGGTGGCCTGTGTCTTCAGACGCGGGGGGGATTTTGGGGAAATGGGTGAATTTCAATATTGCTTCAACCTGTCCGTTCAAATTCGTCGTCGGCCGGTATCTCCACCCTTCGCCCGCCGGCGGCGGAGCGATGGATCGCGTCGATCAGGGTCATGTACCGCACGCCGGCCTGCAAATCCGGCAAAATCGAATCGCCCGGCTCGCCCGTGCGCACCAGCCGTATGAAGTCCGCCTCGACCGTCCAGGTCCGCCGCTCCTGCTCGCTGATTTCCACCGGATCGAGCCCCTTGCCCTCCAGCCCGCCGGCCTCGATCCGTTCCTGGGTCTCGTCGTTGTTGAAATCGTAGACGATCGTGCCCTTCGTGCCCCAGACGGCCAGATGGTCGGTCGGGGCGTGCCCGCTGACTCCGTTAAACAGGTAAACGCCGATCGCCCCGTTAGCCAGTTCGGCGATGACGTTCACCGACTCGGGCAACTCGGCCGCCGTTGCCTGCCGGGTATAGGGATGAATACGCGTCGGTGTCCATGAACGGTTGACCGCGGTGATCGCCGAGGTGCGGCCGAGCCAGCGGTCGAGTACCTCCAGATAGATCCCCACGGTCAGGACGTTTTGCCCCGATTGCTGCTTGTCCAGCCGCCAGTGCAGCGGGAAGTCCGGGTCCAGCAGCATCCCGTTCGCGCTGCTCAGAAAGACCTGACGTATATCTCCGACCACCCGCTCCTCCTTGAGTAGTCGTTGCATGACCCGATCACCGCCCATGCCCATCGGCGGGGGGCAGAAGCGCACGTGCCGGTCGGGATGTTTCGCCCCGGCGGCCGCCATCTGCCGAGCCTCGTCGAGGTTCAGGCACATCCGCGACTGGCAGAAGACATGCTTGCCCGCCTCCAAGGCGGCCAGCACGATCGGGCAGTGCATGTACGGCGTGGTCCCGACCCAGATGATGTCCACGTCGTCCATGGCCACGATCTCTTCCCACCGGTCCACCCGACGTTCGATGCCGAACTCCTCGGCGAATTCCCGGGTGGACTGGTAGTGCCGGTTGCAGACGGCCACCACCTCGACCCCTTCGATGGCCTTCAGGCCCGGCATGTGCCGCTGCCGCACGATCGATCCGCCCCCGATGATTCCGATCCGAAGCGTTTGTTCCGCCATGTTTCACCTGCCGTTATTGCCGTATGGACCGTCCAGTTTCTCCGGCCTCTATATGTAGCATCATTGCCCACCCTCCGCCAATCAGTGGAACCCAACAATCTACCAGCCCGACGCGGTTTACCTCGCCTGCCTCGCCGTGGCGGGCCTTGGCGGGCAAGCAAGGGAACGAGTAAGCGAGTGAGCAAGTTAGCGAGGGAGCAAGTTGGCTAGGGAGCAAGTTGGCGAGGGAGCAAGTTAGCGAGGGAGCAAGGCAGCGAGGGAGCAAGTAAGCGAGGGAGCAAGGCAGCGGGTAAGCGAGAACGCACGCCTGCTCGCCTGACGACATTTGCCCATGAATCGGTCCTTAAGTTAGTAGTCACTAACCGATGTATCTCCTTATGCGACAGGATATTATGGAGGTTTCGGGGGTGGTTTGGGTTCGTTTGGCGCTTTTTGGTTTTTTTCACCACGGAGACCCGCCCAGGCGAGGTTCCGCCTCGCGCGGAGACGCGGAGGCACGGAGAACAATTTTTAGAGAAATGTTGGGGTGAAATTCCGGTGGCCAGCCGGTTCCAGCACGGCGTGGCTATTGGCGTTTTTGATGTCCGCATATCCGTTCTCCGTTTCCCCATGGCCCCGCATGGTGCCTTTCCTAAGAACACCGCGGCCTGATCCGGTAGGAGGAGCTGGGGCGGTACGGGTTTCTGGCCGGCTTTTGTCTTGCTTGCGTAAGCAAAATGCGGATAATATCTTCATCATTGGCTGAACGAAGGTGACGGTCGGCAAGCCTGCGAAAATTTCATGACGGTGAAGCTTGCGCGCGGGTGGGTGGGCCGTTTCGGCAAATCTGGGCGGTCAGGTTGATCGGAGGACCGGATAGTGGCGAAAAGAGGACGCAAAGCGGGGACGCGGGCGGATAGCGGGGCGGATTTGCCGCCGGTCGGCGACTATCGGCACCTCGGGGCCAAACGTAAGAACAACCCCCCGGCCAAGATCGCGGCCGAAGGCACGGTCCCGGCCATACCCAAGGCGAAATATGCCTACAACCCGCACCTGCCGCCGGTCCTGCGGTTTGACCCGACGGGCGGGCCGGACGCGCTGCCGGAGTTACTGGCCAAGGCCCGGGTCTCGCCGTTGAGCGAGGCCGAGGCCCGTTTGCTGGCCGAGGCCCTGCGACGGTATGAGCCGTGGCTGGAATGGACGGGCAAACGCGAGCGAAAGGATTTCGAGGTCGATCCGGTCGCCCTGCATATCCACGAGCGGGTCAGCACGCAGGCCATCTTGAAGATCGCCGCCCGACAGGACGTACAGCGTTCGCTGTTCGCCGATCCGGAGCAGGACTACCACGAGGCGGTCCAGTTCTACCGGCACGACGTGGACTGGGCCAACCGGCTGGTTTTGGGCGACTCGCTCCAGGTGATGTCCTCGCTGGCCCGGCGGGAGGATCTGGCCGGCAAGGTCCAGATGATCTACATGGACCCGCCCTACGGCATCAAATTCGCGAGCAACTTTCAGCCCGAGGTCGGCCGCCGCGACGTGAAGGACAAGGAGCAGGACCTGACCCGCGAGCCGGAAATGGTCCGGGCCTACCGCGATACCTGGCACCTGGGGATTCACTCGTATCTGAGCTATCTGCGCGATCGATTGATCGTCGCACGAGAGCTCCTGGATGATACGGGTAGCGTATTTGTCCAAATTAGTGATGAGAATCTACACCGCGTTCGCGATCTTCTTGATGAAGTTATGGGACCAACAAACTTCATTGCTCAAATCGCGTTTGCAACAACAACCGGATTCAACACCTTATTGCTCGCCAGTATTGCCGATCACTTGCTTTGGTATGGGAAAGATATAACGAAGACGAAGTTTAAACCTATATACCGTGAGAAAGTTCCTGGCGAAGAAGGCGCTGCGAAATATAAACCATTGGAAATGGTTTCTCCAGAGCTTGCCTTCGCTTATAGCGATAAACAACTTGCGACTTCAGATCAAATTACTTCACAAGGCGCAACTGCGACAGTAGCAAAACTTAGCTTAAATGGTCAAATATTTGAGCCACCCTCTGGCATGCACTTTAAGACTAATATCATGGGGCTTTCAAGGCTCGCAAAAGCTAATAGATTGAAGGTGGAAGGAGCATTGCCGCGATATATGAGGTTGCTTAGTGATTTTGCGGTTTTCCCTATCACAAATGTTTGGTTAGATATAGGGGGCGTTCAAAGCAGAACAGAAGGAAAGGTATATGTTGTTCAAACGGCTGTCGAAGCTATACAACGTTGCATGCTCATGACGACCGATCCCGGCGATCTGGTTCTTGATCCGACCTGTGGGAGCGGGACGACGGCGTATGTGGCCGAGCAATGGGGGCGGCGGTGGATCACGATCGACACGAGCCGGGTGGCCGTCGCGATTGCCCGGCAACGTCTGCTGACGGCCAAGTACGATTATTACCGGTTACGGCCGACGACGGCGGACGATACAACCCGGAACCCGAACGGGACCTGGCTGCGCGATCCGAACGATCCGAAGAGAGAGCCGCGGACGTTCGCGTGCAAGATGGTGCCGCATATCACGCTCAAGAGTATCGCCCAGAACGTCGCCCTCGATCCGATTTTCGACAAACACGAGCCGGTTCTCGATAAGGCCTTGGCGGACTGTAACGCGGCGCTGGGCAAGGTGACACCGGAAATCCGGGCACGGGTGGCGGGCAAACTTGTGCGCAAGGAGCGGGAAGAGGGCAAGCGGGCGGTTACCGACGCCGACCGGCGACGGTGGGAACTGCCGGGCAGCCAGGGGCGTTTCGAGCATTGGACGGTTCCGTTTGATACCGACCCGGACTGGCCGACGGAATTGCAGGCGGCGGTCACGGAATACCGGCGGGCATGGCGGGCGAAGATGGACGAGGTCAACGCGTGCATCGCGGCCAGTGCCGAGCATGAAGAACTCGTGGACCAGCCGGACATCGTGCGTAATGTCGTCCGGGTAAGCGGGCCGTTCACGGTGGAGGCCGTCCAGCCGCCAGAGATGAGCCTGGGGGACAACGTCGATCCGCATACCGGCGAGGAAGGATTGTTCGACGGAGCGCCGGGCGAATTGCCGGAGGGTTTCACGACGCGGAGTTTGCGAATCGTCGAGCCGCGTCCGGAACTGGAAGCGCGGAACGTATCGGCGTATCTCGATCAGATGTTCCGTTATCTGAGGGCCGACGGCGTGCGGTTTCTCAATAACCGCCAGATGCGGTGGACACGGTTCGAACCGCTGTTCGAGTCCGGCCGTGCGGAGGTGTTTCACGCCGAGGGGCGCTGGGCGGCCGACGGGGGCGACGACGCCGATCCGGAGGGTCCGAACAACGTCGCGGTGGTTTTCGGGCCGCAGTACGGGCCGGTAACGGCGATGATGGTCGAGGAGTCGATCCGGGCGGCGAACCGCAAGGGTTATGAACACCTGCTGGTGGCGGGTTTTTCGTTCGACGGAGCGGCGACGGGGGTGCTCAGCGAGGCGGACGAGGACGGGGGGGTGTTCCACGGGCGCAGCGGTCATCGACTGCACGTGCATTTCGCGCATGTGCGGCCGGATATCAATCCGGGGATGAACGGACTGCTAAAGGAATCGCCGCAACCGGGGGCGGGGCAGCTTTTCAGCGTGTTCGGCCTGCCGCGCATCCGCGTCGAGAAGGTTTCGGGAGCCGACGGGCAGGGTGAGTACACGGTCACGATGGAAGGGGTGGATGTGTACAACCCGGTGGAAAACAGCATTGTCTCGACCGGGGCGAGCAAGGTGGCGGCCTGGTTTCTCGACGGCGATTTCGACGGGCGGACGTTCTGTATTACGCAGGCATTCTTCCCGGACCGTTCGGCCTGGGCGAAACTGGCCAAGGCACTGAACGGCAAGGATGGTCCAATCGACGCGGAGCGGTTCGAGGCTTTTGGCGGGACGACGAGCCTGCCGTTCCCGGCGGGCAAGCATCGCTGCGTGGCGGTCAAGGTGATTGATCCGCGCGGCAATGAAGTGATGAGCGTGGAGAAGCTCTAGTCCGGATGATTTACCACGGAGTCACGGAGTCACGGAGAGCTTGAGAATGTTAACGGAAAAGGGTGAGCGATGATGATTCGACAATGAACCCCGTGCGGCAGGATACGCCGGCGTTATTGTCACACCCGTTCGTTATGCTCCGTGTTTGAACTATTGGATAATGCCGGCGGGTGAAATCCGTTTTTTCGGAAAAGAACAGGATGACCACATTCAACGTTTATTGCGATGAATCCTGCCATCTCGAACACGATCAGCAACGATCCATGGTGCTCGGGGCGGTATGGTGTCCGAGCGAACGAATGCGCGAGCTGTCTGTCGGGTTGCGCCGGATCAAGGTGGACTATGGAATGGCCCCCGGTTTTGAGGTCAAGTGGACGAAGGTTTCCGCCGCCAAGGTTGATTTCTACCTTGCCTGGTTAGCCCGATTTTTTTCGGAGCCAGATTTGCATTTCCGGGCCTTGATCGTACCGGACAAGAGTCGGCTCGACCATTCGGCCTTTCCCGGACAAGACCATAACGCCTGGTATTACAAGATGTATTTTGACATGCTGAAGGTGATTTTCGCGCCCCAGGCACGTTATCGCATTTATCTCGATATCAAGGACACGCGGGGTGGCGCAAAGGTGCGTCAACTTCATGAAGTGCTATGTAACAACCATTACGATTTCAGACGGAACATTATTGAACGGGTTCAACAGGTGCGCTCCCACGAAATCGAGTTGCTACAACTGGCCGACTTGCTGATCGGCGCGGTGTCGTACACGAATCGGGAGTTGAGTGGAAACGAGGGAAAGAAGAGAATCGTGGCGGAATTCCAAAAAGCCTCGGGTTACAGTCTGACGCGGACCACCTTGTTGCAGGAGGACAAGGTCAACCTGTTCCGATGGCGGGCCCAGGAGGTGGAGTTGTGAGCATGGCTCCCGCCTGGTTGCCGGCCATCATCCGGCTGGACATGCATGAAGGCGATTGGCAACGGTTTATCGACGCCGTCTATGCGGTGTTTAACCGGGATTTTATCGCATCGCAGCCAAGGTTCCGGGGCAAGTGGGTGCGCTGTCGTCGCGATCCGATTTATGACGGAAAGGAGGCGGGTTTCTGGCACTGTACCTCTGAGAGTTCTGAGAGTATTGATGAAACCCGGCGAACACCGGATTTGAGGAGATGCGAGCGAATCGGGTGGGTACGCGCGGTTATCGAGCATAGCGACGATGCCGGTATCGATGTTTGGGTGCGGGACGATGGACGCAAAGGGCGAGCCGTGCATATCTGGTTTAACGAAGAGTTTCTAGTTGTTCTGGGTGAACGACAAAAAGGCCGTCGTTACCAATTGGTGACCGCGTATTGCACGGATCGGGAACACACGATTCGAAAGAAACGCAGAGAACGTGAGGCGTATAAACGACTGACGCCGCCTGACGGCGGCGTCGGAACTCCTTCCACGCATGGTGGATGAGCTACATAAGTATACAACATTTTTTGTCATCAGGCAAAATGTTTTGTAAAGCATTGTAAGATAATGAGATAAGAGGAAGGACGGCAGGAAGGCCATGACCCCAACCGCCACGGATATTCCGATTCAACCGGTCGAAAACCCGATTCTGTGCAGTCCGTACGAAGCGCCCGGAGTTCATTGGCAATACGACCGTGCGACGGGCGAGGCCAGCAAGATGGCGGGTCGCCGGCCGGCCCGGTACTGGTACAAAACGAAGGACCAGGCCAAGGGGCAGCTCATGTTGGAGCTGGCCGAAGGGGAAGATGACCTGGTTACCGTTAATCAGCTTCGCGAGGACATAGCCCGGTGGCGGGACAGTGGATGGGAAGGATCGACGCAAATCACGAAAGAGCTATTGCGGCACTGGTGGTCGGCGGAGCGGCCGCGACGGTTGTTTTTCTGCCAGCTTGAAGCAGCCGAGACGGTGATCTATCTGGCGGAGATTCTACACAGCGGTAAGCGGCCACGGTTCAAGCCGGAGTTTCCCACAACCGACCTGGCCAAGTTGGTCGATAGCCCGGCGAACGCCGATCTACTACCGCTGATTCGCTACGGTTGCAAAATGGCCACGGGTTCGGGCAAAACGGTCGTCATGGCCATGCTGATCGCCTGGGCTTTCTGCAATCGCGGCCGCAACCCGGGCGATGAACGATTTCCGAACGGCGTGCTTGTATGTTGCCCGAACCTGACGGTCAACGAACGGTTGCAGGTATTGCGGCCGGAGCGATCGGACAACTACTACGCGGAGTTCGACATCGTTCCGGTCAAACTGCGTCCGCTGATGCAAAACGGGAGGGTGCTGATCGTCAACTGGCACAAATTCGCGCCGCAGTCCGAGCATAGCGAGAACGGGCGAAGCTTCGCGGTGGTGAACAAGGGGGCGGAGACGGTGGAAGCTTTTGCCCGACGGACCCTCGGCGATTTGTTCGAGCGGATGCCGATCATGGTCTTGAACGACGAGGCCCATCACTGTTATCGCCCGGCGCCATTGGAAGAGAAGCTTACGGGAGAGGAAGCCCGACAAACACAGGCCGACCGTGAAGAAGCGACGGTCTGGATCGAGGGGTTGGATAAGATCAACAATGCATGGGAGGAGCAGGCGAGCGGGCGGAGCAAACCGGGCATTCGCATGTGCGTGGACCTGTCCGCGACGCCGTTCTATATCAAAGGCAGTGGTTACGTGGAAGGCAGTCCGTTTCCGTGGCTGGTCAGCGATTTTGGGTTGGTGGACGCGATCGAGAGCGGCATCGTCAAGATTCCGCGTCTACCGGTCAGCGATACAACCGGGCGGCCGGAACCGGTTTACTTCAAGTTGTGGCAGACGATACGTGACCGGTTGGAGCCGGCGGAATTTCTGCCGGGCAAGGCAAAGAAGCCGAAGCCGGATGTGGTGTTTCGCGAGGCCGAGCCGGCCCTCAAGCAACTGGCGGGCCAGTGGCTGGAGCGATTCAAGTACATTCAGGACGCCAAGCCGGGACAAGTGCAGGTTCCGCCGGTGTTGATCATCGTATGCGACAATGTTGATATCGCGGAAATTTTCTATCGGAAAATCAGCGGGGAGGAGCCGGTCGAGATCGTGACCGAAAAGGATCTGGCCGAGGTCGAGGACGACGAGGAAAACGGCGAAGAGATCGAAATCAAACCGCGTCGGGGATCGGGGGCGAAACCGAAAATATCATACGGGCATGGGGTTATCTTCCCGGAGTATCTGGCCAATTCGCCCGGCGTAAAACATACCATTCGTATCGATACGGACTTGCTGGCGAAAGCAGAGAGCGAGGACGGAAATAAATCGCGGAAGGATATGGCCGAGGACTTGCGCAAGGTCGTTGCGACGGTTGGCAAGCAAGGGCAACCTGGCGAGCAGGTTCGGTGCGTCGTTTCCGTGTCCATGTTGACCGAGGGGTGGGATGCGAACAATGTAACCCATGTGTTGGGGGTCCGGGCGTTCGGCAGCCAGCTTTTGTGCGAACAAGTGGTCGGGCGTGGGTTGAGGCGAATGGATTATACGCCCACGGTGGACGCCCAAGGCAAAATCCTGCTGAGCGAGGAATACGTTGACGTGTACGGTATTCCATTCACGGTTATTCCGTTCAAAGGCCGACCGGTGAATAAAACACAGCCGGACGATAAACCAAAGAACCACGTGCGAGCCATGCCGGAGCGAGCCCATCTGGAAATACGATTTCCCGTGGTCGAGGGTTATGCCTTTGCTTTGAAGAAAAACCTGATTCGGTGCGATATCGAGGCGATGGACCCGTTGGTCATCGAACCGAATCGTGAGCCGACGGCAACATTTCTGTCACCGACGGTCGGTTACCAAGAGGGCACGCCTGCGCAGGCCGGCCCGTTCGGGTTTATCGAACAGGATCGCGAGCAATACTACCGGGCGACGCATTTGCAGGCGATTAAGTTTCAGATAGCCCGGCTGGTGATTGCGCATCTGGTCGGCGCACAGGGCGGGCGGACCGACGCCCCGACGCGCGTATGGCACTTACGCTCACGCCATCAGCTTTTCCCGCAGGTTTTACGGTTCGTCGATGACTATGTGCGTCGAAAAGTGAATTTCCAGGAATCCGACCCTCGGGAACTTGGGTTGGAGAAATATGTCATGCGCATGGTTGGCTATCTATGTGACGCGATTGTACCGGACGAGGCTGAGGGCGAGACGCCGCTCCTGCCGGTTCTCAACCGGTATAAGCCTTGGGGAACGACCGCGGAGGTGGATTTCACGACGCTACGGCCTTGTCATGGTACGCAGCGGAGTCATATCAATCAGGTCGTGCTTGATACGCGCACCTGGGAAGCGAGCGCAACGTTCCAGCTTGAAGATTCGGAAGTCGTGGAGTGCTATGCGCGGAATGACCACCTCGGGCTGGTAATTCCCTACGAATTTCAGGGAGTTGAGCATTCCTACGAACCGGATTTCTTGGTGAGGCTGACCAACGGTGTAATGGTGGTGCTGGAAATCAAGGGATTTGAAGATGCCCAGACCAGCGCCAAACACAACGCGGCCAAACGTTGGGTCACGGCGTTAAATAATGCGCGGGAGTATGGAACATGGCGTTTTCACGTTTGCAGGAATCCGCAGCATCTCAAGAAAAAACTTATCTGGCTGACCGAACAGTAAAAACAGGCAGCATAGAAAACATCAAGATAAACCGACATGGAATTGCGGGTTCAAGAGTCGTGCAAGAGGTAATCATCAGGAGAGAACAGGAAATCTGTGAGAAGGATGGACAGCCGGACGAAACCCCGTTGGGGTATTGGTTGTGGCGGGGGGGGGGGGGGTGGACGAAACTATGAAGGCGAAATGCGGAACGATTAAGA
>CAYNYK010000001.1:117612-173143 GCA_964401335.1 uncultured Planctomycetales bacterium
ATCAGAGCTTCAAAACCCGCCGCCTCAAATAGGCCCCGGCCCCCCCCCCCCCCCACCCCCGGGGGGCCCTGCGCTGCGGGGGGGGGGGGGCGCGGCACGAAAGGATGAAGGCGAAAGGCGGAAGGATGAAGAGTGGACGAAACGCCGTTGGGGTGTTGGGTTTAGGGTATCGGGTTTGGAATAGCGGGTTTGGGATTTCGGGTGAGTGCGGGGGCGGCGTTGGGTGACAGGCTCAGGTGGTCGACGATGGTGCCGTGACGAATTTCGAGGGCGTTCGGGAGGGTGGTGGCGGACAGGTCCACAACCTTCTTAAACGGCATCAGGACCGTGTGAAATGTCGCGGACTGGCCGGTCTGGCGAGCGATGAGGATCGGTATCATGCGTGCGCCGCTTACGGCCGGGCAGAGGCCGCGTATCGGCGCGATCGCTTCGCCGATTATGACCACCGCCAGGCCGTTATCATTGTTGGTCCAGCGGGCTTCAACCGTGCGGCGGGGCGCGGCGATGTGGAGATCCTTGATCCATTTGCACGGCGGTTCAACGTGAACTCCGGTGTCGCCGTCATCAGACAGCGACAGTTCCCCCCTCGGCGTGCAGGTAGAAGTCATAGGTATGCGCCGCCGTGCCGGTCAATTCATCAACCACAACGAAGTAATCATGTACCCGGATGACCGTGCGCGTGTGGGTCACGCCCGGGTAGGCTTCCGTCGTGAATGACCGTGCGGCCTCGATATCCGCATGGCCTAGCCAAAGCTCGATGTTGTGCTCGTTCGTGCGTTTCTGGTTCTGGTTATCGACGATGATCGTGTTGTGGCTGAAGGTCGAGGTGTACCACGGCAGGATCGGCGCGCCATAGCCGACCGTGCCGTAGTCGGCGACCCATAGCGTGTCGTTGGCGTAGAGCGTGATACCCATTTTGTCGAGTTGCCCGTGGCCGAGGAAGCGGCCGTAATCGAAGGTCAACATCGCCCCGTTCGCGGAACGCAGGATGCAGATGCCCAGCACGGGGAAATGGCTCGACGACGCGGACCATGTTGGTACGTCCGTCGGCATGGCTGCGCCGAACAGGAACGCATAGAGACCGCTGCGCGGCGGCACGTCGCTGTCCGCGACGGAACCGGCGGGCACCGCACCCGGCCGATATCCGTTCGCGAGCACGTAGGCGAACAGCGGTTCCTTGAAGCGGTGGTACGCCAGCTCATAGAGGTCTGCCGGGAGAAACGACTCGAACCAGCCGTCATTGATGGCCGGCAGCCGCAGGTCGGGATAAGCGTAGTGCAGCGGAGCGGTGAACATGCTCATCAGCGATTTGCCCGGCTTGCCTTTCCTGCGATACAGGTCGGTGCCCGTATGCCATGCGGCCTCGGCGAAAGCCACGAACGCCCGCAGCGGAAAGAAATGATAGGTATGCACCGATTCGGGCCAGAGCCCGTCATCACCGAGCTGCTCGCGGATCTGTTGCTCGAAATGTTCGGTGGCCCAGTCGATCAGGTCGGGGGCCTGGACGGTGTAGCCGACGACGCCGACGGCGGACAGGTGCCACGAGCCCCAATTGCCGCCGGTGCCGCAGCGGCCGATGCCTTCGGCGGCGCTGCGCAGGAACGCTTCGATCGTCCCGCGTTGCGCGGTTGTCAGGGTGTCGTGGATCAGGTCATAGGCCTGCGCGAGCGGGATAATCCACATGGCCTCGCACAGGGATTGATACAGGATGCCGCCGGTGGTTGCGTTGGTGTGCGGGTCGGGATAGGCCTCGGCGTATTTCGACAGGATTTCCGCGGCTTTGGCGGCGTACTCCGGTTTGGTTTCGATGGCCGCGACCAGGGCCAAGTCACACGCGGCCTGGGCCAGCCACATGTGCGCCTCCCTCCGCAACGCGTCCTCGTAGCGTGGCCCTTCGTAGGAGCGGCCGCACTTCGGGCATCGGTACGGGCCGGGCACGAACCGCTGATCGGTCGGCATTTCGAGCCGGTCGCCGTCGTCGCAGAAGAAGTGGTGGTAATGGCCGCCGCGAGCGGGAATCTCGATTTCGCGCTTCAGCCAAAGGTCGGCGTTCCAGCGCGTTCCGAAGCCGGCGCTCACGGTCCTGATTTTCCGCGGCATGTGGTACAGGTCGGCTTTCCAGCCGGGCTTTCCGAGTGCTTCGCGCAGGTCCGCGAGTTCCCGCGCGTCGATCAAGACGTACGGCCGTTCGGGGAAACGGACCGGTTGCGTTTCCTGCGCCGAACAGTATGTGGCGACTTGCACAAGGATAAGCCCCACTGCTCGTAGGGTTGTCATGATGACCTCGCGTCTTGTGTGGCCGTGACCGATTTACGACGTTGCTCGCATCCTTGAAATCTCCCCATTATAGCCACTGTTAATGCCAACGAAATCTTCGACCGATGCTACCCGCTCGCCCCGGCGGAGCATGGCTCGCCTCGGCGGAGCATAGCTCGCCCCGGCGGAGCATGGCTCGCCCCGACGAGTAAATGGGGCCTTCCATTGGTAATCACTAGACGATGTATCTCCGTCATGGATTAAAGGCCCGGTAGTCCTTGACATTCTCCGGCACCGACATAGAGTGATTTGCCCGGAGTGGGGATATTGTCTTGGAGCATACCGTTGGTGGTTGGTATGCGGTGATGCTGCGTGTCATGCGCGGGTAGTTGGGAGATAGCCGGATATGTTCAGAGCTTTGTTCTTTCGTCATGGTCAATGGGTTCTGTTGGTCATCATGTGTACGCTGATAAATCACTCCGATGCCCAACAGAAGGCTACGCCCGCGGCCGCGGCGACCCGCTCGATTTTTGAGGACACCTTGGCGCAAGCCGGGCAGAGCATGACCAAGGGCGAAGTTGATCCCGCCAAACCGGCACATCAACGGAGGGACAAGGGTAACATTGCCTTGCTCAACGGCGACTGGGGCGGGCAGGACCGATTGGTGATCGATACGCTGGCGGCCGCCCTGCGAAAGAAAGGTTGCGGCGTTACGATGATTGACGCCGATGCGTTCCTCAATCCGCAAATGGTTACGCCCGAACGGTTTGACCTGTTTGTGGTCACCGGCGGCCGACAACTGCCTGTCGAGTTGGCGGGGACGCTCAAACGTTACCTCGATAATCGCGGCCACCTACTCGTGCTCGGCACGCCGCTGTTCGCCGAACCGCATTTTCGACTTGCCGGTCGCTGGACGACCGCCGGCGAGATCGAGGCTCGGCTGAACGCCATGCCGACGGCCAGGATGCTTTATGACTTCGAGTCCGGCGGCTTGGAGGCGTGGTCGCGCGAAAGTAATGATCCGAGCAGCCCCGTTACATTGGATATCGCCGACGAGGGTGCCGCCGGTTCAAAGCGAGCCATGCATGTCAAGATCACTAATCTGACCAATTGGGAGACCTTCGCGAGCCCCGCGCTGGCTCAGGATGCGGTGCCCCCGGACCACTCGATGACCTGTTTCTGGGCGAAGGGCGGACCGCGAACCACGCGTTTGGCCGTCGGATGGAAGGAACGCGACGGCAGCCGCTGGATCGCGACGGTGCCGCTGACCACGCAATGGCGGTATTACGTACTCCCGCCGGGGCACTTTCCTTACTGGCACGATAGCGCGACCGGCGACAAACGCGGTAAAGGGGGCGACCGGGTCAATCCCGCAAACGGCGGGTCGATCCGATTCGGCCTGGCCCTTTCGCATACCGGCCCGCAATTCGGAGATCATGAGTTCTGGATTGATCAGGTTGGCGTGGCGCCTAACTTGCCGGGCGAGATGACCGAGCCGCCACCGGTGGATTTCGCCGTGACCGACCTGCTTTGGCCGGCCTACAAGTGTTATTTGACTGAGGAAATCGGCCAAATCCGTCCTAACGGGATGCAGGCGATGATTGGCGATCGCGACCTGCCCATCGCGCAGCGCCTCTGTTGTCCCCACCAGCGGCCGCAGGGTACGGGGTTCAATAAGGGTCGCGCATGGCGAATGATTACGGTGGTTGAGGCCCTCGGCAGTGATCGCGCTTTTCGCGGGCCGGCTTTGGCTATGTTGATCAATCAACCTTCGCAGGGTCGCGCCCATGCCTGGGCGACACTTGGTTCCGAAGATGCAACCTTTTTGACTGCGCCGGAGACGGTCGATGTCCTTGTTGACGTGGCCGAACGGATGATAGAAGGTCTTTTCCTGCTCGAAGGCGGTAGCGAGTACTACACCTACTTTCAGGGCGAGAAGGTCCGACTGGGAGCACGGGTGGTCAATACCCGCCGCGAGGGTCAAGAGGAGATCAACCTTCGCTTTCGGATTACCGCGGGTGCAGACGAGGTCTTCACCCAAACGACCTCGATTACCGCACGCGCAGGCGACCCGCCGGCCGTCTTCGAGTGTACATGGGGACCGGAGAGACTCGATCCCGCCGGTTACACCGTCGTGGTGGAGTTGGTTCGCGGCGAGCAGGTCATCGACCGCGTGGTTCATGAGCTGGGGGTGTGGGAGCCGAAGGCCAGTCCGCAATTCGTGGAGGCTCGCGACGGCGATTTTTATCTGGATGGCCGTAAGTGGTATGCCTTCGGCGTGAACCATATGCCCTCCAGCGGCATCGGCTTCGAGGATAAACTCTACTTTGAGCAATATTTGAGCGACCGGAGCTACGATCCGGATATCTTCGATCGCGAGTTAGGCCGCATCAGGGCGATGGGCATGAATATGGTCAGTGCTTTCATCTACCACGGGATGAACGCCGACCGGAATCTGGTCGATTACCTCCGTCGCTGTGAAAAACATGGTCTAAAAGTAAATCTCTCGCTTCGACCGGGTACGCCGATGGACTTTGCGTGGCCCAATATTCGCCAGATGATCGTGGACAATCGCCTGGCCGAGAATGACACGGTGTTTGCTTATGATCTGGCATGGGAACCGTTCATTGGTCGCCATGCGGAACGGACGCGGTGGGACCCACAGTGGGGCGAGTGGGTAAAGCAGCGCTACGGTTCGATCGAAAATGCCGAGCAGACCTGGTCATTCGCGGCGCCGCGCAACAAGGATGGGCATATAACCAACCCGACCGATGCCCAATGCGGTGCCGACGGCCCCTGGCGCAAGCAGGTTGCCGATTACCGCCGTTTTATCGACGAACTGGTGGATCGGCATTACCGCGAGGCCCGGCGGCTGGTGCGTAGCGTGGATCCGAACCACCTCGTCAGCTTCCGGATGACGATGGCCGGTGATCCGACGTTAAATCAATCGATCAACATGCCCTACGATTTTCGTAGTTTGATCAACGGGGTGGATATCTTCGAGCCCGAGGGTTACGGGCGTCTTGGGGATTGGGAGCGAATCCGGCCGGGGCTGTTTACGGTCGCTTACGCCCGGGCGGTCGATCCGACCAAGCCGGTGATGTGGGCCGAATTCGGCATGAGCGCATGGGATCGCGACGCCATGGAGAGCAGTTCGACCAGGTTGGAGTCCGTCGGCCGATTCTACGAGGACTTCCTCAAGATGGTGATGCAGAGCGGGGCGAACGGGGCGGTCTCCTGGTGGTATCCCGGCGGCTTTCGGGTAAACGAGAACAGCGATTACGGGATCATCAACTGCGACGGGACCGACCGACCGGCCACCAAGGTCATCCGTGAGTTCGCCCCCCGGATAACCCGCCCGCGCGAGATTCCCAAGCCTGACGTGTGGATCGAATATGACCCCGATCATCCGGCGGGGATCGAGGGAATCTATAAGCAGGTAGGAACGCAATTCTGGGAGGTCATCGACGCGGGTAAGATCCCCGGCTTGCGGGCGAAAAAGGCCAACCGGCCGTAAAGCGACTGGTCTACAGATCCGCCCGTGGCGGAGAAATCCCCTGAAGGGACCTACTGCTCCGTGATGATCTTACGCAATCCGAATCGTTCCGTGTCGGTCCCCTCTGCGCCCGGCGGGTAGCCTTGCCGATGCTTTTTCCCGAATCGCACCTTATAATCCTTCATGGACGTGCCGCCCAAAGCCGGGGCCGCGACGGAGTCCGCGGAACCGGATGGATTGTCTGGCGGCACGAAAGGCAAGTCAAGGTTCATTCGGAAAGGGAATGGTATGATCAATGGTTATCGCGAAAACGAAAGAGGCCTTCGAAACAGTTGGGTGTGCATAACGGTGGTGGCCGTTCTGTTGGGTGGCGTGGCTTTTGGTGCGGAAAAGGTCTTCGAGGTCAAGCCGACGGCCGAAATTCAACCGACCACGCCGGTGCAGGACGCCGACGACGTTTGCATCTGGATTCATCCGACCGATCCGTCGCTGAGCACGGTCATCGGTACGGACAAGGAAGGCCAGGCGTGGATTGTTTACGACCTGGCCGGCCGGGAGATTCAACACGTCAAAATTGGATCGGTGAACAACGTCGATCTGCGTTACGATTTCCCGCTCGGCGGCAAAAAAGTTGCCCTGGTGACCGGCAAAGCCGCCCTCGATAGCGCCGCCGGGGGTACAAAAAAAGACCAGGTCATCGTCATGTACATGGTGGACCCGGAAACACGCAAGCTTCTGGACGTGACCGCCGAGCCCATCAAAACGAACATGGAATTCGCCTATGGATCCTGCATGTACCGAAGCGCACGCACGGGTAAGTATTACGTGATCGTGAATTCCTACGAAGGCCACGTCGAGCAGTATGAACTTTTCGATAACGGCCAGGGCAAGGTAGCCGGTAAGCTGGTGCGTGCGTTCCAGGTCGGCAGCCGTACGGAAGGTTGCGTGGCCGACGACGAATACGGCGTGCTCTATATCGGCGAGGAAAACGTTGGAATCTGGAAATACGCGGCCGAGCCGGACGAAAATTGGAAACCCTGTATACGCAAGCTTGTCGCGGTCCTGGGGCCAAAAGGGCCGATCTCCGACGACCTGAACGATGATATCGAAGGATTGACGATCTATTATTGCAACGACGGCACGGGCTACCTCATCGCTTCCTGCCAGGGCAACGGTACGTTCGCCGTTTTCACACGCGAAGGGGAAAACGATTACGTGGCTTCCTTCCGGATCGTGGATAGTAATGGTATCGACGGTGTCTCCAATACCGACGGAATTGACGTGACCAATTTCAATCTCGGGCCGGCTTTCCCCAAGGGTCTCTTCGTACCCCATGACGGCAGCAACAAGGGTGGAGATTCGACGAATTTCAAGTATGTCTGCTGGGAGGCCATCGCCAAGGCGATCCAACCGCCGCTGAAGATCGATACCACCTGGGATCCGCGTAAGCCCCCCCAGCAGCGAACGTATAAGCCGTAATTTGCGCGGAAAGCCGCGTGATGATCAGGTCATCACCGGATTCGGCATGGGAGTGGACGCAAGCTCGCCGTGCAAAGTCAGCGCGGTAGCGGAGGTGATCCGGACAGTGACCAGTTCGCCGATCAGGCGTTCGGGTCCGGTGAAGACGACGATCTCGTCGGTACGGGTTCGCCCGACCAGTTGATCGCCGCGTTTCCAGGTAACGTGGTGATCGCGCTCCTGCTCGGCCTCCTGGGCCTTGACCGCCGCCTTGCTGAAACCCTCGACAAGGATTTCGACGGCCCGGCCGACAAACCCCTGATGATGGGTCAGGCCAAGGCGCTTCTGATAATCGACCAGATCCTGATGACGGCGTTTCTTGACCTCATCGGGCACGTCGTCCGGAAGGGTGCGGACGGCTACGGTTGCCGGCCTTGGCGAATACTTGAACATAAAGATGTTCTTGTAACCCACTCGCTCGATCAGGGCGAGGGTTTCCGCGTGTTCCGCGTCGGTCTCCCCGCAAAAGCCGACGATAAAATCGCTCGCCAGACTGATGCCGGGGACCATTTCCCGAGCCCGCTCGATCAACTCGATATATTGCTCGACCGTGTATTTGCGACGCATGCGCTTGAGCACGGCGTTCGAGCCGCTCTGGGCCGGCAGGTGCAGGTATTCGCAGACCTTGGGCAGGTCGCGCATGGCTTGCAGGATATCGTCGGTAAAATCGCCGGGATAACTGGTCACGAAGCGCAGGCGCTGCAACCCCTCGATCTCCTGTACCCTTTCGAGCAGGTCGGCCAGCCGTACGGTCCGTCCGCTGTCGGCATAGGCGTAACTGTTGACGGTCTGGCCGAGCAGGGTGATTTCCTTTGCTCCCAGATCGACGAGATGGCGGGCCTCGGTGACGATGTTTTCCGGCGGCCGGTTGCGTTCCGGGCCGCGAGTGAAGGGCACCACGCAGAAGGAGCAGAATTTATTGCAGCCGCGCTGGACGCGGACATAAGCTTGCAGCGTTCGGCTACCCGGTGGCGGCCGTCGTGACATGTCCAACTCCTCGAGGCTGTTGCACAACAGGGTCCGCTCGGCCGAAGGCAGCCGGCGGGAGTGATCGTGTTCCAGGGCGATGGCCGGTTGGCGGGTTTCCTCGACCGCGGCGATCAGCGCGGGGATTTCGTTGAGGTTTCCCGGCCCGCAGAGCAGATCGACGTGCGGGCAGCGCTGCCGAATGCCTTCGTGATCGCGTTCGGCCATGCAGCCGATGACCCCGACGATCATGTTCGGCCGCTCCTTTTTAGCCCGGGCGATATCGAACAACCGGCTGTAGGCTTTTTCCTCGGCGCGTTGGCGCACGCTGCAGGTGTTAATAAGTACAAGGTCCGCCCTGCGGTAATCGTCGGTTTGCTCATAGCCCAGAGCGCAGAGTTGGCCGAGAACGAGCGTGCTATCCAGCACGTTCATCTGGCATCCCATCGTTTCGAGATAGACTCGCTTCGTGGCCATGATTGATTCGTCGGGAGCGCCCCCCCTGAAGTATATCCTCGCGGGTTCCTCGTTGCCATCGGCTGCCTGTGCGCGAAAATGCTTCCGGCCGTTCTTACGCTTTCGGGCGCTCGAACTGTGGGACGATCAGTTGCTCGCCCTGCTTAAGGGCCGATTGGTTGGCGACGATGCCCGGCACGGTCATCGCCAGCGAATCGTATAAATCGCACTCCGGTTCGCGATCCTCGAGCAGGGCGTTGACGAACTCGGCGGAAATAAAGATTGCCGACCCGCCGTGTCCGGAATCGTGGCGCATCGCTTCGGGAAGCATGTCCGTTTTCCAGTATTGAGGAATCTTCACCTCGCCGCCGGGCTCCTGATAATCGCCATGCAGGCGGCCTTTGGACATGTACAGCGACGCCTTTTCACCGAACCATTGGGCCCGTTCGCCGCCGGCGTTGATTCTCCAGAACACGTTACAGCGACACATGTGCCCCTTGTCCGTCTGCATGCAGGCGAACTGATTCCAGAAGGGGTTGTGGTAACGATTATCCTTGAGTACCGGACTGTCCGCATTGCCCCAGCCCAGGCAGGAAACGCGGGTAATCCGCTCGCCGGTCACGCCGACGACATAGCCGAGTGAATGGGTGGGGTACAGCATCGGAGTCAGTCCCCATCGCCAGGTCCGTGAGCCGTCGGCATTGACGAACAGCGTGCCCTTTTTCTCGGGCGTGGTATGCATTTCATCAAAATTGTGGTAGTACTCGACCTCGGAATAAAACAACTCGCCGAATCCCCCCGCGCGAAACAGATGGCGGGCGTAGATGCATGCCTGGTTGTAGTAACTCGATTCGGCCATCATGTAGCGCAGGCCGGTGCGTTCCTTGATGTCCTTGAGCGTTTGAGCGCCTTCCAGATCCATGCAGGCCGGTACGGCGCTGACCACGTGCAGACCGCGTTCCATGCACATTTTCGTATGTTTGACATGGTCGGGTCCGCCGGAAAAGACGGCCACTGCATCGAGGTCCCGGGCTTTCTTGAGCATCTCCTCGAGCGAATCGTAGACCTGATCGCATTTATAAGATTGGCGAAGTCGTTCCCGTCGCTCGGGTCGCAGGTCGGTGACCCCGGTCACCACGCAGTTGGGATGTTCATGCCAGTGGAAAGTGGCTCCGAAACCGCCGCCGACCACACCCATGCGGATTTTTTTGTCGGTCTGAGCCGGATAGGCCCTTCCGACCTGGGTGAACATGCCAGCCGTCGCCCCCAGCAACGCGGAACCAGAGGTTTCGAGAAACAAACGTCGGGACATGGTTGAACCGGCCTGCTCCAAGCCTTTGTTTTGATTTGTTTTATCCACGGGTTGTCTCCTTTGCTCGCTTGTTTAGGTATGGTAATCAGCATTGATCGCGATATATTCGCGCGAGAGATCACAGGTCAAAACCCGATCCGCGAATCGACCGGCCGCCAGATCGACGGCGATGGTTACGTGCTTACGTTGCATCAATCGTGAAAGTTTTTTCGGATCAAGCCCTTTGGCCGGTGCGCCATGCGTGAACAAGATCGCGTTACCCAACCGCACGATGACCTTTTCAGGCCGATAGGTTACATCCGTCGCTCCCAAGGCCTGGACGATACGTCCCCAGTTGGGATCACCGCCGTGTACCGCCGTTTTGACCAGCGGACTGACCGCGATGGCCCGGGCGGCGGTATGCGCGTCGCGGGCGGTTTTCGCGCCGCTAACCTTGACCTCCAGCACACGGGTTGCGCCTTCGCCGTCGGCGGCGATCTGGTACGCCAGTGACGCGCAGACCTCGTGCAAGGCCGCGGCGAACGAGGCCGTACCCCGTTTGGAGCCCAGCCCGCCGGCCACCCCGCTGGCCAGGATCGCCACCGTGTCGCTCGTGGAAGGGCATTCATCGACGGTGACACGGTTGAACGTCGGCTCGACGGCCTCGGCCAGCATACGCTTCAAATCCCGGGCCGCCACCCGTGCATCGGTGGTCAGGAACGCCAGCATGGTGGCCATGTTCGGGGCGATCATACCGCTGCCCTTGCAGCAGCCGGCCAGGGTGATCGTTGATTTGCCGAGCCGTACCCGAACGCAAGCCTGCTTGGGTTTCAAGTCCGTGGTCATGATGGCTCGGGCGAACTTGCTGCCGGCCGCCGCCGAGTTCGATAGGTTCCCGATGGCCGTCGCTATTCCATAGCGTATTTTGTCCATCGGTAGAAACACGCCGATGATCCCGGTGCTGGCCGGCAGAATATCGGTAGGGCGGGCGTTGATGGCGTCAGCCAGCCAGGCGCAGGTTTTTTTTGCGTCGGCCACGCCGCGCTTGCCGGTGGCTACGTTGCTGCATCCGCTGTTGACCAGAATTGCCCGCAGACGCCCGTCACGCAGATGTTCACGGCCGACCGTGACCGGCGAACCACAGAAACGGTTTTGGGTGAACATCGCGGCGGCTGTGCAGACTTTGTCGGCCACCAGTATACCCAGATCCAATTTGCCGCTCACTTTAATCCCGCAAGCCGCGGTCCCGCACCGAAAACCCTGGGGAGCCGTAATGGTTTTGTTGGTCATTGTATAGTACTCAGCATTCAGCATTCAGCATTCAGCATTCAGCATTCAGCATTCAGCATTCAGCATTCAGCCATCAGAATCTTCAGCAGTTGACCTCGCTCGCCCTCCAATCTCCGATCCCGGTTCTGACCACTGATAGCTGACCGCTGATAGCTGTCCGCTTTATCTCAATCCCGTTCGTTCATCCAGTCCGAACATCAGGTTCATATTTTGCACGGCCTGGCCGGCCGCGCCTTTGACCATGTTGTCGATAGCCGAAAGTACCACGACCCGCCCCTTGGCCACCCGTACACCTATGTCACAGAAATTCGTGCGCGCAACCTCGGCGGTTCGGGGCGGATAACGTCGCAGTCGGATAAAAGGCTCGCCTTCGTACGCTTCCGTGAAAACCTGTTGCACGTGCTCCAGCGACAGCGGCTGAAGCGGCTTTAGATAGATCGTACACAGGATGCCCCTTTCCATGGGTACGAGGTGGGGCACGAAAAGAACCTGCGATTTTCCGCGGGGAACGTGCCCGTCGCAGGTCCGCTCGATCTCGACCTGGTGCCGGTGATCGCCGACCTTGTAGGCCTCGAAATTCTCGTGGCGTTCGGGGAAATGGTGCTCCGGCTTCGGCTCGCGGCCGGCCCCGCTGATCCCGCTGGCCGCGTTGACGATAATCTCGCGCGGATCGATCAAATGCTGCCGCAGGAGAGGTACGATGCCCAACGCTGCCGCTGTCGGATAACAGCCCGGGTTGGCGACCACCCGCGCGTCACGAATTTTCGAGCGGTACAGCTCCGGCAGTCCGTATACCGCATTTTCGAGGTTGGCCAGATCGGTATGTTCCTTGTTGTACCACTGGGCATAGTCGGCCGGTTCTTTCAGACGATAATCCGCGGAAAAGTCGATGACCCGTAGACCGGCGGCCAACAGGCCCGGTACCATGCCCATGGCCAATCCGTTCGGCAGACAAAGCAAGGCGACATCGGCTCGGCCTTTTAGGGCGGGTGGGTCGATGGGTTCGCAGGTCATGGTCAGACGCCCGGCGAACTCGGGAAAAATTTCCTCGATCGCCGGCTGCGGATCGCGCCGCGAACACAAAGCCGTGATTCGTACCTGCGGGTGGTTCAGTAAAAGGCGAATCGTCTCCCGCGAGGTATAGGCGGTTGCCCCGACGATGGCCACGCGAATAATGCTCTGCTCCGACATTACCTGCCTGCCTTCCGGACCCTGGTTTTACGGTGGGGGGGTCTTGCTCACCGCTTTCACCGCGACCTAACATACCTAAAAAAACCACCCCGGCAAAGGCTCGCCGGGGTGGTTGATGTTCCATTTTTCGGCGATCGTTTACCGCTTGGAGAACTGGAAGCTGCGGCGAGCGCCAGCTTTGCCGTATTTCTTGCGTTCGACTTTTCGGCTGTCCCGCGTGAGGTAGCCGCCGGCCCGCAGAGCCGGTTCATACTCGCTGTTGGCCGATTTCAGGGCTCGGGCAACGCCCAGCATGATGGCCCCGGCTTGGCCCGCCAACCCGCCGCCCTTGACGTTGACGAAGACATCGACCTTGCCGAACGTCTGGGTGGCCTTCAGCGGGGCGATGACATCCTGACGGTCACGGTCTTCCGTGAAATACTTTTCAAAGTCCTTGGCGTTCACCTCGAACTTGCCGGCCCCGGCTCGCAAACGAACCCGGGCTACCGCCGTCTTGCGCCGGCCGGTGCCCCAGAAGTAATGCTTCTTCGGGTCCGGGGCGGGAATTGTCGCCGAACTGATGGCTTCCGCTGCTTTGCTATCCTCTGGCACGTCTTACGTCCTCAAAGAACTTCCACTGTTCACAAACCACGAACCCGCCGGCTGAACATGGCCCGGTCGAGGGTCAAATGTATTTCAAATCGATCGGTTGCGGCTGCTGGGCCTGGTGCGGATGCTCCGTGCCGGCATAGATTTTCAGCCGACCCAGCATGTCCCGGCCGAGCTTGTTCTTGGGTAACATGCGCCGTACCGCCAGACGAATGACCCGATCTGGATGATTGCGCATCACCTTGGCGATGGGCTCGATTTTACGACCGCTGTTGTAATAGGTGTAATGTTCGTATTGCTTCTGTTCCATCTTGCGACCGGTGAGCCTGATCTTTTCCGCGTTGAGAACCACCACGAAATCACCGGTCAGCACGTATGGGGTATACGTCGGTCGGTGCTTGCCCATCAAGATAGTCGCCAATTGCGTGGCCAGCCGTCCCAGAACCTGGCCTTCGGCGTCCACCAAGTGCCATTGGCCGCCGGCTTGTCCCGGTTTGGCCAGATACGATTTCATTGCCGCGCTACGCATGACTACCATAAACTCCGTTTGGGTTTGTCGTCCGTCAATAAAAAACACTCGGCCGACATCAGCCGAGCCCTATATGATAACGCCTAACTCAAGTCAGTCAAGTTATGGTATTGCAATACTCCGCCGGGGGTTGTACGAATCGCCTGGATTACCTTAACTCTCTTGTATGAAAGCACTTAAGAGCGATTATTTCCGGAAACCGGTCGGCTTGTTCAAGTTATTGGCTCAACTGACCGGCGAACCGGGCGGAATATCCGCCTCCGTGGTCAGTAAAATCACCCGGCTATGGTCGGCCGTCGATGCGGCCAAAAGCATCCCGTTACTCTCCACCCCTCGCATCATCCGGGGGGCGAGGTTGGTAACGACCACGATATTCCGTCCCACCAGGGTGTCAGCCTGGTAATGCCCCCGCAGCCCGGCGCAGAGCTGCCGCTGCTCGTCGCCCAGGTCCACCTTCAGGACGATCAGCTTGTCCGCGTTCGGGTGATCGTGGGCCTCCAGCACCTTGCCGACCCGCAACTTGACCTTGAGAAAATCCTCAAATTGAATAATTTCCGTCGTCTCACTCATTGGTTCAACTCCTCGGGGTATCTCAAAGAAACTCCTCCTTGAGAATCTCCCCCGGATTAGTCGGCCTTCTTTTTCGTGAAAACATTGTTGATCCCTCATTATCCATGGTAATCGAAATGATATATCAAGCAAGGCAGGGGCAAATTTCCCAACAAGGTCAAATTTGCTGGAGCCGAGTTATTGACGAAACCGGGTTGCTGGGGTTCCAATAAATAACCATGTGCGGGCGATACACGATTGTCGATCCCCAGCAGGCGGCCGAGATGCTGGAGCCCGAGGAGATTGAGGCCGATCTGACCCGGCCGCGGTATAACATCGCTCCGACCCAGAAGGTGCCGGCCCTTCTGGTGCGCAACGGGCGGCGGGTGCTGGCCGAGATGCAGTGGGGATTGGTGCCGGCCTGGTCGCGGGATAAAGCCATCGGCGCCCGCCTGATTAACGCCCGGGCGGAAACACTCGGCGAGAAGCCCGCCTTCCGAAACGCTTTGCGGAAAAGCCGCTGCTTGATCCCGGCTGACGGTTTTTACGAATGGCGGAAAGCGGGTTCGCGCAAGATTCCCATGTACATTCGCTTGATAGGGGGGCGGCCTTTCGTGTTTGCGGGCCTTTACGACCTTTGGCGCGGGGAAAACGAGGAATTGGTTTCCTGTACGATTATTACCACTCAGGCCAATGCAAAAGTGCGGCCGATCCATGAGCGTATGCCGGTGATCCTGCCGCTCGAAATGCATGGTCCCTGGCTTGATCCATCCTTGAGCGACAAGGAGGCGATACTTAAGTTACTGCGGCCGGTGGAGGAGCAACTGATGGAGGCGTATTGCGTTTCAGACCACGTCAACTCGCCGCGCAACGATGACCGGCGCTGCATTGTGCCCAGCAATACATGAGCATGGTTCACTTAGCGTGGCAACTGGTCGCTGCGCAGGTTGTCAGCCTCGGCCACGCTGTCGCGGGAGGAGAATTGTCCGTCAGTTCCGGCACTGATGAAGATAGGTTTGCCGAGATTGGCGGCCACCGCCTGCCATTCGACCGGGATGCGACTGAGCGCGGTCAGACAGTGTAATGGTTGGCCCCAGGCGTCACGTACGGTGCCCCAGTCGTTTGGCTCGGCCTGCTTGCTTTCAGGTGGAACTCGCAGAAGGTCCGGAATGGTATCCAGGATTTCTCGCGAAGCGGGTACGGCCGCCAATGCGTTAATGACCCGCCGGCCGCTTTCGGTGGGATCGTCGTTGCTGGATAACCGTTCGGGCTCCGTTTCGTCTGGTTGCGTGGCAAGGGTGAAAGGCCACGTCCCCGTGGTTTCATGGTAGGCATCCAGGGCCTTATCGAGGGTGACCAGCAAATCCCAAACCTGCTTATGTTTCAGGTCGCTACGTACCGAATGGACGCCTAGTGCGACCACGACCAGCAGTAGACCGAGCAACGTGGCGGTAATCAGCGTTTCCGTAAAGGTGACCGCCCGACGCCCATACCTACCAGTCCGACTCGTGCTGCGCAGCGAAGCGCTGCTTCGCAGAGTAGCAAGCGCCGGCGAGGGAATACCAGCCCGAAGCGCCAGCGAGGGATCAACCATTGTCACCCGTAACTCCGCCAAGGATATCACCTTTCCGTTTCGTGTTTGCGTAAACCTCATTTAAACAACGCATTTTATCGAGGCTCCGGATCCAATCCTCATTCCATAATCTCGACCCGATCGCCCTTGATTCGCAGCCGTCCCTCGGCGAACAGCCGGATGGCCTCGGGGTAGGCCAGGCACTCCTGCTCGAAAACGCGGGCGGCCAGGGTGTCGGCGTCATCGTCCGGCAAAACCGGCACCTTGCGTTGCAGGATGATCGGCCCCGCGTCGTATTCATTGTTCGCGAAATGCACGGTGCAGCCGCTCTCTTTATCGCCGGCGGCCAGCACGGCCTCATGTACATGGTGGCCGAAGAAACCCTTACCCCCATGTCTGGGCAGCAAGGCGGGGTGAATGTTCATCACCTTGCCGAGCCAGCGATCCGGAATCCGCCAATAACACGTCCACCCCGCCTGGCAGACCAGATCAACCTTGTATTCATCCAATGTCTCGGCGATGAGCCGACTGAATTCGTCCACGTCCGGATGCTCTTTCTTGCGAATGATCTTGACGGGCAAACCGGCCGCTTTTGCCCGTTCGACGCCCTTGACGTTCGGCAGCGAGGAGATCACCACCGCTACTTCGGCATTCAGCCGTCCGGCGTTGATTTCCTGCACGAGATTAACCAGCGTGCGCCCGCCACCGGAGAGTAATATACCTAGCCGAGGCACCTTGCGTTCTTCCAGGATTAAATGTTCAACTTCTTTGACAAAACACTCGGCCTTCTGAAGAATATCCGCCGCGATCTCCCGAGGGTAGTCGTTACGCAGGCCATAATCGCCGACAATTCGTGCATCGAAGGCCAGTATCAAGTGCTGATGCAAGTCTTTCGCAATCAACCCCTTGCTGGCAAATTCGCGTCCGAAGGCACTGATAACCGCACTGTGCTTGGAGAAACACAGACCACGAGAAAGAAGTGCGGCCTCGGCCAGATAAAACATTGCATCATAAGCATGCGATGCAGCGAAATCGGAATACCCTGTCTCGTTCAACTGTTTGGCGGCGGCCAGACTACGCCGGCCTTTATCCCATAATTGTCGGACCTCTGATTTCACCCTACCACCACCCCTTCGTGCCGTGTATTCACGAAAAACGGCGTATAGTTGCGTTCGTACTCGTCGAGATCGACAGGCAGGGCGGATAGCAGCAGATCGTGCTCAAGGGACAACCGACTGGCGATCGGATTGATGCGATGTAGTTCTTCCCAGAAATCGCCCATAGGCTGAAGAACGACAAGGAGATCAATATCCGAGTCGTCGCCGGCTTCTCCGCGCGCTCTTGAACCGTATAGAATGACCCTTTTCAACCTGGAACCATACTGTTGCCGCAGTTCGGCAACAAACAAATCCATGGCGGTTTTCCAGATCGTTTCCGTGCTCATTTGCACTATTATATCGTTACGTGTGCTTTATTCGCAACGTTTATTATTCCGTTAAGCGACTTCTATATTCAACGAACAGCCGTGCCCCTCGATCTCGCCGGTGTGTCCGGCCTCGGTCAGCGTTGGATCGATATGTAGTTCGACGGCTAATGTCTCGTGGCAGATATAGTCCTGAAAAGCCTTAATCGCCTCGGCCACCGGGCCGCCGGTATTGATGCGCAGGCGGATGCGCGCCTCATAATCAAGCTGCTCACTCTTGCGGGCGTTCTGAATCAGGTTGACGACATCGCGGGCCAGACCTTCGGCCTTGAGTTCCTCGCTGATTTCCGTGCTGAGGACAACCACGACCTGCGGGCCCTGAGCGGCAGCCCAGCCCGGTTTGGCCTGAAGCGTGATCTGTACATCCTCCGCGGCCAGCTCGATCATTTGCCCGGCGACCGTGATGGTGACCTTGCCTTCGCGGTCAAGCTGCCGACGCAGGGCGGCCGCATCGGCCTTGGCCAGGGCCGGCTTGATCTGCGGGGCCAGCTTGCCGAACTTGGGCCCAAGGGTCTTGAAATTAGGCCGAATCTCGTAAGTTACATACTTGTCCGCGTCGGCGGCGAAGTCGATCTGCTTGACGTTCAACTCATCGGCGATCAGGGGCAGATGACTGCTCAACCATTGGCGATGAGCCGGATCGGCCAGCACCAGCTCGACGACCGGCAGCGGCTGGCGGACCTTGATCTTCGCGTCCATCCTCGCCGAGCGTCCCAACGAGGCGATCTCGCGCACGATGGCCATTTCCTGCAACAACCGTTGATCGATACACTGTTCATCGGCCTGCGGGTAATCGCACAGATGTACGCTTTCGGGCGTATCCGCGAACTGCTCACGCATGAGATTCTGATAAAGCGTCTCGGCGAAAAACGGCGTGAACGGGGCGATCAGCTTACTCGCGGTCACCAGCGTGGACCAGAGGGTCTGATACGCGGCCCGCTTGTCCGCATCCATCCCCGAACGCCAGAAACGGTCGCGCGAACGGCGGACGTACCAGTTACTCAGGGCGTCGACGAAATCGACCAACCGACGGCAGGCCGGATAATTCTCGTAGCGGTCCATGGCCGCCCGCACATCGGCGATGGTCTGGTGCAACTCGGACGTTATCCAGCGGTCCAGCTCGCTGAGTCGGGCCTGAGCGTTGGCCGCGTCGATGGGTTTCCAGCCGTCGATGTTGGCGTAGATGACGAAAAAGCTGTAGACGTTGTAGAGCTTGATGAGGAACTCGCGCTGGTCGGTGGCGATGGTGTCTTCCTTAAATCGCGCTCCCGTCCAAGGTGCCTGGCTGGAGAGCATCGACCAGCGCATGGCGTCGGCCCCTTCGCGGTCGAAGATATAACTTGGCTCTTTGTAGTTACGCTTGCTCTTGGAAAGCTTTTTCCCGTCCTCGCCGCCGACCAGGCCGAGCACGATGCAGTTGCGGAACGGGTGCGGGAACTCCCTCGCGAACGTTCCGTTGCCGCTCTCGGCGTTCTCGCCGAAAAGCATGGTGCTGATGGCCAACAGCGTGTAAAACCATCCGCGGGTCTGGTCGATGGCCTCGCTGATGAAGTCGGCGGGGAACCGCTGCTTGAACAATTCGGCGTTTTGATGTGGATAGCCCCACTGGGCGAACGGCATGCATCCGCTGTCGAACCAACAGTCAATGACTTCGCTCACCCGACGCATGCGGGCCCCGGCCGCGAACGGCGAATCGTAGGTAATCGCGTCAATATACGGCTTGTGTACTTTCAGATCGTCAATCAGGTCGGGATTATCGCGTTTGGCTTTTTCCCAGACTTCCATTCCGCTTACGCCGGGTTTGGTCAGCAATTCCGCATAGGAGGCGACGGCCTCCTGTTTGCCGGTTTTTTCGCACTCCCAGATCGGCAACGGCGTACCCCAGAACCGTTCGCGCGAAAGGGCCCAATCGACGTTGTCGGCCAGGAAATTACCGAACCGCCCGTCGCGGATGTGCTCCGGCAGCCAGTTGATCTTCCGGTTGTTGGCCAGGAATTCTTCGCGGAATTCCGTGGTGCGGATGAACCAGCTTTTGCGCGCATATTGGATCAGCGGATCCTCCTCGGCACGCCAGCAGAAGGGGTAATCGTGGCGATACTGCTCGCGCTTGAGCAACAGGCCGCGATCCTTGAGGTTGCGAATGATGTCGTGATCGGCTTCCTTACAGAAGCGGCCGGCAAAATCGACCGCCTCGGGCACGAACGTACCGTCCGGAGCGATCAGTTGCAGAAAACCAAGCTCGTTGTCCCGGGCGGCGCGATAATCATCCTCCCCGAACGCCGGAGCTATATGTACGATGCCCGTGCCGGTATCGAGGGTGACAAAATCCGCGGCGATGATTTCATAGGCCTTGCCGCCGGTCGGCTTGGCATAATCAAACAGCGGTTCGTACTTCATTCCCAACAGGTCCGCGCCCTTGTAGGTTCGGACCACGCGAATATCTTTCCCGATATCGACCGGCAAACCCTTGAAGGTGGTCGCCAGTAGTTGTCGGGCCAGGATGAATTCCTCGTCCTCGACCGCAATCCGCACATACTCCACATCGGGATGTACCGCTAAGGCAACATTGCTGGGCAACGTCCACGGCGTAGTCGTCCAGGCCAGAAAGCTCGCCTTGGGTTCACCTTTCAACCGGAAGCGCACGGTGATCGAGGGATCATCCACCTCCCGATAACCCTGTCCGACCTCGCCGGAAGAAAGGGCCGTTCCACCTTGAGGCCACCACCAGACCACCTTGTGTCCCTGATAAAGCAGGCCCCGCCGGAACAGCGTCGCCAGCGCCCACCAGACGCTTTCGACATAGGACTGATGGTAGGTGACGTAAGCCTCTTTCAGATTGATCCAGAAACCGAGCCGCCGAGTCAGCTCTTCCCATTCCTTGGTATAGCGGAAAACGCTTTGCTGGCAGAGGCGGATGAATTTCTCCACGCCGTACTGCTCGATCTCCGCCTTGGTGTGGATGCCGAGCTCCTTACAGACCTCGGCCTCGACGGGCAGGCCGTGGGTGTCCCAGCCGGCCTTGCGGTGGCAGTAATAACCGATCATCGTGCGGTAACGCGGGAACACGTCCTTGATGATCCGGGTCAGGCAATGCCCCGGGTGCGGCAACCCGTTGGCCGTCGGCGGGCCCTCGTAAAAAATGAAAGGCGTGGCCCCCTGGCGCCGGCGCAGGGACTTTTCATAAATATCGTTGGTTTCCCAGAAACGCAGTATTTCCCGCTCCGATGAGGGGAAATCAAATTGTGCAGGCACTTCCTTAAACATGATTGCTCGATACTTTTTTCTTGGCTAAAAACAAACGAAAACTCGCCCTGACAATACCTCTGTCCCTCTCCCCCTGCTCCTTGTCTCCCCCTCGCTCCCTCTCCCCCTCGCCATCCACTGGAAGCAGGCTGTCGGTTGAGAAAGGCAATCCGTACGGAATCATATCAACAAAACGACACGTATCTTACGGCGCACCCAGGCGGCTGCCAAACTCCTCCGGTTCGCCCAGTCCGTCGGGGGGCAGGGCGGAGATCATCGGCACTTTCTCGACCGGCACCTCGGTTATCAGTGCCTCCTTGCGGCCTATCACGTCGAAGGTTTCCCACTTACCCCGGATCCAGCGAATCCACAAGGTCGCGCTGATCGCGATGATAAACAAAGTGGCGAAAATCCAGGGCCCCATCGAGCCGAGCTCCGGCCATCGCCGTGACGCCCAGTACCCTCCCGCGATCATGATGCCCCATGACTCGATGCCGCTGGCCATCATCGGATATCGGGTATCGCCCGCCCCGCGCAAGGCATTACTGTACGTGATCGCCATCGCGTCCGAAACCTGAAACAATGCGACAAAGATGAGTAGCCGTGTGCCTATGGCGATGACCTGACTATCGTTGCTGAAAACATCCATCAATTGTCTGCCGGCCAGCACGTAGATCAGGCCCATGCAACCCATATAACTCATATTGACTACGCAACCGACGGCCGCCCGCCGTCGGGCCAGATCGGGACGATCCTCGCCGATGGTCCGGCCTACCAAGGTGCAGACCGCCATCGCGATGCCCACCGCCGGCATGAAGGAAAGCTCGCTATAACGGAAACAAATGGCCGTCGCCGCCAGATGCTCGGTGCCGAACCCGCCCACGATGACCATCAGAAAAACCGCCCAGGCGGTGATGTCGATCACGAAATTGATTCCGGAGAACCAGCCCACGGCCAGCAAGCGACGTATCTTGTCACGATCCGGCCGCCAGGTTTGTAAAGCATTGAATTGCCGGGTTCGGGAACTGAAGCACATCAGCCCAAGGAGCCAGACCACATGGATCGAGGTGGCGATTACCGAGCCCCAGGCGGCCCCGGCTACGCCCAGTGGCGGGAAGCCCCATTTTCCCAGTACCAGGGCATAGCTCAACAAGCCATTGATGATATTGGCTCCGAACACGGTTACGGTGTTTTGCCCCGGCTGGTGGATTCCGTTGAAGAAATGTCCAAGAGCGATCGTGGCGCCGCTCAGGCCGATGGCCAGCAGACGGATGCGGGTGTAGTCGATTTCCATGACCTGTACGGCCGGTTCGTGGTTAATCCACGCGAAAATACCCGGCACGAACGGCCATAGGGCGAATCCGACCATCCCAAACACGACACTGCCCCACAGCCCCTGCCAGCCGTAGGCGGAACAATCGTTGTACCGTTTCGCTCCGAGTGATTGGCTCACCATCGTGGTGACGCAGACCATGATGCCCATGAGGAAACTGAAACAAGCGAAAAAAACCATCGCCCCCGAGGAAACGGCGGCCTGGGCCTGCGAGGCGTTGGGCAGAGCGGATACGATGGCGAAATCCACGAAGCTCAAGAGAGTCTGACTGACCATGCTGGCCACGTTCGGCAGAGCGATCACCATCAGCAGGTGCAGATCACCCCGCCAGGAAAGCTTCTCGGCGATCGCCCTCACTTCCGGGACGGCAGGCACGCACGTTCCGGTCGCCGCATCCTGATCGATCCGTTCATCCATAAATCACGACAAAAACATACATTGTCACCCTCCCAGCACGAAGCAGCATACCCGCCGCCGCAGCAAACAAGTAAGCGAGTTAGCGAGTTAGCAAGTAAGCGAGGAGGCAATACTACCAGCCCGACGCAGTTTACCTCGCTTGGGCGGGCCGCAGCGGGCTGGCGAGGGATCACCCCGTAAGGGGTGACGCGGCGCTTCCTCAACCGCGTCTCGGTTTATGAATAACAAGCATCACTCCTGAACATATCTGTCCTCCCGTTGTATCAGCGTATCGGTATTCGGGATGGGGTGCGATCTCGTCTTTGCTCGTGAGACGCCGGCGTTATCGGGCACGGAGCATGCCTGGTCCGGAGAAGACGTTATCCACGTCCTCGCGCTGGCGTGCGGCGGCAGGCGGCTGGGGCTGAGCCGGCGGAGGCGCTGCCGCCGCAGGCGTTCCGGTCGTTTCCGGCGGCGACGATGGCGGAGGCGTCCCTCCTCCCGTAACACTTGCCATTTGCATCATTATCCGCATCAATTCCTGCCCAACGATTTCCACGCTCGCAAATTCATTGTTTTGTATTCGAGCAACCAAATCACGAATACTCTGCCCCATGTTGGGCGCGGCCGCCGCCAGTTGATCGACAAATCCCGTGGGCAAGGTACCTAATTGCAGCAGATCGATGCGCCAGCGACCGTCTATCAGCCGGGCATACACCTGGAGTGGCGTGGGGTTGGTCCCTCCAACGACTTCAAGCGTCGCCACAGCATTGGAATCGTCTTGGGCGGTTACTCCGTTCTGATCCAACTGTAACTGGCCGGAGATGCCCATGAATTGAGTGATTCCTGGAAACCGTCCAACCGGTTGCGCGGTGGCCGTATCGGGGAACGCTTGTCGCACTGCTTGATCCAATTCCATAAATGGTTGCTCCACCGGTTGCAGGGCCATCGTTAAAGCGCGGATGATTTCCGCCTGTTGCGGAATCAGGATTTCCAACAACCGCTGGTTCTGGCCTGCATTCGCCAGAGCGATAAACGACATCACCACCGCCTCGGCGGATGAATCGTCGATGGGAATATCGCCGCCGGTGGCCGCGGTTCCCGGGCTGGACGGCGTTGCCTTGGCGGCCGTGCTGGCGATCGGGGCGATGATCGATTTGTCCTGATCGGCGGGGCCGAGGGTCAACGGTATCAAGCCTTCGGCCCCATCAAATGTCGGCGGCGGTGGTTCGGAAGGCCGCCGGCAAGAGAGGCCGGAACAAAATACAAGTAACGCTGTTGTCCAGGCGATTCTGTGCAGCATGTTGAATAACCCTCGGGCTGGTCTACTCATATCCATAATGAAAGATACCGCCAAAGGCTACGGACCGTCAACATTAGGGCCGAGGTGTGGTTTCGACAGGGGGCCATCCGAGGAAAGGTGTCGTGAAAAATTCCGACTTGCTTGGGAATATTCCTAATCTACTCCGCAGCCTTGGAAGCACGGGCAAACCCTTGCTACGGCGTGACCAGGGCCTGCCCATGCCACCCGGTGCGGGGCGTTGGCCATTTCGCCTTGGAGCATGAGGCTCATTCCGTGTTCAGGTTGATCGGCTTGCCGGCCGCGTCGGTCAGTTGGGCGTTGAATTCCCAGGCCATGGCCCCGTTGATCACCTTGAGCAGCACGACATTCTTACCTTTCTTGCCCTGAACGGGCATGACGTTTTCCCCCGGTATGTAGCCGCGTTCGACCTCGAAAGTACCGACCTCGGTGCCGTTGAACCAGGCCTTGAAACCGTCGTCGCTGCCGACCTTGAGCAGGAGATCGGCATCGTCCTTCAGTGTCACTTCCGCATAAGCGTAAGCCGCGGAGTTATCAAAGGGGCCGACGACGGAAGTCAGGATAACACGGCCGGTTGGATCGTCGCAATGGTATTCCATCCAGCGGAGTTGCTTGCGGCCGAGTGGATAAGTGCCGGTCAGATCCACTTCCGGCTCGCCGATATATTGTTTGTCGATACGGTTGGCCTGTTTGTCCCACGGGAACGGCCCGAGGAAATGCCAATCGGCGATATAGCCGGCCTTGCGGGCCTCGACCCCGACGCGGAACCCGAGCTGGGCAAGTTGGTCGGTCAGTTTTTTGCGTTCACCGAGGTCACTCTTGGTCTTCAACACGTTGTTGAGGATCTCGATGGCCTTTTTTTGGCCGGCCTGAGGATCGGCCGTGTCCGCCAACACGTCGGCGATATATTTTTCCAACGGTTGGAAGCAGGTGAGGCCACCGTCTGCGAGAGCTACGATGACCCGTCCATCACGATCCACGATCAGGCCGTTGGTCATTGCATCTTTGGGCAATTCGATACGCCATTTGATCTGCCCCGTGTCGGGATCGAGGGCCCGAGCCGTCCAGGCCGGTTTAAGTTGTCGGCTTTGAAAAGCGACCATGTTGACCGAAAGCACCGCGTTGGGAGTCATGATCAAGGCCATTGTTTCGGGATGGCCCGGCCATTGGGTCTGCCACAGCCGATCCGGCAAACCCTTGCCGACCTTCGCGATATGGTCTTGAAGGTCCGCGGTGCGACAACATACCGGCTGAGCGCCGCGGCGTTCCACCAGCACGATCTTGTCATCATTCCAGGCCGGCGGGATTTTGCCCAAGACCAGATTTATCGGGTTGCCGGGGGCCTGGCCGGGATTGATAGCCAAGGCTTGGAATATGCCCGGATTCACCGCATCCTCAATGGCGGAGTATTGTAGACGGCCACCGAGCAGGATGTAGCGGTTGTTGAGCACCGCGATTTCCTCACCCCGGTTGGTTTGCGGGGTACCGTTGCCCGGCGGCGCGCCGAGGTATTTGCCGGTTTTCAGATCATACGTAGCGGGTGAAACGACATTACCGCCGGCCAGCCAGAGCCGCCCATCGGCGATCGTAAGAATGCCCTGGGCGGAAACGCCTTTACGAATGTTCGGATCGAGGTGCCCGGAGGTGTCGTTTTTCCATTTGAGCTCACCGGTGATCGCATCAAGGGCGTAGATGTATGTGCCGTCATAGTCGATGACTCCCGCCCCGGCGTAGGCGACGCCGTCCTCAACCAGGACGCCCGTGTTGACCGGCCAGGTGGAGCAGAGCGCGCCGTAAACCATGATCCGGCGTTCGAGGGGGGCGGCCTGGAAACGCCACAAGAGTCGGCCGGTCGCCGCTTCCAGAGCGTAGATGTAACCATCCCCGGAGCCGACGTAAGCCCGGCCGTTCCAGATGGTCGGCGGTTGCTTGATCGGCCCGGCGGTCAGGAACGTCCATTTGACGGTACCGGTCGCGGCACTGAACGCCCGAACCTTGCCGTCGCTGCCGCCGAGAAAGATCAGCCCACCCGCGGCGGTGGGGGCGGTGGGCTGATATTCGACCGGCGGGTTGTAATCCCAGACCTTGAGCACGTTTTCGGGAATGGGCACACGACTTGCGGCGGTGCGGTGGTTGTTGGCCCGATAGGTTGGCCAGTCTTTTTCGTCGACGGGTAATGGCTCTACTTGTCGCGGATCGCCCGGGCCGGTTTCGAGTTGACGCGGAGCGGTGGCGGCCTGTTTCACCCGCTGGTCGAAGTCGTTGAGCGAACAGAGGGCGGCCGCGCCCATGAGCGAAAGATTGCAGTCGCAAAGCCACGGGCCAAGATAAAGCAGACCGTCCGAAGCAATCACGCCATCGTTGCAGGATGGGCGAAAAGCACCGTTGTAGATGATTTTCCCTTCCGAGCGATCGTAGCGGGTCAGCCCTTCGATCCAGCCGCGACAGAACAGCGAGTCGGGCGTGGCGGTAAGCCGGGCACAGGAACGCTTGGCGAATTTCAAATCCTGAAGGGTCTCGCCGGTGAGCGGATCGAGCATCAGCGTGCTCCCGCCGGGACCAATCCCGACGAAAAGTTTGCCGTCGAGATAGATGGAGTTGGGATTAAACGTGGTCTTGCTGCGATGCCAGAGCCGGCGACCGTCTTCGGGTGCGACGGCCACGATGTTCTGTCGGGTCTGGGCCTCATAGAACAACGCTTTGGGCGAATAGACGGCGAAGCACGTGGTCTTGAAGCCGGGGGTTGAACCGAGGCCCTGGCCGGGCTGCTCGATGAGGCGCCGGGTTTCCGGATCATCATTGGTCCATTGGACTTTGCCGGTGGCGGCGTCGAGGCAGCGGATATGCGCCTCCGGTATATAGAGATATACTTTGCCGCCACCGAGGACCATGGCCCGCGAGTCGATGGGTTTTTCCTCGTTATGAGTCCAGGCTGGTTTATTGGCGGCCAGATCATAAGCGACGAGGGTGTTGCCGAAACCCCAAGGGTGCCGTTCCTCGTAATAACCTTTGCTCAAGGCACCCCAGCTCCAGTGCGTATCCTGATCGCGTACGACGGTGGTTTCCGCCGGGTCTTTCTCCTTACCGACGAGAGCGTAGAGCCGCCCGTTCTCGATCGCGATCCACTTCCATTCGCCTTCCACTCCGGGCACGTCGATGCGGCCTTTGGTTTTACCGGTTTGCGGATTCAACATGAGTACACCGGTGCCGCCGAGGTCGATCATGTAGAAGGTATCCGGTGTCGCGACAAAGGCGGACCGATGGGCGAGATAGCCGTCGGGTAGTTTGAGACTCCAGAGAAGCGTACCGTTGTAACCGTTGCGGGCCAGAAGGGTATTGAGCCAGGGTTCTTCACGTTCATGATGGGCGATGTGGCCCATGGCGATGAAAGTGCGGCCGCCGGCGGCGGTGGTGATGGCCGGCATGGCGATGTAATAGGGCAGCCCAAGCCATTGGGTCATGTACGGGGCCTTGATGACCTGATCGGTGGAGACGGGATTATTGTCCGGTCCGTGTTCCCAATGGCTCCAGGTGTCGATGCCCTCGGGGAACGGCTTGGTCAGGGTGACCCACAGGCCCGTAGCCGTCTCGCGAATCTCGGCCTTGGCTTCCGCGGCCCATTTCCTGAGCTGGTCGGGCGATAACCGTTCGCTCGATTTGTGGCGGCCGACGATCGCTCGACCGCCCGGCCGAAGGACGCGCAACACTTCCGCGCCGGCCATCTTGTCCAAATCCTGATCGCTGCAACGGACGGCCAGCAGTAGATCAAGCATGTGGTCGGCGTAAGGGAGGGTGGTCAGCGATCCGCGTTCGACCACCACGCGCCGGCCGTAGAGATTGTTTTCGTCGATCGCCCGCCGGGTCATGGCAAAAGCTCTCGGGTATGGCGTCCATACGTGGATCAACAGGTCCGTGCGCCGGGCCAGTTCGAGCGACAACGGGCCATCTTCCCATCCGACCACGGCACACACGCCGCGGGTGACGTCCGATTGGCCGAGGATTTCCTCGATCAAGGCCTGATCGACCAGCTCGGCGGCGTAGGTTGAAACTCCCGAAGCTATCACGAGTAGGGTTATTATCGTAGACGGTAATCGCCGTGCGTTCATGGTATGTTCCTTTCGATAGGGCGGGATAGAGGTCATTGTATAACCATCAGTGTGGTCTAACATCGGCCGATCGTCAACCGTTGCGGGGAGGGTTTTCGTGTGGGTTCTGATGGGCCATGCCGGCGGGGTTTGCATAGTCGCAAAACACATATTGGCTCGAACGAGAATCCCTTCTCGTTCGTCAGTATGGGATAGGAATCCCCCGGAAAAAGGACCGAGATAGGAATCTCGGTCCAGCCAAACCGCCAAAGTCCAGGGACCGAGATAGGAATCTCGGTCCAGCCAAAACACATATTGGCTCGAACGAGAATCCCTTCTCGTTCGTCAGTATGGGATAGGAATCCCCCGGAAAAAGGACCGAGATAGGAATCTCGGTCCAGCCAACAAAAAGGACCGAGATAGGAATCTCGGTCCAGCTTATCCTGACCATATCTTGTTTTTCTCCGTGTCTCCGCGCCTCCGTGGTGCATTCACCGCTTCGCCGACGGCCTTACTCCTGCATCGGGTCGATCTTGCGCACCGGATCGAGCAGGGCCAGGTCGGCGAGTTTTTCGCGGGGGACGGACCCGACGATGACGTTCATCGACGCGGCCACCGATTCGATCCGCAGGCCGGCGTTTTTCAGCAGAGTGATCGTGGCCTCGCTCTTGTCCGAGGCCAGCAGAGTCACCGGCAGGCGGCCGTCGGTGATCGGCAGCTTAAGCTCGGCCGGAGCGGCCTTCTCGTCGGTGGCCAGCGCGTACAGACGCGGGTCGAGCCGCCTTTGGAGTTTGGCGTCCTTCAATACGGCGTCGATCGGCTTGTGGGCCTGTTCGGCCAGGGCCGCGATGCGCGTTTTGACTTCCTCGGGCTTCAATGACGCATCGGCCAATACGTCGCGCATCCGGCGGCCGATCTCGAACTTGGCGTCGAACTCAACCAGCGCGTCGGCCAACTTCTTCGCTTCGTCGATTTTTCCGTCACTTACGAGTTTGGCGATCTCCAGGGCAATCCGCTCAGGGATAAGCAGCCGGCCGGCCGTGTCCTTGTCCTTGATCCGCTTGAGGGACTCGGCCAGGTCCGGAGCCGGTTCGCCTTTCCCGGCCGTATCCGTTTGGGCATCAGATTCAATGGCATCCCCGACGTTCGTCGTCGGCTGTGGGGCATTTACCGGTTGTTCAGCCGGTCGCATACGTGCCGGCGGTGGTGGTGGGGCGGTCGGCATAGCTAGTGTTATACTCCTCTCGCTTATTATCCTGCTTCTCGTCTCGCCTGACGTACGACTGCCGTCCATCATGCCCATGCCCCCATAACCACCCATCATTCCGCCCATGCCGCCGTAACCACGCTGCAGGTTCGTACGCCCCAGCATACTGGTCTCTGAGGAATTAGGTCCACCAATGGTAAGCGGCTGGTTGGCCTTGCGATTTGAGAAAAGTGTGAGGGCGTCAGTGTCATTCGACCGTTCTTTGAGGCGACTTGTTGTGCCTTCCGCGGGTTGGGGTGCCGCAGTGGAACCTATAATAATATTTGCAGATGGCGCTGTGGATCCAATTTCCCCAAGCTTTTCCTGCATTTCACTGAGTTTTTTCCTGTATTCCGTTGAGTTTGGATTTGCGGCGAGCTTATCCGCTATGTCTTTTGCTTCTCTTAACAGCAACTCTATTTGTTGGACATCGCCATCTATATCCGCTAGTGCATCCACTTCCGCTAGTTCGGCTACGTCCGCGCCGACCGGACCGAAGATACCTTCGTAACTCACGCCCTCGGGCATTTCGATGGGGACGGCCACCAGGCGGGGTTGGCCGCCAATGGTGACCCGGGCCTTTTCGACCGCCACGAAACTGGTGAACGCGGTCATGATGTTGTATTGCTGGCCTAGAGTAATCACCTGCTGTTTTAGCTCCTCCGGAAACCTTCCCTGCTGGGCGGCGGCCAGATCCAGGTTCATAAGGTCTTCGACCTTGCTCCGGGCCCAGAGGGTCGCGATCACGTCATGGGCGGGTTGCTTTTCGGGCAGTTCGAGATTGAGCGTGCGTTCATAGCGTCCGGCGGCGGTGTTGCCCCGGATGGTCAAAGTCCCTTTGCCGGAGCGCGTGTACTTACCGTGGATAATCAACGGCTTGACGTCAAACAGGTCCGGCAATTGCGCGGGGATCCGCTCGCTGATTTCCAGATTGCCGCTGAACGTCAGCTCGATATCGGTGAGCACCGGCGTCTGGATACGTTTGGTGAAACGCTCCACGGCCGCATCGGCGTCGTCGGCCAGCAGAACGTATTCCACCTCGCCCCGCCCGGCCCGGGCCATCCCGTCGAGCAAATAGCGGTTGACGCTGTTACCGATGCCGAAGCTGAACACCCGCGTGGTGCGGGCGTTCTTCCGTATCGCGTCAATGATGGCCATATCGTTGCCCACGTAGCCGTCGGTCATGAAGCAGACCACGCGGATCGGTTTTGCCGGCTCTTGATCCACCCATTCCCACTTATGGGCTATTAATAAACGCCTGCTATTTGACGTTAACCAATTGCCGGTAAGATTCATTAATTGACTACCCTTGCGATCCAACCGTCGCGGTGGTTCTCCGACAAACAGAATTGTCATTTCGCGGTGAAATAGGTGATCTTTGCGACCGTAATCTATCTGTACGATCACCTCTCGCCCGTCGGCGGGCAGGTCGGCCAATTCTTCCGGAGTCAGCGGCCGCGTGCCGCCATCGGCAGTTTTCTGCACCAACGCCGCATGGATCGCCTTCATCATCTCGGTGCCGCCGCTGCCCTGCTGGTTTGCCAGGAAATTTTGGGCTTCCTTGCGGTTGGCCTCGGTGAACGGGCGCGGCCGGTCCCAGAGGATGCGCGTATCACCGGCAAAGGTGATCAGGTTGAAGGTATCCTGCGGGCGGAGGGAATCGATGGCCTTGGCCATTACCGCCTTAGCCTTCTCGATGGGGAAACCGCTCATCGAGCCGGAGGTATCGAGCACGAAAATAAGTTCGCGGGCGACGGCCTGGGCGTTATCCACGCGCTCGGGCGGCTGGAGGATGAGGGTAAAGTAATTGCCGAGCCGGCCGGTATGGGTAAAGGTCGCCTCGGTGATAGTGTCGGCCGTCTGCCGCCAGTTGAGGACAAAATCGCGATTGGGTATTTCGTCGGCCTTGGCCAGGGCGAGGGTCATCTTGCGCGGCAAGCCGTCGTCGCGGGTGATCCGCTCGGTGGTCTTGAGCTCATGCAGGACGGATTTCAGATCGATGATGCCGGGCCCGCCGGTGTCGATGGTCACCTTGATGTCAATGTCGTGTCCCGCGCGCTGGCCGGGCTTGACCGGCATCGGAGTGATCTTGCTGGCGTCGGGCACTTGATCGGTATTGGGGGCAAAGCCCGTCGCCTGCTCCTTGGCCGCCTTGGGATCGGTATAAAACCAGCGGCCGTTGATCTGGCCGGTGCCGTCGGTATAAAGCTCGCCGATCTCTTTGGATTGGTTGCAATAGACGGCCTCGAAACGATACCACACCGTGGGGTTCGGGCAGAGCGGTTTGGCCGTGGTGGGTACGGCGTTGTGGATTAGGGTGGTCAATTTGCCGACTTGCAGTGTGCCGAGCTCCTTGACTTCGCCTTCCTGGACGATGTTGAGTTGGGCCGGGCCGAGCAGGATCACGCCCTGTCGGCCGGTCAGGCCTTCGGGCAGAACGCCGGCGGCCGTCGGCATCGAGCCGGGGATATAACGCGGCCCGACGACCATGGGGAAGGCGAAACTGTATTGTCCGTCCTTGCTTTCCAGCAGCTCGACGTAACTGATTTCAATGTCGATTTGTGCCCCCGGCTCGATGTTGGCTACCGACTGGGTGAAGATGTTCGGCCGTTCCTGTTCGAGCAGGCTGGCGACGTAACCGCTCTGGCGAGCCTGTTCGTAGATCATGCGGGCAATCGCCCGCTCGTGGATTTCGCCGACGATCACCCGGTCGCCGACGGTCATGGTCATGCGATCGACCGCGCTGCGCTGACTCATCGGGAAGGTATACACGGCCTCGATCTTGTCCGCGTATTGGTTGTAATACGTCTGTTTCAGGGTGACGCGGGTGAACGGCCCGCTGATTTCGACGTTGACATCGGTGTGCTTGAGCGGGCAGGGGCCGAGAATGTTGCCCTCTTTATCGAGCGCGTCGAGTCGGCCACCCTCCGGAACCATGATCGTATCCGCCCGCGTCTGGCTGGCGGGTGTGGTGGTCATGAAAGGCAGCAGGACGGCCAGCAGGATCAACGCGGCGGCCACGGGTGAATAGCGGTTCATGATTAATCTCCTCAGTAGAAGGTGGCGGGTCGGCGCTGTAGCGGACCCGGTGACTTTGGTTTCTCCACCCTCTTGGATGCCGTCGGGGAGATTAAGTTCCCGAATATTTTCGTCCGCCGGTTCATTTTCACGTCCGGTAAGGTCCGCATCATGTAGTTTCTCGATCAATCGGTCGCGGGCGGCGGCGGCCTGTTCGGCGTTCTGTTGATGCCACAGCCGCAGTAGTTGATCGAGTTCGTCGCGGCCTTCGGGCTCAAGGTTGTCGTTCTTATTCATCGGGTTGTTCGGTTCGTTCATATACCGGCCGCCTTTCGCATCATGCCGGCCAGATGTGTTCTGGCCCGGTTCAGCAGTTTGTAGTAACCACTGTGGGACAGGCCCAGTATCTCGCGGGCGGAAACGCTTGGATCAGGTTCAAGATAATGCAGGTGGATGGCCAGACGTTCCTGCTCGTCGAGATGATTGATGGCCTCGGTCAGACGATCGAGTTGTTCGGCCAACTCGACACGGGCGATGCCGTCGGGGTCATCCGAGCTTGCGGTTAAGCCTTGCATGGCGGATTCGTTCTCCCTTTTTTCGCGCCGGGCCCGGTTGCGATACCGTTCGGCGCAGACCCGCCGGGCGATGGCGCAAAGCCACGGGCGGAAACCCGCCGGCTCGGTAAGTTGATCGAGCTTGCGATAGGCCCGGAGGAACGTTTCCTGCGTGGCGTCCTCGGCCTCACTCAGGGAGCCGCAGCGGCGACAAAGCGACAGGACCAGCGGCGCATGCCGGTCGTAGAGGCGGGCGAAAGCCTCCCGGTTACCCCCGGCGGCGGCGGTCAGGTCGCTGGCGTCGTTGTTCATCTCATCAAGGTTATGGCCGCCGTCGCCCATCTGTCCACCGAAGATTTGTGCACTTCTGGCCGATGATTGTATGCGGTATCGAAGTATGTATAATAAGGTAAGACAACCCGGGGTAGCCGCTAAGAAGATATTACATGAAACGAAAACTTATTGTTTCTGCGATCCTGATTATCCTGACGCTTGGCGTGGGCATGGGCGTGACCCATTTATTGATCGCCACCCGGCCGGCGCCGGAAAGAAGGGATACCACCCGCCCACCATTGTTGGTGCAGGCGCAAGCCGTTGTGCCGCAAACAGTTATCGAACCGATTGTCCAGTTCGGGACCGCCCGGGCGTATCGCATGGCCCCGCTTTCCGCCCAGGTTATCGGCGAGGTGATCGAGTTACCCGATACGGTCAGGGCCGGTCAGGCCGTGACCAAGGATCAAATCCTGTTGCGGATTGATTCACGGGAATACGAGGCTATCTTGGCGAAAATGATAAGCCAACTGGCTCGGGACCGCTCGGCGGTTGCCCAACTGGAAATCGAAGAGCGGAACGTGGATCAGTTGATTGCCACGGCCAAAAACGTCCTGGAAAACACCCAATGGGATTTCAATAAGACCAAGGCCCTGTTCGAGCAACAGATGGCCTCCGACCGGGAATACAAGAACGCCCTGATCGATCTGGAAAAAGCCCGCTTGACGGTCCAGGAATATGAGAATCGCAAGGCGATCATTCCGGCCCAGCGCGAGCAACTGGCCGCCGCCGCCCGGGCCAGCGAGGCTGCGGTGGAAATCGCCAGGCTGGACGTGGAGCACTGCACGATCAAGGCTCCGTTCGACGGGGTGATCGACGAGTTATCGGTTGATTTGGGGCAACGGGTGCAGATCGGGCAATCGCTGCTGACCCTGTTGGACCCGCGTCGGATCGAAGTGGTGATTGAAATACCGGCCGGCATGAGCGACCGGGTGCGCGTCGGGGCGCCGTGCCGGTTGCTCGTCGAGACGATGAACGGATTCACCTGGGAAGGAGAGGTCCGGCGGATTGCGCCGGCGGCCAACGAGATGCTGCGTACCCTAAAAGTCTACGTCGAGGTGGACAACGACCGGTATGAACGCAAACTGTTGCCCGGCTTTTTTGTCAAGGCCCGGATCGACGGGCCGAAGCTGGAGAACGTATTGACCGTACCCCGCACGATCATTCAAAACAATCGCGTGTTCGTCTACAACAACGGGCAAGCCCATGTGCGCGAGGTACGCATCGAGCGCGATCTGCTGGACCGCAGCGTGGTGATCGGGTTGGGGCCGGGAGATATCGTCATCACCAGCCACCTCGACAGTCTTTATGAAAACGCCCCGGTGCGCATCGCGGACGATTTGTCGGCGGAGGCCGGACGGGCTGTAACCCCTGATGCGGAATCCTCATTGGCCAACAAACCATGATATCGCTGCCCCGTTTCAGTGTGGAAAATCGTGTCCTGGTCAACATGCTGATGGTGACCATCATCATTGGCGGCGCGTACGGCGGCCTGACCTTGGTGCGGGAGATGTTTCCCGAATCACGGCCGAACCAGGTGTCCATTTCCACGCTTTATCCCGGAGCGACCCCTTCGGAGGTGGAGAAGGGCATCGCCATCCGCATCGAGGAAGCCATCAAGGATGTCGAGGATATCGACAAGATCGAGACCCAAATCGGCGAGGGAAGCTGCACCCTTCTGGTCACCATGAAGAGCGGGGCCAAGGATATTGACCTGGTGGTCAACGATTTCAAGGCGGCCATCGATACGATCCCGCGGGACGAACTGCCCGAGGACGCGGAAGAAACTCGGGTGATGAAATTCGAGCCGCAACTCCCCGTGATCTCCGTTTCACTTTTCGGCGATATGGACGAGGCCACCCTTAAGGAGGCCGGGCGCCAGGTCCGTGATGATCTGCTCTTGCTCCTGCCGCAGAGCAAGATGGAATTGAGCGGAGTACGCAAGGCGGAATTACAGGTCGAGGTGCAGCCGGAAAAGCTGGCCGAGTATCGGCTGTCGCTGGCGGAAATCGCCGAGACCATCCGGCAGAGCAACCTCGATCTGCCGGCCGGCCAGGTCAAGACCCCGCAACAGAACGTGGCCGTCCGCACGTTGATGGAGACGGACGACGCCGACCGGATCGCCGAAACGATATTACGCACGACGGCGGGGGGGCAGTTGGTCCGAATCCGCGACGTGGGGCGGGTCATCGACGGGTTCGAGGACAGTGACATTCGTGGTCGATTCAACGGACATCCGTCGGTTTGCGTGACGGTCTATAAGACGGGCGACGGCGATGCGGTGGAGATCGCCACACGGGTCAAGGCGTATGTGGCCGGCCGAAGCCGTCAACCCATGGATTGGGACTGGTTGTCCCGGCTGAAACATCGACTGGGCGTCGATGTCCCGGCCATGCGCATTTACGAGCAGCACAAAAACGAGCCCTTTCCTGCCGCGGTAAAGGTGGAGGTCCATACCGATTTATCACGGTTCATTTCCGATCGGCTCGACCTGGTCAAGCGCAATGGACTATGGGGGCTGATCCTGGTGTTCTGTTCGTTGCTGTTCTTTCTTAACTGGCGGGTGGCGTTCTGGGTCATGATGGGGGTGGTTTTGTCCATCGCCGGGGCGATCATGGTCATGCATCTGCTGGGAGAGACGCTCAATCTGATCAGCATGTTCGGATTGATTATTGCCCTGGGTATGCTCGTGGATGACGCGATCGTGGTGGGCGAAAATGTCTTTTCGCGCGTGGAGCAGGGCGAGGAACCGCATCTGGCGGCAGTCCGCGGTACGGAAGAGGTTATCTGGCCGGTGGTCATTGCCGTGTTGACCACCATCGGGGCATTCATGCCCCTGCTGTTTATCGAAGGGCAGATCGGGGATTTCATGGGCGTTTTGCCGGTGGTGGTCACCTGTGCCCTGAGCATCTCGCTTCTGGAGGCGCTGTCCATTCTGCCATGTCACTTGGCCGAGTGGTTGATGCCCGTCCGTCGGGATCTCGGGCACGAACCTCCGCGGCATTGGTTGGCCCGGCTGGCCCGGCCGCTGCGGGCCGCCCAGCAGAACGCGGTGCGCCGCTTCACGGAACATCACTATGCGGGGCTTTTGAAGCGGGCGGTGCGCTATCGATACGTGACCGTGGCTCTGGCCTTGGCGGGCCTGATGATCACCGTGGGGTTGGTGCTGGGCGGACGGGTGCCTTTTGTCTTTGTGCAGAAGATGGACTCCGAGACGATCTTGCTCAACGTGCGGATGCCGGTCGGCACCCCGATCGAGGAAACTCAGCGTATTATGGCGACCATCGAGGCCCTGGTTACTGATCAAGAACGTTTCCCGGAGATCAAGACGATTTACACGCTGGTAGGCGCGTCTCTGCGGATCGGCGAACACGGGGTGAGCGGCGTCGAAGCCACGCACCTGGCCCAGTCGATTATCGAACTGACCACGATGGATGAACGACAGCGGTCCAGTGAGGCCATCATCGCCGAGTTGCGCGCGGAAACCGACAAGCTGCCCGGCGTGACCTGGATCAAGTACCAATCCATGCAGGGAGGGCCGGGCGGGGCGGAAATCGAGATGGAAATCAGCGGTAAGAATCTACCGGACCTGCTGGCCGCCGCCGATGTCATCAAGAAGACCCTCGCCGGGTTCAGCGGCGTGTATGACATTGCCGACGATTTCGAGGCCGGTCGGCGCGAGGTACAGATTCAGTTACGGGATTCGGCCCGGCCGCTGGGGATCACCGCCCGTTCGCTGGCCTTGGAGGTACGCGGTGCTTTTTACGGGCTGGAAGCCCGTACCCTCCAGCGTGACCGCGAGGACGTGGACATCATGGTGCGGTTCCCCGAGGAACGACGCCGCCAGATTTACGAACTGGAATCCATGCACATCGCCACGCCCGATGGGCGAATGATCCCTTTCCGCGAGGTGGCCCGAATCGAGGAGGCCCCCGGCTATTCGGCCCTGCGGCGGGTGGACCAGCGCCGGGCGGTGGTTGTCTCGGCGGATGTGGATCATAACCAGGGCAACCCCGAGGAAATCATCGCGGCCGTAAACGCCACGATCCGTCAACTGGAGGCCGATTACCCCGGTTTGCGCGTCGACTTCGGTGGTAACAAGCGTGAATTGGCCAAATCCTTCGGATCTCTGAAAAGAGATTTCCTGATCGCCCTGGTTGTTATTTTTGTGCTGCTCGCCGGCTTGTTCAAGAGTTATATTCAACCGATGATCGTGATGACGGCCATTCCGTTTGGCCTGATCGGAGCGGTCGTCGGCCATTATCTGATGGGGTATCCGCTGACCATCCTCTCGATCATCGGGATCGTCGCCTTGACCGGTATCGCGGTCAATGATTCGCTGATCCTGGTGGATTTCACCAACAAGGAAACATTGCAGGGCAGTTCCGCTTTCGAGGCCATTATCAAGGCCGGACAGCGGCGCTTGCGTCCCATCATTCTTACTTCGCTTACTACCATTCTGGGGCTCGCCCCCATGATGGCCGAGACTTCCTGGCAAGCCCGCTTTCTCATTCCGATGGCCATCTCCATCAGTTTCGGCCTGATCTTCACCACGGTGCTTACCTTGCTGGTGGTCCCGGCGATCTATTTGATCGTTGACGACTTCTTGCGCATGGCCGACCGGGTCTGGTATGGACCCACGTCACGAATCGACTATGCCGCTTGAGGCCGGGGGGTGACGTGATCGGTTCCGAATGAGCCGAGGACGTGGTGTTTTGTGCCGTGGCCCCCCAAACACGGGCAAACCCTTGTCCCGCTGATGCGTGACAAGGGCCTGCCCATGCCACCCTCCGGCCTGCTTATGCCAGCCTCCAACCTGTTTATGCCACACTGTCGTGCGTCACCTCTGCCGCCTGAGGCCGTTTTGTTGTACAATCCGCCCGTGGGCTTGATCTCGCCCTGTAAGGAAGCCGAACCATGAAGCCGAAACGATTACATTTATTCAGGTCCATGCTGATGATCGCGGGCGCTTTGATCGGTTTGTGCGGCTGCAGCCAACTGCCGCCGTTGGAATCGTCCGCGAAAAAATTCGGAGCTCCGCTCAATCTTCGTTGCGAGTACGCGGCCAATCCGTTGGGCATCGATACGCAGGCGCCGCGCTTGTCCTGGGAGGTGAACGATGCCCGTAGGGGCGCGGTGCAGAGTGCCTATCAGATCGTGGTCCACGATGCCGCCGGACAGTCGGTGTGGGACACGGGGAAGGTGGCCTCCGATCAATCCATCCACGTTGTCTACCAGGGCGAGCCTTTGCAAAGCGGCCGTCGCTATGAATGGAAAGTGCGCACCTGGGACGGCCGGGGCCGGGCGAGTGATTTTTCTGAGCCGGCCTGGTGGGAAATGGGTCTTTTGCGGACAACGGACTGGACCGGCCGGTGGATCGCCCCCGAAAAGCGACCGGACATGTTTACTCAAAGCGAACTGATCCGAAGCCAATGGATTTGGCACAAAGATCTCAAACCCGGCGAGAAAAATGATAAAACCGAATACCCCCGCGTCTATTTTCGCGGCAGTTTCTTCGTGGACCCGGCCGAAACCGTCGAGAAGGCCGTTATTCTGGCGGCGACCCCCGAGGCCACTTTTGTTTACATGAACGGCGCCGCTAACGGAAAAAGTTACAAACCCGAAGGCGCCTATCGCGCCTGGCCTGCTACCCGCCAGATCGTCCCGGGTAAAAATGTCATCGCCGTAGCCGCTAACAATCTGCCTGACCCGGGCGGCCTGCTGGTTGCCGTCGAGGTCTGGACCGAAAGCGGCAAAAAAATCGTCATGCACAGCGACGGGACATGGAAGAGCAGTCTGAAAGAGGAGGTTGGGTGGGAGGCAATCTATTTTGATGATTCGGCGTGGGAAGCGGCGACGGTGGTGGCCGGCTATGGTGCTGAACCCCGCTGGAAAGTGACCGACGCTTTCGTCCGCCGTACGTCGTATTGCCTGCGGCGTGATTTCACCGTCTCCAAGCCGGTGGCCCGGGCGCGTGTTTACGCCAGCGGATTGGGCTGTTACGAATTACAGATCAACGGCCGGCGGGTGGGCGAGGATATTCTGAATCCGAACTGGACACATTATGCCAGGACGATTCAGTACCAGACTTTCGAGGTGACCAACCTGCTGCGTGCAGGGGACAACGCCATCGGCGCGATACTGGGTAATGGGTGGTACTGCGGCGACAAACTCTATGGTTACGATGACTCCGTTAAACGCTCTCTGCGTATGCTCGTACAGATGAATATCGAATATGCCGACGGCACATGTGAATGTGTGGTTACCGATGGAAACTGGCGGGTGCATCGCTCGCCGATCGTCGATCACAGCATTTTCGACGGTGAGGTCTACGACGCGCGCCTGGAAATGCCCGGCTGGTCCGAGCCCGGCTTCGACGCGAAGGATTGGTCGCCGGCTTATGAGCTGGAACCTGCCGACGCCCGGATGGTGGCTCAACAATGTGAGACCATCCGTGTTACCGAGGAGATCAAGGCCCGACGGATCGTCGAGCTCGACAAGCAGACCGGCACTTATCTGTTCGATTTTGGCCAGAACGCCGCCGGGTGGGTGCGGCTCAAGGTTCGCGGTCCACGGGGCACGAAGATACGCCTGCGCTTTGCCGAGGAGATTCACCCAGAAGGGCGGTTGTATTGCGCCAACCTGCGTACGGCCGAGGCCACGGACTTCTATATTCTCAAGGGTGAAGGCGAGGAAATTTGGGAGCCGCGTTTCACCTATCACGGATTCCGCTACTGCGAGGTCAAGGGCTTCCCCGGCGTTCCGGACGAAACAGCCCTGATCTTTCGGGTGTTGCATTCGAATATCCCACGAACCGGAACGTTTGTCTGCTCCGATTGGCTGATCAATCAGATTCACGAAAATATCGTCTGGGGCCAGCGCTCCAACCTGCATGGTATCCCCACCGATTGTCCGCAGCGCGATGAACGCATGGGCTGGACCGGCGACGGGCAGATTTTCGCCCGGACCGCCTGCTGGAACATGCGGATGGCCCGCTTTTTCGCCAAGTGGCAGAAAGATATCCTCGATTCCGGCAACGAAGAGGAAGGTTGGGTCACCGATATCGCTCCGGTCCTGGCCCCGCAGGCGGGTTTGCCCGGCTGGGGCGACGCGGTGACCATCGTGCCCTGGGTGCTGTATCAATTTTACGGGGACCGGCGAATCGTTGAAAACAGTTACCCGCGCATGGTGGCCTGGGTGGAGTTCATGAAGCGCAATAGTAAGGACGATATTTACACGCCGCTTTACAAGCCGTACGGCGACTGGGTGGCGGTGGTCGATTCACCGCGCCCGCCGATTGCCCAGGCATATTATTATTACTCGACTCATCTACTGGCCCGCATGGCCGCGGCGATCGGCAAGACCGAGGATGCGAAAAAGTATTCCGATTTGGCCGAGAAGGCGGCTGCCGCGTTCAACAGGGTCTTCCTCGATCGGGAAAAAATCGATTATCCCGGTGGAACTCAGACGGCCAATCTCCTGCCGCTGGCTTTCGGCATCGTCCCGGCCGAGCATCGCCAGGCGATCCTGAACAACATTGTCCGTGACATCGAGCAGCGCGACGATCATCTTTCGACCGGTTTTCTGGGCACCCCCTTGCTGCTGCCGACGCTGACCGAATATGGACAGAACGAGCTGGCTTACCGACTGGCCACCCAGAGTACCTGTCCCTCCTGGGGATACATGGTCCGCCAAGGCGCGACCACGATCTGGGAGCTTTGGGATGCGGATGTCAAAGGGCCGGCGATGAATTCGCGTAATCATTTTGCTTTCGGCAGTGTCGGCGAATGGTTCTATCAAACGCTCGCGGGGATCAACCCCGATCCGGAACGGCCGGGCTTCAAACGGACCATTATCCGTCCCCAACCGGCCGGCGATTTGCTTTGGGCTCGGGGCGAATATCATTCGATGTACGGTATGATTCAGTGTGCATGGCAGCGTACGATTGACGGCCTGATTTTGCTCATACGGATACCGGCCAACACGTCGGCGGTGGTGGACGTGCCGACGCTCGGGCGAAAAAAGGTGCGGATTACCGAGCAGAATATCTGCATTTTTGCCGATGGCCGTCCCGCGGGCGGAGTGGCCAACTTGCGGTTCTGTCAGGCCAAACCTGATTATGTACGCTTCGAGGTGGGTGCCGGCAGCTATGTATTCGAGATGCGGGGTGATTGATCGCACCGTGATAGATATTTTTCTTGTAGATTCAGTGTCCAGGATTTGTCTTATCGGCGTACCGGCTTGCCGGAGAGTATTTCATTGATGAAGATCGATACACGGATTGTTGAATCGCCACGGGCAAGGGAAATCTACATTACCGCCGTGGGGCAAGCCGGTTCCGATATACGGGTCGTGGCCCGGGAAGCTTTCAGTCGGATCAGAAAGATTCTTGAGCGAACCGGCGGACGGATTTTCCAGGAGCGTATTTTTGCCAATCGTCAGGTTCTTGAATCGATCAAGGTCGTTCGCCGTGAAATATACGGCCCTTTGGATGATGGCGTCGATCCCGCTTTACTGGTGGTGAACAATGGAGGCTATGGCGCTTTCGCCGGGGTCCAGGTTTATGCCGTCCAAAGCGAAGCCACTCCGCGATTATTGTGCCTGGATAAAAAAGCATACGGACGTGTGTTGGATATCGGCGGGCAACGGTGGGTTACCGCTTCGTCTCTTTCGGGCCGTGCGGCGGAGCCTTCGGTGACCGATCAGGCACGGGTCATGCTGGATCAAGCCGACCGACTGCTGGCCGCCGCCGGGGGCAACATGCGTTCCTTGGTTCGCACCTGGATGTGGTTGGGCGATATCCTTTGCTGGTATGACGATTTTAACCGTGTGCGGACCGGGTTTTTTCGAGACAAAGGTATGATTGGTGAAGAGGGGCGATGCCTCATGCCCGCGAGTACGGGGGTAGGGGTGGGCTCGGCCAACGGGACACCTTGCACGATGGACCTTGTCGCGGTCATTGATCCGCCGGAGGCCGTCCGACACCTCTCCGAGATCGGGAACCAGCGTTCGGCGTTCAACTATGGGTCGGCCTTCTCGCGAGCCAGCGTGGCGGACATGCCCGCCGGCAAGACGATTTTTGGTTCCGGAACCGCGGATATTGACCGTCAGGGCCGAACGCGAAATATCGGAGACGCCGCCGGCCAGATTGCCGGTACTATCGAGAACGTCCGGGCGGTTTTGCGTGATCTGGCCTGTCCCGAGAGCGGCATCGTTCAGGCCATTGCCTACTGTAAGACGCCCGAAGTCGAGAGTGTGCTGCGGGAGCAATGGTCAGACCTCGGCTGGCCAATGCTCATCGGTATCGCGGATATCTGCCGGGACGACTTGCTGTTCGAAATGGAAGTCACCGCCGCGGCCGCGGCCCGGAGTTATCCATCCTCACCTTGACAATAGGTACACCATTGCTGGAATTATGCGTCCGACCGCTTGACTTGACTCTATGTCGTTTTCTACGATAGTGTAAGGATCGGTGGCCTTGGCCGCGGGAAAAGGTTGGTCCATTTATACGGACGATCCACGAGCGGCCGATACGTTATTTTTTTTCAAAACAAGAAGTTTCCCACCGTGCCCCCCCGATGGAGTGTAACACGATGAAATCAATATTTACCCGTCTGGTTGTTGCGGTTCTTTGGGTCGTCCTGATCAGCCCCCTTTACGCGCAAATGACTGATGCGGACATTGCCGCCTTGCAGGAACGGGCCAAGAAAGAAGGTTGGACTTTCACTGTGGGGCGAAACCCGGCCACGGAGCGACCGCGCGAACAATTGACCGGGGCCGTCGAACCACCCAATCTACCGCCTCCTCCCACGATTGACGCTGCGGCCCTCAATACCGCACTACCGTCGAGCTGGGATTGGCGTGAAAGAAACGGGGTTACCTCCATCAAGGACCAGGGTGCATGCGGGAGTTGTTGGGCGTTTGCCGCCGTAGGGACCTTCGAGTCGGCTATTAAGATTCAAGATGGTACCGAGGAAGATCTTTCCGAACAGTGGCTGGTAAGTTGTACCGACGCGGGAAGCTGTAACGGAGGTTGGTTTACGACCGCGTTTGAGTATTTTCTCTGGAATTTGGACCCCTGCGGTGACACCGGGGCCGTTCTTGAGGAGGATTTTCCTTACGAGGCCGACGATGTCGATTGTGGCTGTCCCTACAATTATCATCCGTATCTGATCAATTCATGGGGTGAAATAGCCGCGAATACCTATTACTACAATACTTCAAGTGTTCTTGCGATCAAGCAGGCCATCCTTGATTACGGTCCCGTCGCGGTGGCTTTATTGGTCAACGAACCCTTCTATGCCTATTTGGGTGGTGTGTATAATGCTTGTGATGGCCCCTATGATGGTTTACATGCCGTCGTTCTGGTCGGTTGGGATGACAATGCCGGAACCGAAGGCGCTTGGATCATGAAGAACTCCTGGGGGGAAGGTTGGGGGGAAAACGGGTACATGCGTATTGCCTATGGTTGTCTCAACATAGGTTATCAAGCCGCCTATGTAGACTATATCGGTTATTTTGGGAGCGGGATGCGCCTTGTGCCGATGAGTGGTTTCTACAGCATTATGGAGCAGGGCGGGCCGGTTTTTCCTGCGACCAAGACATATATGCTTATCAATAGCAGCACTACGCCCCTTTACTGGAGCGCCTCTTTGAGCCAGCCGTGGGTCTCCGTTTCGCCCACCAGCGGAGTTATTTCTGGTGATGACCGTCTTGCCATCAAGGTGACGCTGAACGAGGAGATTCTGAATCTTGGCTTGGGCGAGTATGAGGATACGCTGGTAATTACCGATGTTGACCGAGGGACTATGACTAAACGAGATATTCGCTTGACCGTGGTCGACAAACAGCCTGCCGCGATAATGACCATTATTGAGCCGCAGGAGGTCGCGGAGAGCGGGGCCCAGTGGCAGATCGTGAACGCGGAGATTCCGACATGGCTGAATAGCGGGGAGATCGTCACGGGCTTATACGTCGGCGATTATGAATTGGAGTTTAACGATGTCGAGGGATGGTTCAAGCCCACGCAAATCAAGGTAAGCAAGGATGAAATGGTTTCCCAGCAGATCACGGTTGTTCGCGTCCAGTATGTCCCGGAAACGGCCGGTACGTTTACCGCCATCGCGGGCGAGGACCAGACGGTCTCGGCCGATAATGCTGTGGTGACCCTCAACGGCAAGGCCACCGGCGGTCTCCGCCCTTATACTTTTGATTGGAGTGTCGTTAGTCGTCCGCCGGGCGCTGGCTCAGTGACTTTCGCCAAGACGGTCAGCCTCAATGCGTACCCAACCTATGTGGCGACGATTGGTGGCAATCCCGTGGTGGCGGGTGATTACGTGATGAAACTGACCGTTGTCGACGCTCAGGGTTTGGTCGCGACGGACACTCTGACCGTCACCGTGCTGGAGGGTTCCTCGACCGGTACAAGCACGGCCGGCGCGACGCCGACCCTGCCGACGAATAATGCCACCGATAACGAAAATCCGACGGAAAATGATACCCCCAACGCCAGGTCCTGTGGGACGGGTGGTGGCCAAACCCTGGCCATGACTTTCGCGGGATTATTGTTGGTTCTTTTTATGAGCCGACGTCGGTTGCTTTGATACGTTTGCTGTCCCTCCCCCCCCTCTGCGAATCGGCATGTTTCAGGTTAACGGCCTGATCTTTGAAGGCGTATGTCGGTCTCGAAGGAGTCTCGATAATGCGACACCCGCGAGGGTCGCGCCCCAACATGTGCGGAGGACAACCATGAGGGGATGGCGCCGCACCCTGCCGCTCTATTGACGACTCATGAGAAACCACGGATATTCATGGTCATGCCCGTACTTAAGGGAATACTGCGGGCGGCCGGCTCTCTCTGGTTGGCCGCTCTTCTATTGCTTCTGCTTCTGGTGGCCATGGCTTGGGCCACAGTCTTTGAATCGCTGCACGGCACGGAACAGGCCTTGATCCTTTTTTATCATGCCGTTTGGTTCAAAATTCTTCTTGCTTTGATCGGGGTCAATTCCTTGGCGGCAATCGTGGGACGTTTCCCCTTTGTCGCCCGGCAAATCGGTTTTGTAATTACCCATGCGGCCATCGTGATTATACTGATCGGCGCTTGGATTACCGACAAGGACGGTGTGACCGGCCAGGTGGATTTAACCGAAGGCCGGACGGTCGGCCATTTTACTGATCGGGACCAGCCGGTGTTACTGGTGGCTTCACCGGACGACTCGGTCCCGCTGGAAATCAAGTTGCCGCCGCGACTTTTTAACGGTTTGTGCCCACTTGAGAATCTTACTCTCGCCGGTCCCGTCGATTATCCCGTGAACATCGCCGTGGAGCGCTATCTGCCGGACTCCGTCCTCGTTTCCGAAGTGCTGGATGACAATCCCTCGGAAAATCCCGCGGTCCAAGTCAGTTTTTCCTCTGATGGGCAGGCCGATCCTCAATGGGTATTCGCCAAGCCCGATTCCTCGAAACCGATTTGTCTACGCGTGATCCGCGATCCCGAGGAGTGGGCACGCGCCTTGGCCGAACCATCGACAGACCGTCGCGTCGCGGACATGAAACTCAAGATCGAATACCAGGATAAAACGTACGAATACGCCTTGAGCGACTGCCTCGAACGCGAAACCGCCGTCGAGGGAACCGATCTGACCTTCCGGGTGCAACGCTACTTGCCTCATGCCTTCGTGCGGAACCGCCAACTGGAAAACGCCCCCGACCATCGGGATAACCCGGCCGTCGAGGTGGAATTCACCAATCCGCAGGGTAAATGGCAGCGCACCGCCTTTGCCCGCTTCCCGGAACTCGGCGCCATGCACGGCACCCAGGATCGGCCTGGTCCCAAACTCACCTTCATCGCCCCGTCGGCTATGGATCAATCCGTACCTATCGAAATCCTGAAAGGACCGCAAAACCAATGGCGCGTTCACTTTCAACCCAGTGACGGGCGGAGTGTTACGCACGAATTAAGCATCGGCCAGATCGTCGATACGCCCTGGTCCCCTCATCGCTTTGCCATCTTGAAATATTATGATCATGCACAAACACGGAATGCTGTCGAGCCGGTCGAGCCGGTTCGTCAGGATCGCCGGCCGGCCATACAGGTCAGGGTGACATGGGGCGCGCAAACCCGGCTCCTCTGGCTTCAAAAACATGTCATGCAATCAGTGCGGTTTGAGGACAGGGGATATACCATAAGCTTTGCGAATCGGCGCATTCCCCTCGGTTACGCAATTCGTCTTGATGAATTTCGCATCGAGCGTTACCCCGGCTCGTCGCGGCCACGCTCCTATCAAAGCCGGATTACCATCAACGACCCCGCGGTCGGTCACGCCGTGGAGCGAACCGTCAGCATGAATCACCCGGTTGCCCACGGCGGATATCGGTTCTATCAATCGAGTTATTACCAGCAGGGCGAGGAAATGACCAGCGTATTGAGCGTTTCGCGCGATCCGGGTAAACCCGTGGTCTTTGCGGGTTATGGCCTTATGCTGTTCGGCATGCTCTGGGTTATTGTCAGCCGTATAGGCAAAACACGGGCCAAGACTTTGACGGACCTTCCCGCAACGAAATCCCTGATGGAGGCCGGCCGACCTTGAAGACGTTGATCGGTATTTTTGTTGCCTTGCTGGCCGTCGGTACGGACGGCATCGACCGACCGCCGGACCGGTTTGATTTGGAGATCGTGCGAGCCCTTCCGGTGCAATACGACGGAAGGTATATGCCGTTGGATACACTGGCCCGTGACGTAGTGGAAACCGTGACCGGCCGCACGTTTTTCGAGGGCCGCGATCCTGTATTCTGGTTATTGGCTTGGACTTTCGAGCCGCAGGGTGGCCGGAAACAACCGTTGATTCGTCTGTCTAACGCGGAACTACGGGCGGAGTTGCAGTTATCGCCTGTCCAAACGGTCTTCTCCTATGATGAATTGCTAGGACACCAACCCTTTCTGGATCTGCTGGAACGGCTGAATGAGCGAAGCCGCGGCAAACCCGATCCGCTGGAAACCAAGGTCGATCAGATTCATAAACAACTGGTCATGCTCCAGCAGGTGTTTACCGGTCGCCTGATTTGCCCGATTCCTCATGCCGGCGACCCTAACGGTATGTGGACGCCCATCGGAGCCTCTCTTCCCGACGCTTCGGAACAAATCCGAACGGCTCAGGAACTCTGGTCCCGGATGGGCGAGGCGTTTCGTGCGGGTGACGCGGCGGCTTTTCGATCCGCTGCGCAACGGTTGCAGGAAGCCTTGGTTGACTTGCCCGCCGCCTATCGGCCTGACCCGCGGAAGATCGCCACTGAACTGCGCTACAACCGCCTGCGGCCGTTCCGAACTGCTTGGATCATCATGTGGAGCGGGGCGGCTTTGGCCGCCCTGGCCTTGTGGATTCGTCGTCGGTGGTTTGATGTGTTGGCCGCGGCGGGCCTGTTCGCCGGTTTTATCGTGCTCACCTATGGCCTGGTGTTGCGCTGGCAAATCGCCGGGCGCATACCGGCCGCCAATATGTATGAGTCGTTGCTTTTCCTCGGTTGGGGGACAGGCGCGTTTGCTATCGTTGCCGCGCTGATCTTTCGCCGGCGCCTTATTCCATTGACGGCCTCGGTGATGGGTGCGCTGGCTCTTACCCTGGCCGACTGTCTGCCACTTGATGCCCACATTCGGCCCATCGTGCCCGTCCTGATGGATACGATCTGGATGTCCATCCACGTGCCGATCATCATGGTTTCTTATTCCATATTGGCCCTGGCCATGCTGATTGCGCATATTCAACTCGTGGTGATGGCCGTTGCTCCGCGCCGTCGCTCGTGGATCGAGGCCATCGACGGGATGCATTACGGATACATTCTGATCGGCTCGTTTCTGTTGTTGGCGGGAATTATCACCGGCAGCATCTGGGGGGCGTCGTCCTGGGGACGCTATTGGGGATGGGACCCCAAGGAAGTCTGGTCGCTGATCGCTTTTCTGGCGTATCTGGCCATTCTACACGTCCGCGCGGATCGCGAGAAAACACCCATTACCATATACGCAACCGGTCTGTTGCTGGCTATCGCCGCGGGTGGAATCATCGTTCTCCGGTTCGCCCCGTTGAGCATCGCCGAGCTGGCCGGTCTCCTTGCCGCCGCCGTGGCCGTGGCCTTTTTTGTCATGGCTCGAAATCCTTACGCCGCCGCCCTGAAGAGTGTCATGGCCTTCTGGCTGCTGATTATGACTTACGTCGGCGTTAATTACGTTCTGGGCATCGGCCTGCATAGTTACGGCTTCGGTACCGGGGCCGTCGCCCGATACATGTTCACTATCGGCGGGATCGATCTGGCCTTTGCCGTTGGCTGCTACCTGTTCCATGTGGGGCGCGAAAGAATTCGAGAAACGTCTATCAGTTATCACGGTGGCTTATGATTCAACATCGTTTGCGGTTCTCCGGTTTATGTCTGCTGGTTTTGATCGGCGCCTGCTCCGCGCCGGATCGGTCCATACTCATCGAGGCCGGTCCGCACGGCCGTTACGCCGCGCCGGTTTTCATCGATCTGAATTCATCCGCGATCCCCGCCACCCAACAAGTGTATATTGCCACCGAGGGGGGGATTGAGCCGACTCAGATCGAGCCGCTGGATGACGGACGTTCGCGTCTCTGGTGGATCGTCTCCGACCTGCCCGCTGGACAATCCCGTCGTGCGGTAATCCGCTTCGCCAAAACTGCGTCATGGGAGAAGGACGAGCAGTTTGCTTGGAAAGACAGTTCCGCCGACCGCGAAAAATCGAGAGAATTGCTCCTTGGTGACCGGCCGGTTCTGCGCTACGTCTACACTCCCTTCGATCCACAGGATATCGAAAACACCAAGAAGCCCTATCATCATGTCTTTGATCCGACGGGTCAGAAGTTAATCACCAAGGGGTTGGGCGGCCTTTACCCCCATCATCGAGGCATCTACTTCGGTTACAACAAATGCCGGATTGGTGACGAGGTGTACGATACCTGGCACGCGGCCAAGGGTGAGCATGAGCAGCATGTGGAATTTGTCCGCGAGTTCGCTGGGCCGGTCTTCGGCGGACACGTTGTACGCATTCATTGGAACGACCGGGCGGGGAAACCCTTTATCGAGGAGACCCGCCGGGTGCTGGCCTTTCGCCAGCCTGCTGGGCAAGTCTTGATCGAGTTTAGCACCATGTTACGGGCATTGAATGAGCCGGTTGATCTTGGTGGTGATCGCCAACACGCCGGTGTCCAGTTCCGGGCCGCCCAGACCGTGGCGGAAAATCAAAAAGCCACTCGCTATCTGCGTCCCGAGCGCTGGGCCGCTTTAGCGACCGACAAGGAATACAATGATCCCGATTTCAAAGACCTGCCCTGGAACGCCCTGCAATACCCGCTGGATGAACACATGTATACCGTTGCCTATCTGTCCGACCCCGCTAACCCCGAGCCCGCCGAGTTCAGTGAACGACTTTACGGCCGTTTCGGCGAATTCATTCCCTGGAAACTCGACAAGGATCATCCGCTTTCCCTGCGCTACCGCTGGTGGATCACCACCAATCCCGTTATCCGCGAGCAAATCGAACGCGCCTACCAGGATCTTGCCGACCCGCCGAAGGTCGTGCAGCAATAAGCAGCATCATCTGAGTCGTCTTTCGCAATGGTCTTGCGGGATCGTCACATGATCGGAATTGACGATTCGGATGAGCATTCCAACCCATCAGGCCTGGCGAAGAATCTCCCCCATGGCCGCGACTGGATCCGGACAGCCGAAGACCGCCGAGCCGGCCACCAGCGTATCGGCGCCCGCGCGGATGACTTGCCGGGCGGTGTCCGGCCCGATCCCGCCGTCAACCTCCAGGCGTTGCCTCGGCTGCAACAGCTTGCGGCATGCGGCCAGTTTATCGATCGATGATTCGATGAACCGCTGCCCGCCAAAGCCCGGCCAGACGCTCATGACCAGAACCATATCCACTTCCGGAATCACCTCGACGATGTCGTCCACCGGCGTGGAAGGGTTGAGAGTAATACCCACTCTTGCCCCCAACCCGCGAATATGCTCGATCACCCGTCGCGGCTCGTCGGTCACCTCGATGTGAAACGTAAGCAGATCGGCCCCGGCCTTGACGAATGGTTCGGCATACTTCAGCGGGTCGGTAATCATCAGGTGCGTATCGAAAAACAGCTTGGAAACCGGCCGGATCTTTTCGATCACCGGCACGCCGAAGCTGATATTCGGCACGAAATGCCCGTCCATGATATCCAGATGCAGGATTTCCGCCCCGCCCGCCTCAATGCGGCCGATCTCCTCGGTCAGCCGCGAAAAGTCCGCCGCTAACAATGACGGAGCAATCCGCAACCGCGGCTCGGCCAATCGCCAGTTTGATTGATCGTTGCTCACGCACTGACCTCTTCGCACAGCAAGCCCAGAGCCGCAGGGCCCTGGGCTTGCCGTCTTTATGTCAACTCGTGCACAATCAGCGATTACGCCTCGTCGAGCACTTCGACGGCCTTGAAGGGTTTGCCTTCCATGAATTCGAGGCTGGCCCCGCCGCCGGTGCTGACATGGGTCATTTTTTCCTCGAGGCCGGCCTGGCCGACCGCCGACGCGCTGTCGCCGCCGCCGATGACGGTGATGGCCCCGCGGCCGGTGGCTTCGGCCATGGCCTGGGCGATGGCCATGGTGCCCGCATCGAAGGGTTTTGTTTCAAAAACCCCCATCGGGCCGTTCCAGGCGATCGTCTTGGCCGCGGCGATGATCTTCTTGTATTCCGCCACCGTCTTGGGGCCGATATCAAGCCCCTGCATGCCGTCAGGAATATCACCCTCGAATACCTGAGTGGCCGCGCCCTCTTTCAGTTCCTTGGCCGCTACTACGTCGATCGGAAGTTTAAGCCGATCGCCGCCGAGCTTCATCAGCCGCCTGGCTTCCTCGACCTTGTCGGCCTCGACGAGGCTGTTCCCGACCTTCTTGCCGTCGGCCAGCATGAACGTATACTGCATCGCGCCGCCGATCAGCACGGTATCGCACTTGCCCAACAGGGCCTCGATCACGCCGATCTTGTCGGAGACTTTTTTGCCGCCGAGGATCGCCACGAAAGGCCGCTTGGGGTTATTCAGGGCGTCGCCCAGGTACTTCAATTCCTTTTCCACAAGGAACCCGACCACCCGCGGCTTACCGGCCATCATCTGAGGCACGGTCAACATGCTCGCGTTGTCACGGTGGCAGGTGCCGAAGGCGTCGTTGACGTACACGTCGGCCAAGGCCGCCAACTGCCTGGCGAAAGATTCTTTCTTTTCTTTCAATGCCGGGTCGTCCTTGGCCTTTTTGTCCTTGATCTGCTCGGCCGCATGGAACCGGACGTTCTCCAGCAGGCAGCACTGCCCGTCCTTCATGCCGGCCACCATCTTCTCGACTTCTGGGCCTACGCAGTCAGGGGCCATGAGGACTGGCTGGCCGAGCAATTCGCCGAGCCGTTTGGCCGCCGGCGCCAGGGTCCAGGCCTTGTCCGCCACCGGGTCTTTGCCTTCCGGCCGTCCCAGGTGGCTCATCAGGATCAGCCGCCCGCCGTTTTTCAGCACATGCTGAATGGTCGGCAGGGCCTTGCGAATCCGGGCGTCGTCGGTGATCGCCCCGGTCTCGTCCTGCGGTACGTTGAAATCCACCCGCATCAAAACCCGCTTACCCTTGACATCTACCGCTGCTATCGTTTTCTTGGCCATCTGATTATCCTCGTGTTAAATCCTTTGTACCTGAGAACCACGGGTCGCCATTATGCGACAAGACCAGCCATAAATCCAGAGAGCCGGCGCGGCCTCGTTCCGGCTCGCCGTAAGCGAAAAGGGATCAGCCCCAAGGCCATGTTCAACGTTTCCAAGGCCCGGAGGGACGAGGGGGCGAGGGGGGGGACGGAGAGATGGGGAGACGGGAGGACAGAGGGATGGAGGGACCGGGGGGGGAGATGGAGTGACGTAGAGACGGGCAAAGGCGAAAGCCTGAGGATCCTGATCGCTGCCGAAGGTCCGCCTTTGGCGGAATCGCCGTCCGCTATTTCCCTTTATTACATGGCCAAGTGGCCCCTTTTTTTATATTCTACCAAGTGGAGTGACCACTCATGGTAGGCAAGAATCTGATTGGGATATTTTTCTGCTCGGCGGCGGCCATGGCCGATCCAACGTCGATTTCCGTGGACGGTTCCAGATTAACCGTTCAAACGGCAACATTGGAGGCGGTGTTCGACGGGCCGCGCATCCTGAGTATTCGACCGCTGGAGCAGTCCACGGATTTCGCCCACCCGGTCCCGGCCGAATCAGGCGTGGACCTGATATTTATCAATGGCGAGGTCGTGGGTAAGGACAAGCATCAGACGGTGGTGGTGCGGAAGTTGTCCGACTTGGCGGCCTGCATCGAAGTGCAGGGGGATGAAACTCGTCGCGCTCTGTTTGTTTCCGTCGACCTGAAAAACGGAGATTTGCGGATTACCCCGGACGGCTTATCCGATCGGCGGGGATTACGCGCGGTACGCTGGACGGTGCCCATGCATCCGGAGGCTACGGTTATCCTCCCGGTCGTCAATGGTTTGCAGTTTAATGCCCAACAGCCTCACCCCGGTACCGACCGTTTGCGTTGGCCGGTGGAGTGGAACGCTCAGTTGGCCATCGCCCGACTCGATGGCTGGTCGATGATGATCCACTGCGAAGATCATCTGGCACGTTTCAAGGCTCTGCAACTGATCCGGCAAGGTACACGCACCGAACTGGGCTTCGAAAGCGAGTCGCCCGGACCGCTATGGGATAATCGGACGGCCGGCGGAATCGAGTGGCGGATCAACGTATATCGGGGGGATTGGACGGTGCCGGCCATGCGCTATCGAGAGTGGATGGAAAAGACCTATGACTTGGCCGCGAAGCGCGTCCACCGACCCGATTGGGTGGCTAAAGTCTCGCTGGCCGTCTGTTGCTGGACCGGCCTGAACGAATCAATTCTCGATGCTCTGGCTACCGCTCATCCACCGGAGCAGACCATTATCCATTATGCTTTCTGGCGTACGGATAAATATGACCATTATTATCCCGATTATACGCCGAGCGAGGAAGCTCTCGAGTTCATGGCCAAGGCCAAACGAATGGGATTTCACGTGATGCCCCATTTCAACTTCTTCGCCGTGGATTGCAAGCATCCGCTCTATCAGCAATTGCGCGATTTTCAATATCGCACCGTGGACCGCAATGTACCGGAGGGTTGGTTCTGGCCGCCGGACACTTACGATTACACGCGGATGGCCTATATCCACCCCGGCCTTGGTTACTGGCGGCGTATTTTGATCGACAGGGTGATTAAGGCCTGCGCGCGGGTGGATACGGACTTTGCCTATCTGGATCAAACCCTCTGGACGGCGAATACCGACAACGGCGTGGTCCAGGGCCTCAACACGGTCCAGGGATTGCGGCAATTGCATGAGGAATTCGCGGCCGCCGCTCCCCACCTGGTCCTTGCCGGGGAGGGGTACGACGAAATCAGCTTCCAGCGCCAGAGTTTTGCTTTTGGGCACATCTATCAGGGCTTTGGCGAGTTGGAGCAAAAACATATCGAGGCCGCCCATCCGATCAATAGTTTCCTATGGGACAAGCATACCCGGCTGATCGGGTACAATCATCCGCAACCCGGTCAAAAGGGTTTTGAGATGGGTGTCGAGATTTACGAGCGGATGAATGCCATGCCGACCATTATTACGAACAAGCCCGAGGATATTCTGAACATGACGCCCATGGTCCGGCGAATATTCGAGCGAGCCAAACATTGGAACTCCTCCACGATGCCTTCGCCTTGATGCGATCATATGTGATGGAGCGGAAATATACAGGTCACTACTGAATATGCCTGCCAAGAGGATGGGGGGCAGATGGCAGCGATTTCGCCACGGCCCGGCTCCGCCATGGCGAGCGGGCAAACTGCTGCGGGGTGGAAGCGATGCACCCTTGCTTGCCCGCCACGGCGAGGCTGGCGAGGTAAACTGTGTCGGGCTGGTGGGGGATGGATGTTTACGGTGCGGGAGGCTGGGGGGCGAGGCGGGGGAGGAAGGTGTTGCGGAGTTTACGCAGGGTGGTGGCCGGTTCGCGGACGAAATGGTTCAGGGCCAGGGAGACAAAATGGATCGGCCGTCGGGTCAGGGTACGGCGATAGAAGCCGGCCTGGGCGGCGCGGACCAGTTCGGACAACTCCTCGGCGGTCCAGTCGGCGGTATTAATGATCGGCCGTCCCACGCGTAACGCCGGGTAATCGATCGGCGTGGTGATCAGCCGCTCGTCCACGCATTGCCGGAAAAGCTCCGTGCCCGGATAAGGCGTAGCGGTGAAAAAGTTCACCTGATCGGCCTCCAGGCGGATCGCGTAATCGAGGGTCTGGCGGATTTCCTCTTTCGTCTCCCCTGGAAAACCCACGACAAAGAACGCCGACACCCCCATGCCCAGTCGGCGGCAGGCGCGAATCAGCGACGGTACCCGGGCAAGGTCCAGCGGTTTCCTGATGATTTGTCGCAAAACACGTGGCACGCCGGACTCTACGGCCAACGCGATATGATGACAACCCGCCCGGCGCATAAGTTCGAGTAATTGTTCGTCCAGGGCCCACATGGCCACGCCGTTGGGTGTGGTCCAGGTCAGATCGATCCGGCGCTCGATGATCGCTCGGCAGATCTCGATGATCCGCGGCTTGTGCAGAGTAAGGTTATCGTCCTCAAATTGGATTTCGCGTACGCCGTAGCGATCGATAAGGTGTTCAATTTCCTCGATGACCCGAGCGGCGCTGTGGGCGCGATATTTGCGGCCCCAGACGGTGTGGATACTGCAAAACGAGCAATGGGCCGGGCAGCCGCGCGAGGTAATCATGTTCGTGCAGGGGTGACGCTTGACCCGCCCGCCGTGAGGGGCGCGGCAGTCGAAATACCGCTGCATGGGCAGCAGGTGCCGGGCGGGAAGCGGAAGGGTATCCAATTCAGGCCAATACATGTCTCGCGGCCGCACGCAGATTGTGCCGTCCTGTCGCCAGGCCAACCCGGCGGGATCAACCGGCAGCGGCCGGCAAGCCTCCAACGCTTGCACCAGCTCGAGCATCGTCTGCTCGCCCTCGCCGAGTACCACATAATCCACGTGCGCATCGGCCAGTACGGTTTCCGGGGCGGCCGAAGGATGCGCGCCGCCCATGACGGTTACGAGACCGGCATCCATTTGCTTGAGCAGGGCGCAGACCTGATGGGCGGCCGGCGCCTGGGAGGAGAAAAGACAACTGACTCCGGCGATCTGCGGCTGAAAATCGGCGATGGCCTTGATTAAATTTGCTCCGTCAAGTCCGTGCCGGCGGCGGCCGTCGGGCATCGGTGTGAGGCGGTCGAAATCCTCGGCCACGCAGTCGATGATTTTGACTTCATGGCCCGCCCGCTCCAGGACGGCGGCGATGTAGGCCAACCCCAGCGGAGGCATGGCCTGGCGCGGGTCGTCCGCGAATAGATCGTAAGGCGGTTGAATCAGCAGAACACGCATAATTACATGGTCTTTCTTCGCTGTTGTTTTCTTTGCTCCGTTGAGCTCGCTCTGTCGAGTCCGCTCTGTCGAGATTCTTACCGCTCTGTCGAGATTCCTATCTCGACAGCCCTTGCTTGGGATCGCTCTGTCGAGATTCCCATCTCGACAGCCCTTAATCGGGATTCCCATCCCATGTTAGCGGGGAAAGGATTCCCCAGCGGTTGGGTGCGAGAAAGGATTCTCGCACCAGCATAAGGATTCCCCGACAGTTGGGTGAATCCGCTCTGTCGAGATTCCCATCTCGACAGCCCTTAATCGGGATTCCCATCCCATGT
>CAYNYK010000001.1:173243-215249 GCA_964401335.1 uncultured Planctomycetales bacterium
TAGCGGGGAAAGGATTCCCCAGCAGTTGGGTGCGAGAAAGGATTCTCGCACCAGCATGCACTCGCACCAGCATGCACTCGCACCAGCATGCACTCGCACCAGCATACACTCGCACCAGCATACACTCGCACCAGCATGCACTCACACCAACATACACTTGCACCAGTATGCTTGCGCACAGCATGGTAAACCGAACGCTATATGGATTATCGGAATCCGCGGGTATCGACAAAACTTATCCGAGTAATTTTCCGGTCAGCGCGAGCCGAGGAACACGGTTCCCAGCGTTCGCAGGATGATGATAAAGTCCAATTCCAGCGACATGTGCTTGAGGTACCAAAGGTCGAGTTCGAGTTTGCGGCGGGAATCGTCGACGCTGGCCCCGTAGCGGTAATTGATCTGGGCCCAACCGGTGAGGCCCGGTTTAATCAGGTGCCGCTCGTTGTAGAAGGGGATAAGTTCGTTGAGTTTGCGGACAAACTCCGGGCGTTCAGGACGTGGGCCGACCACGGACATCTGCCCCAGCAGGATATTCCATAACTGAGGCAGCTCGTCGAGCCGGGTTTTGCGCAGAAACCGTCCCACGCGCGTGACGCGTGGATCATCCTCGGCCGCCCAGACGCAGCCGTGACGCTCGGCGCCGGCATACATGGTGCGAAATTTGTGCAGCCAGAAAGACCGGCCATTCAGCCCGATGCGACACTGGTGATAAAACACCGGCCCGGAACTGTCCAGCTTGATCAGCAGGGCGATCAGCGGCCACAAGGGCAGACTCAGCATCAGGCCCATGACAGCCCCGACGATGTCGAAAGCCCGCTTCATCATCAATTGGGCCTCGCGGTAATGCTTCAGGTCGGCGAACAGGAACCAATGTGGTTCGAGATGATCGACGGGCACCTGACTCAAAACTTGTTCATAAAACGTGGACAGGTTGGTGACCCGGCAACCGAGACGCAAGCAGGCCAGGGCCTTGTCGAGCAGGCGGGGATTGCGGGCCAGTACCGGGCCGACAACCACCTCGTTAACGCCGTGTTCGAGGCAGATACGCTCGATGTCGTTGATAGTACCCAGCACGCGCCGGCCTTTGATTTCCCGGCCAATTTCTATGGGGTCGACGGCCACGTAGCCGACCAATTGATAACGCTTGGACAGGCCGTCACCCATACCCGCCGGAATCAGTTGCGATTTTCGGTCCGTGCCCAGAATGACGAATTTCCGGTGATGATGATCGAGACACAGGCAGACCAGTAAACGTACCGGGAGGGTGATGAGCAAATACAGGAGGCCGGCCAGGAAAAACACGCGGCGGCTATGGACCTCGTACATGAGCAGAGAGATAACGATATAGGTTACGGCCACCGCCGTGCCGATCGTCAATAACGAGCGCGCCAGGATGCGCGAACGACGCAGCAGGGTCTGTTGCTCGTAAAGACCGAAAATCATGCCCATCACGACGAGTAGGCCGCATTGGATCAGGCAGGTCTCCCGCCAGCCGACATGTACCCATCTTCCTTCCGGCAACCAGACGAACTGGCCGTAACTGAGATAAATCCCAACGGCCAGGATGGTCATGTCGAAGAGACCCCATATCGGCCAAGGCAGGCCCAATAGGGTATTACCCATTCGGCCGACGAGGTTTTGACGCAGGACGGGGACCGCCGCGGATTCGACCAGACGAAGATGTGGGATACCGGCCTCGACCGTTCCCTGGGCGGGTTGATGGTGAGCAATCACCGTCGATCGAAAAGTCGATTGCGAATGCACGGCACACTCCTATGGGTTTGCCTTGCTGTTATCGGCGCATGGAGGACGCCGAATAAGCTATCATGGACATTTCGTCACGGAGACATAAAGGAAAAAGAACTTGGATGAGCAATGCCCCCAAGGGGGCTTCCAGGAGGTCAAGAAGCGTCGAGTCTCACCGTAAGCCCTCCATTCCCATAATATCAATGGGCCTGCCTTTCCACGCCGATGTTTATCGGGTCAGGTTACACCTTGGTGGAAGCAGGGATTACCGGAGGGTCCAGCGAGCAATATCGGACCTGTTTGAGCGGAGAATTAGCGAAAAGTCCAGATATAAATGGACCGACGGACGCGGTTGCCGATAATCCTGTAGAGGACTTTGCGGAATGGGAGTCGAATCATGCGCGATGGGCAGCATCGACCGGTCATGAGAATACGAACAGGCCTTATTCCGGCGATCGTGTGGGCAGTGACGATCATGGGTGGCTGCGCGAAACCCGAGCCGCCTCCGTTGGCCTACAGTGGTCCTACCTTGGCGAGCGATCAATTGGGAGTTAAGGAAGCGTCATGTCCATGTACGGGATACAGGTTCCTCGAAACCGAACCGACCGTAGGCCGTTTTCCGCTTGGCTTGGCGGTTGCCCGCCTGGATCAGCCGAGCTGGTGGGAACGGAGCAACGGTATCCCTGCCGATCAGTGGCGATTATCCACGATTCCGGAAGAGCAGGCCACGTATTGGAATGCTTTGTTCAATACCGTCACGCAGGTTCGGGAAGTCATCGTGCTGGATCAACAGTCAACGGAGGCGCCGACCTCCGATGTTCGCCGAATCAGCCAATCCGCGGACCGGGCCCGGGCAGGCTTGTGTCTGATCTATGGACCCGCGACGGCGGATCCGGATCATTCCGCATTCATGGGGGTTATCGTGGATACCGTCGACACGCGACCGGTCGCCTATGTCCGGGCGGAAGCCGGTCCGATGGATAGCGAAATCCCGCGTCCTGACCGGCAAAAGGAAGACCTCCGACATTTGGATGTCAACGACCTGGCCGCCCGCAAATTCGAGAAACAGGTCTGGAAATGCGTGGTCGAACTGATCGCCCGTGATCGACCGGCGGCCACCACCCAACCCAGCCCATGGAGAGGCCGTACACCGCGCGGCGTAGAGGATCGCACGATCCTGATCCTTCCCAATCAACCCGTTGGCTGGTGAGTTTTACATCGACGGAATGTAAGATACCTTCGTTCACAGGTAAGGAACGCCGGTTGGTATCGGCCAGGTTGTGCAAGAGAATACCGTCGATTTGCCTCCGCGATAGGTGATGACCGCCATGGTTGGCAGTGATGCACGACAATACAGGCACCATTGGTCTCACGAATATTCTGTTCCAATGATCTCAAGAATTCTCCAATATATTAAAATCATGCCAACCACCGCACAAAATGGCGAAGCCCGGTCGCAAAATAATTATGCTCGTCATGAGTCGGCTTTACCATATTTGTCCCCCAGATGATAACCTTCTTTATTAAAAGCATTTGCGACAGATAGACGGCTTTTCCGCTTTCGATAGGTATACTATTTGATTCAAAATAATTGCACGTTTCAAGTTGTAAAATGGGTAAATTACTGTTCGATACCACATTCCTGCGACCGATAATATTTTTTATTTTTAGCTTGTTATTTCGTAGAAAGTCGGTTAAACTTCTAGGTAGATTGCTTATGCAAAATCCTTTACAGGAGGCCGTAGGAGTGGAAGGATGATAAGGTATCACGGGGTGGAGGTGGATATCTATTCATACTATACATAAATCACTCCAGGTGAGTGTCGTGGCTGGTCTCTCTTTTTGAGGGATGCTGTGTGTCCATGCCACCGAAATGATCTCAACGATGTGTCCCTCTGGAACCGAGTGAGGGTTTTCGATTTTTCCTCGGAGGGTGACGATGGCCAGGAAGAATATGATAGCGTTCATAAGGATCATGCGGTTACCTCCCTGGAAACTGGGTCTGATTCTTTTTCTGTTGGTGACTGGGCCTCGTCTTCATGCGGATATCAATTTAACTTCGTATTATCCGATCATGATGGCCGGCTCCGCCCAGGTCAGCCCCGCGGACTCGCCGGCATTGCGTGTCGATCCGAATACAACCCATTCCCCCTTTGCCGGCGTAGGTAGTTTCAAATTGGTCAATAATACCGGTACTTATCTTTGCAGCGGCGTGGCCATCAGCCCTCGACATATTCTGACGGCGGCGCATGCCCTTGACGTGAACAACAACGGTAATATTGATTTCACTCCCAATCAAGCAACTTTCTATCTCAATTACGGGAGTGGTTTGTCCCACAGCCTTGCGGTATCCGAGATGAGCATCTGTCCCGGCTTTACGGGTTTTTCCTTCACGTCGCTTACTCATGATGACATCGCCATTGTCACTCTGGCCAACGATCTCCCCGCCGGTGTACCGATTTACGATATATACAGCGGCCAATTACCTTACGGCTCCACTTTTACCATGGTCGGCTATGGCCACAGCGGCTACGGCGATCTGGGCTGGGAGTACGCTTATCGGGCGAAATACGATGTCAAACGCACGGGACAGAACAGTTACGATGTTTCCATATTGGACGACGATGGGTATCCCATCCCTGAAGTATATTTATTTGATTTCGATGATCCTTCGGTTACCGATCCGAATGATCCGCGCAATCGCTGGGGTGGCGTATCGTTGGGCAACCAGCTCGAGTCACAATTGGGTTTCGGCGATTCGGGCGGTCCAAGTTTCGTCTGGGTGGACGGGGAATGGAAGTTGTGGGGGATCAATACTTTTTTGGCGCAGTTTCAGGGTGGCCCGGAACCGCCTCTGTTCGGCTCCGCCGGTGGGGGTATGATTGTTTCCGCGTACCTTCCGTGGCTCAGGGGTTATCTTTCCCCCTCACCGAGCGCAGTGGGACTGGGATACCTGGGGTTGTACCTGATCTGTGGTCTTAAACGTCGCTGGAGATGATTATCGCTTAAAGCTTTATTTATAAAGGCTTAAGGTCGTAGTTGTCTTATGCTCGGGGTCCGGTCCGCCGAAGGAAGTCTCTTGGGGAAGGAACAGCGTCCTGGTCCGCGCTCCTGCAAATTCCTATTGCATTTTACGACGATGTCCAATAGCATGAATATGACATATTGAGAGGCATGGACGGATGAAAGAAGCTCACACCTCATTTCAAATAGTTCGTTTTGTTGGGAAAAGAAGGTCACTTTCTTCTATTTTTAGGGTTTAACCCTAAGGAGGGTACTGAAGTGTCAAATGGTCATGTACACTCACGGATGCGACGCGGACTGAGCGGTGTCCTCGTCGTGGGATTGTTGCTGCTGACGGGCGGCAACGCATGGGCGGAGGCCTTGCCGGCCACTGCGTTTCTGGTGCGGGTCGATGCCGCGTATGGCACCGACACCGGCAGCGTGGAGTATTTTTTCCCGGTGAACACGGTTATCGAAGGTTCATATAACTGGAACCTTGAAGAGCCGGTGGTCATCATGAATGCGACCAACACGCTGGAACTGACCACGGTGGAAACGCTGAACCTGGTGTTCAATGCGGATCCGGCGGTCACGCTGAATTTCAGCGTGGTGGCGGGCAATTACGGATCGAATATCACGGTGACGTCGGCGGTGATCACCTTTGATCCCATCGTCAAGCCGTATGCCTATGCCACCGCGGGCGTAACCGTTACGGACAACAACCTGAACGGCGCCACCCTGACCGGCTTGTTGACCAATGGGGCGGCCTATGAGGCCCGTTACAACAGTCCGGCGGTGACCTGGGCCAACTTATTAACCAGCCCGGTGATCGCCCCCATGGCCGGTTCTACCTCAGTGAACGCTCGCCGACCGTTGTTGCCCGTGCAATGGGAAATAATCCCCGCGACGGTCGATCGGATCTCATCGCAGTTCAAATTCCATCTGACTGCGTCCGATTCGGCCAGCGGAACCAGTCGGTTTGAGGTGATCGTGCCTGAACCGGTAAGCCTGAGCCTGCTGCTCATGGGAAGTTTGCTATTGCTGCGCAATCGTCGCGGCGGGTAATTACGCGCGATAGATAAAAGCAAGAAACAGAGCGCACAAACGTGTGTCCGCTCACGGAGGATGTACGTCTATTTCGCATGAGTCATGAAAGTTTGTTCACGTTATCCGCGTAAGTTGCTAGGGGAATATACGAAAAAAATCTGATATCATTCCGCTTGCCGTTAAAACATAAACAACATTGTTAAATATATGGCTCAATATTGTTGATTTTATCATTCGGTTTCTTGAAGGTGTATATCGTTTATAACACATTGGCATATCGTTGTTTATATAAAGTAATATCTTTACTCACTAACCCAAGTAAGAAAAATGTTAGGTTATTCCCCTTATCAAAAATAAAATCTTCCAATTCCCCTATTTTTTTCTTGAGATTATCGGAAAGATGGATTAGAATGCCTGGCTGGTGGAGAAGGTGTGAGGAAAGAAGCTCCCGCCTAATCCAAAAAAAGTCAACAAAACGGACCAAACATATCGGTGTGAGCAAGGGTTTCCAAAGGAGGGCCTTGAGGTGAAATCTTATCTTTACGCAAATTCAGGCTATCGGGGATGGGCAGTCATCACGACAGTATGTGTTCTGTTGCTGACGGGCAGTTACGCATGGGCGGAGGCCTTGCCGGCCACTGCAGTTCTGGTGCGGGTCGATGCCGCGTATGGCACCGATACCGGCAGCGTGGAGTATTATTTCCCGGTGGGCACCGTGATCGAGGGTTCGTATAGTTGGGACCTCGAGGAGCCGGTGACCATCTGGAATGCGACGAACACGCTGGAATTGACCACGGTGGAAACGCTGAACCTGGTGTTCAATGCGGATCCGGCGGTCACGCTGAATTTCAGCGTGGTGGCGGGCAATTACGGATCGAATATCACGGTGACGTCGGCGGTGATCACCTTCGATCCGATCGTCAAGCCTTACGCTTATGCTACCGCGGCGGTGACGGTCACGGACAATAATTTTAACGGCGCCACCCTGACCGGCTTGCTGACCAATGGGGCGGCCTATGAGGCCCGTTACAACAATCCGGCGATAACCTGGGCCAGTCTGCTGACCAGTCCGGTCTCGGCGGCCGTCGGAAGCACCGGCAACGATGACGATCGTCGACCTGCTCTGCCGACTATCTGGGAAACTATTCCGGCGACGGTTGGTCGAATTTCCTCTCAATTCAAGTTCCATCTAACCGCTGCTGATTCGGCCAGCGGTACCAGCCGATTTGAAGTAATCGTACCGGAGCCGACCAGTCTGGGGCTATTGCTTGTAGCCGGTTTGGCGGTCTTGCGCCGGTGGCGATAATCTTGGGCGGGATGTCGGATTGATAATTTCGTTAGGTTGTTTTGTTTGTGGAGAGGTGGAAAACCTCCGATATAGAATAATGAGTCGCGGTTGAAAAAACCCTCGCGTTAGTAGATGTATCAGGTTTTCACGGCGGATTAAGCAATTTCGAGGAGGGGGGGAGAAAACCGGCCGGGTCCAGAAAAGGAGGGTAGGTTAATGCCTCAGCGTACAAGGAGAGACTATTCGCGTTGGCTGTGTGGCGTGATGTGGTTGTTCCTTATGGTATTCGCAGGGATGGTCAATGCCGAGGGAATACTTACGACAACCACGGTAGTGCAGGTGCAAGCCACCTCCAATTCTATCACGAACAGCCTGATCTATTTTATCCCCGCCGCGGAAACGAGCATCGAGGGAACGTATGAATGGGATTTGCCCGTTGATTCGGTGAATATTTTATCGCCCAACGGCCAGGTTGTGTTGGGTACGGTGCATGACCTGCATCTCAGTTTCAACGCGGATCCCGCCGTCACGCTCAATTTCAACGTGACCGCCGGTGCCTCCAGCACGGAGTTCGTGATTTCGACGGCCACTCTCGCTTTCGCTCCCATTCTTAACCCGGAAGCGTACACCCACGCCGTGGTCGAGGTTTACGATACCAACAACAGTTCATCGGTACGCTTCACCGGTTTACGTCCCGACGGGAGCGGGTATGAGGCCAAGTATAACAATACAATCGTATGGGCCGGGCTGATGGCTTCCCTGTTCGCTTCCGGAGGTCCGGGGGTTTCCACCGGCTCGGAAGAAGGCCGTCCCAATCCTCCGCCGAACATGACCCGTGAGGTGATCAACGATTCGGTCAGCAATATTTTATCGACATGGCACTTTCGCCTGACATCCGGTGATACCGCCATAGGCTGGAGTACATTTGATATCACTCCTGAACCGGTGACGCTTTCCCTGCTGGCGTTGGGCGGGATTTTTGTCATGCGTCGCCGACGAGCAGGGTAGCTCTCTTATCGATATCCACGCGATCCCTATCCATGTCAATCAACACTTGGTAAGTCTGCGCGCGTAGCAGGGTTTTTAGCTTGACGCGTGATTCTTGGGAGGCATACCAACGAAACCGGCGGCATATCGAGACGAACAGTTGTGTGAAGATAGCTTCGTCTCTGAGCAGGATCGCCGGAGGACGATCCTAAAATATCCGACAGGGTTATAGGCGAATCGCAGGAATAAAAAAGAAGCAGGTCGCACAATGAGGTTAGGCGCTCCGGAAAACCGGATTGATCGCTCATGGCGAGCCCTGACGCCCCGGGACGAAGACCTCTCAACCGGTATTTGGGCCCGTGCTGGCCTGCTTCTACTCTCATTATACCACAAAAATACCGTTGATGGGTAATCGTTCAAAAAAAATAATCATGGGGGTGGATATGGCGAGTAAACTCACCGGTTTCCGGCAAGTAGGGGAGTTGTTAATATTAGCCGCATGGCTCGACGACAATCGGACATACTGGACCGGCTGGTTTATCTGGCCGTCCGCGTGGTCGCGACGATCATGCAGATGTTCCCGATCAACCTCAATCTGCGGACGGCGCGGCTGCTGGCGTTGATCTGGTATCGGCTGATGCCCCGGCACCATCGGCGGGCTTGCGAGCATCTGCGCCTGGCTTATGGAGAGCAACTCAGCGACGAACAGGTTCACCGACTGGCCCTCAAGTCCATGCAGCAGCTTACCATGCTGGTGGTGGAGATGTTTTTCACGCCCCGGCTGATCAACCTCTGGACCTGGTCGCGGTACGTGGAATTGAAAAAAATCGAGCCGGCGTTGGAGATTCTGTTGAGCCGCCGGGGCGCGATCATGGTGACCGGGCATTATGGCAGTTGGGAGCTGCTGGGCTTCACCCTGGCCACGTTGGGCTTCCCGCTGACGGCGGTGATGCGCCCGCTGGATAATGCCTATCTTAACCGCTGGCTGATGGATGTGCGGGCCAAGCGCGGGTTGGAACTGCTTTACAAAAAGGGGGCCGCGCGGTCGGCAGGAGACATTCTCCGTAACGGTGGTTTGTTGTGTTTTATCGCCGACCAGAACGCCGGACGCAAGGGCGAATTTGTCGATTTCTTCGGAGTCAAGGCCTCGACTTACAAGTCGATTGCCTTGTTGGCCATGGAGTATCGGGTGCCGATTATTGCCGGTTATGCCCGCCGCAAGAGCGACCGTTTTGAATATGAACTCGGCTGCAATCGCATTATCGAGCCGGAGGAATGGGCCGATCGGCCTGACCCGTTGCATTGGATCACCCAGGAATACACGGCGGCCATCGAGGCTTTCGTTCGCGAGGCGCCGGAGCAGTACCTGTGGATCCATCGGCGTTGGAAATCGCGCCCGCGCGACGAACGCCAACCACTAACCGACGAGCCCGAACCAAGCAATGGTACCTTGACCGTCGAGGAGGAAATCTCTGCTGGTTGACTTGCTATAACGACAGACCTAAAATCCCCCGTTGTTGGCGCGACGGGTGGAAAAGAGGCCGCCCGTAAAAGTGGAAGTCCATATAGGAAGGAGATGAACAATGGCCGGCCCGCACACGAAAGAATTTACCGATGCTAATTTCGAGAGTGAGGTTTTGAACGCTTCCGAGCCGGTACTCGTGGATTTCTGGGCGGAGTGGTGCATGCCCTGCAAGGCTCTGGCTCCGACCATTGACGAATTGGCTACGGAATACGCCGGCAAGGCCAAGATTGGCAAGTTGGATACGGATAAAAATCAATCGCTGGCCGCCAAATTCGGAATCAGCGCGATCCCGACGGTCATTCTGTTCAAGGACGGTGAGATCAAGGAAAAATTCGTCGGTCTGCGCAGCAAGAAGGATTTCATGGCGTCGATAGACGCCTTGCTCTAAAATAATGCGAACCGAGAAACAAATATGGAAAAGACCGGCGCGAGAGCCGGTCTTTTTTATTGACTGTTCGGTTGACGACCATCCGATCGGAGCCGGGTTTATCCTCTTGGATACCGTCTTGAGGTAATGAGTTTGGACACGGTGTTGCAAAGCGAGGGATCGATTGGGCGGTGGCGGCTGCACGTCGGTGGACGGGTGCAGGGGGTCGGATTCCGCCCTTTCGTGTTTCGCCTGGCCGGCGAGTTGAGGCTGTGCGGATTCGTGGGCAATGATTCTCGCGGGGTGTTTATCGAAATCGAGGGAACGACATCGCGGCGGGATGCCTTTATCACCCGCCTGCAACATGACCTTCCTCCGCTGGCCCGGGTGACGGACATCCAGATCGAACCGTTGCCGGTGAAAGGCGAGACGACCTTTGGTATTCAAACCAGCCGGAGTGGCGAGAAGCAGGAGGCGGAGATTTCACCCGACGTGGCCACCTGCGACGCCTGCCTGGCCGAGTTGTTTGATCCTGCTGATCGCCGTTATCGTTACCCGTTCATCAACTGTACGAATTGCGGTCCGCGCTATTCGATTATACGGGGGGTGCCCTATGATCGGCCAAACACCACGATGGCAGTGTTCAAGATGTGTGCGGTCTGTCAGGCGGAATATGACCATCCGGCCGACCGACGTTTCCACGCTCAGCCGAATGCCTGTCCGCTTTGCGGGCCGCGCGTGTGGCTGACGGATGGGCAAGGCCGCGAGTTGTCCGGCGATCCGATCCGAATGGCGGCCGCAAGTTTGCGAGACGGAAAAATCATCGCGATAAAGGGAATCGGGGGTTTTCACCTTGCGTGTCGGGCGGATGATGACGGGGCGGTGAAGCGGCTTCGTTTGCGCAAGGGGCGAGAAGCCAAACCTTTGGCCGTGATGGTCGCCTCATTGGAATCAGCTCGGCGACTGGCGGACATTGATGAGCCGATCGCCGCCCTGTTGACCAGCCCGGCCCGGCCGATTGTGCTGGCCCCCAAGAAAAAGGATGCACCGGTCAGCAGATATGTCGCCCCCGGCGTCGATTGTTATGGAATTATTTTGCCGTATGCTCCGTTGCATCATCTGTTATTTGCCGAAGGAGCGGGACCGTTGGTGATGACTTCCGGCAACCCGACGGAGGAACCGTTATGTTGTGATAATGACGAAGCGATACAGCGTCTGGCCGTGATCGCCGATGAGTTTTTATTGCATGATCGGGCGATCGAGCGGCGGGTGGACGACAGCGTGGTGGCGGCCGGGCCGATGGGGTTGATGCCTATTCGTCGGGCCCGAGGTTACGCGCCCGAGCCGATCCGGCTCGATATCGCGGTACCGCAACCGGTGCTGGCCGTCGGGGCGGAATTGAAATCGACGATATGTCTACTGAAAGGGTCGCAGGCCGTACTCAGCGAACACCTGGGCGAGTTGGCCAATGCCCGGACCTATCGGCATTTCGTGCAAACGATAGAGCAATTCAAGAAATTGCTTCGGGCTGAACCCGCCGTCGTGGCCTGCGATCGGCATCCCGAATACGCGGCCACCCGTTATGCCCGTGGGTTGGGTCTGCCGATGGTCGAGGTGCAGCATCATCATGCCCATATCGTTTCGTGCATGGCCGAGAACTGCATGGACGGGACGGTGGTGGGTATTTGCTGCGATGGCACCGGTTACGGGCTGGATGGAGCTATCTGGGGCGGTGAAATCCTGACGGCGGATCGGGTGGAATTTCGCCGGGCGGCCCATCTGGATTATTTCCCACTATTTGGAGGTGATGCCGCGGCCCGGGAGACATGGCGGCCGGCGGCGGGGCTGTTGTATCAGGCTTATGGCGCGGATTGGCGTGATCGTGCCGCACTTATGCTACAGGAAATCGATGAGCAGGCCCTGTCCGTATTCGAACAACGGATGCGGGCCGGTGCCCGACTCCCGCGAACGTCGAGTCTGGGGCGGTTGTTCGATGCAGTGGCATTTTTACTGGGGTTATGCCGGTATAATCGCTTCGAGGCGGAGGCGGCCATGATGCTCGAGGCGGTCGCCCGTGAGTATCCCATTGTGACGCCGTTCCCCTATAATAGAATCGATCCTGGTTCGGACGAGGGCCCCGTACGGCTGGATGTTTGCCCTATGATCGAGGCCATCGTCGAAGCGGCAGGGCAGGGACGGCCTGCAGGCGAGGTGGCCAGGGGCTTTCATGAAACCGTGGCGGTGATGCTGGCCGATGCCGCCATCCGGGAGGCCCGCCAGGCGGGACCAGGCCGCGTAGTGCTTTCGGGGGGGTGTTTCGCCAACCGATTGCTCTTGGAACGGATGGGTGTGTTATTGAATGAGGCAGGCCTGGAAGTGTATGCCCATCAGCAGGTGCCGACCGGTGATGGAGGGGTTGCCTTGGGGCAGGCGGTGGTGGCGGCCGAACGATTGCGGAGGAACGGCTGATGTGTCTGGCGGTACCGGGAAAAATTTTGGAAATCAAGCAACCCGATGACGGGCCTGACGTAGGCACCACGGGCACCGTCGATTTTCAGGGCAGTCGGATGGAAGTGGGGTTGGCCTTCACCCCCGAGGCGCGGGTGGGCGATTGGGTGTTGGTCCATGCCGGTTTTGCCCTGAACGTATTGGATGAGGCCGAGGCCCTGGAGACCTGGAAATATCTGCAAATGGCTGATGTCGTGCCTGCCGGTCAACCGTTGAACGAATCGATTTGATGAGCAAAACAACTCCACGACAACTGGTTGAGCAGATCACTGACGCCGTTTCCCGGGCGGATCGGCCGATCCGTCTGATGGAAGTATGCGGTACGCACACGGTGGCATTGTTCCGCAGCGGGGTCAAGTCATTGCTGCCGAAAGAGCTCCGGCTGATCAGCGGGCCGGGGTGTCCGGTATGCGTAACCTCTCAAGGTTATATCGATGTGGCCTGCGAGCTGGCCGGCCGTGAGCAAGTGACCATTTGTACGTATGGGGATATGGTGCGGGTTCCGGGCCGAGTGGGGAGCCTGGAGCATCGACGCGCGCAGGGCGCGGACATATTGGTGGTCTATTCGGCCCGTGACGCGGTCAGCTATGCGGCCGCTCATCCGGATCGGAAGGTGGTTTTCCTGGCGGTGGGTTTTGAGACCACCGCGCCGGTGACCGCGGCGGCAGTGCTGGAAGCCAAGGCCAAAAGACTCAATAATTTTTTCATACTCAGCGGGCACAAGCTGGTCATTCCGGCCATGCAGGCGTTGCTGGCCGCCGGCGATGTGCCGATCGACGGTTTTCTATGCCCCGGCCACGTCAGCGTGGTGATTGGGGCCAACGCCTACGCACCGATCGTGGAGCAATATGGCAAACCCTGTGTGGTGGCCGGTTTTGAGCCGGAGCAAATGCTCAAAGGTGTCTTGCATTTGGTCGGGCAGATTGGCAAGGGCGAATGCCGATTGGAAAATGTGTATTCGGCGGCGGTGACGGAAGAAGGTAACACGGCTGCCCGCCGTTGCATGGAGCAGGTGTTTGTACCGGCCGACTCGATCTGGCGGGCGATGGGGACGATCCCCACCAGTGGGCTGGAATTACGCGAGGCGTATCGATCTTTCGATGCCTTGGCTCATTTCGAGCTGTCCATCGGTCCTGATTATGATCCGCCCGGTTGCCGGTGCGGCGAAGTCATCCAGGGCAAGGTCGAACCGGACCAGTGTAACCTGTTTGCCCGGCAATGTACGCCGGCGGCTCCGGTGGGGCCGTGCATGGTCAGCAGTGAAGGAACGTGCGCGGCCTGGTATAAATATGGACGCATTCAAATAAAACATCCCAATGTCCAAGCGAGGTCTTCTTGAGTTTTGATATTCCCAGTCCGGATCAGGAGCACATTGTGCTGGCTCACGGCGGCGGGGGCGAGTTGACCGCCCGCTTGATTGCCGAACACTTTTTGCCTCGATTGCGAAATCAATGGCTCGAACCGCTGGGCGACAGCGCGGTGTTACCCTGGGCGGGCGGAAAGCTTGCGTTCACGACAGATAGCCACGTGGTGCAGCCGTTGGAGTTTCCCGGCGGAGATATCGGCCGTCTGGCGGTTTGCGGTACGGTCAACGATCTGGCCGTCGCCGGAGCGGTGCCTCTGGCCTTGAGCCTGGCGGTGATTATGGAAGAGGGTTTACCGCTGAAGGTCCTGGATCGGATCATCGACTCGATCGCGACGGCGGCGGCCGAGGCGAATGTTTCGATAGCCACTGGTGATACGAAAGTGGTTGAGCGCGGTCGCGGGGACGGGTTGATTATTAATACCGCGGGTGTCGGCTGCCTTCGTGAATCTCTTTCGCTGGACAAGCGGCGCATCGTACCCGGTGACGTGGTGGTCCTGACCGGGTTGATCGCCGAGCACGGCCTGGCGGTCATGTCGGCTCGTGAGGGATTGGCTTTTCAAACCACTCTACGCAGCGACGTAGCCCCGTTAAATGATTTAATCGAGCAAATGGTGGCCGGCGGCGCGGATATAAAATTTATGCGCGATCCGACCCGTGGTGGATTGGCCGGCCTGCTGGCCGACTTGTGTGACGATATTCGCTTGAGCATCGAGATCGAGGAGGCGGCCATTCCGATATCGCGCACGGCCAGGCATACGGCCGAGTTGCTCGGACTGGATCCGATCACGGTGGCCAATGAGGGTAAATGCATGGCGGTGGTGGCCGCGGAGGACGCGAAGAAGTTATTAGAAGCCTGCCGGGCGCATTCGCTTGGCCGTCACGCCGCGATCATCGGGCGGGTAACGGATGCGGCCCCGCCGATCGTGGAGATGATTACCGCTTCGGGCGGGCGGCGGGTGGTTCAGCGGCCTTACGGCGAGGAACTGCCGCGGATTTGTTAACGGTCTGTCGGTGAAAGTGTTTGTTATGCACGAGATGTCCATCGCCATTGAGCTTGTCCGGCAGGTGGAACGGATTGCCCGTGAGCATCAGGCTACGCGGGTGGACGAGATCGAGGTGGAGGTTGGCGTCATGCAGCAGGTGGTGCATGAGGCCTTGCATCTGGCATTCGAGGCCGCGGTGGAGCGGACCTGGTTGCAAGGCGCGAAATTAAAAATTACCGAGGAGTCGATCACGGCCGTCTGTGACGCTTGCCAGAATACCTTTACGCCGCGGATCGATTGTTTTATATGCCCGCATTGTGGGCAGGCCAACGCCCGGATTACCGCCGGCGATCGGATATTGCTTAAAACCGTGATATGTCAGACCCCCGAGGAGGCGGCCGAGTCATGAAGAAGATCGAGGTTGTGGAAAATGTGTTGCAGGCCAACGACGCGGTGGCGGCCGCCAATCGTCAGCGTCTGGCTCAGGCCGGACTGCTGGCGGTGAATCTGATGAGTTCGCCCGGCAGCGGCAAGACGACGCTGCTGGAAAAAAGCATACCGGCTCTCGGTGCGGAGTTGCCCTGTGCGGTTTTAGTTGGAGACTTACAGACTACTCGTGATGCCGAGCGTCTCGGTCCGCTGGCGGTGCAGGCCGTACAGATTAACACGGGTACCGGCTGCCATTTGTCCGCCACGCAGGTTTCCCGCGGGTTGGATACGCTGGATTTGGACGGAATCGCCTTTCTATTCATCGAAAATGTGGGGAACATGGTTTGCCCGGCCGCCTTCGATCTGGGCGAGCATGTCCGGGTGGTCCTTCTGAGCATTCCGGAAGGCGATGACAAAGTGGCCAAGTATCCCACGCTGTTCCAGCGGGCCGATGCAATTCTTATCACCAAAATGGATCTGGAGGGCGTACTCGATTTCAGCCTCGAACGGGTCCGTCAGGATCTGGCCCGTCTCAATTCCAGAGCGCCTCTTATTTTGCACTCCAGCAAGACCGGCCTGGGTATGGATGAGTGGCTGGATTGGCTTCGAGAGCAGAGGACACGGCTGGGTTCAGCCGGCGGACCATCCGGACGGTCCTGTCACCGAGGGAACTGATGAAACACAAAAAAACCGCGTTGTCCTCGTTTGGGACGAGGGCAACGCGGGTTGGTTATAGGGCAGACCAGCAACTCCCTTCTTTGTTCGGGCCGGAGAGGGGGATTGCAGCAGAAGGGATTTTGCGTTGCTGGCCCGCAAAGATTGTCCCGCGGATAAGGCGGGTGATTTTTTATCTTCTCCTTTTCAGCGGTTTACGTCTGGAAACGAATTCTTTTCCATTCTGCTTCCGCGTCTCGCCCAGGCGAATATCCGGAAGACCTAACTTCTTCACTTCAGCCATGCCTTCCTCGGTATTTCCGCTTGGTCTCCTGCACGACTCTTACCGCCTTCCTTTTTATACCCGACATAACGGCAAAAAGATAGTCTCCGGGGTTGGGGTATTTGCCCTAAATTGCGTGCTATTAAAGACTTGAAGTACGCTGCACTATATTAGATGAAGGTTTAATTTTTCTTCTATTTTGCCAAACAGGTTTGCCAAAGGAAGCCGATTCCAGGCTGGATCGATACCGAAAAAGACCTTCCTTTCGGTTATCGGCCCCCTTGGATGGTTCGTTAAGTTGTCATGCGTTGCTGGTCGATGAAGGTATCGGCGGGAAAGGTCCGCGCCTACATGATTTGGAGGCTGTTCCGATGGCTTCAGGTACGATCTCATCCGGCACCGGCTTGATCTCGGGAATGGACATATCCAGTATTGTCACCCAGTTGATGCAGATCGAGTCGCGTCCGCTCACCCTTCTGAAGAACCGAATCACCACGGTTACGGCGGAGCAGACGGCTTTCGCAACGATCAGCGCATCGCTGCTGGCACTCAAATCCACCATTAGTAATCTGGCCAAAAGCTCCGCCTTCACCGTACGTTCGGCGAGTAGTTCGAATACGTCGGTTTTGACCGCCACCGCCACCAATAAAGCCGCGCTTGGCACGTATTCTTTTCAGGTCAAATCGTTGGTAACGACGCATCAGATGATCTCCAATGGTTATACCGATCGCGACACCACGGCGATCGGCACGGGCAGTCTGACTTTGAAGGTTGGACAGGGGTATGTTGACACCACTACCTCCTTAAGCGCGTTGAACGGTTTACAGGGTGTACGAGTTGGGGTGATAAGGATTACCGATCGAAGCGGAGCCTCGGCGGAGATCGATTTGCGCTCAGCCACCACGGTCCAGGATGTATTGGACGCGATCAACAATACAAGCACGATAAATGTTCAGGCCTCGGTCAAGGGTGATGGACTGGTCATCGAGGACCAGACCGGCCTCAGCTCGGGTACGCTCATCGTTGCGGACATCGGCGGTGGATATGCCGCCAGGGATTTGGGGATCATCGGCAGCAGTTCGACCGGACGGATCGAAGGGACCGATTTGGTTCGCCTGACGGAGACGATGGCCTTATCGCAGCTCAACGACGGCATCGGATTTCGATACAACAGCACTCAGGCGGATATGCGTATCACCCTTTCCGACGGTACGGTGTTCAACGTTAATCTAAGTCCCCATTTACGTTTCAGCACCGCCGCGAACGCGGAAACCGGCGCACCGGCCATTCCCAGCACTTACCTGGCGGAGCTCAACAACGGGCTGGGCGTACGGCGGGGGACCGACGGTTCATTGCAAATCCGCATCACCAACCGGGCGGGGCAGAGCGGAACGGTCGATCTGAGTTCCGCGGAGACGATTGACGACCTCAAGGAACTCCTCAATAACGCGGTGGCCGACGACGGGGTCACGAGTCTGAATGTGAAGCTTTCCGGTATGACCAGCTCATCCCTGATTATTACCGATTCGTCAGGAGGGACGGCTTCCAATCTGAAAATCGAGAATGTCGCCGGGGCCGGTTATGCCGCCACGGATTTGGGTATCGCCGCGGACACCGACCAGAACACGATTACCGGCAAGGGTATTTACAGCATGACCACGTTGGGCGCGGTGATGCGGGCCATTCGGTACGCCGAGGACACGAACGGTAATGTGAACGACGGCCGCTTGCAGGTGGCGATTTCCGCCGACGGCAACGGACTGGTTTTCACCGACACGACCGGCGGAGCGGGGACGGCCACGGTCGAGGCCCTGAACGATTCGTGGGCCATGCGCGACCTCGGCTTGGCGAGCGGCAGTTTCGGTGCCGATGGGACGTTGCGGGGTAACGATGTTATCGCCGGTCTGAATACGGTCCTTTTGTCTTCCCTCAACGGTGGTCGAGGCATTTCCACCGGCGTCCTGCGGTTTCAGTTACACGATACTTCGCAATCGCCGCTGGAACTGGATTTTACCGGGGACCAAACGCTGCAGGACGTGATCGACCGGATCAATGCCACCGGTCAATTGTCCGCCCGAGTGGACTCGGGTGGCTTGGGGATCGTGATCACCGATTTGACCAGCGGATCCGGCACATTCGGCGTCATGAATGATGCGGGGACCGGTGAGCCTCCGCAAATGGCGGTTGATCTTGGCCTGACCCTCAACGCGGACGGCGAGCTGGTCAGCGGTGATCTGCACCGCCAATATGTCTCTGAAAATTCCCTGCTATCGGAATTGAATTTCGGCAGAGGCATTTCCTATGGAAAAATCACCATTCAGGACAGCAGCGGGGGCTTGGCGATCATTACCTTGAATTCCACTCTGCACAAGACGGTCGGCGACATACTAAAAGAGATTAATGCACAGAGCACGATTCAGGTCAAAGCCAGCGTCAATACCACCGGGGACGGCATCGAATTGGTCGATCTGGCGGGCGGCGGCGGGACGCTGATTGTCCAGGAAGTGAGCGGCGGTTCCACTGCGGCGAGTCTCGGCTTGAACGGTACAGCGGTTGGCAACGTCATTTCCGGCAGTTTCACAAGGACGATCGATATCGACGGCGACGACACTCTGGATGCTCTCGTGACGAAAATTAACGACGCCAATGCCGGGGTCACCGCCAGCGTGCTCAACGATGGCAGTTCCCATGCGCCTTATCGGCTGGTCATCACCTCGAAGACCACCGGCACCGCCGGGCGGATCGCGTTCAGTACCACCGGTTCGGCCATTACGTTGAGTACACTTACCAAAGCCCAGGATGCCGTCGTGACGGTCGGCGATTCCGATTCGACCTCGGCGATCGTGGTCAAGAGCAGCAGCAATACGCTTACGAATGTAATTGACGGGGTCACGCTGAATTTGACCGGGACTTCCAGCAGTCCGGTGACCCTGACGGTCAACCAGGACATCGATCAGGTGGTCAGGGATGTCAACTCCTTCATCTCGAGTTTTAACAGCGCGATGAATACCATCTCGTCGCTGACCAGTTACGATGCAACGACCGAGAAGAGAGGCGTGCTCCTGGGGGATAGCACCGCCTCGATGATCAGCAGTCGGCTTTACCGCCTGGTCATGTCCAGCGTCGATGACGAGACCGCCACCTTCAAACGCCTCAGCAGTGTCGGCATTACCGTCGAATCCGGTGGCACCTTGTCCCTGGACGAGGAAAAATTCCGGGAGGCCTTCGCGAAGAATCCGGAAGCGGTCAAGGATTTGTTTACGAAGACGCGTATCGTGAAAGGCACGGGTGGTAAGAAAGATACGCTGGTCAACGTGGGTCTGGCCGCCCAACTGAACGAACTGCTGAACAAGATGACGACATCGGTGGATGGGACGATTGCGCGGAAATCCAACTCCCTGCAAGACAAGATCGACATGATGAACGATCGAGCGGAATACATGCAGGAGATGCTGGATCGCAAGGAAGAACGACTTTACGCCCAGTTTCAAGCGATGGAAACCGCCCTGGCGAGTCTGCAAACGCAAACCAGCTCGCTCAACAGTCTATCTAGTCTGGTTTCCTCCCTGTACTCGTAAGAAGCCTGTTTATCGGGTGGTAAACCGATTCCATTTTTTCATGATTATAGGACCATCATCCGCATGAATTGTTTGCGGACGGGTTCCGGAAACAAATGAACCAGGTCGCGGGCGTGACCGATTATATAGGCTGGTATGAGCAAGCGTCCCAACGAATATCTGCACAACGCGGTGATGACCGCCAGCCCGGAGCAGTTACAGCTTATGCTGTACGACGGAGCCATTCGTTTCGCCCGCCAGGGCATAGAAGGGTTGACCGCCAAGGATTATGAGAAATCCTACAATGGATTCAGCCGAGCACAGAAAATCGTGCTGGAATTGATCAACGCCCTGAATTACGATATCGACCGGAATCTGTGTTCCCGCATGGCGGGCCTGTACAATTTTATCTATCACAAACTGGTCGAGGCCAGTGCTCAGCGTGATCCCAAGATTGCCGGTGAAGCGGTCAAGTTACTGGAATACCAGCGCGAAACCTGGATTATGCTCATGGAGAAGCTTCGTGAGGAACGGGCCGCCGATGAGCCCGTCACCACCGTCTCGCGAGTGACCTGTGCCGCCGAGCGGGAGGATCTGGACGACGCCTGCTATGGCACGCTCAGTGTTCAGGGGTAATCTTTCCGCTCGCTTGACCCTCCGATAGACCCAATCTATCATGAACCGGTAACGATATCCTTTTTTGCGTGAACATCAGTGGTCTCGATGCGTAGAATCTTCAAACCAGACCGAACAAACCACCCCGGAAGGGGGCACATGGGCCTGTCCGGCGGGAACAAGAAACACTTTATCGAACCGGGAGAATATTCATGAGACCTCCGAGACGGATCGAATGGGGACTCTTTGACGATAACCTGCGGGGCAGGGGAATCGGGCTGGTTATCCTCCTGATGGGGCCAATGGTCGGCTTGGTGGCCGCCCAATTGGCGCCAACGGTGCCAACGACCGCTCCGGCCGCTCAGGCGATACCTCCGGAACTGGCCGGCATTTCGGGTTTGACCGGCAATATATCCGATGACGATCTTCTTGCCTTCGCCACCGAACTGACCGATCAACAGCGGCTCGATGACGCCGAAAAAATTCTGATTCATCTGGCGCGCAAGGATTCGAGAAACTATCGCGCTCTGGAGCAGTTGGGTGCGGTTTACGAAAGGCGGTCGGCCAAAGCCCGGGGCAATACGGCGGATCCGAACGCGAACAATCAAGCCGACACCTATGACACCTATGCGGTAAACGCTTATCTTGATGCCGCCCAGCAGGCTTATGAAGCGGAGAATTATAGCAAGGCCGAGCGGCTCTGTGATCGCGTGTTTATCCTGCAGCCGGCCAACGCCCGTGTGCAGTTGATCCTCGCCCGGATCTTTTCCAAGACGGAACGTTCGATCCAGGCCTCCCAGCATTATCAGGCTTACATTAAAACTCACGAAGGGAAACAGGATACCAAAGCCCACTTGGAACTTGCTCGTATTTATCAGGCCGCGCGCCAGCCTTTTCAGGCCCTGGCTGTCCTGAACGCGGCTCGGGACATCGATTCCGAGAATGTCGAGGTCTTGCTTGAGTTATCTCAGGCCAATTATGAACGCCGCAGGTTCCAGGAAGCCCTGCAGACGGCCTCCGACGTGATTAAAAAGGCCCCCAACGATCCGCGGTGTTTCGATAATATGGCGTCTCTTCTCGCTCGTCAGGGGCAGGATAAGGAAGCCGCCGAGTATAGCCGTAAGGCGATCGAACTGGCGCGCGTCCGAGTGTTCGATAATCCTGACAATATCGAAGAAGTGAAGGCCTTGCGGGGCTATTACGACCGATATCAGCGGACGCTGAATCGGCTTTTATCCGGGAAGCAGGAAGACTTGGCGTTGCGCATCGAACTGGCCCGGGTGATGGTGGAGCAGTCGGAAATCAACAACACGCTGACTTTACAGAACGCCTTACGCTTATTGGAGCAGGTGGGGCCGGAGGCCAGGGATAACATCAAGATGTTGGAAACCAAGGCCAACATTCAGTATCTTCTCAAACTGCCGGAGGCGGCCGAGACCGCCCGGCGGTTGATTCGCCTTGATGCGAACAATGTTGTTGCCCGGCGGATTTTGCAGACCGGCTCCTCCTCGGGTGGAGTACCGACCATCGATTCCGGCGGGGGCGAGCCGGTGGATGCGAAATAAGCCGGCGCTCCTCCGTGTTCTGACCGCTGGCCAAGGTTGCCTATCGGGCCACCCCTGAAAAACCTCGCTTTGTGCCCGTGTACATTTTTCCCATGTTTTGGTTATAATTAGGCCATGAGTGATTTTAAGATACAACCATCCCAGCGGATTACCCGTCTGCCGCCGTACCTGTTCGGGCGGCTAAACGCCTTGAAGCATACCAAGCGGCAGGAGGGGATTGATATCATTGATTTAGGCATGGGCAACCCGACCGACCCGACGCCCAAGCCGATCGTGGACAAGCTTTGCGAGGCTGTTCAGGATCCCCGCAACCACCGCTACAGTCTGACCACCCGCGGCGTACTCAATTTGCGGAAGGATGTCGCCCGCCATTACCGGCAGCGCTACGGCGTCGAACTGGATCCGGAAACCGAGGTGGTTGCCACCATCGGCAGTAAGGAAGGCTTAAGCCACATGTTCCTGGCGATGCTCGGACCCGGCGATACCGTAGTGGTCGGTGACCCGGCGTTCCCCGTGCATGTGTACAGCGTCGCCTTGGCCGGGGCCAACGTGATCTCCGTTCCGTTGGGGAATGACGATGCTTTTCTGGAGCGTATTCGCTACGTGTGCGAGCATCTGTATCCTCGGCCGAAGTTGATTATCCTCAACTATCCGCATAACCCGACGGCCATGACGGTTGATGCTCCGTTTTTCGATAAGGTGGTGGCTTTGGCCCATGAATTCGGCGTGGCGGTCATTCATGATTTTGCCTATGGCGAGACCTGTTACGACGGCTATAAGGCGCCGAGTTTTCTGGCCGCCGAAGGGGCCAAAGAGGTCGGCGTCGAATTCATCACCATGAGCAAGCCGTACAATATGGCCGGCTGGCGGATCGGCTTCGGTCTCGGTAACCGGACAATGCTCGATGCTTTGGCCACCATCAAGCACTATTACGATTACGGCCTATTCCAGCCGATTCAGATCGCCTCGATTATTGCCCTGCGTCATTGCCAGGATTTCGTGGCCGAGCAGGCCTTGATCTACCAGCGGCGGCGCGATGTCATCATGGAGTGGTGCGAGCGGCTTGGTTGGCGGGCGGAAACTCCGCGCGGCGGCATGTTTGTCTGGGCTCGGGTGTCCGACGAGCATCTAGCCGGCCAGAGCACGCTTGATTTCGCGATGCGCATGTTGGAGGAGGCCGAGGTTGCCCTGGCCCCCGGCCGGGCCTTCGGGGAAAACGGCGAGGGCTACGTCCGCATCGCGTTGGTGGAAAACGAGCAGCGGCTCCGCCAGGCCATGCGGCAGATCGCCCGCGCCTTGGCCCCCAAAAAAGCGCTCCAGACCTGATCCATAATGAACCCATGCAGCGGCCGATCCTGTCCGGCGGGACTGATCGCTGATTTCTGAAAGCTCTCTCATGATCGCTATTGTTGATTACGGAATGGGCAACCTGCGCAGCGTCCAGAAGGGCCTGGAGCGTGTCGGCGCGTCGGCGACCATTGTCAGCAGCCCCGAAGAGATCGGCCGGGCGTCCAAGGTGATTTTGCCGGGTGTCGGGGCGTTCGGCGATGCGATGGCGAATCTGCGTGAGCGCGGCCTCATCGGGCCATTGGTCGAGGCCGTTCGTTCCGGCCGGCCTTTTCTCGGCATTTGCCTGGGCCTGCAATTGCTTTTTGATGTCGGTTATGAGGAAGGCGAATTTACCGGTCTCGGCGTGGTGCCCGGCCGGGTCGTTCGCTTCAATTTCGCCGATCGGCCGGCGACCCGAAATCTCAAGGTCCCGCACATGGGCTGGAACCAGGTCACCTGGTCACGCCCCTGCCCGCTGACCGCCGGCGTACCCAGCGGCAGCTATTTCTATTTTGTCCATTCCTATTATGGCGATCCCATCGACCCGGCTTATACGTACGGCACCTGCGATTACGGCGGCCCGTTTACCGCCATGATCTGGCGCGACAATCTTTTCGCCACCCAGTTCCACCCGGAAAAAAGCCAGAAGATCGGCCTGAAAATCCTTGCCAACTTCGCTGCCCTGTAAATCGAAGAGTTGCGTGGGGGACAGGTAAACGGACTGTTAGGTTGTTAGGGCTTGGCTGCAAAGGAAGTACCGGGCGACCTCCGATTGCCGAACACTAAAAACGTTCTGTCCTGGCTCGTCCATTTGAATTATCCTTGACATCCATACCATGCAGGGAAAGGGTGAAATACCATTACACCAAGATTTTCCATGTGACCTCGACCGAGAACGCCATTGGGTCATCTTCGTCTATTATACAGCTCGCAGTTACACCTCTCATCAGCCTTTTCAGGATTTGGGCGTTCCGCATCCGAAAAACTTGGCCTATTTTCCTGAATTCATGACCACCATGGTGTACGCTTATTTGCTCTCTTCCCCTTTTCCCCTTTTCCCATCTCCCCCCTCCCTTGCTGACCCGCCAAGACGAAAATAACCTCTCGCTGGCGCTTCGGGCTGGCAAAGAAAAACCATTCGCTGGCCTGCCACAGCGGGTAGAAAAGACCCTTGCTTGCCCGCCACGACCTGCCTAGGCGAGGCAAGCGGGTAAACTGCTACGGGTTGGTAAGGATGAACCCTTACCCGTGGTGGGCCGGATAGTGGACGGTGGGCGCTCGGACCCCTACAATCGCGGGAAATCTCGACAAAACGCAGACCGGGGTTGCCCCGGTCGAATTTTACCATGAGGTGAATAGATGCCTGAAAAAGTGGTGATCATCGGATCGGGACCGGCGGGCTGGACGGCGGCGATTTATGCCGCTCGGGCCAATCTTAATCCGTTGGTATTTGCCGGCCGTCCCAAGCAGACGCCGTCAACGATTCTGCCTGGCGGGCAATTGATGCTGACCACCGAGGTGGAAAATTATCCCGGTTTCCCGGAAGGCGTGACCGGCCCGAAACTGATGGCCTATTTCGAACAGCAGGCCGTCCGGTTTGGAACCCGTATTGTCACCGACGAAGGCCTGAATCCCGACGTTTCCAACCCCGACGACGGGCACTCATACAAATACCATGATTGCACAAAAGTTGATCTGTCCAGCCGCCCCTTCAAGGTCTGGGGTGAAAGCGGTGATCCAGTGGAAACCCAGTCGGTGATCATTGCTACCGGGGCGACCGCCAACTGGCTTGGGTTGGAAAACGAGCAGCGGTTGGCCCGCAGCGGCGGGGGGGTCAGCGCCTGCGCGGTCTGTGACGGGGCTTTGCCCGTCTTCCGTGATAAGGAATTAGCCGTGGTTGGCGGTGGTGACTCGGCCATCGAGGAGGCCGGCTATCTCACAAAATTCGCTAAAAAGGTTTACCTGATCCATCGCCGCGACGAGCTGCGAGCCAGCAAAATCATGCGTCAGCGGGCGTTCGACAATCCGAAAATCGAAATCCTCTGGAACAAGATCGTCATCGACGTGCTCGGCGACAAGATGATCAGCGGCCTCAAACTCCAGGATACCCAAACCCAAAAGCAATCTGATCTCCCTGTCGGCGGCCTGTTCCTGGCCATCGGGCACACGCCGGCCACTCAATTCCTCCAGGGACAGCTCGAATTGGATTCGAAGGGTTACATCAAACTGAAAGACCCCTATCGTTCATATACCAGCGTGGAGGGCGTGTTTGCCGCCGGCGACGTGGTGGACAGCGTTTATCGTCAGGCGATCACCGCGGCCGGCATGGGTTGCCGGGCGGCCATCGACGCCGAACGCTGGCTGGCCGAGCAGGGAGTGGAGTAGCGGATGCCAGCCATTATGGCTGGGTGCCGGCGGAGACCGCATATTTTGCCATCAGCCGTTCGATTTCCCGAGCCACTGGTTCAGCGTTCATTCGTTTGGCCAGATCGATAGCTTCTTGTGCTGTGCGTTGGGCCTGGTCAAGCCGGCCGTCTTCGGCATAGGCCACTGCTAAGGTACCCAGAAAAGCCGGCTGGGTGCGTTGGGTGAGGCGACAGGCCTGTTCCGCCAGTGCCACGGCGCGGGCCGGCCGATGGATTTGCGGGTTGGGGTTGAGGGCATAGGTTATCGCCAGAAAGTTGGCCACATCCGCCCAATCGGGTCGCAGGCGCAAGGCCGCCTCGTATGCGTTGATGGCCTCCGGCAACCGATCCATCCGCAAATAAACCGCGGCGACATTTTTATGAGCGGCCGCATGGTCCGGATTGATTTCCAGGGCCTTCTCATAATGAGCCACCGCCGCCGGCCAGTTCTGACGCTTATTCAGCACGTTGGCCAGATTGTAATGGGCTTCCGCATAGCCGGTTTTGCTCTTGACCGCCTCAAAAAGATGATATTCCGCCTTATCCAGGTCTTTAAGTTCCAGATAAGCATTGCCCAGATTATTGTGCGCCGGGGCGTAATGTGGATTGATCGCCAGGGCCTTTTGGTAAAGTGTCATGGCCTCGTCCAGTTGCCCCCGTTTTGCCAGGAGGGCGCCAAGATTGAGGTAAAAGGTTTCGATATCGGGGTTCAGGGCGATGGCCCGCCGATTGGAGGCGATGGCCTCCTCATCCCGTCCCTGTCGGCTTAGTTCGTTGGCCAGATGCATGTGCAGCGTGGCCGCGTCGGGATGCAACGTCAACATGTAACGAAAAAGCGTTTCCGTATCACGCCAATGTTTCAGGTAAGACCATGAGGCGCCGGTCAGCAGCGTCGTTATCGCGAACAGCAACACCATCGTCACGGCCTTGACGAAACGACCTGTTGGTGTTGTCCGATTCCACAGCCAGACCAGCCCGGCCGAAGCCGGCAACATCAGCCCTAATACCGGCAAGTAAGCGTATTTATCCGCGGCGATCACGTTGGTAAAACCGATAACGCCCATCGTCGGAAAAATCATGACCATGAAAAAGAGCCAACCCGCCACCGCCGCCCGCGTCCAGCGCAGAGACGCAAGCAAGACCGCCAGGAGAATAATGGTCCCGATGATCCCCCGGCGCACGCCCGGATCGGTCATGTTCAACGGCCAGGGGAAGGCATAATGTGAACTTAAGCCCGTCGGCCAGGTGAGGTTTCGCAGGTAGAAAACGATGTTGTGGCCGAGAATGAACACTATGCGCAACCAATCGCGGGCGGCCTCCGGTGTCGCCGTCTCCGCCGTCCGCTTCTGTGATTCGTAGGTGATCCAGGCGGACAGTGCCGCGATTAGTAGAAATGGGATTTTTTCGAGGATCGCCCGCTTGTTCAATCTCCGCAAAGGCCACCAGTCCAGCAGTAGCAAGGCCACCGGTAGCGGCGTGCAGGTCGGCTTGGACATCAGGGCCAGTACAAAAAACAATAGGCTTAACCCATAAAATAACCACGCCCGGTTGGGGGTAAAGCGTAGATAGCAAAGGATCGAGAGCAGGGTCAAAAAGGCCGCCAGCAAGGTCTTGCGCTCGCCGACCCAGGTGATCGTTTCGGTCCACATCGGATGGACGCCGAACAGCAGGCCCATCAGGCCGGCGGCCCACGCGTTGCCGAAAAGCCGATAGAGGATCAGGATAACCAGCATCGTGTTAAGCAGATGAAGAATCAGGCTGGTGCGGTGAAAAGGCCGCAGATAATCCGCTCGCCCGCCGATAGCGCAATCCAACATCAGCGAGATCATGTTCAGCGGCTGGTAGTAGCCGTGGACCGTGGACGGTTCGAGCACTTCGCTAAAAAATCGTCCGGCGTGGGCCCAACTGGGATTCTGCACCAGCCGGTTCTCCGTCAAATACATGTTGTCGTCAAAGGATAGGGCCGTGGCGGAAAGCGCCGGCGCGAAAGCCAGCGCCGCGGCCGCGCAGGCCAAAGCGATCCAGGCCAACAAGACCCATCGCGAGGATATCCTTGAGGCGACAGATGCTTTTGGATCCTTTGTGCCGTTTCTCTTTTTGTGGATATTTCGTTCTTGCGCCATCCCGTCCAGCTACCTTCATCATTCTGTTGGTGGGATTCGTAGCGGTGAGCAATGGTTCTCCGCGAAGCACGTGGGCCCACCCAACGAGTGATTCAGGTTGTACCTTGTCTCTCGGCAAATTCCGATTCCAGTGGTATCATAACCGCCGAAGACGTTTCATGCATAAGGAGTCTGATATGAAAACCATCCGTGCCCTTCCATTTCTCGTCCTTGCCCCCCTGGCCGCCTCGGCGTTCGGCGAATTGAAATTCCAGAAGCACGTTCTGGACACCCGGCATAAGGCCGAGACCTGCGCCGCCGCCGATATCAACCGCGACAGGCGCCTGGACATCGTCGCTGGCGAAAACTGGTATGAAGCCCCGCAATGGCGGCCGCACAAGTTTCGAGACATGCCCATCGACGGCTACGCCGATGTTCGCTGCGATTACCCCGTTGATTATAACGGCGACGGCTGGACGGACATTGTCACCGTACGCCGCGAATCGGCCATTCAATGGTTGGAAAACCCCGGCCCCCGGGGCGGCGAGTGGAAGGTGCACAAAATCGCCGATGTCAAACAGACCAAGGGCACGGTTTTCGCCGACGTGGACGGTGACGGGCAGAATGATTTTGTCAGCGCTATCGGTGACGACGGCCAAAGCGTTTGCTGGTGCAAGGCCGATCCCGATCCGTACGCGCCTTGGAAGGTCATTGTCGTCGGTTCGCAGGGCGGGGATCTTCACGGACTCGGCGTGGGCGACGTTAATCGTGACGGGCGCAACGATATCCTCACCCGCTTCGGTTGGTACGAGTCGCCGGCCGATCCCGTCACCGGCCACTGGAAGTGGCATCCGCTGGATCGCGGAGTCACCCACCGTCTGGTCGTTTACGATTTCGACGGCGACGGGGACAACGACATCGCCGCCGGGGCGCCGCATGATTACGGCCTTTTCTGGTGGGAACAGCGAGCGGATAGTCAACAGGGGCCCGTCTGGCAGCGGCATGAGATCGACATGACTATCTCGCAGATGAACGACACCGTCGGCGCCGATCTCGACGGCGACGGCGACCTCGACCTGATCAGTGGCAAACGCTGGAAAGCTCATCACGGCAAAGATCCCGGGACCGACGACCCGGCCATGCTCGTCTGGTACGAACTCACACGCGACGGAACCCAGGCCACCTTCACCCGCCACGTGATTGACGACGATTCCGGTATCGGCTATACCGTCACGCCCGTCGATCTCGACGGCGACGGCGATCTCGACATCATCTCCGCGAACCAGAAGGGCGTCTGGTATTTTGAGCGGATCGGCCAACCTGATATCATCCACCCTTTCAACGGTAAAAACCTGGACAACTGGCGGAACGAGCATGACAAAAAGAACTGGTCCGTCGTCGATGGAATGATCGTTGGAAAAACCGATACCCCGCTGAAATACAACGATTTTCTGATCCTCGACGGCACTTACGGCGACTTTGTTCTTACCTTCGATGTGCAACTGATCCCCGACACGGGCAACAGTGGCGTGCAGTTCCGCAGTATTCCGCGCGAAAACTTCGAGGTCGAGGGCTACCAGGCCGACATCGGCAAAGGATACTGGGGCAACCTGTATGAGGAGCTCGGCCGCAAATTCATGTGCAACAGCTATAAGGACCGCGGCGAGAAAGCCGTCATCCCCGGCGGCTGGAACCATTACATTGTCTACGCCGTCGGTGACGAGTTGCGTATCGAAATCAATGGTACGGTTTGTACCCACCTGCGCGATGACGTGCGTGCATCGGGAGTCATCGCCCTGCAGATTCACATTAATGATATTATGGAAGTACGCTTCAAGAACCTCGTCCTGCGCAAAATCAAACGTGATCGATGACATCATGGATTAGAGGGCTTGCGTAGACAGCGGTGGCCGCAATGGTTATGGGTAAAAAGTTACCGGGACCCGTTTTCACGGGTCCCGGTCGGGATCAGAGGTCAATGGAAAGGTCATTACATTCTTTCCCCGCCGATTGCCAGAGTCAATCGCTTCGTATTATTTTCGTAAAAATCCCATGCTTCGTGTTTGTTCCGCTCCGTCATGCTTGCAATAATCGGCGCATAGACCTATAAAACAGCTAAATCGGAGAAAAACAAGATTGGAGGCATATCCGTGAGACATACCATTATCGCCCCTGTTATCGTTGGATTTTTTGCGACATGCGGTATACGGATTAGTGAGGTCGTTGCCGCGAATGAATCTCCCGCATCCGCCGTGCGTCCGAACATCGTGATGATCCTGATTGATGATCTCGGCTGGGCCGACGCGGGCTGTTATGGTAGTACGTTCTATGAAACGCCCCATATCGATCGCCTGGCCGCCGAAGGGATGCGGTTTACCAATGCCTACGCCGCGTGTCCGGTATGTTCTCCCACGCGGGCCAGCATCATGACCGGCCGCTACCCCGCCCGCCTGCATCTTACCGATTTTCTTGTCGGTACTCGTAAACGCATCGATTCGCCCGTTTTACCCGCCCCTTACGTTCATCAACTGCCTTTGGAGGAAGTCACCGTCGCCGAGATCCTCAAGAAAGCCGGCTACGTCACCGGCCATATCGGCAAGTGGCATCTGGGTGAGCAAGGTTTCCTGCCCCCCGATCAGGGTTTCGATTTCAGCATCGCGGGCGGCGGTGGGGTCAAAGGCTTCTTTTGGCCCAAATGGGACAAAGGCGTATCCATCGAAGGTCGATTCGAGGGGGAATACCTCACCGATCGGCTCGTTGACGAGGCCGTCCGCTTCATCGAGACGAACCGGCAAAAACCTTTCTTCCTGTACCTTGCTCATTTTGCCGTGCATATCCCCATCGAAGCCAAGCCGGAGAAGATCGACAAGTATAAAGCCAAGCCCAAAACGCCCGACGGCCAGGATAATCCCACCTACGCCGCCATGATCGATAGCGTTGATGAGGGTGTTGGCCGGGTGCTTGAAACCCTGCAACGTCTCCAGCTCGATCAAAACACGGTGGTTATCTACACCTCGGATAATGGCGGTCTGTCCGTACAGGAATCCGCGCATTTCCCCAACACACCGGCCACGTGCAACGCTCCGCTGCGTGCCGGTAAAGGGTATCTCTACGAAGGCGGTATCCGTGTGCCCTGGATCGTCAAATGGCCCGGCCATGTTCAGCCCGGCAGCCTTTGCCATACCCCTGTCATCAGCAATGATTTCTTGCCCACGTTCGCCGAGATTGCCGGTGTCAAGAACGTGGAAACCAACGGTCCGCTCGACGGGATGAGTATCGTGCCGCTGCTCAGGCAAAGCGGCACCCTCCAACGCGAGGCCCTTTACTGGCACTATCCGCACTTTTCCAACCAGCGCGACCGGCCCGGCGGAGTCGTCCGCGTCGGTGATTTCAAGCTCATCGAACGCTACGAGGAGGGTACGCTTGAACTGTACAACCTCGCCGATGACCTGAGTGAACGGCACAACCTTGCCGTCGAAATACCCGAAAAAGCCAGGGAACTACGCGAGCGGTTACACCATTGGCTGAAAGAGGTGCAGGCGAACATGCCTCTACCCAATCCGAATTATCCACTCGATTGACAGATGTCGTGACGGGGTGGGATCTTCAAGCCCGGTACGCCGGGCTCGGGGGGCTTCGCGTATGGAGAAGCATTTTACCGACGGTTCCTACAGGTTCGGTGCGCCTTGGGCCTACGGAGTTGGAAGGTGCTACCGGTCAGGCCGGAATACTTTTTACGATGTTTTGCTAAAATTCCTTGCCCAATCCTGTGGCCCATGCTTGTACCCTTCAGCGTTTTCGATACACTTGGGTGTGGTCGATGAAACGAGGTGGCATGGATCGGTGAGAGTGCCTCCCATGCTTCGTGAAACGCCGACCCGTGCCGCGAAAAAAAAGATATTTGTCGGTGCCGGGCGGTAAGACGCGAGAATATGATCTTCCAGATACTTCTTCTGGTTTTTCTTCTGGCCTGTTCGGCGTTTTTCAGCGGATCGGAGACGGCCCTGTTTGCCCTGAGCCGCTACGAACTGCGGCAGTTCCAGCGGCGTCGGGGTGCCGGCCGGCTGGTGGTGGAACTGCTGCGGCATCCGCGCCGCCTCCTGCTGACCCTCATGATCGGCAACGTGACGATCAATACCTTTATTTTTGCCACCAGTCTGGCCTTGTTGCAACAGATCACCGGCCAACACGCCGGCTTGGCCGCCTTGCTCGGTTTGGTCTCGCCGATCATGGTGACCTTGTTCGGTGAAATCCTGCCCAAGGGGATGGCCATCGACCTGCGCGAACGGTTCGCCCCGCGGGCCGCGCCGCTGGTGCAGGTGATCCAGTGGATCCTGAGTCCGCTGACGTTTCTGCTGCGCAGTCTGCTGGTGGAGCCGTGCAGTCGGCTGCTGACCGGCGGCAAACCGTATCGCGGGCGCGTCACCGCCGATGAAGTGCGCGAATGGATGGAGATCGACGACTGGCACCGCCTGGTTCAGTTGGACGAAAATATCATGCTCGACGGCGTCATCCGCCTGGGCGAGCTCAGTGTACGGAGCGTGATGGTCCCGCGGGTGGACATCGAGGCCTTCAATATCGACGACGATCCGGCCAACCTTCGCCGCATCATGCGCGAGCAGCATTTCTCCAAACTGCCGGTGTACGAGGAGGACATTGATCGCGTGCTTGGGGTCATCCATATGAAGGATGTGTTCCTCAACCCGCAACGGCCGTTACGCGAGCTGCTGCGTCCCGTGCATTTCGTGCCGGAGCAGGCCAATCTGCTGCAATTACTGGCTCATTTTCGCCGCACGCGCTCGCAGATGGCCATGGTGGTCAACGAATTCGGCGGCATCGTCGGGCTGGTCAGCATGGAGGACGTGGCCGAGGAGATTGTCGGCGAACTGACCCTCCCCGGCGAGGAGTCGGATAAGCTGACCTGGGTGCGGCTGGACGAGCATCGCTACCGGGTATGGGGCGGGGTCAGTATTCACGAGTGGGCGGAGGAATTCGGCGTCGATCTGCTTGACGAACGGGTGAACACCCTGGCCGGCCTGCTGATCGACCAGTTGGGGCGGTTGCCGGTGGTGGGTGACGAAGTACGGATAGCGAATCTGCGTCTGACCGTGGAATCGCTCCAGGGGCGGCGTATCGCCTGGATTCTCATGGAAATCCTGCCGTCCGAACCGGCGAGCACGGAAGGGGGGGTGTCATGACGGTCACTCTCTGGCTGATCGCCGCCTTGATTTGCCTGCTGGGCAGCGCCTTTTTCAGCGGTGCGGAGATGGGCCTGTATAGTCTGAACCGTCTGCGTCTGCGGGTGCAGGTGGGCAAGAACGACCCGCCTCAGGCCCGGATGCTCTTGCGTCTGCACGACAACCGCCAGGAAACGGTGCTGGCCATCCTGCTGGGCAACAATCTGGCCAACTATCTGCTGACGACCACCGCCTCGCTCGTGCTCATCGGGCTGGCCGGGCTGAATCCGAACCGGGCGGAGTTTTATACCGCCGCGTTGGTGTCGCCCATTATCTTTGTGTTCGGCGATGTGGTGCCGAAGAACTGGTTTCAATTCGATACCGAGCGGCTGATGAACCGCTCGGCCCGTCTGCTCCGGGTTACAGTGGAAGTTTTTCGCTGGACGGGTGTGCTTTGGTTGTTGCGGCAGATGACGCGCGTCGGGGCGCGGCTGGCCGGACATGATGCGAACGATGACTGGCGCGAGCCGCGGGGCGAGATCGTCGGGTTGCTTCGGGAGGTGGCCGCCCACGGAGCGTTGAGCGAGGAGCAGGCGGATATCTTTCAGCGGGTGATGGAGCTTCCCAACGTGCGGATTGGGGCGATCATGGTTCCGCGCGGACGGGTGGTGGCGGTGACGGCCGGCGCGGATCGGGAGACGCTGGAACGATTAGTTCGAGTTCACGACTATTCGCGCATGCCGGTATTGAGTAAGGACGGCCGCGCGGTGCTCGGGGTGGTCAACGTGTTCGACGTGCTGGCCGACGAGTCGCCCGGCACGGTGGAGAAGTGGATGTGCCCGGCGTTGACGGTTCGAGCGAGCGATTCGGCGGCGTTAGCCTTGGTACGCTTGCAGCGAAACAAGTCTACCATGGCCGTCGTCACCGACCCCCGCCGCGGCTTCGTGGGCCTGATTACGCTCAAGGATGTCGTCGAGGAAATCCTCGGCCCGCTGCCGGCGTGGTGACCGATTTTGATCCCCGGGCGTTTGATTGGTGTAACTCATTCCATCGCAAGCAAATCTGGTTTCCAAGGTAGCGGCAGCGCCGCGACCTTGGTCTGATGGATGCAATCCCGTCGGGATTGGATATGGGGAGTCCGATTACATTACGCGCTAAACGGTCTGTTGTGCTTACGGCCTTGTGGCCGTAGGTCGTGGCCACTGCTCGTCGAGAAATGAAAGCATGCGGCGGGCGTATTCCTCGGGTGCGGTGGTGATGATGTTGCTGTGCGGGCCGGGGCCGACGGCCAGATTGTACAAATGCTGCGCGTGTTCCGCCGGCATGCCGCGATCCTCATCTCCATGCACAAACATCACCGGCCGATTGCCAAGCCGAGGCACGGCCTCATCGGCCGCAGAGGCGAAAAAATTCGTACCGGTCTGCGCGCTCATCATGGCCAGGACGATATTCGCATACAAAGGACCGATGATGGGTACCCGCTTGGCATGATGATGCGCTAGCGTGTACGGCGAGCGGAAAGGGCTGTCGAGAATGACCGCGTCGATCCGCTCATCCCGGACGGCGGCCAAAGCTAGGGCCATCGAACCCAGCGACGATCCCAGGCCCACGATCTTCTGCGATTCCTTGGGGTGTTCCGCCTTCAGCCAATCGACGACGGCCAGCACGTCCCGCCACTCCCGCAGGCCGTAGGTCAGCGTCCGCCCGTCGCTGCCGCCATGGGCGCGAAAATCGAAGAACACCACGTTGTATCCCTTGTGGGCCAGCGGGCCGAGGAACCAGATAAAGTTGCCTTTGTTGGCCCCGGCGCCGTGGCAGATGATGATGGTGCGGTCGGCCCCGTCTTCAGGGATGTACCATGCGTCAAGTGTTAACCCGTCGGACGTGGGAATGCGCACCGTCTCGAAAGGCATAATGAAAACGCTGAATGGATCCTGATCGTCGGTGAATTTGCAGCGATGGGTGAGGACCACGCTCAAAAAAGCGGGAATAAAAATCAGCAGCGTCAGGCACACCCGACCGACAGGAATAAGTCGAATCATGAACGGCGAGCGAATTCCTTTTCGACGCCGCCAACGAGCCCAGCGAACCCAGCGTTGCCCCATGCGTCCCACGGTCTGTGCCCATAATTCCCAGGCCAGCCGACAAGAAACCGTAAACCAGAAGACAATGAATATCTCACGGATAACGACCTTGGCCGTCGCGATCCACGCCACGAAAGCCATCGCGCCCCCGATCAGCAGCAACATGACCACGGTGTAGAAAACCAGTGAACGTATTCGGAAGTGACGATATCTGGGAAATCGCCAGAGTAGCAGCCCGCCAAGAAAGATGGGGGCGAATACAAAAACAACTACACCGGCTAATGAGAGCATATATTTACCACACAAAGAGGGCAGAGCGGGTCTGCGTATTGGTTTCTCCCACAAGGGTACCGGTTGGGTGTAACACCTGCAACTTCAATGAATCGCCGATACAAGACCGACTTTGCTCGAATGGAGATATTTTGTCAATATTGAATAAAATATGCCCGATAAAATCCTTGTCATCAACTCTCAGCTTGCTCTATCCACCCATCGATTTGTTTCAGGAAATCTATAGCGGTCAAGATTATCCAGTTGACCCGGCAAATTTTTACGATAATATGGTTAGTGGCGACGGGTGGATCCGTCGCCCTGTATCAGCGGGTTAACCGGGCCAGAAGGGCCAGACGCAGGAGCACTGGCCGATCCTCCTAAATGCAGGACCGTCAACTTCTCGACCCTCCCCCTTCCGCACCGGAAAACTCGCCGGCGGTCCTGATTCATGGGCTAAAAGTTAGCCTGTTTCCCAATTGGAGTCCTTGTATGTCGTTTGAAGACAAAATGATTACCTGCGTGGATTGTGGCGCGGAATTCGTCCACTCAGCGGAGGATCAATCCCGCTACGCCGAGCGTGGTTTCGCCAATGAGCCCAAGCGTTGCCGCGCCTGCCGCGACAAGCGGAAAGCCCAGACCGGTGGTGGTCGTGGCCACGGTTCGGGTGGCGGCGGCGGCGGTGGTGGCGGTTACGGTCAGCGTCGGCCTCGCGAGTCGTTCGAGGCGGTTTGTGCCGAGTGTGGAGCCACGACCACGGTTCCGTTCAAGCCGACTAATGGGCGGCCTGTATACTGTGGCGACTGCTTCCGCAGCCGGCGGCGCTAATCAACATTCGATTATCCCCGCAATAAATGCAATAACCTTGGATGTGTTGGTTTTCTTTGCCACATAAAGGCCAAGAGGTGGGTTTTTTTTGTCCTCGTCATCAGCGGGGACTTTTTTATATTTCCACTTCCCGATTTTCATTCATGGCAGGTATATGCTTCTTTCCGATAACAATTTACCTTGAGGTCGGAGAGAAAAATAACAGCCACCCAAGCTTCACGGCACGCGTTTTGCATGGTGTAAATGCGACATAAATGATTGTTAGATAAAATCATAAGTTCATTTGCCTCAGGCCAAAACCCGTGCTATATTTAACGGACTTACCTGAGAGCGAAAAGAGCGGTTTGGAGATCGTTTTTTTGACGTAAACAACTGTCAAATCTTATCTTAGGCGAATTTGCGATAAATTTTACGGATTGTTCACTGGGGCACCAAAGAGGGTTAAATTGTCATCATTTGACCGTGAAATACTAACAAGGCGTATTCGTGACGCCGTAAATATCGTGGATGTCGTAGGAAACTACGTGGCCTTGAAGCGCGCGGGCGACAATTACAAAGGCCTGTGCCCTTTCCACGAGGAAAAAACGCCCTCTTTCAATGTGAATGTGACCAAGCAGATTTTTAAGTGTTTCGGATGTGGGGCGGGGGGGGACGTTTTCAAGTTTATCCAGCTTAAGGAGCGGGTTGATTTTCCCGAGGCCCGCCGGTTATTGGCCGACCGTGCGGGTATATCGCTTGAACAGGAGCGAACCGGCCTAGTGGGCGATGGGCCTGGAAAAAATGAGCTGATCCGCGTCAATGAATGGGCGAAATCCATTTACCAGCGGAATTACCATGATCCGGCTGGTGAAGGTGCCCGGAGGTATGTGCAAGGGCGGGGGATTTCCGAGGAATCGGTCAAGGCTTTCGGGCTAGGTTTGGCTGTTGACAGTTTTGATTCTTTATTGCGTCAGGCCCAACAGGCGAAGATCGATATTCAATGGCTGTTGGCCGCTGGTTTGATCAAGGCCCGTCCGAACGGCGGTTATTACGACACGTTCCGCAACCGGTTGATGTTTCCAATCAGCGACGTGAACGGACGGGTGATCGGTTTCGGCGGGCGGACGTTGGGGGATGATCCGGCGAAATACCTGAACACGCCGGCTACCGTCCTGTTTGACAAGAGCGCGAACTTATTCGGGATGGACCGCGCCCGAACAGCGATTACCGAGAAAAAACGAGTTATCGTCGTGGAGGGTTATACGGACTGTATCATGGCCCACCAGTTTGGTTTCACCGAGACGGTGGCTACATTGGGGACGGCCATGACGGAGGGGCACGCCCGCTTGCTGCGTCGCTTCGTGGAGCGGGTGATACTGCTTTTCGACAGCGACTCGGCCGGTCAGCGGGCGGCCGACTCCGCCCTTTCGGTGACGCTGGCCAGCGGGCTGGAAGTGGCCGTCACCCGTGTTCCAGAAGGCAAAGACCCTTGTGACTACTTATTATCGGCCGGCAAAATAGGTTTTGAATCGGTGTTGAATCAAGGGGTTGCCGCGCTAGAATTCAAGTGGAGGCAGTTGTTGAATAGTTTTTCGGGGGACACCACGGGGACCGGCCGACGAAATGCCATTGAAGCCTATTTACAGGAGGTTTCCGGTTGGGTAGCCCGCGGGGCGATCGATCCGATCCAGAAGGGGTTGATCCTCGGCCAGTTGAGTAAAGTTTTGTCGATCCCGGTAGAGGATCTGTACCGCCAAGTGCAGCGCATGACTCGGCAGGCGGGGGCCCGGTTGACGCCGGTGGCCTCTTCCGTATCCGGAATACCGGTGCCGGGGCCGTCCACCGACGATTCGTTGAACGCCGAGCAGCGCGCGTATCAACAGATCGTCGAGGTGCTGTTGAACGATGCCTCATACTATCCGCGGGTGAAGGAGGTATTGAATCCCGCGGCGATGCGAGACCCGGCTTTGCGGGCGGTTTTCACGGAATGGGCCGCCTTGGTGGAATCGGATGAGCCATGGCGATTGGATGCATTGATCGGCCGATTCGAAGAGGAGCATTTTGGTCGGCTGATTACGGATTTGCAGATGCGCGGCGAGCGTCGTGGGAACTACGCCGCGGTAATCGAGGGGGCCATTTCTTGTGTCCGGTCCTGCGCCGAGGCGCGCCGGACGGCGATGTTGGCCGAGGAGATACGCGACCAACGTCGAAAAGTCCAGGGAACCGACAGGGAAAAGCCCGTACCCGAGGGTGAGGACGATCGGCTGGCGGCCTTATCCGCCGCCGCCCGTTTGACCCATTTTTCCCCCATGCGGGCGAGGCGTAAATATGTGCAGTAAACGATAACTTGGCCGGGGGAGGCGTATTCCGGCCGATTTTAAGGTTCGAGTGGACGTTGCGGATAGGCCTGTTTGGAGGAGGAGGATTCTTCGCGGTAGATGGAGCGACCGCCCGCGGGCCACGCGACGTATGGATGGAGACCACGTAGGATGTTGACGAGCGAAACGACCAAGAAGGATCCGGTTCAGGAAGCGATCAGCTTGTTGCTCGATCGCGCGAAAACCCGCAAATACAACTATCTGACTTGGGAAGAGTTGAACGAGACCCTTCCGGACGAGGCCATCAACCCGGACAAGCTTGAGATGGTCATGATCAGCCTCCAGGAGAGCGGGACGGAGATGATTGACGAGGCGGAGGCCGACCGGTTGGGTATTGAGCGTGAGCGGGGGGTGCTTCAGCAGTTGGACCGCTTCACGATCACAGAGACCCCGGCCAAAAAGCCGCCGCTGGCGGTGGAGAAAGACGACGAGGATCTGAAGGAGAAATTGGAAGGGGAGATTCTTATCGACGACAGCGGTTCGCGACGGATCGACGATCCGGTACGGATGTATCTCACCCAGATGGGGGAGATACCGTTGTTGACTCGTGCGCAGGAAATCGCCCTGGCCAAGAAAATCGAGCTGACCCGTATGGCCTTCCGTCAGCAGGTGCTGGAAAGCGATTACTGCATTGCCCAGGCGGTAGATATCCTCCAGCAGGTGGCCGACGGACGGCTCCCCTTTGATCGGACGATGAAGATTTCGACTTCCGAGGCGATGGCCAAGAACACGATTACCAAGCTGCTTCCGGAAAACCTGGCCACCGTTCGCAAGTTGATGGACCTGAACCAGGCGGATTACCAGAAGCTGACCACGACGCGGATGTCCGCCGCCGCCCGGTTGGCCCTCGTGCGGACCATGAATCAGCGCCGCCGCAAGGTCGCCAAACTCCTCGAGGAACTTTCCCTGCGCACCAGTCGGATCATCCCCCTGATGCGCAAGCTCAAGTCCGTTTGTCGTAAGATGGTGGACCTGAAGAACCGCCTGGAAAGGGAGAAAACCCGGACCGGGACAAACGCCGACGATCTGGCCGCCATGGAAGATGAATACGCCGGTCTGGAGTCCTTGGTGCTCGAACCGGTCGAGGCCCTGAGCAAGCGTCTGGAGCGTATGGAGCGAGTGTTTGCCGAGTATGAGGACGCCAAGCGCAAGCTGTCCGGCGGCAACCTGCGCCTGGTGGTGTCTATCGCCAAGAAATACCGCAACCGCGGATTGAGTTTTCTGGACATCATTCAGGAGGGTAACACCGGCCTCATGCGGGCGGTGGACAAATACGAATACCGCCGCGGTTACAAGTTCAGCACCTACGCCACATGGTGGATTCGACAGGCGATCACCCGCGCGATCGCCGACCATGCCCGCACGATTCGCATCCCCGTGCATATGATCGAGACGATGAGTCGCTTGCGCAACATTTCCAAGCAGTTGTTGCAGGAAATGGGTCGCGAGCCGACCATCGAGGAGATCGCCAAACGGGCCCGCATGCCGGTGAGCGAAGCGCGGCGGGTAATGAAGATCAGCCGCCACCCGATCTCCCTGGATCGGCCGGTGGGTGAAAGCGAGGATTCGTATTTCGGCGATTTCCTCGAAGACGACTCCGCCGACTGCCCGGTGCAATCCGCCGGTAACGAGATGCTCAAGGACCGTATCGAGGAAGTGCTCAAGACCCTGACTTACCGCGAGCGGGAGATCCTCAAGCTGCGTTACGGGATCGGTGACGGCTACACCTACACGCTGGAGGAGGTGGGCAAGATTTTCAAGGTCACCCGCGAGCGCGTGCGGCAGGTCGAGGCCAAGGCCATCCGTAAGTTGCAGCATCCCGTTCGGGCCCGCAAGCTGGAAGGTTTCCTCGAAACGACCGGTTGGGGTGACATGCAGCCGGAGGAACAGGCCGAAGCGGAAGTATAAACCCGAACGTCATACGTCCGATGTTTCGCCACGGAGGCCCGGCTGGGCGCAGGCCGGCTTCGTCGGCATGGAACATGGACTTTGCTGATTTACGTCTCCGGGTCTTGCCGGCTCCCCGAAAAAACAGTGTCAATAATCTGGGACAGGTCGCCATCGCCGGATGAGGTATGGCCGTATATTTCCTCGCCCTTGGGCATGGGAGCCTTGTCAATTTCGAGCAGTTTTTGACTCAATTGCTGGGCCAGCAAGTCATAGATACCCGAGTCAATGATATCGAGACGCAACAGATCGGCGAATTCCTTGATGCGGATTTGGCTATCGGGGAGAGCTTGGGCCAGTAGGGACGTTTCCAGTTGAAGTTCATGCATGAGCCAGGCACAATCCATGGCGACCTTGTCGAGGTGTTCCGGACTTTCGCAGAGGTATTTGGCGATCTGATCGGCGGCCGCGACCAGCCGAGCGAGAGGCCGGTCCTGAATCTCCTTGACGGGGTGCGGGTGCCAGCGGACGGTTTCGCAAACGATTTCGGGCAACTGCCAATGTTCGAGCACCAAGGCCGAAGCCTGTCCGTGATGAATACCGATCTGTTCCGTCTCCATGGCGGCCAAATGGGTTTGTCCGCCGGGCCGATACTGTTCCAGGAGCGGGAGGTATTTGTCGTGCAGGACTTCGTTTAGGATGACCACGCCGATATCCGCGAGCAGGCCGGCGATGAACGCCTCCTCGCGGTGCCGGGGATCGAGAACATCCGCGAGCCGGGCCGAAAGGACGGCGGTATTGATCGAGCGTCTCCAATAGTAGGCAGTATCCAGACCGGCGACAATTTTCCGGTCGATGCTGTCCACGATGTAACGGCCCAATACCAGGGTGCGCACCCGCTTGATCCCCAACAGAATCAGGGCATGATGTAGCGAGGTGATCCGCCGGGTCACGCCGAACAGCGGCGAGTTGGCCAGACGCAGAATGTCGCTGGTGGAGCCGGGATCCGTCGAAAAAATCTCGACGATCTCGTCAAAGTCAAAATCCGGTTGCTGGACGATTTCCAAAAAACGGACGGCCACCTGCGGCATGGAAGGAATGGCCGTCGTGCGTTTCAGCAGATCCAGAACGACATGGTCCATGAGTCTATCCCTGCTCTTTATACCGCCCCGATATCGCGTCCCATACACAAACGCCGTTCATCAGGCGCGGTAAAAAAATTACCTGCCCAGGCGTTGCATCGACCGGACGGCAGGGCGGCCTTAGTTTGGATTGCATGGTAGAGGGGAATACGCAGCAACGTCCGATAGCCCGGATTATTTACCACCGAGGTCACGGAGAGCACGGAGTTTGGTTTAAGTGATAGATAAAATGTCTGTTCCGGCTTTTTATCAGACAATGGGTGGTTGCGACAAGTTCACTATCGGGTTGGGCGTTTTTTATCGCGCGTCGGGGGATTAATTAACCGATGGCAGGTATCAGAGCGGCGAGGATTTCGCCAGGAGGAGCGTGCGTCGTCATGGATTGTCGCGTCAATCTCACCGTTGAAGTGGAGCAGGTTGGTAACGGGCTGGCCATCCGTAAACCCGTATCCGTGCAGCTGGTTTACCGGAACAAGCAATGGCGGGCGGAGTGCATGGATCC
>CAYNYK010000001.1:215259-236406 GCA_964401335.1 uncultured Planctomycetales bacterium
CCGCCGGTTGAAACTGACCCGTTTGAGCATATGGAAGAGGCGGTCGTTGCCGGTGCCCGAGCCATCCAAAATGAATTGCAGGCCCAGGTCATCGAAACCCCGATGATCGTCGGTAAAATCACACCTGAACGGGTCTTGGCCCTGTTTTAACCGCCCAACTCAACTTGTTGAACGGCATCGGCGGTCAACCAGCAGGTGTTGCCGGCGGGAAAGGCCGCCTTGATCCAGTTGTTGCGTTTTTCGAGCACGCGGATTTCCTGACCGGCTTGGACCTTCTCCATCACGACGGAGTAACCCGTGCCGTCGCCGGCGTAACCGCGGGTCGGTTCCACGACGACCGCCCGAGGCGGATCCGGCGCCCAGCTTTTGACCAGATCGGAGATTCCCAGGACCGCTCCGATGATGCATAGTCCGAGACCGAGGCGAATCAGTATCCGTTTCCACTTCAAGCCCAAAGCAGCCAGCAGCATGAGGCAACCCAGCGGATAGCATCCCAACAGAAGGCGCTGCTTGGTGATCGTAGGCAGGTCATAGTGCCAGAACATAAGGGCTCGGCGGATGGAACCGCGCTCGGCGGGCCAAAGCTCGGCGTGACAGGCGTGGCGAAGCGAGGCGATGCCGTTGCGAATTTCGTTTACATGGCTCAGGCGGGCCGCCCGCAGATACCACAACAAGGCGCGCGGGTTATCTCCGGCGAAGTGGTAAGCGTTGCCCGTGTTGACGAACAGGTTCGAGCTCTGCACACCGCGCTCGGCCAGGGCGGCGAATTGGATCGCGGATTCATGGAATTTTTGCCGGGCGGTTAGAGCGTCGGGGCCGTCAGCCTCTCGCAGGCGCAATCCCTCGTCGAAGACGGCCTGAGCACGGGTGAAGTGTTCCTCCGGGCCGAGCGGTTCGGCCGTCGCGAGGGACGCAAGCAACGTCAACACTAATGGAATCACCGCCGGTTTCATGCCTCTTCCAATGCCCGCATCAGTTGGCGGGTCCGTTCCACGAGATCGTTTCTTTGCGACGTTTCGAGCGGATCGGTCGCAAACCGTCCGGCGTCGAACACATCCAGCAATTCACGTGTTTGTCGGGCCAGTTGTTCGGCCTCCGGTAATCCCTTCAGTTTTTCGACCACCAGATGAGGTGATGGTTCGCCCGCCGGAAGGCCGAAACGCAACCTCAGATATTCCTGAAATATCCGGGTCAATTGCCCGTAGACATCCGTGCACGTATCGATTCGTTCCAGAGCTTTGAACAGCTCCTTGCGTCGGCGACGGGCCTCGGCTCCCGGTCGTGACTTTCGGTAAACCTGTCGAGCCGTCCAGGCGAGAACGATCGCCGCCGGGCCGGCGACCAGGATCATCAAAACGGTTTCCGGAGCCAGCGGGCGGGTTGTGACCACTTGCCCCAACTCGGCATAATTAGCCCCGACTAAAACATCCGCACCGGACGTGGCCGCATCCGGTCTGGTTTGGATTGGCGCTTGGGTCACGGTGGACACGGCCATGGCTTCGGCCCCGACCAGTCCGCCCGGCGTAACCTCGAGGGGGATCGGCAGGCTGTAGACCGTTTCGTATTTCTTCTTCTGGTAGTTGTAGAATACCAACGGCAGGGGGGGTACTTGTTTTACCTTCTCGCTGCGCGGGCGAATGATCTGCGTGAAGGTAATCGTTTGGTCCTTGACCTCGCCGCCACTGATGGTGGGAGACACGTCGAAGTCACGGGTCAATTCAGGCAGATCGGCCAGCAAGGGCGGCTGAAAATTCTTGCCCACCGAATCACCGGTGATGGTCAGGGTCAAGGTCAAAGGGGACATGGCCGCCGCCGTGGTCCGGTCCAGCGCCGTGGAGAAAGCCAAGGATGCGCCCACCGCTCCGCGATACCCGGCGGGGGCGGCCACGCCCGGCGGATCGAGCACCCGATGGGGGGGGACCTCGGCCTTGCGGTCGTATTGTTGGGTCGAAGTGCTCGAGAAAAAGGACATGGCCGTCCGCCGCTGTTCGGTGATCTGTAAGGCCACGATGACATTTACACCGTCAAGGGACAATTCCCCGGCGGCCAGCGGCGTGATCTTCAAGGCGAACCGCAACATCTGCTCTTTTTGGCCGTTGAGTTCGCCGTTACCGACCAGGGCAATGGTGCGGCCCTCGCGATTTTGGTGAAGGATGCTGACCTCAATGCGCTGCCCGGTCCAGTCGGGGTAGGATAAAGCCTCGACGGGTTCGACCTTGATGTGTCCGAGGTTGGCGAAATCGGCCGACCGTAGATCGATGGCCGCCCCGCGAAAATCGCCGCGATAGAAAACCTCGAAATCGACAAGAAAGGGTTCCCCCACCACGGTTTCCTCGCTCCTTGGTTTTCCCCGGCAGGCCAGAATGCCGCCCTCGCCGCTTTGCCGGACGCTAAAGGTGATCGGCTCGGGCAATCTGATTTTCGTACCGTCAGGCAATTCAAGCGTATCGATGGTGGGGTTGCCCGGTTCGCGGGCGGTTACCTCGAAAGAAAAAAGGGTTTCCTGGTCGGGCTGGCGAACGCGCGCCGGTGAAGGAGCGACGCTCAGGCCGGGCGGAGCGACGACTTTCAGGGCGGTCGAGTCCGACAGCCCGCGAATAAGAATGTGAATCATACTCTGCCCGCCGACGACCAGGGAGTTGTCCTGGACCTGTACGCCCTTGACCACGAAGGGGGTGACAGTGAGTCGCAAGGGCTCGGCGGATACGCCGTCGAACATGATTCCCGTGATCACATGTTCGCCAAGTTGGGTGGCGCTGATACGGTAGGTGAACTCGGTGACGGGCAGCCCCTCCGTTCGGGTGACGAGCATCCGTGGTTCGCCTACTGAGCGGATATCCAGACCCATGATCGGTGGGATCGTCGGCGTTACCCCCGGCCGATATCCTTGAAACTGGAGTTTCATTTCCACCGTTTCGTTGGGCAACACCTGTGGCGGATCGATCTGCCCCGCGAGGAACTTCAAGGGGGCCTCGATAACTTCGAGCGTTAGCGGCCCGCGTTTGAGGGTCGTGCCGTTGTTGGCAAAAGTAATTTCCGGAATAGTGAATTTCCCCGCCGCCTGCGGTGTGACCAGGAATTCGTAACGCCGAATGATCTGTTTGCTGAACAGATTGCGGATGATACTCGGCGTTCCAGGTCGTTGAATATTCAGGCCCTCGATGGCGGGTACGGACGGCCAGGCGGTCGAAGCGGCATCGTGGACCTCGACCACCAGCCGAATCTGCGTGCCGAGATACATCCGCTCGCGATCCAACTGGGCGAACATCTCGGCCGCCCGAGCCGGACCGGTCAAAGCCATGACCCACAACGCGAACCATCCGCTCGCGCGCATACGCCGACGTCGGCTTGAGGCCTCGATAGCGTTTATGACGGGCGGGAATGGCATAGTTCTCTCAATTTATACTAACGGATCGAGACTGTTACCAGTCTTTCAGGTCCGTACGCGGTTTCGGCTGATAAAGTTGACGTTCGGCCTCCTCGCGCTGACGGTCCATTTGTTCGACGGAGCGACGCATGTCCTGTTTTGGCGGCTGCGTCTGTTGTTGCTGTTGGTCCTGGTTTTGCTGCTCCTGCTGTTGCGGTTGCTGCTCCGGCGGTTGCAGAGCGAACAATGCCTTGAGCAATTCCTCCAGGGCCTTGCCCTGTGCGGTTTGCACGGGGCCTTCGGCCTCCAGCCGCTTCCGCGAGTTTTCCACGATCGCCCGGTCCAGACTCTCCATGGCTGACAACATCTCAAAGTCGGCCTGGTCCAGATGCTTACCGGCCTCGATGTAGGCTTGAACCTTTTCCTGGGGTTGTTGCGCGCCGGTCGGGGTCTGGCCGGTGGGAATCTGTTTCTTGATTTCCTCGTGGACGGCGACCGTTTCCTTCTCGATCAGTTGCTGCTGTTCCTTGATCTGACCGACGACGGAGGCGGGCGTTTTACGCAAGACCCTGGTTTTCAACTCGGCGGCCCATCTGCGCAATTTGTCGCCGAGGGTGCCGCCAGATTCGTCGTCGGCTTTTTTGCCGGCGGCCTCGGCTTTGGTCTGCTCGTTCAACTGGTGTTGCCGCAGGACCAATTCGCTCAACCGCTCCTCAATCGACTTTGGAAACAGGGCGAGGGCTTTTTCGATTGCCTCGATGATGCTCTGTTGTTCCGCCAGGGTCTTGGTCTTATTTTGTTGTTCGATCGCGGTCAGAGCGCGATCCTGCATGGCCGGAACATCCTTCAGGATTTCGACCAGTTTGGCGTTGAGTTCGGGATCGAAAATTTGTTTCTGCTCTTCGGTCATTTGCCCCGTGTCCGCCGGCTGGGTAGTGGTGGCGAAATACTGACATTGCCCGATCAGTTTCGCGATCGCCGGGCCGAAATCCTGCTGATGGGTGTATAAGGCCGTATCTTTCGAGTCCCAGGAAACGTTGTCGGGTAATTTCGCCCGGCCGATCAGCGGATCCTGCAGCCAGTCCGATGGCGCCTCGATTTTCTCCACCTCCGCCCGCAGGGCGGTCAGCTTCGTCCGCATCTCGGCTAATGCCCTGGCCGGTTCGACCGGAAACAGCCGGGCGGCCTTTTTCATTTGCTCCGCGGCCATTTTCTGTTGGTCATAGCCCGGTTTGCGCTCGCCGTCGAGGAAGAATGCGCAGGCGTCGCGCTGAACATCGACGGATTTCTTGAGTTCCGAAGCGATGGCTTTGTATATTTTTTCGCGCGGGGTTTCTTCGGCCGGTTGGGTGCTCGCCGGTGCGGACTGGGCTACCTTTTCCTTAAATTGGGCCAGTTGGTCCGCGAAGTTATTCGTTTTCTCCATCGTCTTGCGTTGCAGCCGCACGGTTGAGCGTCGGGTCTGGCGTTCCTCAAGGGGATCGGCCACTGGAACCATAAGCATATAGCGGCTGAGTCCGACCTGGGCATCCTGTTCGGTAATCAATTGCGCCAGATAACGACCAGGGTCGTCGAGCATGTCCTTTTTTTCTTTTTCCTCCTGCTCCTTATTCAGCAGCCCCAGGACATTGCGGCGAAGGATACGGGCGGCGCGGATGTTATGCTCGATCTCCTCGTCGGGTTGAAGGTCTCGCGCCTGGCGAAAAGCGCCGATGGCGCGGAGCAGTTCGTCGGCGACGGCCTGTAATTTGCTTATCCGGGCCTGGTCCTTGGTCTGTTGCTCCGCGGGTTGAGTGGCGGGGGCCAGTGTTTCCTCCAGACGTTTGCGGGCGGCGGTCGCCCGCACATGGCCGATGTTGTAGAAAGCGTCCACCCGCAGGGACGCCGGTGCCGTTGCATTGCTGGCGACCGCCTCGAATTGCCGCACGGCATTTTCGCCGTCGCCCAGTCGAAGGTGGCATAGCCCAATGTTGTAGTCGATGGCAGCGTCTCCGTCGCCTTGTGCGTCGGCCTGTTGGTAGAGTTTGAGGGCCTGCTCGAAATGGGATTGCTTGTAATGGTCCTGGGCATCGAGCAGGAGGTCGCGATTGGATACGGCCAGCGTGGAGGTTGCCCCGGCGGTCAGAAGAAGAGCCAGGAGGATGACGTGAATCAGTGAGGCGAGGGGGTGGTTGCATGTGCGGGGAACCCTCGCTTGCGCTTCGGGCTGGTGGACCCTTGCTGGCGCTGCGGGCTGGTGGACCCTTGCTGGCGCTGCGGGCTGGTGGACCCTTGCTTGCGCTTCGGGTTGGTGGATCCTTGCTGGCGCTGCGGACTGGGAGGCGTGACGGATGCCTTTCGTGTTTTGAGGTGAGTGGATCATCGTTTCACCTCCGCCGTACGGAGGGGACGCTGCTCGTTGATGAGGGTGGACAAGACCACGAGGGCCATGCCCAGGCCTACGAACAATTGAAACTTTTCCTGCCAGATGGTGTAGCGGAATTTCTTCTCCTGGGTCCCTTGCTGAGGAAGAATCCGGCGTCGATAGATGTCGACCAGGTCGACGTTGGCCGAGCCCGAGGCTACGTAACCGGATCGGTAAGGGATGGCCTCGAGAATTTTCCGCAAGGTATCATCCTCGAGTTTGGTGATGACCTCCTGCCCTTTGTATTTCAACGTGGTCATTTGACCGTCAATTTCAATCGGGATCGGCGCTCCGGTCGTGGTGCCCAGCCCGATGATATAAATCCCTACGCTGCGCCGGTGTGCTTCCATCGCCATTTCCTTGGCGAAACCCTCATGACTTTCGCCGTCCGTCAAAATGATCAGCACGTTATGGCTATCCTGCGGTTCCTGGCGTTCGTCCTGCATGACCGTCTGGCCGGCGGCCGGTTGTTTGTCTTCCGGATCGCGTTTTCCGGCAGGTTCACGCAATCCGAAAACCTGCCGGGTGGCCTTGTCGATCGCATCGCCGAGGTTTGTACCGCCCTGGTCCACGCTGTTGTATTCCACGCGCTCCAATACGGAGAGGAAATGCGTATAGTTCGGAGTCAGCGGGCATTTGAGTTCCGACGTGCCCGCATAAGCCAGCAGGCCTACCTGGTTGCCCGCCGGCAGCACACTGACCAGCGAGCGGATGGCCGCCTTGCCCGCCTCCAGTCGCGAGGGGTCCACGTCGCGCGCCCGCATACTGTTGGAAACGTCGAGGCAGAAAAGGATATTCTGGCCCTGTTGGGCCAACTCGATCTCCCGTGGGTCCCAGCGTGGCCGGGCGAGGGCAAAAATCAGAATGGCCAGACCCGCCAGCAGGACGGCGAATTTGACGATCGGGCGGCCGACGGACCGCCGCGGGCTTACATCATCCAGCAGCGATTGCTCCACGAACACGCGGAGCACCCGTTGCCGCCGACGCAGGTCATACGCGAACAGAAGCGCCAGAGGTAACAATAGCCAAAGCCATTGCAGCGATTGCGGAGAATGCAGATTGAAAAAGTCACCGGTCACGACTAAGGCGATCTCCTGAATAGGGTCAACCCCAAAAGTATTTCGATGATCAACAAAGCCAGGGCAGCCTGCAAAAACTTGCCATACCGCTCCTCCCGAGCCAATACGGTGCGGCCGCCGATTTCCGAACGCTCCAGAGCGTCGATTTTCTCGTATACTTCCTTTAACTGGTCTCCGGACGTGGTGAGGTAATGTTGGCCGCCGGTTTGGCGGGCGATCTGGCGGGCCTCATCGATGGCTTTGTTGATTTTCGCGGTTTCCGGGCTGGTGAAAACCGCGCCGAACAGCCCGCCTTGCTGCGGGACGACCTCGACCGTGCCATCCGGTCGCTCGCGATAGCGCTCCTTGGCCAGAATCTGAATGTAATAAACCTTGATACCGGCTTCCTTAAGCATTTTTATGATGTTTTCGAGGCTGCTGCCCTCGGCCACCGTTTCCAGGCCGTCGGTCAGCATGACGATCACCTTGCTCTTGAGCTGATAGGTGCGCAGTCCTTCGTTAGGCCGCTTGAGGTCCTCTTCGAATAAAATAAGCTTTTGGGCGGCGTACTCCAGCGCGCTGCGCAACGATGTATATTGCAGCGGATTTTCCCGATAACGTCGGCGGCCGAATTCGTCGGACACGATCGCCGCCTCTTTTTCATCGTTGGTGGGGCGGCCGTAAGCATCCAGGAACGGCGCCTCAGGGGCCATATTTTTGATCAACCCGACAAGGGCATCATGGTCCAGTCCGAAGGGGTAATCCGTTCGCGGATAGGTCGCGAAGGTGAACAGGCCGATCTGGTCGTTCGGCCGGCCCTTCAAATCCCGTTTGTCGCCGATGATGAATCGTTTGAGCACGTCGGCGGCCACGTCAAAGCGCAGTTGCAGGCGGCCGTCGTACATCAGCTTGCTGCGCGGATCGCCCATGCTGCCTGAACGGTCCACGAGCATCGCGATAGCGATTCCCTGGCTGGGCATCTCCTGGCTTTCGATGCTCCGTGTCGGGCGGGCCAGCACCACGACGAGCAGGGCCAAAGCCACCGCACGCAGGGCCGGCATCAGCCAACGCATCCGCTGGCGAAAACTTTTCGGCAGCCGGGCAAGGTTACGAATCGACGGGTAGCGGATCGCCACCGTGGTCACGCGCCGTCGCGCCCACCAAAGGTAGGGCGGAATCAGCAGCAACAGCCAGAAGGCGTGCGGATTGTCGAAATGCCCGTTCACGATCGTGGTGCTCCCTCACGATTGGACGTTTGCATCACGAAATCCCTGGCGGTGTCAAACGTCCGTTGAATCAAGGCCGGCTCCGGTGTCAAGCGGGCGAATTTCACCTCGTCGGCGGCGGTCAGGAACGGTTCCAAGGCCGCCCGATGACGGCTGACCACCGGTGATTCGCCGATATGGGCGAGAAATTCCTCCGTGGTCTGTTCGGGCGCCTTGAGGCCGAAAGCGTTTTCGATGTATTCGCGGACAATGCCCGTAATCTCCACGAAAAACGCCTCGATCTGACCTTGTTCCACCAATCGGCGTTCCACCAGCCGACGCAACGCTTCCAGGGCGATTTCATGCGGCGGCGGAGGGGGCGGCAGCTTGCGTGGCCGGCGAAGCCAATACACGACCAACAGCACCAGCAGGATGGCCCCGCCGATGCCCGCCAATACATAAGGCCATATCCGCCGCGTCTGCTCCTCGATACGCTCGACGGTCATCAAGCCGCGCATGGGTTTCAAGTCCAGATCGTCGGCGGTAATCGGCGTATCTTGCACGGTGATCGAAAGCGGCTCGGTCGTCAGGAGAGATTCCTTGACCTCCTCCCGCCGATGGTAATAAATCTCCAAGGCCGGAAGTTCCAAGGTGCCGGCGTATTCCGGTTCCAGCTCGTACGTACGGATCAGCCGCCGACCGCCTGGTTGTTGGATCTCCCGCTCCCGCACATCCGTGCAGAACAGCCCCGGCACGTCCTCGCCGAAGAGCAGATCGGGAAACTCAGCCTCGAACTCGTCGCCCAGGTCCAGGCTCAGTCGGCAGACAAGCGTATCGGCCGTCGTGATCGAGTCCGCCGACAATTCCACGGTAAACTTCACCGGGGCGGTCCCGAACGTTTTGCACACGGCCAGCGGCTTTAGATCGCCCGCTTCGGGCGTAACGTCTTTCGACCGGCTCCGGTCACAAGCGCTAACGCAGCCTAGAAGAAACAAGCCGCTTAGAATGCATCCTAAAACCCTACAGCGTCGGCCCCACCGGGCCGACAAGCACCGGCGAGACGCCGGTGCCACACCGGTTTTAGGATGCACTCTTAACATAATCAGCGTACAACAACGCATGGCTATCCGAAAAACCCACTAACCCGAAACACGGTGTGCCGAAAGAGGCGAAGCTCACCCCAAAAAACCTTGCTTCGGCCGTTACTTTTTCGTTTCCTCCGACTGATGGATCACCACCTGGAACTTTTTCTGTAGGGCCTGCTGCAGTTGATCCAGCACGTCCTTTTGTTTGCGTTCGCGCAGATCGCGTTCGACGCGCCGGCGGCACTCGTCCAAGGGGAGCTGTCGCTCCGCTCGTCGATCCGCCAATCGAAATCGAATGAACTTGCCGCCCTGCGCGGCGAACCATTTGCTGCTGACCTCGCCCTTTTGCAGGGCAAAAAGATGAGCCATGGCCGCATTGTTCTCGGTCACCATCGGTACGCGGCCCTCACGTGTCAGCCAGTGGTCGAAAACGTCCGGCGCATCCTCCGAGACCTTCAGGGTCGAATGACTTGCCCGCAAGGTGGCGAAATCGCCGCCGGCCGCCAGGGCCGCGTCCACTTCGTCCCGCTTTTTCTCATCATCGACGACGATGGCCTCGACTTTGACGGACTCCGGCTCCACATAATCGGCCTTGTGGGCCTCGTAAGCGTTCTGGATGTCGGTATCGCCGATCTGGATATTCTTGGCGAGATAGTCGTCGAGAAACGCGGAGGTCAGTACGCTTCGTCGGGCCTCGAGGAGCTTTTGCCGGACGTCGGCGTTTTCTTCCATTTTTCCGGCCAGTGCCTCGCGGTAGAGCAATTCCTGGCTGATGTAAATCTGGAGTAATTGCTTGCGGCCTTCGGGCGTTTTGAACTGGGCCAGTTGTTGGTCCACCGCCTTGGCGAACTCTTCCGGGGACATGAACGATTTTTGCATACTCATCCGGTCGGTCACCATGCGTCGGGCGAATGCCTGGAGATCCTGCTCGGTAATTCGCTCACCCCCGATCTCCGCGACCACCGGATATTTTTCCTTATCCGCATCCGGTTCCAGGCTGGTCCGCCGCCGGGCCTGATAGGCTCGAGCATCTTCCTTGCCCAGGGCGGAAAGCCCTTCGAGTACCAGTTTGTTGATCGAGGCTTTGCGGATGCCCTGTTCGTCGGCGGTTTCGGCGGCAAATAGATACGCCAGGGCGGCCTCATGATCGCCGGCCAGGCTGAGGTTCTTGCCGATGCGGAACAGCATGTCCGCCTTGGCCTGACCCTGAGGGGGATTGGCTTCGGCCACCTGCTGCCAGGTCTTCGCCGCTTGGCCGTAAACCTGATTGCGTTCCAGCGTTTCGGCCAACGCGGACAGTTCCTCTGCATTCATCAGCCCGCCGGCGCTCGAATTTGCTATCGGACAGGTACGTCCCACACCGCAAACGCCGCCGGATCGCAGAGCCAATCCCGCGACGACACCGATCAGCAGAGCGGCGATTACCCATACCGCCGCCCCGCCGCTTTTCGCGGGCTTAGGGGCGGGCAGATCGAATTTTAGTTCTTGAGCCATAATGAATCCTCAGTCATCAACGTCCGGTCATGTTCATACCCAAAACAACCAAGAGGGGGAGACAAGGAGAAGGGGGGAAGGGGAGAAAACCGGCCTTGGAATAATACCGGCTTGTGATTGAATATCTCCCTGCCGTTTTTATCTCCGTGTCTCCCAGTCTCCCACTCTCCCACTCTCCCACTCTCCCACTCATTTGACCACGGGCAATCCAACAATTATGCCGCAGATCAGCCAGCCACCATTACCCGCGGCGGATCAGTGCTTCATTCGTCGCTCTCGGCGGCGGAAGAAGGTCAACAGATCCTTCATGTAAGGCCGGTCGGTGGATACCTCGATGGCGTCCATGCCCAGCGAGCGCAACATGCCGGATAGTTCCTGCTGCGTGCCGCGGCCTACCCGGGCAAATTCGTCGCGTATTCGCCGGCGATGGGTGTCCACCAGAATGCGTTGGCCGGTCTCCGCGTCCTCCAACTCGATCAGCCCGACATCCGGCAGGGCGCTTTCCCGCGGGTCGGAAATATGCACCGGGATCAGATCGTGCCGCCCCTTGGTCAAGGCCAGGTCGTGCTCGAATTCCGTATCGATGAAGTCGGAGACCAGAAAGACCACCGCTTTACGCTTCAACACCTTGTTCAGAAACTCAAGGGCCCCGGCCACATTGGTCCCGCCGTGCGTAGGCCGAAAGTTGATGAGTTCCCGGATGACCCGGAGCACGTGCCGCTGGCCTTTCTTGGCCGGGATGTACATTTCCACATGATCGGTGAAAATCAGCAGGCCGATCTTGTCGTTATTCTTGATCGCGGAAAAGGCCAGGACCGCGCTGATTTCGGTGGCCAGGTCGATTTTCAACTGGTGCGTGCTGCCGAACCGGCCGGACAACGAGAGATCCACCAGTAGTACGGCGGTCATCTCCCGCTCCTCGATGTAGCGCTTGACGTGGGCGAACCCCGTCCGGGCGGTCACGTTCCAATCGATGGTCCGCACGTCGTCGCCCGGTACGTATTCGCGCACCTCGTCGAACTCCATCCCCCGGCCCTTGAATACCGACCGGTATTCGCCGAGCACCACGTCGTTGACCAGCCGCTCCGCGCGCACGTGGATCCGCCGCACCTTGCGGAGCAATTCTCGCGTTCGGTCGTTTTCGCGCTGGTCAGCGGCCATCAGCGGATCTCAATAAAATAGCCCCGTTTAATAAACGAGGGGGAGACAAGAGGAGGGGGTGAGGGGGAGAGAACAGTATGGTAACGTTCTGATACTTGTTCCCGATTCTCCCTCTCTCCTCATCGCCCCCTCTCCCCCTCACGATGCCATGCGGGCGATACACACTCGCTACGGTACGCGCGTATGGTCGAATACCTTCTTCAACACGTCTTCTGGCCCCATTTCCTCGGCCTCGGCCTCGTAGCTGAGGATCACCCGGTGCCGCAGCACGTCCAGGCCGATGCTCTTGACATCCTGCGGGGTGACGTAGCCGCGGCCCTGCATGAAAGCGTGGGCCTTGGCCGCCAGAGTGAGGGCGATCGAGGCCCGCGGCGACGCGCCGTATTCGATGAGGTTAGCCAAATCCTTCAGGCCGTGGGCGGCCGGATCCCGGGTCGCGAAAACCAGTTCGATGATGTAATCGCGAATCTTGTCGTCCACGTAAATCTCATCGACGACCCCGCGCAGACGCAGAATGTCCTCCGGTTTAAGGATGGCCTGAACCTGGCCGTCCGTTTTGGTGAACGCCATGCGATCGACGATCCGCCGCTCCTCCTCCTTGTTGGGATAGTCGATCTTGAGTTTGAGCAGGAAGCGGTCGACCTGGGCTTCCGGTAGGGGGTAGGTTCCTTCCTGCTCCAGAGGGTTCTGCGTGGCCAGGACGAGGAACGGCTCTTCCAGCGGATAGGTCATATCGCCGATGGACACCTGCCGTTCCTGCATGGCCTCGAGCAGGGCGGACTGTACCTTGGCCGGGGCCCGGTTGATCTCGTCGGCCAGAATGATGTTGGCGAAGATCGGCCCCTTGCGCACGGTGAACTCGCCCGTCCGCTGGTTATAAATCTGCGTGCCGATCAGGTCGGCCGGCAGCAGGTCCGGCGTAAACTGCAAACGATGGGCCTTGGCCTGTATCGTCCGCCCCAAGGTGGTTACGGTCAATGACTTGGCCAGTCCGGGCACGCCTTCGAGCAGTACATGCCCGTTGGCCAGCAGGCCGATGACCAATCGCTCGACCATATACCGCTGGCCCACAATGACTTTGCCCACCTCGTCGATCACCGCCCGGACCGGGGCACTCTCCCGGGCCACCAATTCACCGATCTGTTTGACATCCATCGCCATGGTTTCGCCTCATTTTCGCGCATGATTCCTGGAACCCAACGTAGTGCGGCCACTATGCCCTGCCTCCATCCGCGTGTCAAGGATGGGGACGTATAATGTATTATTAATGCAACATTTACATTCCCGGAACACCTTAAAACACTTTACTTAACAATAATGACGAATGAACAGCGGGAATCCTGTATCCGTTGAGCCAACTTCACTACCTTTTTATCGTGGGTGATGGCTCTACCGTTTTAATCCCGTTTCCTTGACCTACACAATTCTCCCCCCACGCGATTCGGATACGCCACCCCTTCCACAAGAGAGCAACCGGTGCTCACAAAGGGCAACCCCGGTGCTTTCTGGGGGGGGAAGAAGCAGGTTTCGTTCTATTTCGCCGCCACGCCGGCGAGGCGATCCGCCTCGAAAGGCCTACCCGACCGGAGCATGGCACGCATCACCACCAGCGACTTCCGGCCCAAGGTCACTAGCTTGGATTATTCATCAGGTTTTACCACGGAGACCCGCTCTCCAGGGCGGAGTCTAGCAACGAGCCATAATTCGGCCGATTTCAGCGGGGTAGAGGAAAAAAGTGAAACGGTCTGTCCGCTCTCGGTCGACGCAGGCCTGCTCGCTAATGGATTATCATTCATTGACGGGGCGGTCACGGTAGCGGTTTGCGTCGGCACCTGGCCGCAGAGCGCGAAAATCAAAATGATCGTAATCATCATGGATCGTACCCGAAATTTTCGTGCGCACCACCCCTCTGCCCTACGGTCCCATTTATTTGGATGAGGGCGACGTATCCGGCGGTGGGGCGTATTTCTTGCGGAGATCGCGGTATACTGTTACCAGACGATGGCTGGCGTTCAATCCGTTTCTGGCCTGGCCGATATACGATTCCGTAATGTTCGGTCCCACCTTGGCCAGACGTTGGGCCTGGTTTTCGACGTTGGCGAACTCCTCTCGCGCGGCGGCCTCATTGTCTAGCAGCTCGAACATGCGCGTCCTCGTGATATGGTAATAGAACATCATCATCGCCTCGCCATACGCGAAGCGCGCCTGGTCGGCCAGCAGCCGGGTGCGTTCAGTGGCATCCGTGCATTCAGACAGAGCGAGATCAAGCTTCTGGCGGGCGAGGTGAATGGAATCCACCATTTCGAGAAGAGAAGGGGCCTCATCGATCGGATCGCCGTGCTCCGGCTCGTAACGCAGGTGCTTTTGTGGGAGGATGGGTTTGCCCGGCTCGGCGTGCGTCACATAGTGAGCCAGCCATTGCGTGATCGCCTTAAGGTTGCAATAGGCATCCTCAAGATGGTTATAAAACGCGCGGGTCGGCTGGGCTGTCGTCGGATAGTAGCCGCGAAAGTATTCATCCAGCAACGTATTCACGTTGATGTCCGGATCCCACAGGAGGGCGGCAAACAGACACTGGTTCAGCGTCCATGTCCCCCAATCGACGGTCGGTGTGTGCATATAGTGCACCCCTCTGGCCGTCTGGGACTGATACCATTGAACGTCGTGTTGCATGGTCCGCGTATATAAAATGGGCAGCGACGAGAAGAGGCTGACATTGTAATATTCGCCGATCCACAAGTCCCCTCGATAGTTTTCCCGAGCAGCCCAGCGGCGAATCAGATCGGCGAACTGCCGGTTGAATGTTTTACAGTTGGGATCGTCAAGGGTATGGACGTAGCAGCGTCCGCCCGGATAGATGGCTACCGAACAATTCACGTAATCAAAATCATCCGGCAGGGGCAGGGAAGGCGGCTTAACTGTATCGTCATACGCCAGGGTATTGATATGCACGCAACGGGTTAGTCGCCCCTCGGCCCGGGCCTTTTGCATGTGTTTGTTCACTCGGTAGATCAAAGACAACAAGCGGTCGGTGCATCCAATTCCCTTGCATTTCTCGCACTGACACCATTTACCCTGACCGCCGTCGACCATCCAGAAGTTGATGATATCGGCGTAACGCCACGCGCCGTCGATCAATCCTTGCGTAAAATTTTTGGCCAGCTCGGTCACGGCGTCGTCGTTCGTGGTGCAGAAGTTGTTTCGCTTCTCGCCCCAACCGGTGACATCATCGATACGCTGTCCGTCGCGCAGGCCGTACCACTCCGGGTGGGCCTCGAAATAGGTGAGCTTACCGTCGCCGTTCGTGTCGCCCTTGCTTTCGATGGACGGAGTATAGGGATCGGCGGGTTTGTGTTCATCGCCCTCGATCAAGGCGCTGTTGTAGGGGTACTCCGCCGACGGGTCGAGGAAATTCGGCTGCACGTCGTGGGCACCAATGGTCAATTGCAGGCCGAGCTTTTTCAGGTATGGAATCTCCTTCTCGGCCGCCGTCCACAGGTTCATGCGGTTTCTGGCCATCCACAGAAAGAAATCCTCATTGCCGCGGTCGTGCCAGGCGAAGAAGCCGCGGATCAGGAACGCCGGATTCTCGGCCACATCGAGTTGTTCGATGAGTTTGACTTTTTCTTTGGGATAGACCGTACCGACCTCGCCGAGGCCGTAGAATCTCATACCGAGGCGGGTGAGATAGTCGTACGTGCCATACAACGTGCCGACGCGACTTTTGCCTTCAATGACGCAGATCGTGCGTTGACCATCCGGGTAGGCGAAAATCCGGTACGACTCGTCGGTCGTGAGTTCGCATTTTGCCCCGGCCCGTTCGAGCAGCGCTGCAACCAACCGGTTTGACCGGCGGCTGCCGAGTACAAAAACATCACCGGAATCCGGTAACGTCTCGCCGGCAAGGAGGGCGATTTTGTCGAGGTCTTCGATGTGCAGGCAGGTCGCCAGAAATTTGCGGAGCTCAATGGCGGCGAAACATTCGGTGCAGGCGTCGTCGTCGGAGAAGTTTCCGTCCCAGAAGTTGACCTTTTCCTCGGCGATGGAGGCTTGTTCGATCGATGCGAAGGGCCCGGGATTCGCGATGATGGTCACGGGCTTGTTCGCCCAGACCTCGGCCGCGAGGGTCGTCAGAACCAGGCAAACAAGGATCGATGCGAAGTAAGAGGTTTTGGTTTTCATCATTTCTCCAGATCGGATTATTGGAATAGCCCGTAGGTACCCGCTACTCGTCCCATGCATACTCGGCGGCGGCCTCGTACATGGCGATGATGTTTTCCACCGGCGTGTCATACATGATATCGTTTGACGGGCAGATCACCAATCCGCCGTCGTGGCCGCAACGGCGGATTCGTTCGCGTACTTCCGTACGCACCGATTCCGGCGTCCCCCGGGGTAAGGTGGTCCGAATGCTGATGGTGCCCCACATGGTAATCGCCCGGCCCCATCGTTGTTTCACCTCGTCGGGGTCCATGCATTCCGGCTGGATGGGATTGATGATATCGAAACCGACGCCGATCAGATCGTCCATCACGGCGGAGATATCGCCATCCGAATGATAAAACATCAGAATATCCGGCTTCACGCGGCGCGCCTTTTGGATCAGGGCCCTCATTCTGGGGATATCGAGTTCGCGAAACAGCGCCGGGTTGAAGAGCAGGCGGTCTGCCATCGCGATATCGCCGATGACGGTAAGGCAATCCACGCCGGCCTCGGCCCCGCGAACGGCCCGGGCGGTTTCAAATTCGTAGATACGATCGTATAGCTGTTCGACAAATTCCCTGTTTACGAGCATGTCGCATAAAAGATTTTCCATACCGCGCATCTGCCAGGCCCGCTTGAAAGGCATGACCACTTCCGCGAGTACGACCCGATCCGCGTCTTTCAACCGTTGCACGCTGAGGGCCAGCTCGGGCGCGCCGACGGCAAAGGAGGGCACAGGAAAGGAATACGAGTCTACATCTGGCGTATCGACCAGAGGGCCACGCACCCACTCGATCAATTTGCCGTCCTGGCCCACGCGATGAATAACGCCCCAGGCATTTTCAAAAGTTCTGTCGTCATGCCAGATGTAAGATCCGTCCGCGCCCGGCCAGTCGCCGCCGCGGGGCTTTTCGGCTTTTTGGGCGAAGGCCGGTATATATTCCGGTATCGCCACGCGAGCGAAGTCGATTCCCAAGGCCGTTTCCACGTCGGGCGTGTGCAGGTATTCCCGCAGGCTCCGGTACACTTCCGGCCGAGCCCACAAGTCCAGGGGTACGCGGTCCGGCCGCTCGTGCCGGACGGTTTTGAAGAATCTTTCGCGCGAGCCGCTCATGGAGACATGCCTTCGGTTATTCCTACAAGTCGAGACTTCATATTACCGTCTTACCTCCGTCGCCGTTTCTCCCCATCGAATCCATCCATTAATGCAAGGCGTTTCCCGCCCTCATCCCTTGCTCGCCCGCCCAGGCGGGTAAACTGCTTCGGGCTGGTAAAAACCCTTGCTCGCGCTTCGGGCTGGTAAAGGATACGCTGCACAGGCCGGCGGCCTGGCGAAGGCACATAAGGGTTGCCGTGTAGGCGTCGGGGATGAGGCCATCTTTGTCCGGCAGCACGTTCAGCAGCAGATTGACGCCGCGTTGGCGGACAAGCAAGGGAACACGCCCGCCCCCGCGACTCCGGCCCCTGTGCGTAGCAGCAGATCCCTTCGCGAACATGAATGGTCCATCTGATGAATCCTCTCTAATAACGATCCGTGCAGTTTATTAACGTTTTCTCGGCCGGCGATAAGTCACATTTCGATGCCACGACTTGTTTTGGGTTGAATCGACGGCGATATCCTCAACATTTGATTCATAAGCGTAGGCCGGTGAGCGGATGGGGTCAACCCGGTCAAGGATTTGGGTTGGGTGCATCCGACGAAAGCTGGCACAGGGAATTCCGTTTTACTTGGGAATATTCATGATCTGCTCCGCGGTCTTAAAAGCACGGGCAGACCCCTGTCCCGCTGCGGCGTGACCAGGGCCTGTCCATGCCACCCTGCCCCTGAACTTCGGATGCACCCATTTGGGTCGGAGGGTTTATACTGCTATAATGCCAGCTTTTGTTCAACCAGGGCGGTTGGAAACGTTTGTTTTGAAGGGATTGATCGATATGGCCAATTTGACCGGCAACGTCATGGAACGCATCGTCGCCTTGTGCAAGCGCCGCGGCTTCGTTTTTCAAAGCAGCGAAATTTACGGCGGGATCAACGGCTTCTGGGATTATGGACCGCTCGGCGTCGAGCTGAAACGTAATCTTAAGGACGCCTGGTGGCTGGACATGGTGCGTAACCCGCCGCTCGGTCCCGGCGGCGTCGAGTTCCAGATGGTCGGCATCGACTGCTCGATCATCATGCACCCGCAGGTCTGGAAATGCTCGGGGCATTACGATCTGTTCAGCGACAAAATGCAAACCTGCCGACAGTGCAAAAAACTTTTCCGTGCGGATCACGTTTGGGAGCAGTTGAAGGATGCCCCCTGGGTTTTGTCGTTGGTGGAAGCTTCCTGCAGCCAAGCTCCAGTTCCACAATTGATTAAGTTCAATAGTGGTGCCGCAATGGGTTGGGCCAAGACAAAAGGTCGAAAGCTTGCCCCCGGCCTTGCTTTGGTTCGCAACACCGAAGTAACCATGTCGTGGTTGGCCGAGGAACTTGGGAACAATCCTGAAATGCAGCTTGGCGTAACGACTCTTCTGCAATATGTGGCCACGGAACAGAAAGCGCAGACTGGGCTTGTTACACCTTGTCCAAATTGTGGTGGAGACCTTACCGAGCCGCGTGATTTCAACCTTATGTTGGAGAGCCATGCCGGGCCGGTCAAAGATGAAGATAACAGAGTATTTCTTCGCCCGGAAACCGCCCAGGGGATTTTTGTCAATTTCAAGAACGTCATGGATACCAGCCGCGTCAAGTTGCCCTTCGGTATCGCCCAGATAGGCAAGAGTTTCCGCAACGAGATTACGCCGCGTAACTTCACCTTCCGTTCGCGAGAGTTTGAGCAGATGGAGATCGAGTTCTTCTGTCATCCGAGCGAATCGAACCGGTGGTACGAGTTCTGGCGTGACGTGCGTTTCAACTGGTACACCAGCCTCGGCCTGAAAAGCGCCAAGCTCCGTTTGCGCGAACACGATAAGGAGGAACTTTCGCATTACAGTTGCGGCACGAGCGATATTGAATACGCCTTTCCCTTCCTGGCCGACGGTGACTTCGGCGAGTTGGAGGGCGTGGCTCATCGCGGCGATTTCGATCTACGCAGCCACATGGAAGGCAAGCTGGTCAACAAGGACGGCCGGCTGGTGCCCGATCTCGGCCCGGACGGCAAGCCGAAATGGAAGGGCAGCGGCAAAGACCTCACCTATTTCGATGACGAGCGTAAGGAGCGTTTCACTCCGCACGTGATCGAGCCGTCGGCCGGCGCGGATCGGGCTACCCTGGCGGTGATATGCGAAGCCTACACCGTGGACGAATCGCGGCCGAGCCCGGAACTGATGCGTTTCCACCCGCGGCTGGCCCCGATCAAGGCGGCCGTCTTTCCTCTGGTGGCCAAGGACGGTCTGCCGGAAATCGCCGAGCCGATTTATCGCGACATTCGCAAACGCTGGCCGGTGCAATACGACGCCAAGCAGTCCATCGGCAAACGCTACGCCCGCATGGACGAGGCCGGCACGCCGTTCTGCTTCACCATCGACGGCCAGACCAAGGAGGACGGCACGGTCACCGTTCGCGACCGCGATACGGGGGCACAGGAGCGTATCGACAAATCCCGCGTATGCGAATATCTGGCCGACAAGCTGAATGTCGGTTAACATAAGGGTTTGAGCAGGAGTTCATGCTACCGCCAGGATTATTATCCAAGTGGAGAAGGAATGACCCGGCAACAAAATCCACTTGAACAAAATCCTCTTTTCGGACAACTTCCCCCGGAGTTATCCGAGAACCTCCGTTCCATTAATCCATGGTGGCGGCAGTTACCGGGACCACCCGTGCCATCTTTCCACAGATGCATTTTTAGACGATTAAAGCATTTGTTAGTGAATGGTATCGCCCCCGCAACCGTTCTTCGCGGACCTCGCCGGGTGGGGAAAACCGTCTTATTGCGACAGATTATGGAGGCCTTATTGGCCGAGGGTGTATCCGCTCAACGGATCATGTACATCCCCTTCGACGAGCTCCCCACCTATAAAGGCCTTGATGAACCGGTGTTGGCTATTGTTCGCTGGTATGAAAAGGAAATCCTAAAGGCAACGCTTAACATCGCCGCCCGCGAGGGGACACCGGTATTTATCTTTCTCGACGAGGTGCAGAATCTCAAATCCTGGGCACCACAGATCAAGGTTCTGGTGGATAATCATGCGGTCCGTGTTCTGTTGACGGGAAGCTCGTCCTTACGTATCGAGGCGGGTCGAGACAGCCTGGCTGGACGCATTAGTACTATTGACTTAGGGCCTCTGCTCTTGAGGGAAATTTCCGAATTGCGTTTTGGAGGAACAACGACACCTTACTGGTCTGATAACGGCCTTGATTCACTTGCTTCGGTCGATTTCTGGAAAGATGCCGTTCGGCACGGCCAGCAAGAAAGTGAAAGGCGTTGGCAATCCTTTACCGCTTTTTCCGAGCGTGGGGCTTATCCTATTGCCCATGAAAAACATCAGACGGCTTGGGAGGAACTGGCCGACTATCTCAATGAAACGGTTATCAAGCGGGCTATACAACACGATTTGAGAATGGGGCAGCGCGGTTTGAAGCGCGATGAAAAACTGCTGGAGGAAGTATTCCGGCTTTGTTGTCGTTATGCCGGACAAGTACCAGGCCCATCGGCCTTTGTTCCTGAACTACAGCAGGCGCTTGCCGGCAACATCGGTTGGAATCGGGTTCTGACGTATCTGCGTTTCTTGGACGGGACAATGCTTATTCGCTTGATTCAACCGTTGGAAATGCGGCTCAAGCGAAAAAAATCACAAGCGAAAATTTGCTTATGCGATCATGCCTTGCGGGCCAGTTGGTTGCAGGAAGTGGTCCCTTTGGATCCCGCGGGGCTGACCCATAATCCTCATTTGGCCGACCTCGCCGGCCATTTGGCGGAAAGTATTCTGGGTTATTTCCTGGCTTGTATACCTAATCTGGATATCGCCCATTTTCCTACTCGGCAAATCGAACCGGAAGTCGATTTTGTGCTTACGGTTGGTACCCGTCGAATTCCCATCGAAGTCAAATATCGCAAGCGAATCGATCCGCATGAAGATACGCACGGATTACGGGCATTCCTGGAAAAAACGGTTTACAACGCACCCCTTGGGTTGCTAGTGCCGTTTTCGGTTCGCGAGTTTCGTGTTGGTAACTCTTTTTAAAATA
>CAYNYK010000002.1:0-56197 GCA_964401335.1 uncultured Planctomycetales bacterium
CATCCTCGTCGAGCCGCTTGGCGACGGCCAGTACCGTGCCTTGTTCGTCGATCTGCACAACATACGCCTCGGCCGGAAAGTCGACGTGGCCCGCGTGGTCCACAATCTGGCGACATTCAACCATTGGTTCGATATCTGGGGCCAACGCACCGATCGTTTGCGTTTTCTCGATCGCTATCTGCACTGGCGTCAAGTTATGGAAGACGAAAACGCCCACGGATTTCCGCTTAGCCTCGACCGCCGCGAACTGATCCGGCACATTGCCCAAGCCACGGAAGCACACGCCAACGCCCTGTACGCCAAGCGCGATCGGCGCTGCCTGCGCAGCGGCCCTTATTTTGCCCGCCTCAAACTCGACGGCGGCTGGCGGGCCCACGTTTTTCTTAGCGCCAAGCACGCCGTCCCCGGCTCGCGGGCGTCTGAAATCAGCCTCACGCCGCAACAATGGCACCATTGGCTGCAGCAGCCGGCCGACCTGATCGACCACCGCGATGTTCGGCGGGTCATCAAAATCTCCTCGACGGCCGTGATCCGCCGGGCTGCCCTGCCGTTGTCTGACGGAACCAACCTCGACGTAGTATGCAAGTACTCCCGCGAAGTGCCGGGCCTCAAACTCCTGCTAAACATCTTCCGCCCCTCGCGCGCCATGCGCACCTGGCGACGGGCTCACGCTCTGCTCCAGCGCCGGATTCCCACCGCACGGGCCTTGGCCTATGCCGAACGGCGCGTATTCGGACTGCCGCGGGAGAGTCTCATCATCACCGAATACATCGAAAACGCTCGTGATCTGGATACCGTTCTTTCCATGGACTTGCGTGCCCTCACCGTACCCCAACAACGCGTGCTCAAACGCAGGCTCATCGAGGGCCTCGTGACCATCGTCCGGCGTATGCACGCGCGCGGCTTTGCCCACCGCGATTTCAAGGCTCCCAATATCATCGTGCAATGGAACGGGCAACCCGAAAACGAGCCGCGTCTTTTCCTGGTCGATCTGGACGGCATTCATCGCCGCCGTTATGCCGACGAGCGGGCGGTCCTGCGGGCGATCATGCGACTGAACATCAGCCTGGACCACTGCCGCCGCGTGACCCGGGCCGACCGTCTGCGTTTTCTCAAGATTTACCTCGAACGAACCGGGCGATCCGATCGGTCATGGAAACCGCTTTGGCGCGAACTGGCCGCCCTTTCCGAACGCAAACGCGCCCGGCGCGACCACGCCGAGCGAATCCTGGCCGGCGAGCGTGCGTAACCTATTGCGATTCATCTATCCCCGTCTTGATCCTCGGAATCGGATGAGGACGGGGGCATCGGCTGATCGAAGTACCGTTCAACCACAACCGTCCGGGCAATCAGGTCTCCCAAACGTTGCCGGTTGCGCGTAAAGACGATCAACATGGGCAGCGCAATCAGCGTGGGCTCCAATTCGACCAGCTTGGTGATATTTCGTATGGCGATTTGAGCGAGGCCAGGAGGTTCAAGCGTTTCCGTACTCACCCGACAACCCAGCAATAGCTTGCCCGGAGTGGCCTTAAGAATGGCCTCACACAGCAAGCCATAGCTTGCATACAAAACGCGAAACCAAATCCCCGCCCACCAAATGTCCTTTGACATCGGCAACCCGCCAATATCCTCGCGACTCAATTGTTGAACCTGTTGCCAGCATTCATGCAAGGGCGCCCACCAATGCACCAACACCACGGCTGCGGCGGGTATCATGTCGATCAGCGCGGCCGCCAGCCGCTTATGCGGGTATGCCAGGCCCAGCCCCGGAGGCAACTCAATCGGTACGGCGATGCTTTGCTGCCGACGCCACCAGATCAACAGAAGCATGAGCATGACCGCCATAGTGGCAATCAATTCCTTTAAGCTCTGCCTGCGCGGTGAGAGCGTTTCGCGCCGCGTGCCCAGTACCGTCGCGAAATCCCGTATGCCCGCCCCTCCCGTGATCGGCCAGTAACCGATCTGAGGCGCCCCCTCCTCCCATCGACATATCACCAACTGGTTGGCAAACCCACCAACCGCCGTGCCGGCCGACAACCGCAATTCCTGTTCGCCGAGCCGCAATGCCGGTTGGGTTATCCAGGTCTCACGCTCTATGTTTTCCGGATCGGACGAGCAAACCCAATATTCAACGAGCCGAGCCGATACATTGGTGGGATCCTGTTGGACAACGGCAAAATACAACTGCGTATTGGTCACGAAGCAGCAGGCCGATTCCAGCAGGTGCCGCAAATGAAAAGTACTGACCGGTCTCCACTTCCCCTCAGAATATACGGCATGGTGAATAGTGCGATTGCCGGCCTTGACCTGCCAGAAGAGATGGATATTGTCCCCTCGACAGGCCAACCAAAACCGTTCGCTGGCCGCGCAAGCTCCGGGGGTCATCGAAATCGGCTGCCATTGCCCCTCCGCGTACGATACCAGGTGATAACTACCCGGCTCCCGCGCTGCCGGCGGATCGGCCTCCACCGGGGACGATTCCGTTTCCGGCCGGCTTTGGCTAAACCCCAAGTTTCTATCGCTTCGTCGAGCGGCGGCCCGCTCGGCCAGCCAGACCCGTTCGATCTCGTCCGCCGTCGCCGCCGGGACCACCGCCCACAACCGAGGCGGCACACCCTCGCCCTGACCCGCTATGGCCATCGGCAGGGTCCGGTCCGGAAGTTGCAGCTCCCGGTTCGCCCGGGCGGGGGCGTAGCGGTAGTGGCTGCCGTCATCGAAAAAAACATGTAACCGCTCACCCACAACCGTCGCCAGCCGCACCCGCCCCACCTGCTCGTCCACCAAGGCTTCGGCCATCTTGTTCATTTGCCGATCCTGATAGGCCAGACGCTGATACCAGACCCAGTCGGGCGATCCGGTCTCCTCCAAGACGCGACGGCCCGCCATCAACCAGAGCACCCGATCGTTACCGGCCAGCGTAAGCTGATAGTCGTCGGGCGGTCGCGGCAGGGCTGTTTCCTGGCCAAGAATATCCCCGTTACAACACAGGAATAAGCCCATGATGCGCCATGCGAGAAAAAATGAATATCTGCGAGGCATTTAAGGCTCCGTGGCTGGCGCGGTGACCGGCGCGGTGGCCGGTTGACTGCTCGGCGGTGGATATCCAACCCGCTCCACCGTTCCCAGATCGGATCGACGACGCAGCCGTGGCGATTCAAGGATATAAGCGTTTGCCGCTTTCCGGGCCTGTTCCTCGCCAAACCTCCGCATCTCACCGAAGGTCAACTCCGACCAGCTCTCGTCGGCCAGCCATTCTACACGGATTTTGCGAGGGGCCATGACCACCAGATCACCAGTACCGCCGATGGGCCCGTAATCAGAAAGATAAGCGGTGATTTCCCGATATCCGTTCGGACGAAAGTAGAAAAGTTCCCGGATCAGATAGGGCGGGTAACGATCAATCGCGATCCATTTGGTGTAATAAAGCTGTCCCGCGAAATTTCGGTCGATGAAACCCAACACAAAACGATCCGGTTGCACGTCAAAGAGCGGACCGTTCGGTCCGGTGGTATCGATCGGCAGGTGGCTCAGGCCCAATATCTCCACCAGATGGTCCGCCCGGATAGGGATACCCATCGGACCGCTGTCCTCGATGATGTCGCCGTGCCGGCTCCACCAGTACTGGTTATCCACCTGATTCCATACCCACCATTCCTGTTCATTCGAGCCGATCTCAATGGCGCCGGTCAGGTAACTCAGCTTCAGGTACAGGTCGCGCGGCTTGCGAAACAGAAGTGTCCCGCCGGCGTCGAAGGACTCGAGCTTGCCGCCCTTGCGATACTTTCCGACGGCCCGCACGCCGCCGGCCCGCAACATGAAATCCATATCCGCGCTGTTCCGGTTGACGCGGGAAATCACCTCCGACAAGGAGGCGCGGTCCGGCGGAAGATGCCCCGTTTTTTTCCCCGGTGGACAGCCGACGAGCACGGGCAACGCCATCACCGGTACCAACCACAACCAACGAGCGGGCCGGTGCGCTACGCACGGCTTCGATTGGTATTGGGTCCGTACCCGAGGCATCAGGAATTCCTTTCGTTCATCCACCAGCCGCCCCCGTCTGCTCGGTAAAACGCATCAAGCATAAAGCGGGTGTTTCCGCGTCATTCGGCGACGCTTGGCTCGTCCTTATCGCCCGGCGGGCAACCCTCCTCGCCTCCCGTCGGCAACTCGTCGATCGCCGTGGTTGAGGATACGGGCTCCGGCTCCTCCAGCGACTCGATCGCCTCGACCTCGCCGCTGAGGATGGCGGTCAATTGGGCGCTCAACCTATCCACTTCCTCGTGGGTCAGTCGCGGGTTCAAGACACGATGTTCACTCTGGTCGTCGGTCAGTCGGAGAATCCAGTACTCCTCCGGCCCTTCCTGAATGGTTTTATCCAGCTTCAACCGGCGTTTGCGCATCAACAACAAGGCCAATACGAAGCGGATTTGCTGCTTGCGCGGACTTTCCTCGTCCTCCAGACGGTTGAACAGATGCACCAGCATATTCTGATCGACGGCCAAAGCGGAGCGTTTGCGGTCCCGCACTGGCACTCGGGCCCGCCAGTAACAAAAGGTATTCTCCGGCGGACCACTCCAAGCCTCCAGCGAAATGTCCTTCCGTTCGAAACCCGCCGGGCTTTCCAGTAAAACCGCGTAATACGCCTCGCCCTCGGCGAAATCCCGTTGGGTCACCGCGCACTTACCCGAGGACCTTACAATTTCCCATTCATTGCTCATCCGTGATTTTTCCGTCGCTGTCTTCTTCTACCTCAAAACCGAACTCCAAGGTAAACGATCCATCGGGATTCGTAAACCGGACAATAAAAACGGCCGGCAGGACCGGCCGTTCTGTTCTCAAAATCGCATACGGCGTGCGGACCATGCCTTCTATCGCCCGAAAAGACGGTCACCCAAGAAGGTTCGCGGCCGCCCCGAAATGATCCATATGCCTATTATTCACCCTTTTCGCCCGCGGCTCCGCCCGCCTCGGCCGCTTTCGCCGGCTCGCCGATGGTGGCTTTTTCCTCAACGGCGGCCTCCTCTTCCTTCTCGTCTTCAAATACCTCTTCGAGGTCCGTGGCGTCCACTTTCTGCCGCAGCAGGAAATAGATCACCGTCGCTCCGTTATAGTAGAAGGAAACCAGAAAGGCGAGCAATAATCCTACCGTGAGAATCAACCACACATTGATGAAAACCGCCCCGGCCCCCTCCCAGCCCTCCAGGCCGAACGCCGGGGTAGCGGGCATCAGATTATCGAATGTGGGATTCGGCCACATTGCGTCCAGCTTGGAGGCATCGGCCAGTCCCGTCCCTGGCCGATCCGAGGCGGCGGCCATCCCGATCCCTACGAAAAAGCGCGTGGCCTTGAGCATCAGCAACACGAAAAAGCGGGCAAACAGGAAACAGATCGCCCCGTAAACCGTAGCTACCAACGCATAGAATCCCGCTCGCCAGGGCCGGGAGTATACGTAACTGTAACTGCGCGAAATGGCGTCAAAAGCGTCCGAACCTTCCGTCGCGATCGTCGGCCAGAACAACGAACCACCGGCCGCAACGCCAATGAAAACCAGCGCAATCACGAACCCGCCCAGCAGGGCGAGAACCATCAGGATCCCCGCGAACAACTCCCCAATATAGGGAATCGCTCCGACCAGCCCGCCGAGCAGGAGGCAAATCCCCACTCCCACGATCATCAACATCGGCAATAGCGGCGCGGCGAAGAAGGCCAGGAATTTACGGCCGGCGAAAGCAATCGCCGCCTTCGGGGCGATGCGCTCATCCCGGGCGAAATGCAAGGCCGCCATGCGGCAGATCGCCCCGCCAAGAATGGACCAGATCACCAAACAACACAGCATGAACAAGAGAAAGAACAACGGATATTGGGTGGCCATCCACAACTTGCCCCGGGCCATCAGAATCAACGAGGGGATGACCCCCGTCGCCCGCGGTTCTTTTTGCGATTCCCGCAACACACCCCGCAGTACGCCGACCACATCGGTGCCCGTGCTCGCCCGCACACCGCTGACGGCTTCATCAAACTCGCCGAGAAAATTCAGCCGACAGGCCGCGTTAATCAATTGATGCACCAGATCCAGTTCATAGCCCACAAAACTCTCGAAAATCCCGCGATTTCTCAACTGTTGAAGCTCTTGGTAGGTGGCGTTGAGCGATCGCGCGTCCGCGGCGAACAACTGCTTCAACTCCGCGCGTTTTTTTGCCTCGCCTTTGACGTCCTTCATTTCATCTTCGAAACGCTCCTGGCGGTCCGCGTAGGACTTTTCCAACTTTCTGACGGCCTCGTCGATCACTTCGTTCGGGTCGTCGGCCAGGTCTTTCTTCAAATCCTCGGTTTTCAGGCCGAGTCCCTGATAGATGACCGTCAAACGCTGAAGGCGTAAATCCTTCTGTTCCGCGCGCCAAGCATGAAGATTGTCAACTTTCCAATAGGCGGCGATTTCGTCGCCGACCGGCTGGCACTTGCTCGGCCAGATTAGATCCAACAGCCACCCGCTGAAACCCATCAGCAGTAGACCCAGCAAGGCCAGCCCCAGCTTGCCGGGGGCGATGGCCATCCGGAACGTGCGAAAAATCCTCACAAACGACATCGCTTCCAGAAACTTCGTCGGGGATGTTGCATTGGGTTGATCCGCCATGGATAGGTCCTCCAGCATGGCAAAAGATAGTTGTCCATCGGCCGCTGGTCGAACGTCGCCCGGCCATGCCGACCAGCCAACGCTCGATATTATACCACGATCACAGCACGCGTCCTGCACACTTAGGCCGCATTTGTTTCGATGTGACGGTATTATACGCCGGATGAGATGGGGGGCAACACCCCCCAAGCCCCCCTACCCTTGAAGGCCGACTACCCCGCGCCTACCACAGCCTGATAATTTAACGAACTCAAACCCCCGATTCATCAACCTCGTCGGCTGACAAGCGAGAACCATCCTTACCCTCGTCCTGCGCCGGACATTGCTCCGTCGGCGGTACGACCAGTTCCTCACTGATCCGATATTCCTCGTTCAGCCATTTATGCAGATCGATCAGCTTGCATCGCCGGCTGCAAAAAGGGCGAAACGGAATCTCCGTCTTCGACATGTATTTGACCCGACGTCCACAGGTTGGACATTCCATGACCGGCATGAACGCTCTATTCCCGCCGTGCCCGTGCGTCCCCTCGGGCAGCCCAAACTTGACGATCAACCCTTATTCCGGAAATGCCGCAAACCTTTCCATGCCTGTTAGGCCGCGCTGACGTTCTTGGAATCGGACTTCTTGGTCTCGGCAGACTTATCCTTGCCCTTATCCTTGGCGGTCGTACAGGAGTCGGTTTCTGCCTTGGCGGCCTTGCGATAACTCTCGCTGCGATAATCCGTCTGATAGAAGCCCGACCCCTTGAAAATGATGCCCCCGCCCCTACCAATCAGGCGCCGGGCAGTCCCTCGACCGCACTCGGGACATTTGCGTTTCGGCTTGGCCGTTATCGACTGAAACAACTCCCAACGATGCCCGCAATCTGAACACTCGTAATCATAGGTCGGCATAACTGGCTCCTGTATATCTCGTGCGCCGAACCGGCGCATTCAGTTCTCGTCGACCGGCGAAGCCGGCGCGGCTTCACTTTCCGCCTGCGCCTCCCCGGTTTGCGTTGGCTGGGACACGATCACTTTGGCCGGGCGAAGGACGCGCTCGTGAAGCTTATACCCCTTCGCCAACTCCTGCAAAACGGTCGGCACCGGATAATCGTCCGACGGCCGTTGCATCATGGCCTCGTGAACCTGTGGATCGAAAGTCTGGCCCTGGGCCTCGATGGGAACGACATGATGCTCACCCAATACCTTGCGGAAATTATCCAGGGTCATCCTGATGCCGTTCAGAATACTTTCGGCGCTGTCCTTGTGCTCCATACCGTGGGCAATCACCCGTTCCAGATCGTCGAGGATCGGCAGTAACGCTCGCACCATACTCGCATGGGCGTAACGTAACGATTCCTCATGCTCTTTCCGTGAGCGCTTCTGATAATTGAGCAACTCGGCCTTGGCCCGCAGGCATTTTTCCTTCCATTCCTCCAATTCCCGGTTCTGTGGTTCGGCCGCCGTCGCGGACTCGCCGGCCGGGGCTGACTCCGGGGCGGAGGAGTCCGGTTGTGCGCCCGCATCCGCGGGCGCAGCCTCCCTCTCGCCGCCAAACTGGGCAACTTCTTCCTCGGAGGGGATAACGATTTTTTTCTTGCCCTTGCTCATCGCTGATTAAGCATCCCTCTTCTGCTCTTCCTGACCGGTCCCGGAGAAGAACTCCGTCAGCTTCTCAAAAAAGCCTTTCGATTCCGGAAGGACTTCCTTGTCCTCCGTCTCCGCATATTCCCGTAACAACTGCTCCTGTCGTTTATTCAGTCTCTTGGGCACCTCGATCCACACCTGCACGATCTCATCGCCCTTACGTTTGGATCGTAAGGCGGGCAGCCCGCGGCCGGCCAGCCGGAACATCTGCCCGTGTTGCGTACCCGCTGGGATGGTCACTTCCACCCGCCCGTGCAGCGAAGGCACCTCAAGTTTTCCGCCCAAGGCCGCCTGGGCAAAGGAGATCGGCACACGACACAGCAGATCCTGCCCATGCCGCTCAAAAAACGGATGCGGCCGAATCCTCACATAAATATGCAGATCACCACGCTGCCCACCCGGCCCACTGGGCTCGCCTTCGCCCGAAACACGAACCGCCTGCCCTTCCTGGATACCCGCCGGAAAATGCACATTGAGAACACGATGCCTCTTCTGGGTTCCGCTGCCTCCGCAACGCTTGCAGGGCATAGCGATCAATTCACCCCGACCTCGACACGTCGGGCAAGTCGTCACCACCCGCCCAAACAAGGCCCCGAACCCCGTGTTCTGCTCGACCTGACCGTAACCTCCGCAGGTCCCACAGGTTTTCTTGCGCGAACCCGGCTCTCCCCCGCTGCCCGAGCAGTGTTCGCAAAAATCCCGGCGGTCGAACTCGATCGTTTTTTCCACGTCGCGGGCGACTTCCTCCAGAGTGAGTTCGATCTCCATTTGCAGATCGATACCCCCGCCACCTCGGCGGCCGCGCCCACCCCCGAACATACCGCCGCCGAAGATGTCGTTGAACATCGAGAAGATGTCCTCGACACCCATCCCGGAAAAATCGTGGATTCCCGCCCCCCGCACGCCCTCGTGCCCGTACCGATCGTAGCGGGCCCGCTTTTCGGGGTCGGAAAGGACCTCGTAGGACTCGGCCGCCTCCTTGAATTTCGCCTCGGCATCCGGATCGTTGCGGTTCCGGTCGGGATGATACTTGAGCGCGGCCTGCCGGTAGGCTTTCTTGATCTCCTCGGCGCTCGCCTCGCGGCTGACTCCGAGCACTTCATAATAATCACGTTTTTCGGCCACCGGCATCTCACTTACCTATTAGTGGAGACACACCTGCATATCGAAATCCGTCGTTTCCCAAACGACCCTCGACGGCGACGAGGCAAAAGACGGAGAGACGGAGGGAAAGAGCGACAGAGAGACCCGGGGGGGGCACGATTTTAATCCAGCCACACATGCCGTCAGCATACCGGTCCCCCCTCTCTCCATCTCTCAGTCTCTCCGTCCCTCCGTCTGTTCTGTACGTCGGGAACCTCCACGATGGAACCGTCCGCCGTTATTTACCGATTATCTTATCGGCAAAATCTAGCACACGGACCCAGACACCGGTTCCTTGTCCTCTTTCAGGTCGGTCACACTGACCTCGGTGGTCAACATCAGGCCGGCCACGCTGGCCGCATTTTCCAGCGCCGTCCGGGTTACCTTCGCCGGGTCGATGATACCGGCCTTGAACATATCCACGAACTCGCCGTTGCGGGCGTCGTACCCGATTTTTCCACCGCGCTCGATGATCTCCGCGACCACCACCGCGCCGTCCTGGCCGGAGTTGTCGATGATCTGTCGGGCCGGTTCCTGCAGGGCGCGAATCACGATATCATGACCGATCTTTTCCTCCCCACGGGCCTTCTCCCGCGATTTTTCAACGGCCTCGATCGCCCGCAACAGAGCCACGCCGCCGCCGGCGACAACGCCCTCCTCGACCGCCGCCCGCGTGGCATGGAACGCATCGTCCACCAAATCCTTACGTTCCTTGACCTCTGTTTCCGTCGCTCCACCGACCCGGATGATCGCCACCCCGCCGGTCAGCTTGGCCAGCCGCTCCTGCAGCTTCTCCCGGTCGTAATCGCTGGTGGTTTTCTCGATCATGCCGCGAATCTGCTCACACCGGGCGGTCAAATCGGCCTTCTTGCCCGCCCCCTCGATCAACGTGCAGGAATCCTTGTCCACTACGATCTTCTTGGCCCGGCCCAACTGAGCCAGTTCCACGTGTTCCAGCTTTAGGCCTACATCTTCGCTGATCAGCTCACCGCCGGTCAGCACGGCGATATCGCCCAGCAGGTTTTTCCGCCGATCACCGAAACCCGGAGCCTTGACCGCGCACACGTTCAACACGCCGCGCAGCTTGTTCACCACCAAAGCGGCCAGGGCCTCGCCCTCCACGTCCTCGGCGATGACCAGCAAAGGCTTCGAAGTCCCCGCTACCTTTTCCAGCAATGGAATCAGGTCGCGCAGGCTGGATATCTTCTTCTCGAAAATCAGGATATACGCGTCCTCCAGCACACACTCCATCGTGCTCGGATCGGTCATGAAATAAGGCGAAATATAACCCTTGTCGAACTGCATACCCTCGACCACCTCCTTTTCGGTGGTCATGCTCTTGCCTTCCTCGATCTCCACGATCCCTTCCGTACCGACCTCTTCAAGGGCCTCGGCCAGCAACTTGCCGATTTCCTCGTCACCGTTGGCGCTGATCGTGCCCACCTTGGCGATGTCTTCCCCCTTCACCTTCACCGCTTGCTCCATGATATGCTTGACCGCCGCTTCGACGGCCATGTCGATCCCCCGCTTCAAGGCCATCGGATTGGCCCCCGCGGTCACGTTCTTGAGCCCTTCGCGATAAATCGCCTCGGCCAGGACCGTCGCCGTGGTCGTACCGTCGCCGGCCACGTCGCTGGTCTTGCTGGCCACCTCGTTGACCATCTTCGCGCCCATGTTCTGGAACGGGTTCGGCAATTCGATCTCCTTGCTCACCGTCACCCCGTCCTTGGTCATCCGCGGCGAACCGAACGACTTGTGCAGCAACACGTTGCGTCCGGTCGGCCCCAGCGTGACCTTTACCGCCGCCGCCAATTGGGAAACCCCTTCCAGAATCTCCCGGCGGGCCTGGTCCTCAAACATCATCTGCTTCGGCATCGAATATCTCCTCGCTATCTGCGATGTTCCGTTTTGATTCTTCTTGACTTAACCGTCCGCAACACTCAGCGATCAATGATCGCCAGAACGTCGTTTTCCTTCAGGATCACGTACTTGTTGCCGTCCACTTCCACGTCCGAGCCGGCATACTTGCCGTAAAACACCTCGTCGCCCACTTTCACGCTCATTTGCCCGCGCGCACCGCTGTCCAACAGCTTGCCCGGGCCGACCGCCAGCACCTTGCCGCGCTGCGGTTTTTCCTTGGCCGTATCCGGCAGCACGATCCCGCCCGCCGTCTTTTCCTCCGCCTCACCCTGTTCCACGAGAATACGATCATCCAACGGTTTGATTCTCATCTTGGCCATCTTTTTTATCTCCTGAATTTCGGCCGGTATTTCGCCTCGGCCGTCATGGATACCTTGAACCACTATCGACACCGGCGGCCATACGTCTCCGCCGTTCTCACATCATGTCGTCCATTCCGCCCATGCCCTCCATGTCCGGTCCGCCGTGACCGCCGGGGCCGCGCTTGTTTTTCTTGTCCTTGGGCTTCTCCGTGATGATGCAATCGGTGCTCAATAAAATCCGGGCCACGCTGCTGCCGTTCTGCAACGCCGTACGCACCACCTTGGCCGGATCAATCACGCCGTCCTTCATCAAGTCGCCGAATGTATCGGTCTCCGCGTTATAACCAAACGCGCCTTCCTTGCTCATCACCTTGGCCAACACCACACCGCCTTCCTTGCCTGCGTTCTTGGCGATCTGACGCAACGGCGCCGTCAGTGCTTTTCGCACCGTCTCAACACCCGTCTTGCGGTCACCTTCGGCCTTGACCTTGTCCAAAGCGTCCAAGCACCGCACCAAGGCGACGCCGCCACCGGGAACAATCCCTTCTTCGATCGCCGCCCGCGTGGCGTGGAGAGCGTCCTCAATGCGGCTTTTCTTTTCCTTCAATTCCGTTTCGGTAGCGGCCCCGACATTGATCTGGGCAACGCCGCCGCTCAGCTTGGCCAGCCGCTCCTGCAATTTTTCACGGTCGTAATCGCTGGTCGTGATTTCCAGTTCGCGGCGAATCTGCTCGCAACGGGCCTGAATCTCTTTCGTGTTACCCGCGCCTTCGATGATCGTTGTGTTGTCGTTGTCCACGCGGATTTTCTTGGCCATGCCCAGATCAGAGATGGCCACCTTGTCCAGCTCGATACCCAGGTCCTTGGTGATGCATTTGCCGCCGGTCAGGATCGCGATGTCCTGCAACATCGCCTTGCGCCGGTCACCGTAGGCCGGGGCCTTCACCGCGCAGACCTCCAAAATCCCCCGCATCTTGTTCACCACCAGCGTGGCCAGGGCCTCGCCCTCCACGTCCTCGGCGATAATCAGCAGCGGCTTCTTCGCCTTGGCCACCTTCTCCAGCAAAGGCACCAGCTTGCCGACGTTCGATATCTTCTCCTCGTGAATCAGAACATAGGCTTTCTCCAGAACGGCTTCCATCGCGTCCTGATCGGTGATGAAATGCGGGCTGAGATAGCCGCGGTCGAATTGCATACCCTCGACCAGATCGTAATAGGTCACCGAACTCTTGCCTTCCTCGACGGTAATCACGCCGTCCTTGCCGACCTTCTCGAAACAGTCGGCCAGCAGTTCACCAATCCCACGATCGTTGTTCGCCGAGATCGCCGCGATGTTGATCAGGTCGCTGCGGTTGGAAACCTTGATCGGCTTGGCCAGCTTGCTCAGGGCCTCGAGGACGGCGTCAACCGCCGCCTTGATCCCCCGACACAATTCCATCGGATCGGCCCCGGCGGTCACGTTCTTCAGCCCTTCGCGATAAATCGCCTCGGCCAGGACCGTTGCCGTCGTGGTGCCGTCGCCGGCCGCGTCGCTGGTCTTGGAGGCCGCCTCCTTGACCAGCAGCGCCCCCATCTGCTCATACTTGTCCTTCAGGTCCACTTCTTCCGCGACGGTCACGCCGTCCTTGGTCACCTTAGGCGATCCCCAACCCTTGTCCAGAAACGCGTTACGACCGCGCGGACCTAGGGTACACTTGACCGCCCGAGCCAGCTTTTCCACGCCAGCCAGCAGACTTGCACGGGCTTGTTCATCAAAAGCCAATTGTTTCACTGCCATCGTCGTCACACTCCTTAAAGCTTTACGGCCGGGATACTTGTACCCGGACACTGCGTATATGACAGGGATTCTTCCACGTCGGATGACCATGAGCAAAGCCGATGCCAGATCATCATAATCCGCGATATTGGTTTTATCTTCATGTAAATAATAATGTTACAGTAATACGAATAATGGCTTGACTGCTTCCAGACCGTATGCCAGCGTGGCAGGCATAAGTCCGATCATGCCATACTGACAGGTGAATTTTGCAAAAAAAGTCGCCCATACACCACCATCCACATGAAAAAGGCCCGGAACACAACTGGACCGGGCCTTGATTGATACATACCTGTTCTTTAATAACGCAATCACGCGTCCTTGATGATTTCCTCCATTTTCACCCAGCGTTGCTCATCGACGGCCTTACGCACCAGCAGGCCGACCATGACCGCATCCGCCCCGATCTGCACGCCGGCCTTGGGCCGCTCGCCGGTACGCAAACATGTGTAAAAACCTTCCAGACCGATACCGTTCATGCGGCTGTAACCTACCTCGCCCGGAACTCGGATGACCTCCTTCTTTTCATCGCGCGGGAAAATCAGACCTTCGTGGATGGCTATTCCGCCTTCCGTGCCCTGAACGCGCTCGAAATAACCGGTGAATCGACCCAGGCTGGTACCAAAGGGGTAATTCAAGCCGGGCCAGGTGTCGTGATAGGGAGTAAACCAGCAATGTTCGTGGGTCACCATGAACCGGTTGGGATATTCGATATGGGCGAAGAAATAATCGGTCACATCCCGGCCGGGATGCACATCCTGATAAATGTCCTTGCGTCCGAATCCACTGGCAGCGATGGGCAATGTGCCGGTCACCCAGTTAAGTACATCCCAGGTATGGCAGGCCTGCTCCAGCATGAAATCGCCGCTCTCGGCGCGACGGCCGAACCAGGGGCGGTCGCTATCGGGCAGGCCGATGGGACCCCAGGGAGTGTTCCACGTGGTCCGTGCTCCGCAGAGCTTGCCGATCGCGCCGTCATGAATCCGCTTGATCCCTTCGGTATACAACGCATCGCAACGCCGTTGAAATCCGACCTGGGCGATGACCTCCGGATGTTTTTGCTGGGCGGCCACGAGCGCCCGGCAATCGCGGACGGTTAAACACATCGGCTTCTCGCCGTAAAAATGCTTACCCGCGGCAAAGGCCTCGAGGAACATTTGCGCGTGCATAAAGGGCGGAGTAGCGATGATCACCGCATCGATATCCTCGCGCTTGAGCAATTTCGTGCGGTACTCGTCCCGCCCGTGATAGATATCCAGTTTCGGGCTGAGCCGCTGGGGTGCGTTTTGACGCACCTCTTCCAATGATCGATTCAGAGCACTCTCGTTCGGTTCGGCAATGGCCACGATCTGCCAGTCATCCTTATCGTATGTGGCCTTCAACAATCCCCGACAACGATAGCCCATGCCCACGATACCCAAGCGAATCGTACGGCCGTTTTCAACCGTTCGAGGCGCTGCCGCAGCCACACCCGCCACGGGGATATTGCTTTTCGTGGCCGCACAACCGGCGCTGCCCGCCAGCCCGGCCGTAGCCACCTTAGCCGAGGTAGCCAGAAAATCCCGACGTGTGGATTGATTATCACCTGCCATTATCAGACTCCTTGAGATTCGCATTACACATAAAACCAATGAACTACTCGTTGAGGCGAGCCAATAACCCGCCCTGCTTTACCACAAATCCATATCAATCCGGCGGTGTCAGGGGCAGATCCAGCCAGGCGAGGCCGACATCACGATGCATGTGGCTGTTACCCTCTCCACCGGGAGCATCATAGAGAATCGCCAGCTTTCGATCGTGCTTCAACACGGACGGCAGGCCGATACATTTACTCGACCACGTGCAGTTGCGCCCGTCGAGCACGACGGCTTTGTTTTGCACGTTCCACTTTTCCAGGTCTTTGCTCCAGTAGACCCAGACGGCGTCAGTGAACTCGATGCCTTTCTCGATGCCGATGTGGTTCGTGAATAAAAACCAGGTGCGGTTGACAGGCTCGTAATAAAGCGAGCTGTTCTCAACCTGCTCTTCAAGCGGAACGATCGGTTGAGGATCGATCGTCCAGGTACTGTCGAGGTCGCGGGTCCGGGCAATTCCAAGCGTGCGCAGGATCTTTTTACCATCCGTGATGCTCGCGCTGAAGAACTGCAAATATTCGCCCTCTTGCCGGACAATATGGCCGGGGCTGGCGGTCGCGCTGTAGTAGGTGTTCGGCCGGGGTCGGAACGGCACAACCTCAGGTTGCTTTTTCCAAGGGCCGGCCGGCGATTGGCTCTTGGCCTTCATCGTCACGTAGGGGAAGGAGGGAACGCGGTCAGGCGGCGGTGTGACGTTGGGCGTGCCAAGATAGAACATGTGCCAGACTTGGCCGTCAAAGTAGGTGATGCCGTAGGAAGCACTGGCCGAGTCCATCTCGCCGGTCCGACCGAGGTCGAGGACAGGGCCTTGCTTGTCCCAATGGATGAGGTCCTTGCTGGTCGCCAAAGAACACAACCAACCCGTCGGACCGGCCGCGTCATAGTGCATATAAAAAACGCCGTCCGCCTCGTAACACCACACATCGCGGGCACCGTAGAGATCGCACTGCTTCGGCCCATCGCCATGGCGCAGCACGACACCATGATCCCTGGCGTTGATCCTTTTCGTAGCGAACGGGCGATTATCTTCATACGGTTGGGTGGATGTCTTCCGTGCGTTCGGGGTAGACTTTTCCTCGACTTGCGGAACATCGGCCTGACTCGCAAAGGTAAGAGAGGGCATCAAGCAAAGCGTCAGCATACAGAACACCGACTCGCGCATAGAGATATTCCTTACCAAAGACGGCAATGCCGTCACTTCTTGGGCCAGCCGGTGCGCTGCAGCCACGCATCCAATTCGGCGGATAACTCAGCGCGCTTCGCGGCGCAGGCCGGTTCGTTGATCACGTTGCGGGTTTCGCCGGGATCCTCGGCCAGATGATACAAAAACTCCTGGTTGGGATAACGGACATATTTCCAGCCCTGGCCGCGGATCATGAAAGAACCCTTGGTACCCGGCTCGACCTTGCGCGCACCCGTGGGATTCTGGGGGATGCGCTCGGAAAAGGAGTATTTACGCGCTGTCGAAGGATCGCGTTGGCCGGTCAGGAAAGGCACCAAACTCTGGCCCTGAATCTGCTCCGGGATCGGTTGCCCGGTCAGGTCCAACAGCGTGGGCATCAGATCGACCAGATCGACGGCCAGATCGCTTTTTTGCGGCTTGAAGCGTGCGGGATAGCGGATCAACAGCGGGACGCGGACAATTTCATCGAAAAACGCGCTGGTACTTTTCCAAACCATCCCATGACCGCCGACCATATCGCCGTGGTCCGCGGTAAAAACAATGATCGTATCATCCGTCACGCCCTGCTCATCCAGCTCTTTCAGAACGCGACCCACCTGATCGTCAATCAGCTTGACCGAGGCGTAGTAGATTCGCAGGAACTCACGTAACCCCGGCTCGCCGAGGTCCGCGACAATCCGACGCGACCATTCCTTTTCAAAACGCGGCTCCGGATTCTTCCAGTTGTCGGGCAGTTTGATCTGGTCCGGATCGAACATCTCATAGTACGGCGAGGGAACCACGTTCGGATCGTGCGGCCAGACAAAGGAGCAGGTAATCATGAAAGGTTTATCCTGCCCGCTCACCGCCTGTATTCTCCGAACCGTCCGATCGGCGACCCGGACATCATACCATTGTTCCGGGGCGAGTTTCAGGCGGCCCATCTTGGCTATAAACTCGGCAAATTGTACATTTTTCCAACGATCACCCAGCGCGGCCACCGCCTCCCTCAGCGGTGGAGCAACCTCAACGGGCAAGGGTTGCCCGTACCAGCGCATCAAACCGGCCGGGTCGGTATCCTTCAACTCGGCAAACACATCCGCCATTTCCCGGGTGTAATCCCGACCGAGGTGGTATGTATCCGTGTAGTAGACCAGCGCTTCTCCGTACAGATGCCATTTACCGTAATGATGCGTGGCGTAACCGGCCGTATTCAGCAATTTCTCCGTGGTTACATCCTTATCCGTGAACCCCTCTAATTTTTGTTTTCCCTTGCCGGGAGCGGTCCCGATATTCACCACAACCCCATGCGCGTGGGGATACAAACCTGTGACGATGGAGGCCCGTGAGGGCGAACAAAACGGGGTGGGGCAGCAGGCCTCATCGAAGCGCACCCCTTCGCGGGCCAGCCGGTCGATGTTCGGCGTGGGCACCGGCCCGCCGTAGCAGCTCAAAACCGAGGCCGTGAGCTGATCGCACATCAGCACCAATACGTTGGGCTGCTTCTGAGCAGGGGTGTTTTCTTCGGCCAAAGCTCCAACTGAAAAGAAGGTCATAACAAAGGCCAGCACCAGCAAGACCGCTTTCCAAACCTGTAGTCGCCTGATAAGATTCAACACGATCTGCTCCTTTAATGATAACGCATGATTATGGCACAACTGTTGGGATTGTGACAACCCCTTCTTTCAGGCCGGCGGACCTGGCCTTGAATACGATTTGACCGGATTCATCCGTCGATTGGATGATCGCCAGGCATCGGCCTTGGCGGGTTTCACGTTGCACGGCCTTGTAGCTTTCCAGGCTGTCGAGATCGCCGTTGTCCACGCCGATGATTTTTCCCGGCCCCTCGATATCAAACGTAATCAAATGTTCGGCGTCGGGTACCCGGTTCCCGGCCGCGTCGGTCACCATGGCCGTGATATGGGCTACGTCCCGGCCATCGGCTTTGAGGTTCGGCTGATCCGAAACCAGCACGACCTTGGCCGGCGAGCCGGCGGTAATCACCTCATGTTCGGCCACTACCCGGCCGTCATGTCGCCCCACGACCTTGATCGAGCCGGGCTCGAAGGGCAACCGCCAATGCGGGATTCCGTTTACAAAATCCGCCGGCAGCCGTTCGCCCTGTGATCGCCCGTTGATGAACAATTCGACGTTGGGGCAATTCGTGAACGCGGCCACCTTGAGCGATTTACCCTCGGGCCAATTCCAATGCGACGCCATCGGCGGCCATCCCCATTTCGGTTTGCGGAAATGCTCACAGGCGGATTCATCCAGGACCGCAAGATACACCATCGGCTCGTTGCTGTACCGGCTCTGCGTGTAATAGGACACCGGCTTGCGAAAGCCGCAGGTGTCGATCAGCCCGCTGGCCCAGCCGCGATTCGGCCACAAACCGGCCTCGCCCAGGTAATCGATGCCCGCCCACACGAACTGCCCGGCGACGTAATCATGCATGAGAAATGTATGATGGGTCGGGGCAACGTCCTCGCCCACATTCAGATCGAGCAGGTCGTTCACGTACCACGGAAGCGTCTCGCTATCGATGATGATCATTTCCGGATATTGCAGATGGTACAGGCCGTGCATCTGCGTCTGATAGTTAAGGCTCACCACGTCCATGAAATGGGCCATGAGCGAGGGTTCCTGCGGCGTATCCTGCTGACGCTGCATTCGATTGGGGCGCAGGGCGCAAGTCACCTTGCGCGTGGGCTCGACGCGATGGACGTAATCGACCAGTTGTTTAAGAATCCGCACGCCGGCGGGTACGTCGAAGGTTTGCTGGTCCACCTCGTTTCCCACGCTCCAGATCACCACCGAGGGATGGTTGCGATCCCGGCGGATAAAATCCCCCAGATCACGTTGCCAGATTTCAACAAAATCCCAGTAGATCTCACCCGTTTCGCGATCGGTGTACCGATTCCACTTGTCAAAGCACTCGTTATAGACGAGCAGCCCCATGCGATCGCACAGATCGAGCACGACCGGCGAATGTGGGTTGTGGGACAACCGCACCGCGTTGCAGCCCATCTCCTTGAGAATTTGCAGCCGTCGCTCCCAGACCCGATCCGGCACCGCCGCCCCGAGGCAACCCGCGTCATGGTGGATACATACCCCTTTTATCTTGACGGGCGTACCGTTCAAAACGAAACCCTTTTCGACGTTGAATTCTACCGAGCGAACGCCGAAGGTCGTTTCATACACATCCCGCACAACGCCGGCTTCCACCAATCGGGTCACCGCACGATACAGGTGCGGATCGCGCAGGCCCCAAAGCCGTGGCCGCTCGATCGTGACCTCCTGTGTATGTTCGACGAACGCCGCCGGGATGCGCGACCGCGCGGGAATGGAAACCTCGCTGCCAACGAAAGCCACCGATTTGCCATGCTGGTTGAGAATTTCGGTTTCGAGACGGAATCGTCTTTCCCGCGCGGTGGCGTTGGCGATTTGCGTACAGAGGACCACCCTGGCCGACTGTTCCGATATTTCCGGCGTGGTGATCGAGGTGCCCCAATGGGTTATGTAAAGGTCCGCCGTCGCGGTCAGCCAGACATGCCGATAGATGCCGCTGCCGGTATACCAGCGTTCATGCGGTTGAGACTTGTTATTCACCCGAACGGCGAGCACGTTATCCCCGTCGGCCTTCAGCCACGGGGTCAAGTCATATTCAAAACCGATGTAACCATTCGTCCGATGCCCGAGGTGATGGCCGTTGAGATACACATCGGAGTTCATGAACACGCCGTCAAACTCGATGAAGACATTCTTACCCGCCCAGTCGACCGGCAACCGAAAGCTCTTGCGATACCAGCCGACACCGCAAGGGTAATAACCACCTGAATAGCCGGAGGGTTCGTCCTTCGAGGGAGCCAGTTCGATACTCCAGTCGTGAGGCAAATCCAATCCGCGCCAGGCGTGATCGTCCAATTGCGGCGACTGGCCGTCCTTCACGTCGCCCAGGAAAAACCGCCAATCCCGGTCGAAATTGATCCGCGCCCGAGGAGAGAGGTCGGTAGAGGACGGGTTCTCATGGTTCGTAGCGACGTAGGGCGGGCTATTGCCCGCCTGGCTTGACTGGTCTGCTACCGTAAGCGGCACCCATAACCAACCCATCAGCGCGATGAAAACCAACAAGGTCTTTCCCGGAATTCCATATTCTCGTGAGCCATGCGGCATGTGCATTGGACTGCTCCATATCAGGTATTATGAGAGGCCGCCACCATCCACGTACGTGCCGAGAAAGGATTCTCGGCACAGCGGGAAAGGGTTTTCGGCACAGCGGGCCCAACCATGTAACCTCTACCCGACAATGTTTGTTACGGCAAGCGAATGTGCCGAGAAAGGATTCTCGGCACAGCGGGCGGTTAAGAGCATGTCCCAAAAATTCCTCCGCCCCTGCCGGGGCGAGCAGGACGAGCCGGGATCTGTATCCATGGGTTCCGCGTTGGTCGGCTGCGCGGCCGCGCCGCTTCACCCGCGGTTACAAACCGGCGTTCCTTCGGAGCGAAAATCAAACCAACAGCCCCCGCTGTTTCCGTCGCAGCCACCTGTCGGAATGATCGATGGATACCCCTTGTCGATACCTTTGCGACCCCTTAAACTGTTGGTCGGTATGGCTTATATCCGTCTGATTCGCCCGGCCCAATGGTTTAAGAACGTATTCGTTCTGGCCGCCATCTGTTTCGGCCGAAAGCTGGGCGATCCGCACGCCGTCGAAATGATTCTTGTCGCCTTTGCCGCTTTCTGTCTGGCCAGTTCCGCCGGCTACATCTTCAACGATATTCTGGACCGCGAGCGGGATCGGCTGCACCCGAACAAGAAGGACCGGCCACTACCCAGCGGAGCGGTTTCCGTACAGGCGGCGGTCTTCCTGACCGCCCTGCTCACCGTGGCCGCCTTTATCTTCTGCTATCCGCTGCGTGACACCGCTTTCCCCTATACCATCGCCGCTTATCTGTTACTGGTTCTGCTTTATAGCCTGATTTTGAAGCATTGCATGTTGCTCGACGTGATCACGATCGCCGTACTCTTCGTATTGCGGGCTCTGGGCGGGGCCCTGGCCATCGAGGTTCAGGTTTCGCCCTGGTTGCTGATTTGTACATTCATGCTCAGTCTGTTTCTGGGGTTTGGCAAACGGCGCTGCGAAATCGCGGTCATCGGCAACAGCGACGACTTGGGCGGTCACCGGCGGACGCTTCCACGGTATACACCGGAACTCCTGACCCACCTGCTCAGCACCTGCGGGGGCATCGCGGTCATTACCTTTCTGCTCTACACCCTGGATACGAGCGTCCATTCACCGTTCGGAGCCCATAAACAACATCTACTTTTCACCTTGCCATTGGTCATCTACGGCGTGTTCCGTTACGCGATGCTGATTGAGCTGGGCAAAGGCACCGGCCCAACGGAGTTACTCTTAAACGATCGCCCTTTGCTGGCGACCATCCTACTGTGGACGACAGCCTCGGTGGTAATTCTCTATAGCGAGACTATTCTCGAGTGGTTTTTCACGTAGGTATTTTTCTGCCTGATCCTGGTTTATGAAAAACCGGTTAGTCCCGTAGCTAACTACCTGTCCGGACACTGTTTTCGCACCAAGGGCGGTGAGGTCATTCCGGAAAGGTTTGACTGCCGGACTGGTTGGAATAGAATTATTATGGTAGCTTATGGTGGACAGGTGACGCGTTTTGTCCGCTCGTCACATATCCTGCATTGATTTCATGGTGATGGAGTAAGCGGGTCGACTTATGTCAAGTAGGCCGACCCCAGCAGGGGGTTTTTGTGGCCACGCTGTTCGTATTACAGGGTCCGGACAAAGGCCGCACGTTCCGCGCCGCCGACGGCCGGGTGGTCCTCGGACGCGAAAGTGATTCCGTGCCGTTGACCGATCGCACCATCTCGCGTCGACACGCCGAGGTCGTGCTGGAAAACGACGCCTGGATCATTCGCGACCTCAACAGCGCCAACGGCACCTATGTCAACGGCGAACGGCTGACCAAACCCGTCCGGCTCAAGCACGGCGATCAGATCAAGCTCGGGGCAACCTTGCTTATTTACGGAAGCGACCAGGTTTCCGAACGCATGAGTGGTTCGCAACTGGCCCGGGACATGATCGACTTCGAGGGGCGTAATACGAACATGGACTCGGCCATCCTGTCCACGGTTTCCAGCGACGATTCGATCATCATCGCCGGGCCGGAAGTGACCGAGGCAGCCCGCGCCTGGCGGGTGATGAGCGAGTTGATCTCGGCCATCGGCGTGATTCTCGACCCGGAGGAACTGCTCGAACGGGTCATGGACGTGATCCTCGAGGAACTGCCCGTCGATCGCGGGTTCATTCTCTTGTACGACAGCAAGGGCGAGGAACTGGAACCGCACGTTATCCGCTATCGCCGGGGCACGCCGGCGCGCAAGCAGCGGATCACCACCAGCAAGCGGATTATCCAGCACGTGGTCGACCGTCGCGAATCCGTGCTGTGCACCAACGCGATGACCGACCAGCGATTTTCCAGCGAGGCCAGCGAGGACAGCATTCACCATTACGGACTGCGTTCGGTCATTTGCGCCCCGATCATCGTCCGCGACCTGCTGCTGGGCGTCATCCATATTGACTGCTCGGCCGCCGCCCACACCTATACCGAACAACAGCTTCGGCTCATGAGCGTGATCGGCCAGATGACCGGACTGGCCGCGCAGAACGCGCGTCTCGTCCAGCAACAGATGCGCACCGCCCGGCTCGCCGCCGTCGGCGAGACCGTGGCCTATCTGTCCCACTCGATCAAGAACATTCTGCAGGGCATGAAGAGCGGGGCCGATCTGGTCGAACTGGGTATCGCCAAGGCCAGCCCCGAACCGCTTAACCGCGGCTGGGAGATCGTCAAGCGCAACCTCGAGCGCATCCTGCAATTGTCCATGAACATGCTGGCCTACAGCAAGAGCCGCCTGCCCAACCTCCAGCAGAGCAACCTCAACAAGCTGGTTGAGGACGCCGTCTCGCTGGCTCGAAGCCGGGCCGAGGACAAGAACGTCATGCTTCTGACCAAATACGAGGAGCAGCTTCCGCCTATCCCCGTCGATACCGAAGGCATGCACCAGGTCGTGTTGAACATCGTGGGCAACGCAATTGACGCGGTCGCCCCGAATACCGGCGTGGTCCATGTGGGCACGCAGTTCAACGCGGAGGAAGGGATTGCGGACATCATCGTTACCGACAACGGGCCGGGTATCGAGCCGGATAAAATCGAGGAAATCTTCGAGCCGTTCAAATCATCCAAAGGCCAGGCCGGAACCGGTTTAGGTCTGGCCGTCGCCCGCAAGGTGGTCAAGGAGCACCACGGCCGCATCGTCGTGGAAAGCACCCCCGGCGAAGGCACCACCTTCCGCGTTCGCCTGCCCGTGCAGGAATTGACTCATTGGAGCGAGGAAACCTATTCGACGTTGCAGTAGGTAGCCCGGCGGAGATAAACCCAGTTTTCCGGCACCCCGCGGCCAATTACCCGCACCGACTTATCTATCTGCTTTCTTTATTTTTGCGCACCTGCACAGAATATTCTTCTTATCTTACTTGAAATGCATTGGACGTAAGGATATGCTTCCCGTATGTCACTCGTGGACGGTCCACGAACGATCAATTTGATGGAATAATTCGCTGGCATAACTGACAGCGTACGACCTACGACGGAAACCGAGTCCCCTATCGAGAAGGAGAAGCTAATGAACCTCGGCCATCTAAGATGTTTAGCCTCTTGGGCTCTATTCTGCTTTTCCGCTACGGTGTATGCTGGAAATCCCCCGACGGGCACTGCTCCAGCGACGGAACCCCTCGAGGGCATAGCCAGTCAACCAACTGAACCGAAGATTGATCCGGAGGCGGCGCGCATTCTCCGCCAAGTCTCCGACACCCTGGTAAAATCTCGTAGTTTCCGGGTCCAGCTTCACAGTACGCTGCGAATTCGAGCCGAGGGGATGAATACCGATCTGGAAACCCTCCAAGACCTCGCTGTACAACGGCCCAACAAATGTGCCTATATCACCCAAAAGGGCCACATGGGCATTACCATTGTCTGTGACGGAAAAAACGTCTACCAATACATGCCCATGCTCAATAAATACACCATAGCCGACAGCCCGGAGGAGCTCGACGGTCTGCCGGGCGGATTCAGCAGGTTGGGGATCATGGGGGCAGATATGATGATTGGCAGCCTCCTTAAAAGGGATCCCTACGAGGACATCACGGAGGGCGTCCACACGGTCACTCTGGAGGGGAAACAAGAGGTCGATAAAGTCTTGTGCCACCACATAAAGGCTACCCAAGCGGATATCGATTGGGAGATGTGGGTGGACCAGGACAAGTCGCTGATCCGTAAGATCGTACCGGACATGTCGAAGACCTTCTCCAAAATGTCGGAAGAGTCCTCTGCCTTCATGAAAGATATGCGGATGGAGATAACCCTTTCATTGAAGGACTGGGAGATAAACCCCCCATTACCGGATGACATTTTCACCTTCCAGCCGCCTGAGGGCGCAGAAAAGGTCGATTCCTTCTTCGAGGGCTTTGAGCAGGAACCCTACAGCCTGTTGGGGCAGGAAGCTCCGCCAGTGAAGCTCGATCTGCTTGACGGAAACCAATTGGACCTGGCAGCCCACAAGGGCAAACATGTCGTCATCCTTGATTTCTGGGCCACATGGTGTGGACCCTGCATCGAGACGCTGCCGACTATGGCGGAGATTGCCCGTGATTATAAAGACAAGGGCGTCGTGGTATACGCCGTAAACCGCGAGGAAGATCCGCAGGTCATCCAGGATTTCCTGAAACGCAAGAAAATCACTATTCCCGTTGCATTGGATCGCGATGGTAAAATTTCCGAAAGTTACGAAATCGAAGGAATCCCTCATACCGTCATCATCGGCAAAGACGGTATCATTCAGGCGGCGCATGTAGGGGCGATGCCGAACCTGAAGAAACAACTCACCGAGGAAATCAATGCGGTTCTGGCTGATAAAAACCTGGCCCAGAACCGCCAGACCGAAAGGGATGCACCAAACGCTCACGAGGGGATGACCGTCGCCTGGACCTGTGCCGGACGGTGGGCGGCGGTGGCGGCCGATCCCGTCACGAAACGCATCTATGCCATCGACGGCCGCGGAAATTGCATGGAACTCGACGCCGAAGGAAAGCGGCAAAGAGAGTTCCAACTGGACAAACCGGCAACCTGCCTGCGACTCGCCAACTTGCTCGGTGATCCGGAGAAGGAATTGTTGACCTTCTCGGCATGGGGGCCTTCGGTCACGGCCTATGACACGCAGGGTCAAAAACTCTGGGACTACCCCGGCGGCCAGGGAATCGATGATGTCTGGGCGGCGGATATCAACGGCAGCGGCATGGAGAATGTTATCATCGGGTACAATGGCATGACCGGGTTGCATTTACTCGATAACCGTGGCCTCGCTTTATGGAAGTATACCCGAATCGGCAACGTCTGGCATGTCTGCGCCGGAAATGTCAGAGGTAATGATATGAGCGAGATCGCGGCCACCTCCGCTCGCGGCAGGGTCCATGTTTTCGATTCGCAAGGTGAGCTCATCAAGGAAATAGACCCTGGCTGCTACGCGAACATGATCCGGATAAACCAACATGCCTCGGAGGGTAAAGGAAGAACCATTCTGGTAGGTGGCCAAGCAGAAAACAACAAGACCGTTTTGGTGGCTATCGATTTTGAAGGGCATCGGCTTTGGTCCCTGGAAATACCTCACAACGACGGCGAGCACTTTCATAGCGCCGAAACATCGGCAAGTCAACCCTGGCTGGCGGCGGGCATGAAGGGCGGCGTTGTGTTAATCGTGGATACCCTCAAGGGCAAAATTAATGCCCGCCTTGCCAAACAAGGTACTACTCCGGAGGTTGCCTGGATGGATCGCAACGAAAAATCCGGCCCGCTTTTGCTGGTCGCCACTGGTCGAGGACTCACCGCCTACGAGATCACCGAAACCACCGCAAGCGAGTCAAAACCAGCACCGTAGCTATGATTTGAAAAATGCATCATGCTTCCATGACCCAGGGTAGCTGCCGTGCCACAACTCTGGGCTATGATACGAAGCCCTTCGGGGCAGAAAACGATTCCGCACCACTTCCTTGGGGCATGAAATTTCAGCATGCGAGCGGCGTTATTTGCTCTCCAGCCAGTTGTCACCCCAGGCCAGATCGACTTTGACGGGTACGTCGAGGGGCAGGGCGTTGCACATTTCGTGGCGGATGAAGTCGGCCTGGTCCTCCACGCCGGTTCGCGGGGTATCGAAAACCAACTCGTCATGGACCTGGATCAACATGGCGACCGGCCGCTTCTCCTGATTGATCCGCCGGTGAATATTAATCATGGCCCGCTTGATCAGGTCGGCGGCGCTGCCCTGGATGACGGTATTGACCGCCAACCGCTCGGCCATCTGGCGGGCGTTGCGGTTGCGTGAATGGAGGTCGGGGATGGCCCGGCGCCGGCCGAGGATGGTCTGCACGTATCCTTTTCGTCCGGCCTCGTCGATCACCCGATCCATGAACAGACGAATACCGGGGTATCGCAGAAAGTACATGTTGATAAAGTTCTGGGCCTCGCTGACGGGCATGCCCGTGGTCCGCGACAACCCGAAGGCCGATTGGCCGTAGATGATTCCAAAATTAACCGCCTTGGCCCGGCCGCGCTGCTCGCGGGTTACTTCCTCCAAGGGTACGCCGAAAACCTGGGCGGCCACGAATTGATGAATGTCGCGATCCTCGACAAACGCCTGTTTCAAAACCTGGTCCTGCGAGAAGTGGGCCAAAACGCGCAGCTCGATCTGCGAATAATCGGCGGTCAGTAACACATGATCGGCATCGGTGGGAACGAACGCCCGGCGAATCTCCCGGCCGATCTCGGTACGGATGGGGATATTTTGCAGGTTCGGGTCGCTGGAGGAAAGGCGGCCGGTAATCGCGCCGGTTTGATGAAACGAGGCATGGATGCGGCCGGTGCGCGGGCAGATCATCTGCGGCAAGGTGTCGATGTACGTGTTTTTCAGCTTGGCCAGCTCGCGATATTCCTTGACCAACTTCGGAACGGGGTGGTTGGTTTGCCAGGCCAGCGTTTCAAGTGTTTCCGCGTCGGTACTGCTGCCGGCGCCGGTCGCGGTTTTCTTGACGACCGGCAACTTGAGCTCGTCGAAGAGAACTGTGGACAGGGCCTTGGTCGAATCGATATTAAACGAGTGGCCAACCTGTTCGTATATCTGCCGGGTCAGGGTTTCCAGCCGGTCGGCCAGCTCGCGGCTCATTCGCGCAAGCACCTCGGTGTCCAGCTTGACGCCGTTGACCTCCATGGCCGCCAGGACCTCGACCAACGGCATTTCCGTTTCGCGGAAAAGCGGCTCGACGTCACTGCCCTGTAACTGTCGGCTGAGTTCAAGATACAACTGCCAGGTGATATCGGCGTCTTCCGCGGCATATTCGGCGGCCCGGTCGGTACTTACCGAATCGAAACTGATCTGGTTTTTACCCTTGCCGATCAGGTCGGTGATGGGGATGGGCGTTACGCCGAGTAACTCGCGGGCGAGGGCGTCCATGCCGTGCGAGCGGCGGTTCGAATCCAGCACAAAGCTGGCGATCATGCTGTCGAATTGCACGCCGGCAACGGGTACGCCGTGATGAGCAAGGACGGCCAGGTCGTATTTGATATTCTGGCCGACCTTGGCCACCGTCGGATCGGCCAGGATAGGACGCAGGGCATCGAGGGTCGGCTCAAAAGGCAGGCACTTGCCAACCCCGGCCAACGGCAGGTAATAGCCCTCGTGGGCCTTCCAGGAAAAACTCATGCCCACCAGCCGGGCCTCCGCCGGCCGCAGACTGGTCGTCTCCGTGTCCATCGCGAAGATTTTCTGCTTGCGCAACTGCTTGAGAAAATCCGCGAACAGAGATTCGCTATCGACCAGGACATAGCGGCGATCGACGGTCGATCCGGTGCCGGTCGTGTTCGATTCGACCGGTGTGTCCGGCGCGTCGGGCGCGGCTTCCGCGGCCAATTCGAGCAGGCGGCGGAAATCCAACTCCGCGAAAATCGGCTTCAACGCGGCATAGTTCACCCCCTTGAACCGGCAGGCCTCCAGGTCGAAATCCAACGGTACATCGTTGCGCAGCGTCACCAGTTGCCGCGTTTTTTCCAAATGATCGGCGAAGGCCAATACGTTCTGGCGCATGGCCGGGGTTAGTTCATTGGCATGTTCAATGACCGCGGCGGCCGATCCATACTTGGCGATCAGGGCGGCGGCCTTTTTCGGCCCGACGCCTTTGACTCCCGGAATATTGTCCGTCGAATCACCACAAAGGGTCTGGACCTCGATGGCCTGCTCGGGACCGTAACCTTTTTCCTTACGAAGTTCTTCCGGGCCGAACATCTCGCCCTTGAGCGGATCAAACAGTCGTATCCGCTCGGAGAGAAGCTGATCAAGATCCTTGTCCCTGCTGACCATGATGATTTCAAGATCCTGCCCGGCAAGCCGGCGGCAGAGCGTGGCAAGTATGTCGTCGGCCTCGAAGCCGGGGCGACTGAGAATGGGAATACCCTGCGTGGAGATGATCTGCAGAATCCGGTGAATCTGGGGGATCAAATCCTCCGGCGGCGGCTCGCGATTGGCCTTGTATTGCGGATCGATCTCGCAGCGGAAAACAGTGCCCTCGTCGCTGTCCATGGCCACCGCCAGGTAATCCGGCTGATGCTCACGGATGAGCTGCAAGAGCATGTTGGAAAAGACGTAAGTAGCCCGGGTCGGCTCGCCGCTGGGGGCGGTGAGCTGCCTGAACGGGGCGTAATAACAGCGGAAAATCTGACTCAGCCCATCGATGACAAAGAAACGTTTGGCCATAGGTTTTCTCGCTTACCGGAGCGTGGAGAAAAAGAGTTTCGGGCACTGTAGGACCACAGCATGAAGGGTGTCAAGGCGGGCGCGATGACCCGGCGATTGTAATGTACATCCGAAACAGGTGGCAAAGGCAGATTCAAGCTTACCCCGAGATGTTGGTACTGCAGTCCACAGACAAAAACACGGGCAGACCCTTTTCCCGCTTTCGCGTGACAAGGGCCTGCCCATGCCACCCAACACCTTTGGACATCCTTATCTGCCCACGCCACCCAACGCCTTTGGACATCCTTATCTGCTCACAATCCGAGGGGCTCGAAAATTTGCTCCGTTTCGCGTAATCTTTTGCCCCAAGCAGGAATGGCCGGCGGGCGGCGGGAAAAGGGCCGGACAGGGGGCGACAAGATATTCAATATACTTATAATATACGCACCTTCGTATCCGTATGGTGATACAAAGGGTGGCCCGAGAAGCAGGTGAATGGAGTTCCATGCCCAAACGCGATGATATCAAGTGCGTCCTGATTATCAGCTCCGGCCCGATCGTGATCGGGCAGGGCTGCGAGTTTGATTATTCCGGCACGCAGGCGTGCAAGGCCCTGCGCGAGGAGGGCGTGCGGATCGTCCTGCTCAACAGCAACCCGGCTACGATCATGACCGACCCGGAAACGGCCGACCGCACTTATATCGAGCCGATCACTCCCGAGGCCATCGACAAAATCCTCACCCGCGAAAAGGAACTGGGCACGCCGATCGACTCGCTGTTGCCCACGCTTGGCGGTCAAACCGGTCTGAACTGCGCGGCCAAGGCGGCCGACATGGGCATTCTCGAAAAGCACGGCGTCCGTCTGATCGGCGCCAACCGGGCGGCCATCCACAAGGCCGAGGACCGCACCGAATTCAAGAACGCCATGCTGCGGATCGAGATGGACTTGCCGCGCTCCGGTATCGCCCATTCGCTGCCCGAGGCTCGCGAGATTCTTAAAGAGGTCGGCCTGCCGGTGGTGATCCGCCCGGCATACACCCTCGGCGGTTCGGGCGGCGGGTTTGCCAACACCATGGAGGAATTCGAGACCATCGCCAAACGCGGGTTGGAATATTCCCTTAACAGCGAAATCCTCATCGAGGAAAGCTGCCTCGGCTGGAAGGAATACGAGCTTGAGGTCATGCGCGACCGGGCGGATAACGTGGTCATCATTTGCTCGATCGAAAATTTCGACCCGATGGGCGTGCATACCGGCGACTCGATCACCGTCGCCCCCGCCCAGACCCTGACGGACAAGGAATATCAGCTCATGCGCGACGCGGCCATCAAGATCATCCGCGAGATCGGCGTGGACACCGGCGGATCAAATATCCAATTCGCCGTCCACCCCGATACCGGCCGCATGATTGTTATTGAGATGAACCCGCGCGTTTCGCGCAGCTCCGCCCTGGCCAGCAAGGCCACCGGCTACCCTATCGCCCGAATCGCGGCCAAGCTGGCCCTCGGCTACACTCTCGACGAAATCCCCAACGATATCACAAAAAAAACGCCGGCCAGCTTCGAGCCGACCATCGATTACTGCGTGGTTAAAATCCCGCGCTGGACCTTCGAGAAATTCCCCGAGGCCGACGAAACCTTGACTACGCAGATGAAAAGCGTCGGCGAGGCGATGGCCATCGGACGGACCTTCAAGGAAGCCCTGCAGAAGGGAATCCGCTCGATGGAAATCAAACGTTTCGGCCTGGGCCTCGATGCCAATGATAAATGGCTGAATGCGGTGCGCGAAGGCAAGGCCGAGTCCCGGCAGACTCAGGGTACCACTACCACAACCGCCAACAATATGGATGCGGGTTTCACGCTCAAAGGCCGCCGTTCCGGCGAAGCCCCGGCGGACACCAAGGAAGAAAGCGCCGCTACCTGGCCGATCCCGCTGAACGTCCTCCGCGACAAACTCGAACGCCCCTGCCAGGGTCGCCTCTACTACATCCGCTACGCCTTCAAGATGGGCTGGACCATCGAGCAGATCTACGAATTGACGAAAATCGATCCCTGGTTCCTGGATAATATCAAGGAGTTGGTCGAGTTTGAGGATCGACTGGTTGAGACTGCCCAGAAGTATGAACGGCATTTGCCTCAACTATTCGCATTAGCCTCTCGCGAAATGGTTTTGCTACGGCAGCGTCACCTTGCGAGAGAAAACGAAGATGATCAAAACATCCAGGAATTACTGCAAAAAATCCAAAGGTTCCTGGGGCAGCTTCAGGCCCTCAACAAGGAACGTCCCGTCAACTTGGACGAGCATACGGAAATCATGGAGCTTTTTCGACAAGCGAAGGAATGGGGCTATTCCGAGGTTCAGTTGGCTACTGTGTTCAAGGTACCTCGCCCGCATATTCGCGACTATTGTAATCTATTCGGATGCGGCCCCGTCTACAAATTGGTGGATACCTGCGCAGCCGAGTTCGAAGCTTACACACCATACTACTACTCGGCGGTCGAGAACCCGCCTTCTCACTTGAACAAGGGCCAAACGGCAGGCCCGAACGGAGCATTTACAGACAAGAACATTTTCATGCGGAAACCCGACGACGAAATCCGTATCAGCGAGAAACCCAAGGTGATCGTGCTTGGCGGCGGGCCGAACCGGATCGGTCAGGGTATCGAGTTTGACTATTGTTGCGTACACGCGGTTATGACCGCCCGTGAGTTGGGTTACGAGACGGTGATGGTGAACTCCAACCCCGAGACCGTCTCGACCGATTACGACACCAGCGATCTATTGTTTTTCGAGCCGCTGACCCACGAGGATGTACTGAACATTTGCGAGCGGCTGAACGATAAACCGTTTGTTCCCCATACCCCAGGTGACGCGAAAGCCCCCTACCAGCCCGAAGCGCTAGCAAGGGACAGCCAGCCCGAAGCGCGAGCGAGGGACCACCAGCCCGAAGCGCTAGCGAGGGTTTCACATCCGCCAGATAGAGAAACCTCCGGCCTCGTCAAAGGCGTCATCGTCCAATTCGGCGGGCAAACGCCGCTCAATCTCGCCCAGGGTTTGAAAAACGCCGGCGTGCCCATTCTCGGTACCTCGCCGGAGAGTATTCACCTGGCCGAGGACCGCGAAGCCTTTGCCACCGTTCTGCGCGAACTGGGCCTGCGTCAACCGTCCAACGGCATCGCCTACGATCTGGCCGGTGCGAAGAAAGTGGCCGCCGAGGTCGGCTATCCCGTACTGGTGCGGCCGTCGTATGTGCTTGGCGGGCGGGCCATGGAAAAATGCCACATTGAAGAGGATCTTGTCCGGTACATGACCAAGGCCCTGCAGGCCACCGACCGAACGGTCGAGGCTGGCAAAGGCCACCCGATTCTCATCGACCAGTTCCTCAGCGAGGCCATCGAGGTCGACGTCGATTGCATCAGCGACGGCGAGCGGGCGGTGGTCTGCGGCGTCATGGAGCACATCGAGGAGGCCGGCATCCACAGCGGTGACAGCGCCTGCGCCCTACCGCCCTATTCGCTCTCGCCGGCCATCGTCGACGAGATCAAACACCAGACCGAACAACTGGCCAAGCGGCTTAACGTCCGCGGCCTGATGAACGTGCAATACGCGGTCAAGGACGATCTGGTCTACGTGCTCGAGGTCAACCCCCGAGCCTCGCGTACCGTGCCGTTCGTCAGCAAGGCCACCGGGGTACCCTGGGCCAAGCTGGCCACCAAAGTCATGCTCGGCCAGTCGCTCGATCACGTGCTGGCCGACCGCGGCCTGACCGATGCGCCCTGGCCGCAACATACCTCGGTCAAGGAATCGGTGTTCCCCTTCATCAAGTTTCCCGGCGTGGATTGTCTGCTCGGCCCGGAAATGCGGAGCACGGGCGAGGTCATGGGTATCGACCAGTCGTTCCCCATCGCCTTCGCTAAATCGCAGATGGCCGCCGGCGTCACCTTACCGACCAAGGGCACCGTACTCATCAGCGTCAACGATCACGACAAGCCGTTGATCGTCCCCATCGCCCGGCAGTTCGCCGAGATGGGCTTTCGGATTATCTCCACGAAACGTACGCGGGAAGCGTTGCTGGCCGAGGGCATCGCGGCCGAGCCGGTCTCGAAGATTCAGGATCCGGTCGGACCGTACCTGATCGACATGATCCACGCCGGCGAGGTACACCTGCTGATCAATACGCCGATCTACTGGGGCAGTGCGGCCGTCGAGAGCCGTATCCGCAGCGCGGCCGTCATGCACAATCTCCCGTTGATCACCACGATCACCGGGGCCCGGGCGGCGGTGCGGGCGATCGAGGCCATGCGCAGGGGCGATTGGAATGTAAGGGCCATTCAGGATTATCATCATTCCTGACTACGGAGCCACACCCCATTGCGAAGCACGGAAAACCGGGGGGCAGTTCGGGGAAGGCCGATCAGTTTCGGCCGGTTCAAGTCAAATGCTTGAAAGTCGCAATCCAGTGGGGGTGAATCCCTCGCTAGCGCTTCGGGCTGGTAGTCCCTCGCTGGCCCGCCACGGCCCGCCCAGGCCCGGCCCTGCTGGGCTCCGCTCGCCAAGGCGGAGCCTAGCGAAGCTTGGCCGTGGCGAGCGAGGTAAACTGCTTCGGGCCTCTGGCTGGTGATCCCTTGCTAGCGCGTCGGGCTGGTAGAGATGAACCTTTGCTCGCCCGCTACGCTCGTGACACCGATGCCACGTTTGTTTAAGATGCATGCCGTGTATCATTTACCGGCCGTGGCGCCACGAAATCGAAGTTGATCTATGGGAGAACAAATCATGTTTCTGGGTTCATCCTTGAGTACCCGAATCGCCATCACGACCCTTATGTTTGTTCCGCTCGTCTGGCTGCTCGGCTGTAGCCAGTTGAACTCATCGATACCAGGGCATTTATCGCTTCGACCGCTTTATCCGCGTTGCGAGTATCTGGTTGATCCTCTGGGAATCGATGAGATTCATCCGCGACTGAGTTGGGAACTGGAAGACGGCCGGCGCGGCGCGGGGCAGAGTGCCTATCATGTTCTGGTGTCGAGTAATCCGGAATTGCTCCGTAAGGACAAAGGCGACCTGTGGGACACCGGCAAAATCGAAACGGATCAATCGTTTCACGTGGTTTATACCGGTAAGCCCTTGGCTTCCGGCCAGCGCTGCTGGTGGAAGGTCCGGGTCTGGGACCATGTCGGCCGTCCCTCCGCATGGAGTGCGCCGGCTTTCTGGAGCATAGGCCTGTTGAATGAATCCGACTGGCAAGGCCAGTGGATCGGGGCCCAGGCTCCCGAGAAACCCGTCGCAACCGAAGACGTTTTTAACGGCGCGCAATGGATTTGGGCGACCGGCGAGCAACCCGCTTCCGTAAAGGCCCTGCCGGGCCCGTGTTACTTCCGCCGCGCGTTTACCCTGCCGGCCGACCGAAACATTTCCAAGGTTGAGTGCCTCATGACCGCGGACGATGAATTTTACCTCTACGTCAACGGCCACCCCCTGAGCGGTTACGCCACGTTCAATCAGGCCAAGAGGCTGGACATCGCCTCGTTTTTACAGAAAGGCGAAAACCTTCTGGCTGTCGCCGGGCGGAACGGCGGCGGCGAACCCAACCCGGCAGGATTCATCGGCCGTGTAAGGATCGAGTTTACCGATGGAGAACCTGTGGAAATTCATACGGATACCGGATGGCGAGCCAGTTATGAAGGCCCGTCGGGCTGGGAAAAGCCGGAATTTGACGACCATAACTGGTCGGCCGCCCAATTGCTTGGTAAGAATGGCATGGCTCCCTGGGGTCTGGTCAGTGACGCGACGGATGACCGTGGCCTGGCCGCCCGCATGTTGCGTCGTGAATTTAAGGTCAGCAAACCCGTCAAGCACGCGACGGCTTACGTTTGCGGACTTGGTGTTTTTGAGTTCTATCTCAACGGGCAAAAAGTCTCCGACTACGTGCTGCAACCGGCCTTGTCCGAGTATGATCGGCGCGCGTACTACCTCACCTTTGATACAACCAATCTCCTGAAACCCGGAGATAACGCTGTTGGAGTCATGCTCGGTAACGGTCGCTATTGGGCGCCGCGAACCAAGGTACCGGTCCCCACCCGCGATTACGGTGCTCCCCGACTGCTGCTGCAAATGAATATCACCTACCAGGACGGGACCAGCGAAACGGTGGTCAGTGACACAAGCTGGAAAATCACTACGGCCGGGCCGATCCAGGCCAACAACGAATATGACGGCGAAGTATATGACGCCCGCATGGAAATGGATCGGTGGAACCAGACCGGTTTCGACGACCGCGACTGGTCATCGGCCCAGGTGCTTGATGCTCCCAAGGGCCGACTCAGGGCCCAGATGATCGATCCCATACGGGTAACGGAGACGATTCAACCGATCTCGGTTCGCGAACTGCGGCCGGGCGTGCATATCTTCGATATGGGCCAGAACATGGTGGGCTGGTGCCGTATCCGGGTCCGCGGGCCGGCCGGCACTAAAATCACTTTACGTCACGCGGAGACGGTCAAGCCGGATGGTTCGCTCTATACGGAAAACCTGCGCTCCGCCCGGGCGGAGGACGTATACATTCTCCGCGGAGAAGGCGTTGAAGTGTACGAACCCCGCTTTGTCTATCATGGTTTCCGATTCGTGGAAGTGATCGGCTGGCCCGGACAACCCGACCGCTCCTGCCTCGAAGGTCGGGTGGTCCACGACGATATGGCGGTCGTCGGAGATTTTTATTGCTCAAGCGATATCCTCAACCGGATCTATCGTAACATCGTCTGGGGGATGCGCGGCAACTACCGGAGCGTCCCCACCGACTGCCCGCAGCGCGATGAGCGGCAAGGCTGGCTGGGTGACCGCTCCGAGGAATCAAGGGGTGAAAGCTACATCTTCGACACCCTCAAATTCTACAATAAATGGGTCACGGACATGGCCGACGCTCAGAGCGAGAAAGGCGAAATCCCCGATGTGGCCCCGCCCCTATGGCCGATGTACTCGAATAACGTGACCTGGCCGAGCAGTTTCATCATCATCCCCGGCATGATTTACGATCAATTCGCCGACCGGCGCATCCTGGAAACGCATTACCCGGCTATGAAAAAATGGATCGACTTCATGTGCGGCTTCATCCAAGACGGACTCATGCCGCGGGACACGTACGGCGACTGGTGCGTGCCTCCCGAACTGCCCGAGCTTATTCATTCCCGCGATCCGAAGCGTCAGACGGTAGGAACCCTGATCGCCACTGTTTATTTCTACCATGACCTGCGCCTGATGGCTCGTTACGCCCGACTTCTGGGAAAGACCGACGATGCCCGCGATTTCGAGGACCGGGCGGCGAAAATGAAGGAAGCCCTGCATCGCGAATTCTACCGGGCCCAAGAGAACCAATACGACAACGGCTCGATGACCTCTTACGTTTTAGCCCTCGCCCTGGATCTGGCCCCAACAGCGGACCGCACGAAAATATTTGATCGGCTCATCGATAAACTTCTGGTCGAGCACAAAGGCCATATCGGGACCGGCTTAATCGGCTGCCAATGGCTGATGCGCACGCTGACCCGCAACGGGCGGCCGGACCTCGCCCTGCAACTGGCCCAGAACCGGACGTACCCAAGCTGGGGGTATATGCTCGAAAAAGACGCCACGACCATCTGGGAATTGTGGAATGGAGACACGGCCAATCCGGCCATGAATTCACACAATCATGTGATGCTCATCGGCGACCTGTTGACCTGGTGCTACGAGGACCTGGCCGGCATACGTCCCGATCCGGAGCAGCCCGGCTTCAAGCATATTATCATGAAGCCGCAACCGGTCGGCGATCTGAGTTTCGTGCAGGCCCGCTTGCGTACATTGAGCGGCCGCGTCGCCAGCCGATGGCGCGTGGAAGGTGACACTTTCCATTGGGAAATCGAGATTCCCCCGGGGGCTTCCGCAACCATGTACGTCCCCACCTCCGATCCGGCAACGGTACGGGAAGGAAACCAACTTGCGGAGCAGGCCGAAGGCGTCACGCTCCTGCGCATCGAGCCGGGTCGGGCTGTTTTTTCCGTCCGCTCGGGGAAATACTCGTTTGTTTCAAAGAAAATCGATTGACGCGATTTTCCGTCGGCAAGAGTAAAATTAAACGACGGCTTCCCCTCGCATGGGGAGTTTATGCGCGCAGCGAAACAATACCACGACGACTTTAATCGCATGATTTTCGCACTGATGCGAGTGTGAGATCGAACACATGATCATCGCCGGCTGACCGCCCGGGGCGCAGTCGGCGATTGCCCATTTTTTCGCGGATGGTTACACTTGTTCCGTCGTTTTATTCTTACCCGGAACACTTTTCCCTTTTTTTACATGAAAGGGCCATGCGATGCGATCATCCGCCTTAAGATGGGTCTCACGCTTGCTTTCGTTGTCTTTGCTCAGTACGAGCGTGTCCGCCGCGGATACATCCGTCGGTTCCTCCAGCAAAAAACTGCCGCCCGGCTTTGTCCAGGGCGACGTGGTCAGTTATTCCTATGTTCCGATTCGCACGTACACGCCCAAGGAGGGCATCGGCATCCTGCCCTACCTGTTCGAATACGACCTGATGAAGTGGTCGGGCGACAAGCCGCTCGAATATTATCACGCCGAGAACGTCCGGCGTATTGATATCGCCAGCAAGTGGTCCACCTGCATCCAACTCTATAATCGCTACGATACGTATCATGATGAAATCATCAACCTGATGATTCGCTGTTTCCGCAATCGCCAATTGATCATTCTCAGCGCCACGCCCGGCGGCAAGGACCCGACCAAAAATGCGATGCAGAACCTTATCGCGATCCTCGAAACGCTCTGGCAAAACCGGAATAAAACCCTGGTCAACCCGGAAGGCGACAAGGCCACCGGTCAACAGTTGATCAACAACATATTGGCCGCCAAGCTGGGTGATGAGGGTGAATGCGGCCTGAAAACGGAAGGATTGGAGAAGCTGTTCGACGATTTTGACCAGAATGTCCGGCTGCGAAAAATGGGCAGCCGGCGCCCCTTCCGCCACATCAAAGGCTGGTACAACATGCTCGGTTATACCGCCGGCTGTTACGCCGCCGGCAAGGAGGATGTCGATGAACACAAACGCATCCTTTTGCCGTCCAATACGCAGGCGATCGGGGTGGACGTCTATCATTACTGGTTCCACAACTCCAGCCCCTTCGATCCGGCGGATCTATCCATACCTCGTGAAAAGGTTCGCGCCCATTCGGATGAGTGGCAGCGGATTCGCACGAAATACTATCCCGAGGGCATCCAGGTAAGCGCCGGCAAGGATTTGAGTGATCCCAAGAACTGGACACCGGAATGTTTCAGTGACACGCACGCCCTGATGAACGCCATCAAAATGGCCGGGGCCAGAAACGCGATGATGTGGTATATCGCGGTCAGCAGCCAGCTCGGCCCGGCCGGCAAGGAAACCACCTACACCACGCCGGTCGAGACCATGGAGTCGTATTACGATCATCTCAAGGCCGGGCCCTGGGTTGCCTTGAGCTGGTGGATCTTTGATGAGCGGGAACGCAATACCCAGGGCGGATTAGCCTACTACGATAAAACACTCGTTCACTATACTCCCAAACACATGGAAGGCATCCCTTATTCGGAGGAAATGCTCACGTACTGGCACGATGAATACGTGGCCGTGAAAATGCGCATGTTCAATGACGTGGTCTATAATCAGTTCAAAAATCTGAACGGATCAAAACCTAAGTCGTAAACCTTTTTCATGGAGTCCAAGTCATGCAGGCAAGTAAAAAAATGATCCTGGCAGTCGGTTTATTCCTGTTATTGCTCCCTTCGTGCAGCCCCATAAAGGCGGAGTCGGCGGCCTCGGCGCTGGCGGCCGCAACCAACAAGCTGCCTCCCGGCCACGTTCAAGGCGATGTGGTCAGCTATTCCTACGTACCTATTCGCCATTTCCCGCCGAAAGAGGGTATCGGCATCATGCCCTATCTGATGGAATACCTGATGATGCGCTGGTCGAACGACCAGCCGCTCGACGTTTATCATGATGAGAACATCCGGCGTATCGATATCGTCAGCCAATGGTCGACGGCTATCATGCTCTACGCCCGCAAGAACGAATGGCGTGATGAAATCATCAACCTCATGCTCCGCGGTTATCGCAACCGGCAGCTTATCGTGATCCGGGACTACTACCAACTCCGCCCCAAGAAAGGCGAAGACACGGTCGGCCCGCAATTCCAGAACCTCCGCGACATATTGGACAAACTCTGGGAAAACCGCGATCGGGAACTGGTCAGTCCGGAGGGCGACCGAGCCACCGGCCGCCAGCTCATCAACAACATCCTGGCCTGTAAGCTCGGCGACGAGGGCGAATGTACCCTTAAAACCGAGGGCATGGAACGGATGATCAACGAATACAACGAACGCATCCGCCTCCGCGAAATCGACGGGGAGCAGCCCTTCCGCCATATCAAGAGCTGGTACAACATGTTCGGCTTTGCGGCCTTCGACTTCCGCACCTGTCTGGCGGCCAACGCAACGGAGGTCGAAAAATACAAACGGTTTATCCTACCGAAAAACACCCAGGCCATCGGTGTCGACGTCTATCATTATTGGTTCATCAACCGCAGCCCGTTCGATCCGGCCGATCTGTCCATTCCCCGCGAAAAGGTTCGAGCCCATTCCGATGAATGGCAGCGCCTGCACACCAAGTACTATCCGGCGGGCCTGCGAGCGAGGGTCTGCGACGGCAAGGCCTCTCATCAGGCCAATTGGATCCCCGAATGCTTTAACGACACCCACGCCCTTCTGCAGGCCATCGAGCTGGCCGGCGCCCAGGACGCGGAAATGTGGTACATTCCCTTCTGCGGACAACTGGTCGGCAACAAGGATATCGTCACGTATACCACGCCGATCGAGACGATGGATTCCTATTACGACCACCTCAAGGCCGGCCCTTGGGTGGCCATGTGCTGGTGGTATTTCGATCCGCAAAGCCCCGATGGCCAGGGCGGAATGCACTATTACGACAAAACCCTGGTGCATTGCACGAAGGAGCATCCGGAAGGAATCCCTTATAGCCCGGAGATGCTCGATTACTGGCATCGTGAATACGTGGCCCACAAAATGCGGATGTTCAACGACGTGGTCTATAACCAGTTCGGCCATCTGAACGGCCCGAAACCGAAATCGCCGTAAAGACCATTCCAAGGGAGCAGAATGATGAAGACGCGAAAAAGAATGCTCGGCATCATAACGTTTCTTTCGCTCTGGGCGATAACCGGTGCGGCCTTTTGCGAAGAGTCGGCCAGTCCGACGGCGGCGGCGTTTCCGGTGGAGAAATTACCTCCGGGGTACGTACGCGGTGACGTGGTCAGCTACTCCTACGTGCCCAACCGCTACTGGGGTCGGGCCGAGGCCTTCGGTATATTGCCCTATCTTTTTGAATACGGCGGAACGATGAAATGGTCCGGGGACCCTCACCTGGAGGCATATCACCAGGAAAACATCCGGCGGATCGATATGGTCAGCAAGTGGTCCACCTGTATCCAGCTTTATAATCGTGAGGCCGCCTGGCGAGATGAAATTATCAACCTGATGATCCGTTGCTTCAAGAACCGCCAGCTTATTATTCTCAGCGCCCGACCTAACCGGCAAAAACCTGACAAGTGTGCGTTCCGAAACCTGATCGCCATCCTCGAAAAATTGTGGGAAGATCGGGATAAAACATTGACCAGTCCCGAAGGCGACCAGGCCACCGGTCGCCAGTTGATCAACAACATCCTTATGGTCAGCATGGGCGACGAGAACCTGCAGGGAATCAAGACCGATGGAATGACCGAACTCTTCAACCGTTTTGACCGCGAGATTCGCGATCGGCTTTTTGACGGCCAGCGGCCTTTCCGACACATCAAGACCTGGTATAACGAAATGCAGTACGGACTCGGCTGCTATGCCGCCAATGAGGACGAGCTCAACAAGAATAAACCAAGGGCTGGACGCCAGATGTGGCCGGCCAACTCGGAATTCATCGGCGTGGATGCCTATCACTACTGGATGATCGAAAAATCGCCTTTTGATCCCGATGATCCTAACGTCCCCCGTCAGAAAATCATCGACCAGGCCGTACACTGGCAGAACGTCATGACCAAATACCATGGTCCGGATTTTCGAGTCAAGGCAGGCAAGGGATGGAAACCCGAACACAGCAACGATACCCACGCCATGCTGCAGGCCATTGACCTGGCCGGCGCGGATCGGGCGATGATGCTGTATCTCGGCTGCTCACAAAATCCCAAGAGGAAGTATTACACCACCCCGATCGAAACAATGGACGCTTATTACGATTCCCTGAAGGCCGGCCCCTGGATCGGCCTGGGGTGGTGGATTTTTGACGCGGGTGATCGCGAACAAAGCACGCTCGATTATATCGACAAGAAACTCAAACATTACACGGCCGACCATCCGGAAGGCCTTGATTACACGGAGGAACAACTGGAAAGCTATCGTACACGTTTCATCGCCTCGCGTATGCGTATGTTCAACGACGTGGTCTATAATCAGTTCGGTTATCTGAACGGGCCGAAACCGAGCGAATAAGAGCCTATCCCAGCAGGAACTTGTGGCCCAGGTGTCTCGCCTGTGTCTACACCGGCGAGACGCCGGTGCCACACCACGTGGGATAGGTTTTAAGCTCGGAAACGTCCGGCTGATACGCCAAGTTTCGTTGGCGAAGTGTCCGTGGGTGGATCGGGTTTACTCCCAACAAGGATAGAAGACCGGTTCACCGCCCGAATCAATCCAAACGCGGAAGTCTCTGTCGTTTCGGTTCACGGACACCCGAATGGCTCGGCCGCCGTCGGGGTCATCGGGATTGGCGATCCTCTCGCGCGGGGCCTGCTCGGCGGCGTCCAAGCGGGTGTTACGGTGCATCTGCCAGAAGTCCTGCAATTCAGGCGAGCTGCGCAACGTTTCCAGCGTTTCTGTATCCGCGCCTTTCTCCGGGCCGTTGAACATGACCGCCGTCCTCGGCGCCAAAGCGTGGACCAATGCGGGATTATTGCTCGATTTCAGGCCGTGATGATCGACCTGCAACAATTCCACCTGTCCAACCCGATTCGTGGGACAGACCAGATTTTCCTCGGCGTTCCAAGTCAGATCGCCGCCTAGAAAGAAATCAAACGCCCCATAGGAAAGCAGCAGGACGATGCTCAAGGCGTTTTCGCCGGGGTCCATATCCTTGTCCTGATGCTCCTGGCAATATGGATTGGGTTGCCCCTTGACGGTTTCATCCACCCGGCCGGAGGTCATCAGGCACCGCAGATGTAAACGCGGACTGCCGAGGCCTTGCTGTAAGGGAATATCAGAACCGGCCGTCACCCGGATGGTTCGCCCCCCGGTGAGTCGCTGGTAAGCCCGCATCTGTTCGGGTATTTGCGATGGATCGCGACTCCATTCGTCCGGCATGCCGCGATCATAAAACCGGCCAAATTCAAGCCGGTCGTTCAATAACGTGATGGCCCCGTAATGATCGGTATGCCAGTGAGTAACAATCATGTGGTCGATGTGCGATCGGCCGGCCGTATCCCGCACCGCCTGCAGGATCCGCTGGGCGTCACGTTCGAGAGGCCAACCTCCATCAATCAGGATGGTTTCCCGTTGTGGAGTAACGATCAAGGTCGCCGCCCCGCCGACGGTATCGATGAAACAGATATCCAGTCCCGGCCGGGCACATCCCAGACCGACAAGGACAAGAATACCACCATACAGGACGCACCGGGAAAAGATCATCATCCAGACCTCCATGATCGTTAAGAGGAAATGCCGCTACCGCAAAGGCTGCGATACCTGGCTTGTATTGTGTCAACCAATCGCGGGCCTTGTCAATCGGCACGGTCCTCGCGAAAAACCCGACAGAATCCGCTCCAGCGACCGCGTTCTCGCTTGCGCGTATAAATGTGACGAAATCCGCGGACTACTGGTATATCCATCACACGTGGGATACCATACTACCCGCGTGCTCAAGCGGTATAGATGTTTAACGATAGGAGAGTCGTCATGAAACTTCACTACGGCATTGCACTAATGATAAGCATGGCGGGTATTCTGTCCATCGGCGTGCATGGCCAGGAACCGGCGAAGAAGATCACCCGATACGCCCGGTTTCAAGTTGGGGATCAGATCGCCTACGGGATCGTCGAGAGCGATCGGGTGCGCCGGATCGACGGCGATTTATTCGGGACTTGGAAACCGACGGACCAGACGTATAAACTGTCGGAAGTTAAGCTCCTGGTACCGACCACGCCGAGCAAGATCATGGCGTTGATCGGCAATTATCAGAGCCACCTGGATGCGGCCGCCGTGGCCACTCCGCCGGCGAGTAATCCGCAAATCTTCATCAAACTGCCGTCATCGCTGCTGGCCGAGGGCGGCAAGGTGGTGATTCCCAAGGGCACCGAGCGGGTGGATTTCGAGGCGGAGATGGTCGTCGTCATCGGCAAGCGGGCCAAAAACGTGCCGGAGGAAAAGGCCAAGGATTACGTGCTCGGCGTAACCTGCGGCAACGATATCAGCGCCCGCGACTGGCAGCGAAACGACGGGCAATGGTGGCGGGCCAAGGGCTCGGACACCTTCTCTCCCTGCGGGCCGTTTATCGTGGCCGGCCTGAATTACGACGATCTGCTCCTGCAACTGCGGCTCAATGGCGAGGTCATGCAGCAGCAGCGCACGTCGGACATGATCCACAACGTCGCCCAAATCGTCAGTTGGATCAGCCGCCACGTGACGCTGGAGCCGGGCGATTTGATCTACACCGGCACGCCGGGCAAGACCGCGCCGATCAAGCCGGGCGATAAACTTGAGGTTGAACTGGAAGGCGTGGGGGTTTTGACCAGTCACGTTGTCGCCGCGGAATAATCACCGCTGTTTTATTCGGTAACGGTTCCGACGTAACGGGCGTACAGCGCCTCGGCCTTGGCACGCTGGGCCGTGCCGTTCACGATGGCTCGCCCGTCGGGAAAAAGGACCATCTCAAGATCCTCCACGCGGGCTTTGAGCATGAACGGATTGAACACGGCCTCGCAAATATCGGCCCGCAACCGCTCGGCGACGGTGGGGAAATCGATGGTCAGCTCGTCCGTTGGCGGAATCTGGACCGCGTTACGTTCGCCCAACTCGAGGACGGCCGGCGTCGTCTGGCCTTCGAGGTATTCGAACCGCTTCTGCTTGCAGCATACGCAGTCGCCTTCTTCAAAGGTTTTCCGCACGTCGATCTGGGAAATGTGACCATTCCAAACGTCGATGCGCCACAACCGACGATCGACCGCTTCAAGGCGGCCGGTAAGGATTTTCAGGACCTCGATCGCCTGATGACTGGCGACCAGGCTGACCACCGGGGCGAGCACGCCCACCGTATGGCAGGTGGGGTTAATCGGCTGGGGCGGTATCTGCTCCAGTAGACAACGCAGGCAGGGTGTCTCGTTCGGTAATATCGGTACGGACAAACCGGTAGCCGCCACCGCCGCCCCGTAGACCCAGGGACGAGCAGTCTTTATCGCCAAATCGTTGATTAAGAAGCGCGTGTCAAAGTTGTCCGTGCCGTCCAGCAGAAGGTCGACCTCAGCGCAAAGCCCCTCGATATTGCGGTGATTAACTTCCTTCACGACGGCCTCGATCTGGACGGACGTATTGATGCGCTGCAGTTTTCGCCGAGCGGCCTCGGCTTTGGGCAGATTGGAGGCCAGATCGTCCTCGTCAAATAAAACCTGGCGCTGCAAGTTGCTTAACTCGATGAAATCGCGATCGATAATGCGCAGGTACCCGACACCCGCGCGCACCAGAAGGTTGGCCAACATGGTGCCCAACCCGCCGCATCCGATCAGGACTACCCGTGACTGCAGAAGCCTGCGTTGCCCCTCCTCGCCGATCGGCTCGAAAAGCATCTGCCGCGAATAACGGGCCAGATCGGGATCCTGCTCATACCGCTGCAATCTCTGTACACCGGTCTGCTCGCTCATCACGTTGGATCCTTTTTATCACGCCGCCCCAGTTCGGCCAGAAAGCCTTCCGGAGGCGATTCCTTAGCTTGCGGAAATGCCGGCCGAACTGGCGGGTTGGTTTCTCGTTCAGCAGGCTTCACCTCTTCACTCTGCTGCACTCTTCGGTCTATCGGCTCCGCTTCCTCCGCCTGACGATCAAGTATGGCGCGAATCTGCTCAACCGAATGGACGGTGGAGCGGTTTTTCGTTTCACCGACCGGCCGGCTATTATGGTCGTTCGGCGAAAGGATGCCGGTTAATCGGTAATTCCGCCAGCTACTACGCATGGAATTCAGTTGCATGCCGCCGAAAAGTATGAATAACAGGCCGTACAGACTGCCGGCCATCAGCCACACCACGCTCGCCAGGATCAGGACCGACCCGACCAGGCCGTTTACGCCGGCATCAAAGGCCAGGGCCTTCGGGCAACCTATCCAACAAAGCACCGCCGTTCCCAACATCAGTATGCCGCCGATTTTGAAGGTCCAGATGGTGACGGCTATGGTCATATTAAAAAGCTCCCAGTCCGACAGGCCATACAAACCACCGATTAACACAAATCCGATCAGTAACAATAAGGCCGCCTCGAAAAACGTCGAACCGGCATTGGCCCGGGCCAGGCGGCTCCGGGCTTCCACGACATTCTTTTGATTCATGGATTCATGCATGATGGTATCCTCCCTTTGTGCTGCCCACCCCGGAGCAAGGGCGGCCGCTTCTCAGGCCCACCGGTATCATACCCCATCCTGTCCGGATCATCGACGGTGGACATCGTTCAGGACATTTGAAACACGACGAGAATTGGTGTATCTTTTTCAATGACAAGCATATAGGGTGAGTGGCGGAATGGCAGACGCTGGGGACTTAAAATCCCCTGTCCGAAAGGACGTGCGGGTTCGATTCCCGCCTCGCCCATAAGATTCACGGAGACATCTCGTAAACGAATCGGCACGGGCATCTCGTAAGATGGAGTCATTTCTTAGACAAGTCGCGTGCATAGGCCGAGTCATTTGACCACCGTCTTTGCGTCCCGCAACATATTGCCCGTAAAGTAACCGGCGGCTATACCGAAACTGTTCGGCATATCTTCTTGTGCGGTAACAAATTTTGCCGCAGAATATAAACATGTCCAGCACGCGAGGCAGGATGAATCAGGGGGAGCCTCCAACCCGGCAAAAACGGGACAGGAATTCGCCGCGGCCAGCCCCATCGCCGACCCACCTGCCGGCCGTATTGATCGTCATCGTAACCGGCTTAACTCTCGCCGCACACTGGCCGGTTCTGTCGGCCAACGCTCTTTGTTTCGATGACAAGGACTATCTCGTCGACAACGATCCGGTCCAAAATCCCAGCTGGGCCTCCGCAGGTCGGTTTCTTGGCGAGGTACTGGCTCCGTCCACCGTTGGAGGATACTACCAGCCGTTGTCCATGATCTCTCTCATGCTGGACAGCGCCATGGGAGGCACCCCGGATAACCTCCGGCCTTTTCATCGAACCAGCCTGGCCCTGCATGTCGCCAACACCGCCCTGGTTTTCCTGCTCCTGTATCTGCTCATCGGAAATCCGTGGGCGGCGGCCGTGGCCGGCCTGTTATTCGGCGTTCATCCGATGAACGTGGAGCCCATCGCCTGGATCGGAGAACGAAAGACGCTGCTGGCCGCCTTCTTTGCTCTCTGCTCGCTGTCAGCCTATGCCCAGTACGCGCGAACGAAGAGCCGAGCCTGGTACACCCTGGCGCTGGTCCTGTTTGTACCGGCCCTGATGTCCAAACCCACGACGACGCCACTGCCGCTGCTGATGCTTTTGTTGGACTACTGGCCGCTGGAGCGGTTGAATCGTCGGGCGGTAGCCGAAAAGATTCCCTTCTTCGTCCTCGCCGGGGCCTCGGCCTTAATCACCTACATCTCCCAGAAATCAACCGCCGGGATTTACGATGTCGGCGCTGCGTCCCCCTTGCGTATTCCCCTGATCCTGGCTCATAACCTCATATTCTATCTCTGGAAGATGATCTGGCCCGTGCCTCTTTCGGCCCACTACCCGTTTCCCGAGCCGATGGGCCTCTCCCAGCCGATGGTCCTGGCCGGCGTGATCGGCACCGCAGTGTTGATCCCGTTGTTAATCATTTCACTACGTTGGACACGGAGCCTGCTGATCGGCTGGTTGATTTTCTTCGTGGCGATCCTGCCCACGATGGGCGTGGTCGGATTCACCAACGCGATTGCCGCGGATCGATTTGTCTACCTGCCGATCCTGGGCGTTCTGCTCGTGGTTGGGGCACTTCTGGCGTGGATATTGAACGGGTTATCTTACCGGTTCTCCCCCCATGTCCGAATAGGGGTGGCCTTGGTTTTCGGGCTGATCCTGTGCGGATTGGCGAGTGTCGCTACACGGTCTTATCTAACTCATTGGCGGGATTCCGAATCCCTGGCTCAGCACATGATGGACCAAGCCCCGCATAACGCGTATTTACACCAACACATGGCGAACGTACTGGTCGTCCAAAACAAGGTCGATTTGGCGATCAAGTACTACACCGAAGCGTTGCGGCTCAATCCGACTCTCCACAAATCCCACAACAATCTGGGCATGGCCCTGGTCGACCAAGGCAAACGCGATGAAGCCATCAAGCATTTTAACGAAGCCCTGCGGCTCAAGCCGGCTTTCCCGCAAGCCCACTACAACCTGGGTATGGCCTTAATCGACGAGGGTAAAATCGATGAGGCCCTGATTCATTATTTCAAAGCTTTGCGACTCATGCGCGCCAGTGGTGAGATACATAACCATTTCGGCGTTGCCCTGGCCAACCAGGGTAGACGCGATGAGGCCATCCGCTGCTTCACCGAAGCCCTGCGGGTCAAGCCGGCGTTTCCCGCCGCACACTGCAACCTCGGTATTGCGTTAGCCGGCCAAGGCCAGGTCGATGAGGCCGTCCGCCATTTCACCGAGGCAAGGCGAATCAATCCGGCATTTACTCAGGCGCACTACAATCTAGGCGTGGCGTTCGCAAGCCAGGGGAAAAGCGACGAGGCCATCCGTTGCTTTAACGAAGTCTTGCGGCTCAAGCCGGACCACGCCGAAGCCCATAACAATCTGGCCTTTCTATTGATCGGTGCGGGGAAGCTGGAGGAGGCCGCCGAACACTTCAGGCAGGCCCTGGCCATCATCCCGTTCATGGCGCCGGCCCACGTCGGCCTGGGCAACGTGTTGGAACTCCAAGGCAAGTTGGATGAGGCGATTCGGGAATATGAGGAGGCCTCGCGACTCAATCCGCAGGACGCCCAGTTGCGGCAAAAGCTCGATCAGGCCATGGCCAAGCGCGCGGCGCAAAGCCGTTAGGATAGTTGTCCGAACGACCCAATCCCGATACAATCCCGCTTGCTCATGGCGGACGACGACTGTTCGCGAAAAGCCAATGCGTTTAACATGACAGGTAATCGACTTTAATGACCCACGAGATGCCTGACGACAACGCCGCTGAAATCGCCCATTCTCCAAACAAACCCTCTGTTCCCGGCTGGCACCTGCACCGGCACCTGTACGATTGGGTTTTGCACTGGGCGGACACCCCCTACGGCGGGTGGGCCTTGTTCGTCATGAGCTTCGCCGAATCGAGTTTTTTCCCCGTCCCCCCTGACGTACTGCTGGCCCCGCTGGTTCTCGGCAATCGGAAAAAATGGTTTCGTTTTGCCCTGTGTTGCTCCGTCGCTTCCATATTGGGGGCCATGCTCGGCTACCTGATCGGTCTGACCGTCTGGGAGGTCATCAGCGACACCGTCTATTCCTGGCACGTTCCCGGTATCACCCCGGAGAATTTCGCCAAGGCCACCGGTTGGTACGAAAAATACAACTTCTGGATCGTCTTTACCGCCGGTTTTACGCCCCTGCCCTTCAAGGTGGCGACCATCTCCGCCGGTATGTTCTTCGGGGCCAACCTGTCCGCTTTTCTGATTTTTCTGCTCGCCTCGGCGATCAGCCGGTCCGCCCGGTTCTTCCTCGTGGCTGGACTGATGGGTCGCCTGGGACCGACCATCAAGCCCCTGATCGACAAGTACTTCAACTGGCTATGCCTGTTGTTCATGGTTCTCCTGATTGGCGGATTCGTGATCATTAAATATTTAGGTTAAACTATCGATCGATATCCCTTCGGAGGTTAATCATGGACGCCGAAAAAAAGAATCAACTGCTGGACCTCGCCCGTCGGACAATTACGGCCAAACTCAACAACCAACCGTTGCCGGAACTTCCGGAAATCGAAACCGAGCCCGGATTCGGCGGAGCTTTTGTCACCCTGAAAAACGCCGGTCGACTGCGCGGATGCATCGGGCAGTTCCTCCCCGCTACGGAATTGGCCGAAACCGTTCAACAGATGGCCCTCTCGGCCTTGCGCGATCCGCGCTTCCGGAATAATCCGGTCACCGCCGACGAACTGGATGAAATCGACATCGAAATCTCCATCCTCTCGCCCATGCAGCGAACCGACGATCCGCTATCGCTGGAACTGGGCAAGCACGGTATCTACATCCGCCGCGGCCCCTCCGCCGGTTGCTTCCTGCCCCAGGTGGCCGACGAAACCGGCTGGAGCAAGGAAGAGTTTCTTTCCCACTGCTGCGCGGGCAAGGCCGGCATGTCCGCCGACGCCTGGAAAGACCCCAACACCGAGGTTTATCTGTTTACCGCCGAGGTTTTCGGCGAAAAATGATTCTTCCGTTCCTCATTCCTGGAGCCTGCATCATGAAAAAAACTCGACGCCAATTTCTGCTGCAAACCTCGCATGCGGCCGCGACCCTTGGAATCGCCGTTGCGTTGAAAGCCGAGCAACAGACCGAGGAGAAACCCGCCATCGACGCCCGGGCGTACCTGTCCAAAATGATCTATACCAGACAGGAGGTCGATGACTGGTTCGCCGGCCGGGCGTTCCCCTTCGCCAAGTACTCGGGGCCGTTCGGCTGGCTCCTGCCCAACGCCCGCTTCAAGGACGGCATGGACGGCTCCGTCTGCACCTATACCTACAGCGAAAACAAGTTCGGCGAACGGCTGATGATCGCCCACGCCGACCAGCCTTGCCGCATCAATACCTACGGCGACAGTTTCACCCAATGCCACCAGGTCAATGACAATGAAACCTGGCAGGAAGTTCTGGCGGGGCACCTGTGCGAGCCGGTCCGCAATTTCGGGATCGGCGGCTGGTCGGTCTATCAGGCCTACCTGAGGATGCGCTACGAGGAAACCCGCTGTCCGGCCGACTTGATCATTCTCAACATCTACGACGACGACCACTACCGCAATCTCGATTCCTGGCGAAACCTCCGCAAGGCCAAGCATAAAAACTTCATCGAGCCGACCCTGCCCTACCTCAAGGTTGACCTGGCCACCGGGCAGGTGACGAAAATGGAAAACCCCTGTCCCACGAAGGAGTCCTTCTACAACCTGTGCGACCTGGACTGGTGCGTCAAACGTTTCGGCGACGACTTTACGCTGAATATTCTGCTGGCCCACGCCAATTCCCGCGAGGGTAATCCCAAGCTGGCGTATCAGTCCATTATGGCGTTGACTAAAACCCACGGCATAGAAACCAGTCTGGATACCAGCCAGACGGCCAGCGCGGCCGCCGATCAGTTGCATACCCGCGCCGCCCTGGCCGCCAGCATGAAAATCGTCGAATGGACCGAGGAGTTCGCGAAAGCCAACGGCAAAAAGGTGCTCTATGTTCTCTCCTACTGTGCCGCCAACATTGCCCGGCAAATCAAGGAAAAGACCCGCTTCGATCAGCCGTTTGTCGATTTCCTCAAGGAAAAGAAACTACCCTGCGTGGACCTGATGGAAGAGCATGTTGCGGACTACGCCAAGTACAAGATCGATGTTGAAGACTATCTCAGCCAATACTACATAGGCCACTACAATCCGCGAGGTAACTTCTTTACCGCTTTCGCCATCAAGAACAAGGTCGTGGAGATGCTCGACCCGAAACCGACGCCCTATCGACCCGGCAGTGAAAATGAAGCGCCCCATTGGCCCGGCCTGAACAAGCCCACCTTCGGCGCCGGATGAGCCGTTTTTTAACCACGGAGGCCCGCCCAGGCGGGTCTCCGTAGTGAATAATCCGGACTACGACAGGTGCCACCAGCTCGCGGCGGCACAGAGGAGGGACAGGACCGCGATGGACCGCGGTTTGAACAAGGCCGCGGTCAGTAGATATACGGCGGCCAACAATGCGAAGGTCGCAGACGGGAGCCAAACGGGAAACCAGCGCGACAAGTGTAACAAGACGCCCATGGCCGCCATCAGCGGGGCCAGCAATACTCCGGTCAGGTAGGACGCTTCGAACAGCGCACCCCATGCCGCCCTTCGTCGGCTCCAGAACGCTCCCATCACCAGCACGGCCGCCACGCCGGCCAATACCAATGGCCAGTGGATCACGATCCATTCGGTCAACGGTAGATGTGGCGTACGTACCAACACGAACGCGACCATGCAGCCGGCGGCTAAAAGAAATAACCAGCCCAGCGTCGGCTTATTCGTTCGTCGGGCGGCAAACAGCAAGGCCAAAACCAGCAATCCGTAGGCGAGCAGCCCCCAGACCCATCGCCGTGCGGCATTGTCGAGATCGCTGACATATTGCCGCAAAGGCCAGAAGGCCAGACACGCCCCAACCAATACCCCCGTGGCCCCTACCAAAAATCCCACCCGTCGACTCACCCGAATCAAACGACCGGCCGTCGTCCAGGCCCGATCGTGTTCCAGTTGTTGCACCCAAACGCCGCCCAGCCAATGCCAGAAGGCCGTCATCACCGCCAATCCCAAAATGGCCCGGTTAAATAACTCCGCGAATCTTTCCTCCGATGTCGCGGAGGCGGGCAACCCGATCATGCAACCGGTAACCACTCCGAGCGTCAACAGAGCAAAACCGGCATCGGCCAAGCTCTCCTGCCAGCGACGATGAGCCAGGATCAGCAGCGAACCGCCCATCAGAAAAGCGCCCACGCCGGTCAACGGTTGATTCACAAACACGCAACCCAACAACAGAACGAGAATGGCCATCGTACCCGCGCTGAACCGAAAGCCGGGCCATTCCGGTATGGTCTCCGCCAGCCGCCACAACTTATCAGGCCACGCCCGCACCCGCCGCCGATGATGAATCGATCCCGCCAGCCAGCAGAAAAACGCCGTGACCAGTCCCACTCCGAGAATAAAAACACTGGCCCAGGCGGTTTCCTCGGCCAGGCGGAACCCGCCTGCCTCCCCCACCGCGCGACGCAAAGCCGGAATCAACAATGAACACCATAAACTGGTAAAAACCAGTAAACCGTACACCCCGGTCAACAAGCCGGCCCGACGGCTGCTCCGCCAGCGGATCAGCAGGGCGGCCAGCAACAGGCCGATGTCCACCAGACCCGTTGACCAGATTCCCAATCGCCAGCTTATCGGGTAGCGGAACGCCGCGATACGCAAAATAATCTCATTCGTCGCGGCCATAACCATACCGAGGACGGCCAGCCAGCCGGTCAGTAAAATCGCCATGCGCAGGACGGCCAGCAGGTCCCGGCCGATCCGCCTTTCGCTGAAAACCGGCAGGCCATGCTCCACGGCCAATCGAACCAGGGTCCAGAACAGACATAATCCCGCCGAGACATGAACCAGCAGGGACAAACCCCGGCCGGTCGGCAAAGACCCGTACCAGGCCCCCACTACCGGCCCTACAGTCAACAACATGACCGTGAAGGCAAAACCTAACCCTGCTGGAATCCGTGTCACCGCCACAAAGAAACTCCAAAGACCCGATCAGGTACTCCCCACCGCCGAAAGACCCGGCCTGCCGGCATTCATGCCCCCGACCACTGGACAAGACCAACAGGTTAATGAATTGCCCCTCCCGGTCAATGGACCGCCCGGCCGGTTGTATTTGACAATCGGGCGGTCTATACTGGTTCCCGGTACAGGAACGCAAAGGGAGGGCTTGGCTGCGATGGCCCGGCAATGGATGCTCGCCCCACTGATGCAAGGATGCGCGGAGTTCGCCCGCCGACTCAACGTCCATCCCTTGATCGCCCAGATTCTGCATAACCGCGGGGTCACCGATACCTCGTCCGCCCGCGATTTCCTCAATCCCGAATTGATTAAACTGCATCCACCCGAGCAACTCGCCGGTATCGCCGAGGCCGCCGCTTTGCTTGCTGAAAAAGTGCGCCAGAAAAAAGCGATCGCCATCTATGGCGATTATGACGTTGACGGTATCACCGGTACGGCTATCCTCTGGCACCTGCTTAAGCTGGCCGGTGCCGAGGTGTCGTATTACATCCCCCATCGCCTGGAGGAGGGTTACGGCCTCAACACCGACGCCTTGCGACAACTCCACGCCGGAGGTGTAGATACGATCGTTACCGTCGATTGCGGGGCGACAGCCTGTGCGGAAGCCCGGCTGGCCCGCGAGCTAGGTCTTACCCTTATCATCACCGATCACCACGCCCCCGGCGAGGAGTTGCCCTGTGCCGAGGCCATCGTCCACCCCGGTCTTAACGATTATCCCAATCCGGATCTTTGCGGAGCGGGCGTCGCGTTCAAGCTTGCCTGGGCCGTCGCCCAGCACCTTTCCAACTCCGAGCGGGTAACTCCTGAGTTCCGCGAGTTCCTTCTCTCGGCCACCGGTCTGGCCGCCCTCGGCACCATCGCCGACGTGTCGCCCCTGATTGGCGAGAATCGCATCCTTGCTCGCTTCGGTCTGCTCGGCTTGTCCGAGACCAAACTCGTCGGCATACGGGCCCTGCTCGAATCGGCCCGCCTGACCGACTGCCGCCTGAACAGTGAGCACGCGGGCTTCTGGCTCGCTCCCCGGCTCAACGCGGCCGGACGGATGGGGCACGCCCAGTTGGCCGTTGAGCTTTTCACCAGCGCCGACGAAAACCGGGCAAAAGAAATCGCATTGTATCTCGAGGACCAGAACCGCCGTCGCCAGACTCTCGAAAAACAGATATTCAAGGAAGCCTGTGAGCAAATCGAGACGCAAAACCTGGCTTCCGACGCGGCGCGGGCCATCGTACTGGCCAATTCCGAATGGCACGCCGGGGTCATTGGCATCGTCGCCTCGCGAATCGTGGACCGTTACTGCCGCCCGACCATCATGATCGCCCTGAATAACGGCGAGGGACAGGGATCCGGGCGCAGCGTGCGCCATTTCGAACTACATAAGGCCCTGGCCGACTGCTCCGAACACCTGCTGACTTTCGGCGGACATGCGATGGCCGCCGGTTTGCGCATCCGCGCGGACCAGATCGATGCCTTTCGCGAGGCTTTTATACGTCGGGCCAACCACACCCTGACCGGCAAGGATCTCCAACCCACCCTCCGGCTCGACGCGGAGATATCGCTCGGTCTGCTCAACGAATCGCTGGTCCGCCAGATCGAGCAGCTCGGGCCTTTCGGCGTCAGCAACCCCAAACCCTGCTTTGCCAGCGGTCCCCTCGCCTTGGACGGCGAACCCCGCCTGATGGGGCGTAACAGCGAGCACATGGCCTTCAACGTCACCGACGGCCAAAACCGGTTGCGGGCGGTCGCTTTTAAGCGCAAGGACAGCTATCAACCGCTTATGGACCATCGGCGATGCCGTCTGGCCTTCGTCCCGACGCTTAACACCTATAATGGCCGAACCACCGTGGAGTTGCAGGTCCTCGATATGGTATTCCCCGAATCATGAGCAGTCCGCCCACACTCAACCCGTCGGAAGGAGAAGCCTCTGGCCTCGCCGACGAGCATCAACCGCTCGGGTGGCGCCGGCGGATATGGATCTGGCTGTCGCTGGCAGGGATCGTTTTTTTCGTCGGCGGACGGGACATCTCCGTCGGGGGGTTTTCCTGGTCGGACGCTCCGCTACACGCGATGGACGGGGTGTTTCTGCACGATCTGCTGACCGAATCACCGACCGGCTCCCTTAAAAACTGGGGCGAGGAGTATTTTCTGCGTTACCCCTGTCTCGGGATCGTCGTTTATTACCCGCCACTTTTCGCCGCAGTCGAAGCGGTACTTTTTCTACTGTTCGGCATATCCGTGTTCGTTGTCCGGGCGGCCGTGCTGCTGTTTGTTGTCGCGGCGGTCTGGCTGATCTTCGAGATCGGTCGGGAATTGTTTTCCGCCCGCGTTGGGCTGGCGGCCGCCATCCTGACGCTGACGACACCTCATGGGATGACTTGGTCACGACAGGTCATGCTCGAATGGCCGGCCACCTTCTTTATCGTGCTCGCCCTTTGGGCCTGGTGGCGCTATCTGCGCAGCTCGGCTTTGCGCGAAGGCGTGCTGATCGGCCTGGCCGTCGCCGGGGCCTACTTCACCAAGCAGACGGCCGTCTTCGTTCTACCGGCCATCCTTCTGCACGCCTGGTTGGACCGGAAGCTTTTTCTACTCCGTCGAGCAACGTTCTGGATTCCCCTGCTTGGCGCGGTCGTCATGATCGCCGCTTACGCACTCGCTACCGCGGGCTATAACCATCTGGCTCCGAAACTGCTTTGGGGAGACCCGCCCCTTGAACACCTGACGAGCTGGCGCAACTGGTTCTGGTACGATCTGCGACTGCCGGAGATTATCGGCTGGCCCATGCTGGTCGGTCTGATCCTGGCTATCGGCGCGATCATGGCCGTCCACCCCCATCAGCCGCCGGCAACCACCGGCGACGAAGAAACCGTGGCCGTCCTCGACTCCGAGGCCTTCGCCCAATACCGCTCATGGTTTCGACCTTTTCTTCTACCCCTTGTCTGGCTGCTGATCTGGTGGCTTATTTGCACGTTGATGGCAGCCAAGGAGCAACGATATTTCTTTTTTGCCGTCCCGGCCCTGGCGTTGATCGTCGCGGCCGGCTTGAAGTTACTCGACTGGCTCGACGAGAAACATTCCCGCCCATTCGGCACATGGGCGTTGGCGACATTGTGTATCGGACAATCGATCGTCGCCCTGCTCACTCCGCCGCCGCGATTGCCGGACATGCAACCGACCGTGCGCTTTCTGGCCGCCCGTGACGACGCCGACCTCGTCCTGATCGATGCGGTTCGCGATGGGCAATTCGTCTTCGATGTGCGGACCACCCCTTCTGCCCGGGGACGCTTG
>CAYNYK010000002.1:56207-64244 GCA_964401335.1 uncultured Planctomycetales bacterium
TTGATACCTCTAAGGGCAAGCAAGTTTCTCTATGCGCGCGCCGCCCGCACCCGCTATGCCTATACCGAGTTTATCGCCAGCCGGGAGGCCCTGCTTGCCTGGCTGGACGAATTCGGCATCGGCTACGTGGTCATCGAGGACCGTCTGCCGGACACGTCCGACCTCTCCTGGGACCCGCCGCCACGCCACATGCTTCGGGAGACGGTCGGCGATCGGGATTTGTTCGCTGAAGTGCATCGCCAATCACTGGCCGGCAACGATCCGGCCTGGAAAGACGTGTCTTTGGTCACCTATCGCTATCTGAGAGCCAAGCCGCGAACCCGTGACACCGTAACTCTTCCCATCCCCGCCATGAACCGAAGCGTCACCCTCCCCCTGCCCCCCGTCCGCGAGCGAAAGCCGATTGACTGATTTTCACATTTCCCACGATGCGGTACCTGGGGGTTGATGGGACCGGCTCAGCCGCTCATGCCGGTTTTCTTGCGGGTTAGTTCGGCCATTTGGAAATAGAAGCCGGTAAACGTGATGGCCACCACCAGAAACGGCGTGAAAAATAAGTTTTCCAGCAGCATGGGCTGCAATAATTCCCACAACCGAGGACTTTGCCCGGCCAGATTGACCAGGCCGATTACGCAGAGCAGCGCTCCTTCAAAACTGGTCACCAACGCGATGATTTGCTCAAAAAGTATGAATATCAGAGAGATGACGACCCCCACGGCAACCAAGCTAAGCACCAGGCTGATCTCGGCGCGAACATCAAATGCCTCGAGAATTGTGAAAATCACAAAAGCCGCCCACACGGAAGTCAGAACGGCCACGGAAACTTTCGCCAGCCGCCAACCGACAACGCACAAAAGCAGAGCGATCGGCACGGCCAACAGGATACGAACCAGCGTGGACAAAGGTGTTTGGAGGACCACGAGCACCCCGATCGCCATCAGACTGATAACCACCAGGATGCGGTAAATGCGCAATCCCCAGAGCAGGAATACCAACCCGACGGCCAGAAAAAACAAACCCAGAATAAATTCCTGGCGAGATAAATCCGTAAACAAGTTTGACCAATTGATATTCATAGATGCCAAGATCCGCGAGGACCATTGATTGCCAAAACGAATCAAGGTCCTTTATTTTTGTGCGGCACCGGCCCCGCGGCGACGACCTGGACGGGTCGCCCGCGCCGGGCCTGCAGGGACAACGATATAACCAGTAACAAACCCAGCCCGCCCAGCAACCAACCCGGTTGAGCTTGCACCTGGTCCCACACATTCGGCGCATATAGGGACAGCAACGAACCACCGGCTACTCCGACGGCGAACACGCCAAGCAGGGAAGTGCCGACAACGGCGGCCGCCCGGGTCAAGGTCAACCCCACAATAAAACCCAGCAACCCCGCCAGCCCCAAGGCCACGCCCATGCGGAGGGTAAAATCGCGCCGCTGGTTCCAGAAATAATCCCTGAAATGGGCCCAATAGTCGCCGGTACCCACGATGGAACCCTCTTCCGTGGAGGGTGGATGGGGAAGCTCGTAGACTTCACCTTCGTTGCCATAGAGATGATTCTGAAAATCATGCATCGCCTGGGGCAACACCTTCGGCCCCCCGATGGCAATGACCAAAACCACCGCGCAGAGTCCGGTAAGCAACCCCACCCACCATCGATACAACAGATGGCCGATGATCGCCGCGATCGCTCCGCCGACCACCAGCCCGACCAGATCGTCCACCGGGATCATCCGCGCCACCCGAATCCCGACGCTGATTCCACCGGCCAGAAATGCCGCGATAAATATGGCCCGAAGCAGGCGCGCCCCCCATAAACACAAAATGAGTCCAACCAAGGTAACAATCATGGCCAGTACGCTCTGAGTGATCGGTAGTCGATCCCAAGGCAGGTGATGATGCAACAGAGCCAGGGCATTCTTCAGAGCAGTGATAATCTCTTGCGTGCCGACCAAGGCGCACCTCTGCGCTTCGTGTGCATCCTTCACCCCGAAGGCTTTTAATGGGAACGGCTGTCGGCGGTCTGGACCACCGTCCGTTGGATTTCCCGCCACCCGTTACGGTCAAGGTGGACGATGACCTGGGCCTGAGGATTGCCGCGCTCGAGAAAGAGGGCGATATTGCGGATTTTGGCGGCCGGGTCAAGCTCCTCGCACTCCTCGCCGATGGCCGACCCCCAGATAATCTCTCCACCGCGCCGCGTACGCAGGACGATATGCTCCTGGTTCCGATCTCTCCGACCGCGATAGTTGGCCATGTCAATGGCGCTGATCTGCATGGCGAAAGGCTGCTGGAAAATCAGCCGGGCCAGACGGATCGCGGCCTCCGCGTCGGTCTGGTGATCATAGGGTCGGCCCACCTCCGGAGGCGGCGTACGTACCCCGAAAATACGAATCCAACCGGCATCGGCGGCCACAGAACCGTATTCCTCCGGTAGACGCACGCCCTCGGCATCGATGGGGATGAACCCTTCGCTCCAATCCCGATTACGCAATCCCTGGCGGGTGTAGATCATCGCGATGGGGCGGCGGTAATCACACGCCACCCGCACGGTGCCGTTCATCTCTTTGGTCACCTGACGAACTTTGGACACCCAGCCGGTGGCCTCCATGCGCCGGGCCACCTCCGCAAGCAGATCCGTGTCTCGCCAATGAGCCGACGCCGGCATATCAATGGCCGCCAGGATCCGCGGCCGCCAACCTTCCTCATCGATCCATTGAGTCCCCGACTCGGCAGCCAAGTCCAGCTTGATCGGCGGATCGAAATCCGGCTGGACCATCACGTGTTGACGCAAACGCTCCAGACCCATCACGGCGCCTGCTAATATGACCAACACTATAAAAGCCGAGGCCGTTGTTCCCCAATCCACAAGCCCGCAGCCGTCCTCTTCCGGACCGTCGTTCCCCTGCTCGAGGATCGCTTTTTTCTTTCGCCGTCTTCGACTCACTCACCGGCTCCCATCGGAATCAGCCTGCGCGGCCGATTCGGTTTCCTGTCCGCCATCATCTCTGGCAGGTCATCTCCACGATACGTTGACAGAGCATCTCGAAACTCAATCCCGCCCGCCGCGCCGCCTTGGGCAAAAGCGAATGGTCCGTCAGGCCGGGAATCGTATTGATCTCCAGAAGATATGGCTCCTGCGTCCGAGCATCGACCATCCAGTCCACCCGCGAAAAATCCCGGCATCCCAAGGCCCGATGGGCTCGCACACTCAACTCCCCGATCCGATCGAGAACGGCCGCCGGCAGATCGATATCGAACAGATATTCCGTGTCATCGTCAAGGTATTTCGCTTCATAATTGTAAAATTCCCGGCGCGTTCGGATTTGAATGGGCGGCAAGGAGGCCTCACCGAGAATACCCACGGTCAATTCCGGGCCCTGGATGAATTCCTCGAGCAGGCAACGATCATAACGCCGGGTCATGTCCTCCAGAACGGCACCCAGTTCCTCATACTGACGAACAATGTGGCAATCGACACTGCTGCCTTGGGCGGCGGGCTTGACCACCACCGGGCAGGTCCAATGCTCCAAAACCTTGTCCACTCGCTGCGCGCTGACCACATCGAACCGCGGCGTAGGTAAACGGGATTCGATAAACCGGCACTTGGCCGCCACCTTGTCCATCGCCAAGGCCGATGCTTGCGGCCCTGATCCGCTGTATTTTATACCACGCTTTTCGAGAATCTGTTGCACCTGACCGTCTTCGCCGAAGGCGCCGTGCAAGGCCAAAAACACCATATCCACGGGCCGATCCAGAGCGGATAAATTATCGGGCTGAATATCCGCGCCATACACGTCGTGCCCCAAGGTCTGTAACGCCTCGGTGACCCGCCGGCCGCTTTTCAGGCTGACCTCCCGCTCGCTCCCGGGACCGCCCATCAACACGGTGATCTTCAGCTTCCGCTTGACCGCCTTGACCGCGGGCGTAAGGATGGCCGGTTTATCCGCTAAACGTGTCATTTCGATCCTCCGTGTCCAAGCGGCCCGTCAAAAACCCCGCTCAGCCGCCTCCGCCACCAATTCCTCGCTTCGTGCCCGCCGCGAAGACCAGATTTCGATCTCCAATTCCAGCTCCACGCCGAAGCGTTCGGCCACCTTTTGACGAACAAGGGCGATCAAGGTCAGCACATCGCGGGCGGTAGCGCCTTCCTTGGCAATGATGAAATTGGCGTGCTCGAGGGCGACCATGGCTCCGCCGACGGTCTGCCCCTTCATCCCGGCGCGATCGATCAGTTGCCCGGCGCTTTGACCGGGCGGATTGCGGAACACGCAACCGGCGCTCGGATAACCGAGCGGCTGAGTGCGTTTTTTATATTCCCAGATCTCCATGTACCGACGGCGGAGCTCGGCCGGATCGTCGGGACGCAGCTCGAGTGTAGCCTGACACACGATCGCATCGTTCAGGTTGCTGCCACGATATCGAAAACCGAGCTCAGCGGCGGACAGGGTGTGTTGTCGACCGTCACCATCAACGACAACAACCTCCCGAACCACGTCGGCCATCTGTCCGAACCGCCCGCCGGCATTCATACGGATAGCCCCGCCCAGCGTGCCGGGGATACCCGCCATACATTCCAGACCGGCCAAACCCTGCCGCACGGCGTCAAGCACCAAACGATTCAGGTCCACGCCTCCGGCCGCCGTAACCCGCGGCGGATTCGCCTCCGGCTCCCAGTGCATGCGCCGAAACGCCGGCCCGTTCAAGCGGACCACCACGCCGTCAACTCCATCATCATCGACCAGCAGATTGGCCCCCAGTCCGAGGCCGTGGTAACGGATATTCTCGCCACGACATTGACGCAGAATTTCCTGTAATTGCTCGACGGTTTGCGGTCGGGCAAGCCAGCGGGCCGGCCCGCCCAATCCGAAATAGGTGTGCGGCGAGAGCGGTTCGTTCTCGTGGACAATCTCGGCCATGTTGGACAGAAAAGACATCGTCATTCCACACCTTCGACCGCCGACCTGGGACCACCCCGACCGTCCGATCTATAAACTTCTCCGTTTCCCGGGCGACGCCGCTTGTTCGACGCCAACCGGCAACCAGTATATCCCATCCTTCCGACGGTGTCCCTTTCAACGTCGCCGCATCATGCTTAGCCCCGTTCCGATCCTACACGCTGTACGCAACCCATAACGCGGTTCAATCAATCGGCCGACCGTGTGCGCCTCAGGCAGTCCAGCAACTGATCGGCCATTTTCCAGACATCCCCCGCGCCCATCGTAATCACCAGATCGCCCGCGCGAACCTCGCGGCATAATTGCATGACGATCCGTTCGAAACTTTTCTCGTAACGGGCCTCGCCGCCTTGCGCGTGAATCCGCTCGACCAGATCGATCGAATCAACCAAATCACGCTCGGATTCACTGTCCCGCACGAAGTAGATATCCGGTACGATGACCACGTCGGCCGACCCGAAACTGCGGGCAAAATCGTTGAGCAGGCAACGGGTTCGCGAATGCTGATGCGGCTGGAAGACCACATACATCTTGCGCGGGTCGTAGAAGTCCCGCGCCGCTCGTAGCGTTACCTGAATCTCGGTCGGGTGATGCGCGTAATCATCCACGACCGTCACGCCCGCGACATGACCGCGGCAGGTCAGGCGCCGCCCGGCACCGCTGAACTCACCCAGAGCCTTGGCGATGGTTTCGGGCTCCACCCCGGCGCGGAAACACAAGGCCATCGCCGCCAGGGCGTTGGCCGCGTTATGCCGGCCGGGAATGGACAAGGCCACCTCGGTCAAAGCCCGGTTGCCGCGCCAAACCTCGAAACGATAACATCCTTGTCGGCTGTCCAGGATATTGGCCCGCCAGTCCACGTTACCCTCAAAGCCAAAGGTCTCGACCGGTGCAATGGATCGAGCCAGTACCCGCTGAACGTTACGATCCTCGCCATTGGCGACCAATAACCCGTCAGCGGGAAGTAAGGCGATGAAATCATGGAAAGCCTCCTCGATGGCGGACAGATCAGCGTAGTAATCAAGGTGATCTTCCTCGATGTTCAGAACGGCCGCCATTCGTGGGCGTAAATTCGTGAAAGAACGATCATACTCGCAGGCCTCAACCACGAAATGTTCGCCTTCGCCGTAACCCGACCCACCGCCGAGCTGCTCGACCTCCGCACCGATCACGAAAGACGGATTGAAGCCGGCCCGACGCAAGACGTAGGCGGTCATGGCCGTCGTGGTGCTCTTGCCGTGCGTCCCGGCGATGGCCAAACCCGTCTGCCGGGCCATGAGCAGCCCGAGCAGTTGCGAGTACTTCATGACGGGGTACCCCCGTCGTCGGGCCTCGGCCAGTTCGGGATTCGTTTCCTTGATGGCCGCCGAATGGACCACCAGGTCACATGGATCGGGCAGATGCTCCGCGGATTGCGTAGTGAAAATCCTCGCCCCATGTCCCGCAAGGATGGTGGTGGCATCGGATGCCGCACGATCGGATCCGCTGACAATCGCTCCCCGACGCAGGAGCATCTCCGCCGCGCCGCGCATGCCGCAACCGCCCACGCCGATCAGATGCACACGTCTTCCGACAGGCAACCAACTCTCCGTGAAATCCCTGAGGATGGGAACCGCCGGATAAAGCGGTTGCTCCGTCTTGACTTCGCTGCCCGTCAGGCTGATCGTCCGTGCGCCTCTGGACATGAAAACTTCCTTCTTGCTGATAAAACCTTCCCTGAACGCCTCGGTCGCTTCACTGTGGATCATCCGGCCCGAAGGTCAAAATCCCGGCCGACCTGGCGCCGCCGGCGCTGCCCCGCGTCGACGTCGAATCATTGTAATCAAAGGCCAAGGGCAATGAAAGAAAAACCGCCTCCCGCCCGCACCGAGCAGGCCACTCCGACGGGAGACTTATGCCTGTTCTAAATCCAATCCATATAAGAGTATCGGGAGTCGATTTACAATTCCTTGAGGGGTATCGAGAGCTTTGTAGGCCGCCAATCAGAAAGATTCAGATTGGGGCAACTATGTCACTCATGGACACGAGCCGACGGGGGGAGACAGCATTTTTTGCGCCTCGGCCAGCAGGTGTTCGGCGATAAGCTCGGCGGACTCCGGGCAGGCCAGGCCTCGGGCAGCGGCGGCCATCACGGCCCGTTTCCGGTCATCCGCCATCAGGTCGGCCAAAACGGGGCCTAAACGCCCGGCATTCTGAAGCCCGTCGCGGGTATCATCAATCAGCACGGCCGCTCCCGCTTCAGCCAACACGGCCGCGTTATGCCTCTGGTGCTGATCCCGATGAAACGGATAGGGCAACAATACGGACGGCTTGCCCACCACCTGAATTTCCGCCAGGCTGGACGCCCCCGCCCGCGAAACGATCAAATCCGCCCCGACCATGGCCTCGGCCATCCGGTCGGAGAAAGTCAGGACACGAAACAAAAAATCAGAAGACTTGTTATTCTCGGCGGCCCGGGCATAGGCCTGCTCGACCCGCTCCCGGTCGGATGCGCCACTCAAATGCAAAACCTGCCAGCCGGTCCGGGCAATTTGATCAGCCAAATACATCAGGGCCTCATTGATCGTCCGCGCCCCCTGCGACGCACCGGTAATCAACAACGTCTTTCGCTGTGGCGCCAGGCCAAAATGTCGATCCAACTGAGCGTCGGGCAGGTTCCGAAACGCCGGTCGGACCGGACAGCCGGCCACAATGACCCGCGCTGTCGATGGAAAATACTGTTTGCTCACCGGCCATTGGGCGAAAATTCCGGTCAATTCCTTTCGTCGGGCCAGCCAGCGATTGGCTCGGCCAGGTATGGCATCCGGATTGAGCAGAAAAGTCGGTATCCCCAGCTTCATGGCCGCATGGACCGGTGGGCCGGAGGCATAACCACCCGCCCCGACCACGACCGCCGGCCGACGAACAACAAAAGCTCGATGACAGGCCGCAACCGACCTCCGCCACTGTCGCCAAAACGCGGGCCAGCGCCAAGGCTTACTGGTCAAAGGAAGAACCGGCTGAGGAATCGCCTCGACCCCGGCCCGGCCGTGCACCTCGCCGTCAATCGTACAAGGAGTACAAATCAAAGTCACAGC
>CAYNYK010000002.1:64254-66618 GCA_964401335.1 uncultured Planctomycetales bacterium
CGATCGGCAAGTTCTCGCGGCGCAGGGCCTCTACCACCCCCAAAGCGGGGAACAAGTGCCCGCCCGTCCCCCCACCGGCGAAAACCATCCAAGGCTTTGGCGTCATAACCTGCTCGGTTCCTGTTTCATCACTAGGCCCCCTTCAAATCAGGGTAACACGCAAGTGAGCATGAGGGGGAGACGCAGCGAGAGGGAGAGTGGGAGCAAAGAATCATTGTCGTCTTTCCCCCTCCCCTCTTCTCCTTGTCTCCCACTCTTTTTCTAACACGTTGTACGTTCGTCAGGAATCGTCCTTAACCAAAGCAGCTCGGTCGCTCTTTCTCGCAATACTCGCCAGCAGGCCGACCAGTATGCCCAGGAAAATCGCACCCGAACCGCCGGCCGACACCAACGGCAGCGAAATACCCTTGGTCGGCACCGAAACCGTGACCACGGCGATGTTCATGGCCGCCTGTAGTCCGATCATGAGGGTAATCCCGAAAGCCAGCAGCCGACCCATCGGATCGGCACATAGCCGAACCGTTTTCAAACCCTGCCAGAGAAGAGCTATCAACAAAGCAATGACCACCGCCGCGCCGACGAAACCCAATTCTTCGCAGATGACCGCGAAGACAAAATCGGTGCGCGCCTCGGGTAGATAGGTTTTGATGACTCCATTACCCAGGCCGCGCCCCCACCAACCCCCATTGGCGATGGTGCAGAGCGATTGGATCACCTGATACCCCTCGCCCTGTGGATCCTCCCAGATATTCAGGTATGTCAGCAGGCGACGCATACGGTGCTGCCGACTGATCAGCAGGTATCCGAACGCGGGTACCACCGGCAGGACCATGAGCATTAAATGCCAAAGGCGGGCCCCACCGATCAGAAGCATGGCCCCGGCCACCCCGGCCAGGAGGGCGGCGGTCCCGAAATCCTCCACGCCGATCCCGGCGATGCAAATACCGATCACGCCCACCACTGGGATAAGGCCGGTCCAGAACTTGGAAATATTCACCCGCCGGGTCATCCATACCGCCAGGAAAATCGGCAACATGATCTTGACCAACTCCGACGGTTGAAAACGCAGGCCGATACTATCCGGGCTGACCCGAACCCAACGCCGAGCCTGATTCACCTCGACACCCAGGCCGGGAACATAAACCAGCGCGAGGGACCCGATGGCCAATACCAGAGCAACGACCGCCAAAGCCCCTCCTCCGACCGACCAGATGCGATAAGGAATACGGGCCACGATCAACATGGCCACCATGCCGGCCAAAATGAACAGAAGCTGGCGACCGGCCTGAAACTCCCAGAACCGCCAGCCCAGCAGCGGCCGCCCCAGCGTGGCGCTGGCCGAACAGGTCATGATCGCCCCGATCCCCATCAGCCCGACGGCAATGGCAATGATGGCCCGTGAAGTGAACAGCCCCACCCCTTCCGTACCAGCGAGATCGGGGGTATCGGCGGTCATTTCACTCATGGCTAAAGGCAGGGCCTCACTCATTGGAAAGCGCTCCGCAACCGACTGGCCGCGCCGCCAGCCGTGGGCATAGCCTCCTTTTTCACGTCCTGCATTTGTATCGACAGAATGCCGCTTTTCAATCCACTCCTCAGCGCAGTTTCACGGTGGCCAGGGCGATACCGGCAAAGATCGCCGCCATCAGCCAAAAGCGAATCACCGTCTGCGTCTCCGTCCAGCCGCCGAGGTGAAAATGGTGATGGATTGGGGCGACACGGAATATACGCTTGCCTCCGGTCGCCTTGAAATAACCTACCTGGAGCAAGACGGAGATAGCCTCGATCACGAATACACCGCCCACGATAAAAAGCATTAATTCATTACGAGTCACGATGGCCACATAGCCGATCAGCCCACCCAGCGGCAGCGACCCCATATCCCCCATGAAAACCTGGGCCGGGTAGGCGTTGTACCATAAAAATCCCAGGCAGGCCCCGAGCATGGCCCCACAAAGGACGGCCAGCTCACCGGTCAGAGGAATATAGGCTAACAGAAGGCTCTGGGCTCGCTCGGCATCGCCGCCCAGATAGACGAAAACCATGAACACGAAACTGCATAAGGCCATGCACCCGCTGGCCAGTCCATCCATCCCGTCGGTCAGGTTCACCGCATTGGAGGTGCCGGCGATGACCAGGACGGTCACGATCAAAAAGGCGGGGATGCCCAATTGAATGCCGTATTTGTAAAAAGGCACGCTGAGAATGCGAAACGCTTCCACCGATTCCCCGCTGACCACGGCCAGGGCCGCGTTCTGCTGGCCATGACGATAGATGAAGAAGCCCAGCAGCACGCCCAGCCCGATCTGGAACAACAGTTTTTCATACATCTTCAGGCCGTCCCGCGTCCCGCTGCGGGTATGC
>CAYNYK010000002.1:66628-139197 GCA_964401335.1 uncultured Planctomycetales bacterium
TTTTTGGGGGGGGGGTTGCCCGGTTAAATACTGGTTAAAGTGTATCCCCCCCCCACAGGCCACCAAACCCATCCCGAAAGGCCCATCCGGATGTAATAGTTTTGCAGGTCGCCCAACAACAACACGCACACCAGGATCGCCGCCACGATCAGGATGCCTCCCATTGTCGGCGTATTCTTCTTGTCCTTGGCGATCTCGTTCAGGTCGGCATGGTCGAATTCCGGACGGTCCCCGATCTTGCGCCGCATCAGCTCGCGGATCACGCGCGGCCCCAGTAACCAAACCACCAGGAAACCCAGCAGGACTGCACATGTTCCGCGAAACAGCGCATCCTTATAGGCATAAGGTCCGGGCGGGTAGTCCAGAAGATAATTGAATAAATGATAAAACACGTCTTAGCCAGCCAAAAGTAGAATAATATCTCGCTCATGAACGCCAAAAGAGGGGGAGATGGGGAGATAGGGCGAGAGGGACCAAGGCAGAGCATTACCCACGTATTTCTCTCCCCCTCTCCTTGTCCCCCCTTCCCCTTGTCTTCCATCGTTCATAAAATCATCCTTATGATCGGTTCATTTCTTCCTAACGCCGACCGGCCCACTCCTTAATCTTTTCCGCCAGTTGCTCCAACGCCAAGGCCCGCGAGCCTTTAATCAACACGGTGTCGTCCTTTTTCAGATGTGCGGTCAAACGGCGTCGGGCCAGAGCGGTCGTCGCGTAGATGTGCGTTTCGATCTTGTCGGCAGCCTCGGCCCGAATGGTCTGGCCCAGCAGGCTCGCGTTTTCGCCCACGGCAATGACCACGTCGGGCGCGCTCCGGGCGATCTGTATCGCCGCCTCACGGTGCAAACGCTGGGTATCGGCCCCCAGTTCGCGCATATCTCCGACGATCAGCACCCGCCGTCGTGCAGGCGTGTCCGCCAGCACCTCCACGGCGGCGGCCAGCGAGGCAGGATTGGCGTTATAGGCGTCGTTGATCAGAGTCAATGACCCGATCCGCTCACCGTTCAGCCGCATGGCCGGCAGAGTGAAAGAGGCCAGTCGTTCGGCGATCTCGTCATGATCCATCCCGAACCGCCGGGCCACGGCGACGGCCGCCAGGGCGTTCATCCCGTTGTGCCGACCCGGGACCGGTAAACGATAGACAAAACGATCGTTGACCTCGAAAACCAGCCCCGGCAAACCCGCGGACCCGGTATCCATCGGCTCAACCCGCAGATCGGTCAGACGCAAATCGGCCTCCGGCCAGCGGCCGAAATATACCAGTTTCTGCCGGCTCAGTTCCCGGTCCTTGTGAATCGTCTCCCGGATCACTTCCTGATCCGCGTGGACTACGCCGCAACCCTCACCCCGCAGGAAACGCAACAAAGACAATTTTTCGGCGGCGATTTTTTCCAGGCTGCCCAGCCCGGCCAGATGGGCTTCCGATACGCCGGTGATTACCGCGACCTCCGGCTCAACCAGATAAGCCAATTCGGCGATCTCGCCCAAATGATTGGTGCCCACCTCGCAAATGAGAAACTTGTCCTTGGCCTCGGCCGACAGCAGGGTTAGGGGTACGCCGATCGCGTTGTTAAAACTCTTGATCGAAGCCTTGCCCGGCCAACGACCGGTCAGAATATGAGCGATCATCGTTTTCGTCGTGGTCTTGCCGTTACTGCCGGTCACCGCCACCACGGTCACGCCGCCAGCCAAAACGGACCGGCGGTAATAGCGGGCCAGGCGGCCGAGAGCCTTGACCGTGTCGTCCACCCGAATCAAAAACGCCGGAGGCGCCGGTTGCGTTCGCAGGCCGCGCGGACCGCGCACCGCCTTCGGCACGTAGTCATTGCGAACCACCGCGGCAATCGCTCCCTCGGCCACCGCCCGATCCACAAAATCGTGTCCATCGAAACGTTCGCCGGGAATAGCCACGAACAAATCGCCCGGCTCGACATCCCGCGAATCCGTGGTAACGCGGGTCACATTTCCTAAAGGCGCGGCCCGATCGCAGGTTCCCTGCATGGCCGACACCACTTCTTCCAGCGTCAAGGGTTTCATAAAAGAGCTTTCAGCTATCAGCTTTCAGCGATCAGCCACTGGTTATCGGCGATCAGCAACCGGTAATCAGTTTTCAGCGATCGGCAGCTAATGATCCACAAGTATCGTTTCCCAACCCATTCCGAGAGCTATGATGAACACATACAACCATCCCTTTTCCCCATCGCTTCGGCGGCTATGGCGGCATCATCAAATGGCAATTTTTCCCGCCCGATGATCTGATAATTTTCGTGGCCTTTGCCCGCCAGCAATACGATATCCCCTGATTCGGCCAAGCCGATTATTTCCGCAATCGCTCGCCGCCGATCCGGCTCGATCCGTACTTTCGACCGTTGTTGCTGAGTAAAACCGGCTAATATATCCTCAATAATCTTGCCCGGCTCCTCGCTTCGCGGATTGTCGGAAGTCACCATGACCAGATCGGCATACTGAGCAGCCACATGAGCCATCCGCGGCCGCTTGGTGCGATCCCGGTCGCCCCCGCAACCGAAAAGTACCATTAATCGGCCGCGGGTCAAAGGACGCAGGGCTTTCAATACATTCTGTAAGGCGTCATCCGTATGCGCGTAATCGACCAGCACGGTATAATCGCTCTCGCGTTCCGTTCCGTCGGCGCCTAGCGGTTGCACCCGCTGCATGCGCCCGGGTACGCCGCGTACGGCGGCCAGTCCGCTCGCGATGTTCTCCAAGTCGATCCCCAAAGCCGCGGCGGCGGCGGCCGCCGCCAGACAATTCTGCACATTGTGACGACCCACCATTACCGTGCGGATCGGGCAACGTCGTTCCCCTCCTCCGTCCGGACCCACCGCGGCCGCCAGCACCAGGTCGAATAAGGATCCGTCGGCCTGAATGTTCCGTATCACGCCGTAGACATCCAGATCGCGTTCTTCCTTTCCGTTTGCGTTTATGACCCCGTAGCGCAGAATACGCGCCCGGCAATCGGTCACGATCCGCTCACCGGCCGGATCATCCAGGTTGACTACCGCCGTTGCCCGCTCGTCCAAACCGTCGAACAGTTTTTTCTTGGCCCGCAGATAATTTTCCATATCGTGGTGGTAATCCAGATGATCGCCGGTCAGGTTGCTGAACACCCCGACATCAAAACGCAAACCCTCGCAACGCCCCTGATCCAGTGCATGACTGGAAACCTCCATCACCGCGTGGGTCGCCCCCGCTTGAACCGCCTCCGCCAAATAGCCCATTAACGTCACCGGCGGTGGCGTGGTCATGGCCGCCTCGATCGTTCGCCCGATCAGATCATATTGAATCGTGCCCAATAAGGCCGTCGGATGATGTGCCGTTTCCAGAATGGATTTTAACAGATAACAAAACGTGCTTTTCCCGTTCGTCCCGGTGATGCCGACGAGATGGAAACGCCCCTCGCTCTGCCGCCGGTCCAGCCCATGAAACGTCGCCGCCAGTCGCGCCGCCACGCCCCGCGTGGAAGGCAGAACCAGGCGGGCAACCGTATCAGGAACGTCCACCGGCCGTTCGCAAATGACCGCGGAAGCCCCGGCTTGCACGGCCTTGTCAATATAGTCGTGCCCATCGACCTGGGTACCGCGCGTGGCGACGAAACAGGCGCCTTGACCCGCTTGACGGGAATCATCGACAACCGCGGTAATGAAGGGATCGGCGGCGTGACCTCGCCCAGAGGTCAGGCCCGCGCGGGTAATCAGCCAACTCCATTTCACTTGGTGGATTGACGAAGTCATCCATGACATCCTTTACAGCGGATTGAACAAGCCTCCGCATGCTTTTTTATTCGGGGGATGATTATACCCGGATAGGCCGGAAAATATCGACATCAATCGCCCTGGAGCGGCGAAACAGGTTAATCCCCCGGAGTATTCCCGCGCGCCAAACGCCCGGCCATAACGGCCTGCTTGTCCGGCGGCACGTTCAGATAAGGCAATACCTGCTCGAAAATCGCCTTGACCACCGGGGCGGAAACACTGCCGCCGTAATACGGATACCCTTTGGGCTTACGCACCATGACCACGGCCACCACCACCGGATCACTGGCCGGGGCGGCAGCCATAAAAGAAGCCAGATAAGCCCCTGGCTCATAACCCCGGCGGTTGCGGAAGGGAACCTGGGCCGTACCGGTCTTGCCCATCGCCTCCCATTTGTCCATCATGCAAGCTCGGCCGGTGCCTTCCGTGGACACCACGCGTTTCAGCATTTCGCTGACCATGGCGGAGACCTCCGGATCAATCGCTTGCCCCAGCAGGACCGGCTGACTGTGGTCCTCAATAAGGTTCCCGTAATGGTCTATCACCGCCCGAACCACCCGTGGCTGATACCGTCGGCCGCCGTTGATAATCGCCGAAAACGCCGTGGCCAGTTGAATCGGGGTGGGGGCCAATTCCTGCCCCATCGGCACGGATGTGGTGGTGTAGGAATTCCAGCTCGATAGGGGCATGAACATGCCCGGACTCTCGCCATGCAAGTCAATGCCGGTCAATTGCCCAAACCCGAAATCATGAAGATGTTTGTACATCTTGGCGTTACCCAGCCGCAAGCCAAGCTTGGCCATGCCGATATTGCTCGACTTGATGAGTATCTGGGCAACGGTCAGGCCGCCGTAGGGATGAACATCGTGGAGCAACCGCTTGCCGATCCGAAACGCGCCGCTTTCACAATGGATGATCTCCTCCGGCCGGGCCAGCTTCTCCGCCAACGCCGCACACATCACGAAAGGTTTGAAAATACTGCCCGGCTCGACCGGGTCGGTCAGAATACGATTGCGGCGGTTGTCGCTGGGAAAATCGTTCGGGCGGGCCGGATCGAAACTCGGATAATTCGCCATCGCCAGAATTTCGCCGTTCTGGGGGTTCATCAGCAGCGCGACCCCGCTTTCCGCTTGACGGGCCTGAACCTGCTTGGCCAACTCCCGTTCGACGATTTCCTGGATGGCCATGTCGATCGTCAGCACGATATGCAAACCGTTTTTGGGAGGGACAAACGAATTCGGCTTGGAAAAGACGGCTCGGCGACCCGCGTCACAATATACGATCCGCTTTCCGGGAACCGCCCGCAAATGTCGTTCCCAGGCCAATTCCAGACCGTCCAACCCTCGCCCGTCCGAGCTGACAAAACCCACCACCTGGGCGGCCAATTCGCCCATCGGATACGTCCGGGCCGGCTCGTCCTGCAGGCCGACACCCTCCATGTCCAACGCCCGGATAGCCTCGGCCTCCGGTGGCTCCAGGTACCGCTTAAGGACCACGAAGCGGGGTGAAGTGGGCTTGTCCAATAGTTTTTGTATATCCGCCGGGCTTTGATGAAGGATCGGAGCCAGACGCGCCGCCGCCTCGGCATGATCTCCGATCAGTAACGGGTCGGCATAAACGGTGGGACATTCACGGCTGCCGGCCACCACGCGTTGTCGCCGATCCAGAATCGCCCCCCGCCGGCCGGGCAGGATGATTTCACGATATTGATATTGCTCCGACCAGGCCGACAATTCGGGGCGCATGACCGTTTGAATGTAAACGAGGCGACCGATCAGGGCCAGAAAGGCCAACACCACCAGAACAATCAGGGCTTGCCCCATTCGCACCCGTTGACCTGCCCGTCGCATAAATCCTCCCTTAATCTCCGACGGATGGGGCGGGGGCCATTTGCGGAAGGCTTCGCCCGTCGGCCAATCCGAGACGCTCCGCCCGCTCCCGAATCATCCGCGGGCTGCGCAGGCGGGCCATCTCCATTTCCTGCTCCCAGATGCGCTGATGCAACTGTTGCTGCTGGAGGTGCAGCTTTTGAACCTGGCGGGCATGTTTGGCCTGGTCGGCACGCAGAATGACCACGGCGATACCGATGGTCGCCAGCGCCGATAAGACACCCACCATTCGTGGCATGGTCATGCCGATGCTCGCTGTGATTCCCCGTTCTGCGTCAATGATCGCTTGTTAGGGAGTTTAATCTTCATGCCCGGCGTCATTCGGGTCGGGTCCACCCCGGGATTCAACTTCTTGATTTCCGTCCAGTACTTTTTGGATCCGAGTTGTTTCTCGGCAATGTTGGTGAAGGTGTCCCGGGGCTGAACGATATATTCTTGATGCGCCGGCTTGGCCGAGCTATCCACCGAGGTTGATACCGTGCCGGTTTTCGACTTGTCGCCTTCCTTCGTGACCGGCTTGAAATCCTCAGGCGCTCGGCGATCGTTCGTCGCGCTCGTGCCTTGAAGCAATTGATCCACCCGGACCAGACGCTCGCCGGAGCCGGAAACGTTCACGCTCTCCACCGGCTCAAACAAGTCCGAAGGCAGTTGAGGAAGAACGATCTTCTGTCCGACCACCAGTGAATCCTTATCCTTGATGATCTTGGCGTTGGCCTGAACAATATGCTCGACCACCGCGGTCTTGGAACTCTTGTATTCATCCTTGGCGATCTTCCACAACGTATCGCCGCGCTGGACGACGTACTCCTTGAGCGACGCGGATTCTGCCGATCCGGCCGAATCGGGAGTCAGAGCGGGGCTCTTGCGGGGCTGGTTCTCCCGCTCCGTCGGTATTGGATCGGGTATCGTCCGTTCGAATAGCGGGTTCGGCGGGGCCTTGCGACCCTGGGCCTCGGCCAACGTTGACACGACGGCGGAATCTTGCCCGCCGGTCTTACTCTCCAGAGCCACCAGATCGGTACCCGGCGAAGGCGAATCGAGGGAATCCACGCTCGGTAAGCGAATAATGTCATCGATCACAAGGCTCGAAGCGATCCCCTCGTTTTCCGCGCTCGCTCCCGACGGGAACATGCCGGATACGTTATTGACCGTCCCTTCCGCACGCCCCCGAGCAAAGGTATTTTCCGGCTCAACCGTACCCCGTCCCAGCGGCAAGGTGTCCGTGGCAGTTTTTTGCGCCAGATTGACCAGACTCTTTTCCGTGGGCGGCGCCGGATCATGATTCGAAAGGAGAACCGCAAATACAACAATGAAACCCAAACCGACCAGCAGACCAATCTTCGTCTCGCGGGTCATGATAACCTCCGTGTCCAAGTACTAAGCGGCCGCCTTCCGGGACGGTCGACAGGGCCTATTGTATTCAACGCCACCCGTTGAACAATCCCTCACTCCCATTTTTCGCCGGTAATTTTACGAACTCGATCTCTTAGCCAACCGGCAACCGCGCCACGACGCGCAACTTGGCGCTGCGGGCTCGCGGATTCCGCTCGATTTCCTCCCTTGATGGTGTCATCGGCTTTTTCGTTCGAATCTCATAAAGCCCTCTGGCCTTGCGCGCGAGAAAATCATGTTTAACCAGACGGTCTTCGCCGCTGTGAAAGCTGATGATCCCCACCCGCCCGCCCGGACGCAGCCGATCCGGCAACAAATCCAGCAAAGCCTGCAGATTTTCCACTTCCCTGTTCACCGCCATGCGTAACGCAAGAAATACACGGGTGGCCGGATGAATCCGCCCGGCCCTGGACTGCGCAGGCTCGCCGACGGCGGAACAGACGATCCGAACCAACTCCGACGTTCGCCAGATTCGTCCCTCGTGCCGGACCTTGCAGATCCGCCGGGCAATACGCCGACTGAAACGCTCCTGACTGAGGTTATAAAACAGATCGGCCAGCTCGTTTTCACCCAGGGCGTTGATCAGATCAGCGGCGGTGGTATTCAAACGGCGGTCCAGCCGCATGTCTAGTGGACCATCCTCCGTGAAACTCAAACCCAACTCCGAGTCCAGTAGCTGATCCGTGCTGGGCCCCAAGTCGGCCAAGACCACATCCACCTGGGGTTGCCCCAAAAGATCAAGTTGTTCGCCGAGTTCACGAAAATTGGCCCGCAAAAGGCTGATAACGGGGCGCTTGTCCGCCGGCGCGATCCCTTCCAGGTGCCGACGGGCCCGTTCCAGATTATTTTCATCCACGTCCAAACCGATCAGTCGACCGGTTGGTCCAATAGCCTCGGCCATCAACCGGGCATGTCCCCCATGCCCCACGGTGGCATCCACTACCGTTTCCCCCGGCCGAGGAGCCAGCAACGACAATACCTCCCCGCATAAAACGGGTTCATGCTCAATCCGATCACGCTGCACATTAAACTCGGATCACAAATGGCCAGATTGACTTCCATTCCCCGATAACCGTATATGCGCCGGAGGGCCGAGAGCGGCCAAACCGCCGTCTGCTCCCATGAAAGCATGAAAGGGTCACCCCAGTCATACATAACTATATGTTTATAATGACATTACATGCAGATAGATCAGCTCATCCCTGCTAAAAAAATGGGGCTCGTCCAGCCTCCCTGCCGACGTTAGCCCCGATCCTCCTGGCTTTTTGATCTGAATATGCGTACGATACCATTATCGCGATCCTCGCATCGGCGAGCTAAAGCCGCCACTCCCGCCGATGACAAAACCACTCTCAGCCCCACTGGCGATTCGACCACGCCGTCGAATCGCACGTCGGCTGCCATGATCGCGGTAACCTCCCGTCGGCCTCGAGCCGATCGTTCGTAGCATGTATCCATGATCACCAAGAGGTGATCAGCCCGGCGACTCCTTTCGCTTCTTGCGCTGAATTCGCCTTAGGCTTTGGCCGCCCCATCCGCCAACCACGCCATCAGCGGATGAAGCCCTGTTGTCGGTACGCCCGACTGTTTCCACTCGCCACGGCACACCGGACCCTACCGCCTGTGCCACTCGTTTGCTCCCGAATTTCAGTCCCCAAACCCCATATCATCTATTTTTCAGGATGCAAACCCGTTTATGACCTCCTCGCTCTCACGGCCATACCAGCCGTTCATCGCTCCCCGTTAACTTTGGATAATTCTGTTCTTAACTGAGCCTGACGCAATAAATCAGGATAACGACTCCAGTTTCGCTCCATGAATGAGGCGTAATCCTCCCGATTCCATAAGACCAAATGATCCCTCGCCCCGGTCATGGTGACCCGTTTACCGAGACCGACATGATCCAAGGCACGTTGGGGTAAAACCACCCGCCCTTGCCGGTCTATATCCAACACGGTAGCCATCGAATAGAAAACCGCCTCGAAGTCCTCTTTCTCCTCGCCTTCTTGAAGGGAACTGTGATATTGTTCGGCATAACGCTCGAAGTATTTGTCCGCGTAGAGACTTAACGTACCCCTCCGTTTGCCCGGCACCAGATAAAAACGACTGCCGTCCTTTTCCGCATCCATGTCCGCGCGAATGCCTGCGGGTATTGACAACCGGTTCTTGGGGTCGATGGCCAAATCATAGGTGCCTGTATAAAGCATGAATCTCTAACCCGAAGACGATCGCCGAATTGTTTTATCCCACAACTAGGTCTTATATGGGAATTCATACCACACTATCCCACTTTGTTCAAGGGTTTTCTTCAAGAAAATGACCCGATTCAAAAATTTTTTTTATCGGAACCAACCAGGCACCAAGATATGGAGGTCAAAAACGCTCAATTACCAAATAAAAGGGGGGTAGAGAAAGCTAGAACAAAAAAGATGACCAAAGAAAGACGAAGGGCCGTCAGGATTTTTCTTCATGAATCGAAACAATCATTAACTTGGCGACTGGCAACTGGGCAAAGTGAACATGATTAGGGTATTCACACCCAAATTTTATCCGAACAACAAATGAACTTCTCTTTGGTTTGCGCGATTATCATTCGGGAGCAGGACCGGGGCCCGCCACCAGATGCATTACGTAGAGCCGCCGCTCCATGAGCAATTCATCATTGGCCAGCAACTGAATGCGATATTCACCCGGCGTCTCGAACGTCAGATTCGTCAGGACGAAATTGAGTTCCGCCACCATCCGCGGATCGCGGAAATCGAGGGCCGCCTCCCTCGAAAACAGCGGCGGCCGGTTCTCATCCGCCCCCACCAGACTCAGGCGGATTCGCGTTTTTCCATGCCCGTTGGTCATGGCCACATGAATCGCCATCTGACGATGTACGACCGGAAACTGCCGGGCGTTGATCGTCGAAAACGTACCCAGAATCGTGCATTTGTGCGTGGCTGGATCCTGGTAGATCGCATCACACAGAATCATGGCCAGCACCACCGGCGCCGGCGGACCCACACGTGCATCGGGCATAAAAATCTCCTTCAAGATAATTGTAGCATAAAAACGATCAGCCGTCAGTGATCAGCATTCAGTGGGCAGTGGTCGACTCTGCAACTGAGTGCCGAACACGGACGGCTGAATACTGACGGCTGAATACTGACGGCTGAATACTGAATGTGCGGGCCGCCTTTAATCCCGGCAAGTATGCCGCCGAGGCCAAATTCAAGGCCGCCTTGACACCGACAACGACTTGTTTCTATGCCCTGTATTTCGAGGAGAAAATGAACGCGATCTTCGTAACGATGCTTATAGTTATAACTGGCAGAAGCTGGGCAATCCCATGATGTTCTTCAGATATCCGTATGCCCGCCAGCCCCCTCTTCTATCGCCCTTCGGCAGGTCGATGAATCGATGCGTCGCGCGCTGGCCTCGCGCTATCCCCGGGCCAGACGACAGAGGATTTCGCAGCCCTGGCGGATCTTCTCGTCGGTGGTGGCGTAGCTCAGCCGGAAGTGGGTTTTCTTCTCGCTGAAGACCGAGCCGGGAATAATCAGCACATGGTGGGCGATGGCCTGTTCGACAAAGGCGAAATCATCCTCAAATCGTCGGGGAATACGCGGGAAGATGTAAAATCCGCCGCCGGGCCGGGCCAGTTCAAAATCTTTTTCCAGCAAGGAGACCGCAAGATCGCGCTTACGGCGGTAATCGTTGACGTGCCCGCTGATGTCCGCGTCGAGGGCGGCCAGCCCCGCCCATTGCACCATGCTGGGCGCGCATACGAATGTATACTGCTGCAGCTTGGTCATCTCCTCGATCAGCCATTTCGGGCCGGCCGCGCTGCCGAGCCGCCAGCCGGTCATCCCGTAGCTCTTGCCGAACCCGCGCAGCAACAGCGTGCGCTGCGGCGCGTAACGCGTGCCGCCCGGACACGGTCCGTCGTAGCAAAGTTGGTTGTAAATCTCGTCGATCAGCAAAATCAGATTATGGCGTTCGGCCAGATCGGCCGCCGCCCGCAATTCCTCATCGTTCAACACCATTCCAGTCGGATTACTCGGCGTGGCAATGACCAGTATCTTGGTTTTCGGCGTGATGGCCGCCTCGAAGCGGGCCGGGTCGAAACGAAAATCAGGATAGGTATCGACAAATACCGGCACTCCACCCACCAGGCGCACGGCGTATTTATAGATCACGAAATACGGATCGCCCATCACTACCTGATCGCCCGGATCGAGCAAGGCCATGAGGGCCAGCAGGATGCCTCCGGACACACCCGAGGTAATCAGCACCGGCAAATCCTGGCCGGTCTGGGCCTTGATCTCGGCGGCGATCCGCTCGCGTAAAGGAGCGATTCCCTGCGTAACGGTATAACCGTTTTTCCCGTCGGCGATGGCCTGGATGGCCGCCTGCTTGACCGATCCGGGCACATCGAAGTCCGGCTGCCCGATGGACAGGTTGATGGGATCCTTCAGCTTCACGCCCAGATCGAAAACCTTGCGGATCCCGGAGGCATCCACGGATCGACTGCGCGCGGAAAGAAAACGCTCGGCGTTCGGCTCGGACATAAAGTTGGATCCTTGCTGGCTCGAAGGGGTCCGAAACGGCGGACCCACCGGAAAAGTTCATCACTTCTTGGCGGCCGGTTTGCTCTCGGCGGCCGGTTTGGCCTCGGCGGCGGCCGCGGCTTCGCCTTCGGCGCCCTCGGCCTTCTTCTTTTCCTTCTTGCCGACCTTGACATTGCGATTGGCCACCTTCGGCAGGCCGAACACGCTGGCCTTGTCTTTTTCCCAGCGCTCCTGCTCGGTCAGCCGGGCAATGCGTTCGGCCCGCGAAAGCACGTTACGATGACGGGATAGTGAACGAGCGGATTTAAGCGATCGATCCATTGACATCGAAGAACAACTCCTGTAGTTAAAACCTCATGGCTCTCTAAAAACGTAGGGGGCGTGAAAACTGTATTGGGCTTTACCGGCAAACTCCTGTTTGTATTTCTTGCCCAACTCGACGATTTTTTTGCAATACGGTTCGGCGGCATCTTTTCCCGAAAAACCGTCCACACTGATCAGAACCAACCGACCACTTTCCGTTCGATCCAAAGTCGCTAGGATGCCCTGATTTTTGAGCCAATCGCGAGCGGTTTCGGCTTCCTGCCGATGCTGCAATTGAAAACTTTCTATCACCACATAATTCCGCCCTGAAACCCTACCGGTTTCAGCTAACGCGGCCGTCGGCGTGACCGACCTTTCGGCCGCCCCGGGCGATCGACGCGTTTCCTGAACGGCTTTCACTGGCGACGAGGAATCAACCGACAAGGCTCGCGGCTGGGGCGGCTGACCTATCGCTTCGTCGATTTCCGGGCTGCCGGTCGTTTCGAGGGGTTCCGGCAAATTGGTAAGCTCGGCGGACCTATGGCCCATCGCGCCAATAAAATAGCTTACCAAGACCAGTACGATCAGCATGAAAGTTATGACAGCTATATTAACATAATTCAATGATAAATTAACTCGCCCGCGATCAACACTTAGGATTTTTCCTGATCCGGGCGAGAAAATATCCTTTGTTTCCACGCCCATGGTCCCGACTCGGCTCACCGGAACCTGCGTCTCGGTCGGGCTGCAAGATTCTATCGGTTTCACCTCCGCGGCGGTCGGTTGCTCAACCTGAGTGGCGGCCTGGACAGGCGTTTCCGGAACTGACTGAACCGGTTCGGCAGGCTCGGCCTTACCCTCTACGGGCTTGTCTGGCGGGCTTTGTTGCCCGCGTTTCCACCAGCGGGGCAGTTCCAACCGCCCCGTACGTGGGGCCTTCTGCTTCTGGTCGATCAGCTCAAAAAGCGCAGGAGCGTGTTTCGATTTTGGCATAATGGTATCCTCCTGCCTACAGGCCCTACAGCAGCGATCCTCACGCCTGTCTTTTGAGTAATACTAAGATAACGGATTTTCGCCTCCAATCAAGTCGGCTGTCCGATTTCCCGGCAGGGGCGGCCCGGCAGCCGATTGCCAAAACCGCCCGTATAGAGATAATCAATAAGGGCAACAGGCGGCGAAAACCGGTTTTCTATGAGGTGGATTTTGACTGATAAACGGGCAAGCAGCGGTTTTTTCATGGCTTTATCGGCCTTGGCGCTAATTTTCTGCACCGGCTGCCCCGTGGTAGATAACCGACCGGCCCCGGGGCAACTGATCAAGCAGAAGGAGCCTGAGTTTGGTCGGTTTTACCACCTCTACGTACCCTCCCGATACAACAAGGCCCGTTCGTGGCCTCTGGTCATTGCCTGCCACGGAACCAATCCATGGGATACCGCGGACCGGCAGATAGACCAGTGGAAAGGGCTGGCCGAGGAAAAGGGGTTTTTGGTCGCCGCCCCGGAACTGATCGGAACCAAAGGTGACTTTCCCCCTGCTCCCGACGAGCAAATCCGCCGCCAATTGGCCGACGAAAAGGTCATCCTTTCGGTCGTCCATGCGGTCCGCGCCGCCCGGCAGGTGGATGAAAGCCGCGTTTTTCTCACCGGCTGGTCCGCCGGTGCATACGCCGTGCTTTTCACCGGGCTACGTAATCCTGATATCTTCCGGGCCATCGCCGTCAGCCAGGGCAATTTCAAACCCGCTTTCGTCGAACCGTGCATCCCTTTCATTGACCGCTACCAGCCGGTGAAAATCGTTTACAACAGCGAAGACATCCTGGTCAAAGCCGATGCCCCGGCGTGTATCGAATGGTTGCGGACGCAGGGCATGCACCCCGTCGTACTTGAGCGACCGGGTATTCATAAGCGTGATCCGGAACCGATCTTCGAATTCTTCGTCGATTGTGCGCGTCGAATTCCCTGGATTCGTGTCTACGTCGAATACGATCCGGTGGACCCGATGCAGGTAATGTTCGGCGTGCGCTGCTCGTTCGAGCCGAAGGAATTCCTCTGGGATTTTGGTGATGAGACGCGAGCGTCGTTCCCGGCACCCCGGCATCGTTACGAAAAACCGGGCCGCTACCTCGCCAAGGTGGCCTTGTGGGCGCCGAACGGGAAATCCTACGTCCGTCAGCTTAATCTCCAAGTTCCACCGGTTCGCCTGGGTGCGGCCGCCTCGGCCCCCGCAAGTCCGTAACTCGTGAAGGACCGGGACAAGGATCGCGCGGAAACGATTGCTTATGAACGCCTACCTGCTACATCGCGAGCAGACGATCCGGCGTCCGTTGGAGGAGGTTTTTGCATTTTTCGCGGATGCGACCCAACTGGAGAATATCACCCCGCCCTGGCTGTATTTTCGCATTCTGACCCCGCGACCGATCGAGATGCATACCGATACGATTATCCGCTACCTCATCCGGTGGCGCGGCCTGCCGCTCCTATGGCGTACACGCATTCTGCTATGGCGTCCGCCGCGCATGTTCATTGACGTACAGGAGGCCGGACCCTATCGCGTCTGGCATCATACTCATCGGTTCGATTCGGTCCCCGAAGGTACTCGGATTATCGACACCTTGCGTTATGCCCCGCCGCTTGGTCCGCTCGGTGGCATCATGCATGCTTTATGGATTCGCCGCGATGTCGAGGCCATCTTCGATTACCGCCATCAGCGCATCGCGGAAATCTTCGCGGACCAACCCGCCATGACGCCCGCGTGATGATCCGCAAAGATTGGCTTTTCCGCGAATAACAATTAGGATATCCCAGCATGGATGAACAAGCTTTGCGCAGACTGTTAAGCGGCATTCGGGACCGGCGGGTTTCCCTTGAGGAAGCGATACGGTCCTTTCGCAACCTGCCTTTCGAGGACCTGGGTTTCGCCAAGGTCGATCACCATCGCTCCCTGCGTTGCGGTTTTCCCGAAGTCATTTACTGTGCCGGCAAGACTACCGCGCAGGTCGTGGAAATCTTCGAGCGGCGACGGGTCGGCGGCGGCAACGTGCTGGCTACCCGCGCTTCCGCCGAGGTGGCCCGGGCCATCCGCCGCAAGGTTCGCAAGGCATGTTATAACCCGATCGCGCAAACCGTCGTATTGCGGCAGAACCCCGCCCGTCCGACCGATCATTACGTGGCCATCGTTTGCGCCGGCACCTCCGACATGCCTATCGCCGAGGAAGCCCGGGAAACCTGCGAGATCATGGACCAGCCGACCCGCTCATTCTACGACGTGGGCGTCGCCGGGATTCATCGTCTGCTGGCTCATGCCGCGGAGTTGAATGAGGCCAAAGCGGTGGTCGTCTGCGCGGGGATGGAAGGCGCGCTGGCCAGCGTCGTCGGCGGGCTGGTGCCCTGCCCGGTGATCGCCGTACCGACCAGTATCGGTTACGGAGCCAGCTTCGGCGGCCTGGCTCCGCTGCTGACCATGCTCAACAGTTGCGCCGCCGGAGTGGCCGTCGTGAATATCGATAACGGCTTCGGCGCCGGCTACATGGCCGCCCTTATCGCCCGATCCGGGGATCCTCTCATATACTCCCGCAAACGAGGCAAAACTCATATCCATCAAAAAGCAAGGAAACGCTCGTCCTGAAGCCGCAAGTCATGTAAAGCATTTAGCGGAAGGATTTACACGCGGCGAGGCGGCATTCCCCGGTGCATCATGGAATGACGCAGGCTCCCTTCGTCCGCGGTAGCCGGTATATGAAATTTGAGATTTGACGAGGCCGTATCAGAACCGGAAGCGGCAGCCCGGCCGAATGCGGTAGATTCTGGCCCGACGGAAGAGTAGGCTTCCAGGCCTTGCATCATTCGGATTCGACAAGGTCTTCAGAACCGGAAGCAACGTGATCAACCAGTCTGCTGAAACCAAGTTGGTCAGGGCTCATGCCCAGTTCCTCGAAATTGAAAGGCCGGCCGCACTCGGGACAACGCATCACGGTCAAGCCGAAAAGATAGTAGTCGCATTGCGGGCAATGACCACTGGGACGCTTGCGCAGCCGGCAGGTCAGGAGCAGCCAAACGGTTCGCCGCCAGCCGTGACCGGCCAAGGCCCGGGCCTCGCCAATCGACGAAAACAGAAGCAGGCAGGAGGCCACAAAAGAGACATGGACGCCGTAACGGATATTCACTGAGGATTGGAACAGCCAATAAGCGAACCATACGGAAGCGGCCAACGTCGCGATGAATATGTGGCTGATGAAACGTAACGAGCGAAGGGGAATGGTGGCGATCATGTATGCCAAGACCAGTAACGGGGCAAACAAGTAACCGATATAAAACAGTAGAGAGACATAGATATCTTGAAAGGTCGGCAGATCACCCATGCTGATAGTACCTATTAACAAGACAGCCAATAACAGAAGACAATCCCCCAGAATGAGTATGGCGACAGCCTTCGTGCATAACCTGGATAAACCGTCAAAGGAAATCAATCTGAAAACAGCGTGAAGAGCGATCAGGAAACCCAATAGATATGCGGGAATGTAAAGACCTAGGAGTAAAAGATACTGGCCGATGGATTCCAAAGAGCCATCGCTCGCATGGATGGCCCCCGCCACATTCACCGCCAGGAACGCGGGACTGTAATTAACAGAACATCCTTGGATGGAAATGGCAGGTAGAAAGAACGTCGCCGCCAGGAGGAGTCCGGAAGTAGTACTCAGGATCCGCCACGGCCGGGCTCGTCGCTCGCGATCATCAGACGATGGAGGCATTGCGGCGGATTGGGTTGCTTCCCGAGTCATGGGTGGGAATTATATCCAGAGAGGCTTATCAACGCGACGAGAAAAGGCGGTTGATGAAACATTTCAGCGTCGAAGCGATGCACGGGCAGGCTCCGGTACTCCGGGGTTTGCCCGTGTATAACCCGCAAGTAGACTGACATCGCATGTCCTGGCGCGCCGGAGTTTCATGATGATTGCGAGGTTGATCGCCTTCGTATCCTCGCTGCCGCTGTTGATGTCAGTCTGCGGTTCCGTTACAGTATTAAGTGGGCAGCCAACGCTCTTGGGCATCGTGGATTGGGAGGCTAAATTGTGCGTGCTTTACGGGTCATGAAAAGAGTTGATCAGGCAGGCATGATTCAACTCCAGGATCTGCCTTTGCCGGCCGGGCAAATGGTCGAAGTGATCCTGCTCCCTATTGACGATGACATGACCGACCTGGCCCAGGCGAGCGAATCCGCCCTCGAGTTCTGGAACAATGAAATTGATGACCGGGTCTGGAACGATGCCCTATCGTCAACGTGAGATACTCCTGGTTCCCATACCGTTCAGCGACCTGACCAGCCGGAAGGTCCGCCCCGTTGTGGTATTATCCAATGATGTCTATAACTGCGGTGGCCCCGACCTGCTCGTCGCGGGTATCACCTCGAACGTATCCTCCCGACCCTACACCGTCGGACTGGACACGCCGCAGTTGGAGCAAGGGGCGATAAGGCACCCGAGCATGGTGCGGGCGGACAAGATCTTCAGCATCGATCAAGCGATCATCCTTAAATCCATCGGTATCGTGCGTCAAACTACGTTTGAGCAGATTCGTCAGCAGGTTCGCGACTTGATAGGGGACGCCCGACTCGATGAGGATGCGCAAAATCTTTGATTCGGACAAAAACGACAGACTCCTGTCGATTCGAGGGTATCTCTTCTGGCCGGCCGACAAATGTTTGGGGTTGGCTGGGGTATTCGATAGAATGTCTCGACAGGACTGAATACACCTTCTGCAAATCGCCGGACGGATTCCGGCAAACGAGGCAAATGTCGTGGCTGTCTACAAACAAATGAGTATCATCCGCGCGATCCCATCGCCACCGCGGCGGGCGGCCGATGTCCATAAAGGCGATTGCGGCCGCGTGCTGGTCCTGGCCGGCAGCCTGGGCATGTCCGGCGCGCCCGCGTTGGTCGGACTGGCGGCCTTGCGCAGCGGCGCGGGGCTGGTCACCATCGCCGTGCCTCGTGGCATTCAGCAGGCGGTGGCCACTTGCTGTCCGTGTGCGACCACCATCGGCCTGCCGGAAACGCCCACCGGCCAGATCGACCCGCAAGCGGCACGATCATTATTCAAGGACATGGGCCTGCTCGACCCGGCGCCGGCCGGTAATCCACCGGACTGCCTTCTGACCGGCCCGGGTATCGGGCGCGGCGACGGCCGCTATGGCCGCGATTTCTGGGAACTGATCAACGCCTTCCGCAACGGCCCGCTGGTCCCGGCGGTGATCGATGCCGACGCTCTGAACCTGACCGAAAAATCCAAACCGGATCGGCCTGACGGCTGGGACGGCCAGTTCCATTTCCGAACCGTCATCACTCCTCATCCCGGCGAACTGGCTCGTATGCACGGCGTTTCCACCCGCGAGATCCAGGCGGATCGTCGCGAGTACGCCATCCGCACCGCCCGAATGATGAAGGCCAGCCACGATTCCCTGGAATACACGCCGACCGTTGTCCTCAAAGGTGCCGGAACAGTGGTCACCGATGGCCAACGGATGTATACAAACCGCACGGGCAATCCCGGCATGGCCACCGGCGGCAGCGGCGATGTGCTCACCGGGATCATCGGCGCGTTGATCGGCCAGGGTATGGACAGCTTCGAGGCGGCCGTCACCGGCGTTTACGTGCATGGCCTTGCCGGCGACCTGGCCGCCCAAAAGATCGGCCAGATCAGCCTGATCGCCACCGACCTGATCGATGCTTTGCCGCAGGCGTTCATGAAAATCACGCGATCTCGAAAGAAAACCGCCGCGCGCCGATCGACGGGCGGGTGAGTAACATCATGCGTCGTCAAATCGCCGATCTACCCCTGCATGGAGGCAAAGCCCCCGACTGGTTGTTCCAACGTATGCACCGGCTGGCCGGCTCGATCATTCAATTGATTGTCGCTGACGTCGGGCCGGGCGAGATGCTCAATCGCCTGGCTGACCCGCTGTGGTTCCAGGCCTTCGGCTGCGTACTCGGTTTCGACTGGCATTCCAGCGGGTTAACTACCGTGACCTGCGGGGCGGTCAAGGAGGCTTACCGGCGGATGGGTCCGAACCTCGGCATCCACGTGGCCGGCGGCAAAGGCGGCGTCTCCCGCAAAACGCCCGAGCACATCGCCCGCGTCGCCGACCGCCGGGCTTTGCAGGGCGACCGTCTGATCTACGCCTCGCGGACGGCCGCCAAGGTGGACAGTGCCGCCGTGCAGGACGGGTACCAAATCTATACCCACCATTTTTTCTTCAGCGACGACAACGAATGGTGCGTCGTGCAGCAGGGCATGAATGAAACTGAGGGCTACGCCCGCCGTTATCACTGGCTGGGCAATACGGTGCGCGATTTCGTTTGCGAGCCACACAACGCCGTCGCCTCGCCGCCGAGCACAAGCCCCGACCTGCTGAACATGGTCGCGGGCGAGGCCGGACCGTCGCGGGAACGTTCGGCCGAACTGGCCCGCATGAATCCGGATCGACTCTTGCGTGAAATCACCGTCGGCCCGTCGCTTTTTCTGCCGGCCCATCATGCGGTCCATGATTCGGATATCAATCCTCAGAGATTGGGTAAAATCCTGCGACTGGTGCACGAACGTCAGCCGGCCGACTTCGAAGCCCTGCTCGGCGTACCCGGCGTGGGGCCCAGGACCGTCCGTAGCCTGGCCCTGATCGCCGAACTGATCTACGGAGCTGCGGCCTGCCGCAAGGACCTCACCCGACGATGGAATCCTCGTGACCCGGCAACCTTCAGTTACGCGCACGGCGGCAAGGACGGATACCCCTTCCCGATCGATCGGCCGACCTATGACCGCTCCATCGCCCTGCTCGAACAAGCCATCCGGCGGGTGAAAGGCGATCCGGCGAGCAAGGACCAGGCGCTGCTGCGTCTGGCTCGGATCATGGAACACCAAGGCCAACGTGCGATGGGATCCGCTGACTGAATCCGCATCGTGAATGCCGGAGGGACGGAGCGATGGAGAGAAAGAGCAGCGAGGTAGTACTCCTGTTCAGGGAAAGTTATTCCCAAACCGGGCAAGGAGACCAACCGCCACATGCCACATCTCAGATATGCTTTTTGAGTTTGGCGAGAGATTTGTCGGTAACGAATTCGACGCCGATTTCGGTTTCGTTTTCGTCAATCGGTTTCATGCGTCTGACTTGCGCAGGTACCCACAACATGCTGCCCGATTGGCCGATTCCAAGTATGATCGTCGTTTCCGGTCGAATCAGTAAGCCGCCGGTCATCTCCCGCTCGATCGGATCTTCCAAGGCATGGTTTTTTATCCGCAGACAGGCCCCCCCCTCCGACACGTTGGTGAGCCGGGCATTGATCCGTTTGCGCCCGTAATTGGTTTTCACGATTAGTTGCACATGTTGGTGCATACTTTTCCGCGGATACCGTCGCCGGGATTTTTCCTTTATCTCCGGCTCGACCTCCGGCACTTCGCCGACCAGGTTTTTTATTCTTTTCCGTAACGAGGTTCCCAGTATCCCCCAAGAGAGGCGGGCAATATCGTAGGCCCGGACAACCTTATAGATTTCCTCGGCGATCGCCCTGAGTGATTGCATCTCCCGCAAGGAAGACTGAATCGCGGTGGTGATTTCCTGCGAAGGGTCTTTGGTCCTTTCAACGTCAAACGTCCCCTTTTGAAATGCGCCGATCTTGATGCCCCCTACCGTTTCGGTGCAATGAGCCACACAAATACAACCTGACCAAGAGACATCGTTGACGCTGATACTGGCCCGTAACCAGGTTCCCGGACTGATATAGATTTGGGAAATGAAACATAGACCGTCCTTGGAAATGTTGTAAAGCGGATATTCGACAGGCGGGCCTACGCCTTTGTCGGTCAATACTTGAATTGTCACGGACATACTGAAAGAATAGCGTGGCGCATATCGCTTCCCCAGCCAGCGATCCTTCGGCAGGTCATCGCGGTTGTCAAGTGTCAAAAGCAAACCATCCAATGATTCCACTTGCTGTTTTAACGATTCCGATGACATGCATGCCTCTTCGTTCGGTAGTTCCATGGCGACGGTTTCACGTTTCCCTTGGCACGTACGATGCACGGTTCGACGGTCGTCATCCCGATATTCGTATCAACGCGGTCCTTTGCGTAACGATCATAAGCGTACTCCCCTCACACTACGGTATCGGCTATTTCCCACCCGCGCTCAGGTATGGCCGGGAGATGATCTTCCATGATGCCCGCAGCTTCCGCGGCCGCCGCGAGCTTAGTAACGGTTACCCCGAATCGGCCGATAAATAAGAGGCGGATAATTACTCCACTTCCCCCAAGGTCATTTTTGAGCAGATCCCATTTTTTCGGCGAAGGCTAGATCATGGGAAAGAATAGGGGTGGATCCCGCCGACTTCAGCAGGATTCCGACCTCGTGGTAACCCCGGCCGACATATCGGCAAAAACGCACCTGACCATATAAAAAAAGTGCGGGGTGGGTCGGGACATTAATCTCCACCTCCAACGGTTCATCAATCAAGAAACAACGACGCACCACAAGCCCCAGACCTCTTTGAGAAATATTTCTGGTCCGCCCGGGAAAAACAGTGATCGTGCCTTCGCCCGCCAAGAAAAAACGGACTTTACAGTCCACCCGAAACCGCTTACGTTTTTGATTCCGCTGAGCGGACGAATCCCGGTTCGCTTTCGCAAGATCATGCTGTTGGGAGCAAATATCCATATCATGAATAAGCTTGGCCAGGGTCGCTTCGTCACGAATAAACCGAGTTAGAATCGTATGATCGATCTGTGGTACTTGAACAGCCATTCCCTTTCTCCGTTTGATTAAACTGGCCCTTCTTCCATTTCGGCTTGCAAGTAAGCCCACATTACCTATGAAATCACGACTCATCCGGATACTCGACTCGCCGCCTCCAATCGGGCTTGCCAGGGGCGATAACTTTCGCGCACGAACATCAAGATCGGATTCACTCACGATATGGGCAGGCCGGCTCGAGATGCCGGACAAATCAGTAGCGGCGAAAAGAATCGAGCATCGCGAAATGGACCCATAACCGAATGGCGAGGATTCGCGCCCGAATCAGGATCGAATCGTCGAAAACTCGTGCAATTGCTCGGAAAGGTGGGATTTTTGGGCCATCACCTTCATTTCCGCGCCGGTCTCGTAAAATCCTTTCGCTATGTAACGGCAAAAACAGACCGTTCCGGTAATATAGGTGATCGGCCGACCCGGCAGCTCGACCTCCAACTCGACCGGCTCATGAATTGAAAACATTCTTTTGGACATGAAGGAGAAGCCGCCCCGTGAGAGATTCCGTGTACGGCCGGTAATATCCAGAACCTGATGCTGTCCGGGAGAAAAGAATCGAATCGTGCAAATCACGCGGAAAGGCTGCCGTCGGCAGTGTCTTTCCTCAGCCTTGGTTGCCGAGAGCCCGGAGGTTTGCCGTTCGGCCCAATCATCCAATTCGTTCAGAATGGCGTCTAATAACTGTTTGCTATGCTCAATGTTCAAAGCGGGCTTCCTCAAGAGGATACAACTTTCCGCGGAACACTACTTGTTCAAAATCGGCCATCAAGAAGGGTCTGTTTACTAAATTTATGTTGATTGACCCTCGAAAAACCTTTGGCCATCAGGTGTTGTGGAAAATGGGTTAAATTCCCTGGAAGGGTATGGCCAATGAACATTCCTGATCGTCCGCGCCCCCGGAAAAGATCAACCTTACGATTCACTTTGCCTGGAGAATATCCGCGGGGGGCCTGGGGGCCGATTTGCATTCCGCCGCGATGATGTTAACTTGTTGTCCATGGCAGAGGGCATTTCCGGTCACGCTTTATGACCATGGTAAGGAGTACTATTATGGTTTCCGTTTATCAGAAGTTCGTCGTCAACGCCCTGCTTGCGGGACTGATGCTTTGCGGCTGTCAAAGCAGCCAATCATCCATCCAGATTCGTGTCCCTCTCGACCGGCAGTATGTTGTTAACGAGCAAGCGGATCGTCCCATAAAGGTAAGTCTACCGGGCGACCAGCCTTTTAACATCCATATCAAGCAAAGCAGCCAAAATCGTGGGGCTGACGGTCGAGCAGAGAGCAAATCGGATGCCGACGCCGCCGGTCAAGCCTTCGGTTTCGCGGAAGTTAACAAAGGAGGAAGCGCCGCGGCGGAGTTCACCATCGGACATCGCATCGCCAACCAGACCGAAAATCCCCAAGATCTGGCCATCGAACTCGATTTCCAATGGGTGCAATCTCTGCATACATCAGCCGAACCCGAAGCCAAAACGCTGGCCCGTGCCGAGCTGGCCATATCGGTTATCAGCGCCAAGGGAAAGACCCTGGCCACCATCCAAGTGCTGAAAACCGACAGCAATCAGGCCCGAGCGTCGGCTGAACTGCAAGACCACCGTGGGTTCTCCGTTTCTCTTGAGCCCAAAATGCATTACGATATCGTTCTGACCGGAAAAGTTGAGGCCAGGAGCGCGGCTGGACAGGAAGCCGAGGCCCGGTTGGAGGTGAAAAATCTCGGCATCAACCTGAGTTTTACCTCCGCGTCCCAGGAGACCACCCGGGCCGGACCATGACCGGCTTTTTTCAGGGAGGCAACAGCCGAGGTTGTCATCATGGCGGTAATTCAGATTCTTAACGAACAGGGGGCAAAGGTCGTTACCCTGCCGAACGGTCCGGCGATCATCGGCCGTTCCAGCGACAATGATGTGGTCTTGGACGACAAGCTTGCCAGCCGAAAACATTGTTCGCTCGAGCCGGTCAACGGCGGGTTCATCCTTCGCGACCTCGGTTCGCGAAACGGCACGGGTATCCAGGGCAAACCCGTCAAGGAAGCCCGGCTCAAATACGGCGAGACGTTCACCATCGGTAAAACCGTCCTCCGCGTTTTTGAACACTCCGCCCCGAATATCGAGATTCTCGACTCCGCCGAAACGATCGTCGAGGAAATGGGCGACGACGAAGAGGCCGAGGCCCTCGAAGCCCTGGTGGCCGAGGCCGAGGAGGAAGAGGAACCCCTCGTTGAACAGGTCAATGTTTCCCAGGATGAAATCCTGGCCAAGGCCCGGCGCGATTTGAACAGCCTGCGTTCGGCCGGCGAAGATCCCGGTTTCGGCCTGGAGCAGGTCGCGCTTTTCGATCACCAGGGTAAACCGGTACATACCAGCGACAAGGACGACAGTTCCTCCGAGGCCGTCCGCACGCTGCGCCTGCTCTACTACGGAGCCTTCCGCACCCGGGCCACCGACCTGCATTTCGACCCAGTCGAGGAAGGCTGCCAGGTCCGGTTTCGGGTGGACGGTAAAATGATCTCCGTCGTCCTGCTGCCCGAACAGCTCGGCCGGGCCCTGCTCGGCGTGGTCAAGATTCTGTCGGAATTGGACATCGCCGGACGGCAGGGTATCCAGGACGGCAGCTTCGTGGTCAGTTGCAACCGCCGCGTCGACAACCGCGTGTCCCTCACGCCTTCCATGCACGGGGAGAAACTGGTCATCCGCGTTCTGGACTCGGCCACCCTCCCCACCCGGCTGGACAAACTCGGCATGCCCCGCAACATGCTCAAATCCATCACCTCCCTATGCAAAATGGACGCGGGGATGATCATCGTCAGCGGGCCGACCGGCAGCGGAAAAACCACTACGCTCTATACCGCCCTGCGAACCATCGACTCGCGTTCGCGTAATGTGGTCACCATCGAGGATCCCATCGAGTACCATCTGGCCGGCATTACGCAAATCCAGGTCAACGCCAAAAAAGGCCTCGATTTCGCCCCTATCCTAAAATCTGTTTTGCGACAAGACCCCGATGTGATTCTAGTCGGCGAGATGCGCGACCGCGAAACCGCCCAGACCGCCCTGCAGGCGGCCATGACCGGCCACCTGGTCTTTTCCACCCTCCACGCCCGCGACACCATCGGCTCAATCTATCGTCTCCTGGACCTCGGCGTTGAAAACTACATGATCGCCAACGCCGTCTCCATGTGCCTTGCCCAGCGGCTGATCCGCCTGCTCTGCGGTGAATGTAAAAAGGCCTACAAGCCCAAGCCCAGCCAGATCGCCCGCATGCGCGTCGACGCCCGCACCCTGCCGACGCTCTACGCCCCCACCGGTTGCCAGCGCTGCATGGGCGTCGGCTTCTGGGGTCGGGCGGCCATTTTCGAACTGTTGAGTTTCAACGACAAACTTCGCGACGCCCTCATCACCACCACCACGATCAAGGACATCCGCGACGCCGCCGGCGAGTGGTCGTTTCAGACCCTGCTCGAGAGCGGCTATCAGAAAGTCCTCGAAGGCCTCACCAGTCTCGAGGAAGTCGAACGCGTCGCCACCCGTGAATAACGCAAACGCGACCCCCGCGACTTTTGCGTCTTACCGTCCGGCTCGTCCAAGGGAGACTTTGGCGTATAAAGCACGCATCCTGGCCGGCAAGCTTAAGCGGATGTTAGGGCGGTCTACGGTGGTGGTGGTCAGCGGCGCCCCGCAGGTTGGCAAGAGCACGCTGTTGAAGTACGAATTGCCGGGTTGGGATACCGTGGTATTTGATCCCGCATTGGATATGGGTAATGCGCGACAGGATCCTGACCTGTTCCTGGACAACCACCCAGCTTCGTTGATTCTCGATGAAATCCGATACGCTCCGGAATTGGTGACGGCCCTCAAACGACGCGTTTTATCTATTGCGACAGTGAAGATACTGCCAGGTTCGCAACTATTACGATAGGGATTCTGATAGGGTACGCAGGCGGGATGTGTAGGTCGCTAAAAGCATTCGAATGGGTTCAAGAACCGGCGGAAAATAGCCCGCCCTACGATTTGCTGATGAACACCCCCCTTGATTGCGGGGTTCAGGGATGATAAACCCCCTTGGCCGGTTTTGACAGTCTCGGCCGGTTCGGTTCCCATAGTCTATGTTTATTGGGAGGAACCGCGATTCACCTGAAAAGCCTTTTGCGTCGGAGTCGGAGTTTTCGCGGCGGGTTGTATCTGCCCGTCCGCCGCGATCTGGCCGCGCCGCCGGGGATCCGCGATTTCCCGAATCCGCCGATGCTGTGCGTTCCCATGATCCAGCACGACGGGCCGGCCGCCCGGATCGTCGTGCAGGTCGGCCAGCGGGTCCAGGCGGACCAGCTCATCGGCCGTGGCGAAAAACCCGACAGCCTCGACGTGCATGCCCCGCTGGCCGGCAAAGTCGTCGCCCTCGAACGCATCGACACCGCCCGGCACAACGACGTGCCGGCCGTCCGCATCGAAACCGACCCGTCCGCTGCTCCGGCTTGCGATTCTACTCCGGCCTTGGAACGTTCCACCGGCGAGACGCCGGTGCCACACCTGTTCGGCGAGACACCGGTGCCACACCCATTCGGCGAGACGCCGGCGCCACACCCATTCGGCGAGACGCCGGCGCCACATTCATTCGGCGAGACGCCGGCGCCACATTCATTCGGCGAGACGCCGGCGCCACACAATAAAATACACACCGGCGGGACGCCGGTGCCACACAATAAAATACACACCGGCGAGACGCCGGCGCCACACCCGTTTGCGGACCCGCTCACTCCCGAGCAATTGGCCGAGCTGGCTGATCGGGCCGGCCTGATCGACTTCGGACTATCCGCCGCCCCACTCGGCCGGCAGCTTCGCCAAGCCGCCACCGGACAGCTTAACGATTTGATTATCAACGCGCTCGACGACGAGCCGGAGCCGGCCGATCGAAGCTGCCTGCTCGATGTCTCGCTGGAGACCGTCATTTCCGCCGCCGTCCGGCTGCGCAAGACGCTCAAGGCCCGGCGACTCTGGCTGGTGGTTGATCGCTACGACCCGCACCGCGTGCGCCGCTGCCGCGCGGCTGCCGCCGGAAAACCCGTACGCGTGCTCGCCCTGCCCAATAAATATCCGCAGGCTCATCCCAACCTGTTGACCTATGCGGTCACCGGCCGGGAGCCCCCTTACGGCTCGCCGCCGATGCGTGTCAGCGTGTTCGTACTTGCGCTTGAAGCCCTGCTCGCTCTGGAAACCGCCCGCGTCCAGCGCCGCCCGATGACCCGGCGGCTTGTCACCGTCACCGGCGACGCCGTGCGGAAAAAAGGCCGTTACCTTATTCCCTTCGGCACACCCTTTGCCCACGTTCTGCAACACGTGGACCTGACCCGGCCGGTAACTCGCCTGATTGACGGGTCTTTGCTGACCGGCCGAGCCGTCGCCTCGGTTGATGCCGTGGTCACCCGGCAAACCACGAACTTGTTGGCCATCAGCCGCGACAATGATTACGTCGCCAATCCGGGCCCTTGCGTGCGCTGCGGACGGTGTCAGGACGATTGCCCGGTCGGCCTCGATCCGCAGGCCCTGCTGGATGTCTACGAACGCGGGCAGATTCAGGAGGCGTTGGCCCTGTGGCCGCACGCCTGCCTCGAATGCGGTCTGTGCAGCCACGTCTGTCCGGCGGAGCTCCCCTTGTCGGAAGCGACAGCCAGACTTAAACATCTTATACCTCTACAGGTGCAATGGTGAGCAGATTTTCGTCAGGGCCGCGCGATCCGCAACCGGTGCTCCTGCCGGAAGCGGGTATGCTGCGCCTCGGCGCACCGCCGTTCAGCCACGGACCGGCCGGGGTCTCGTTTATCGCCGTGACCTTTCTGTTCGCCGCGTCGGCGGTGCTGCTGGCCGGCCTGATCCTGTTCGGCTGGCCCGTGATCCGAGTGACGGCCATCGCCGTCGCCGTCGCTTTGCTGACGGAGTCCGTCTTCGCCCTTCTGATCCGCCGCGGCCGTTCCTGGTCGGAAAGCCACGCTTTGCTGATCGGTCTGCTATTCGCTCTCACCCTTCCGCCGCTGGTCGATTGGCGGGTGGTGGTTTGGGGTTCCATTATCGCGGTCGCCGTCGGCCAGAATCTCGGCGGCGGACTGGGTAATTACACCTGGCATCCGGTCGCCCTGGCCCGGGTCGTGGTGCAAATGCTGTTTCACGATCAACTCACTGCGACTGAGCATCCGGTCCTGGCCGCCGGTCATCTGCTGTGGGGCAATCTGAACCACGGGCAACCGCTGCCCGCCTTGCAGACCTGGACCTCGGCCATCCCGCCCGCGGGCAAGGAAGCGTGGATCATCCCCGATACCTCTTTATTGCTCCATTATCCACTATCGGGCACAAGCGCGTCCTCGCCGGCAGCCGCCTTGGCTGAGTTGATCCGCGACCGGTTGCCACCCTGGCCCGAGGCCATCGCCGGGCTGGCCGGAGGCGCGATCGGGACGGCCTGCGTGCTGGCCGTGCTGCTCGCCGGATTGTTTCTGCTGTGGCGAGGCTTTGTCCGCTGGCCAATGGTACTGGCCGCCCTGACAGCCGCCGCTGCCATGATTTTTATCCTGCCGCTGCGCGTGCTGAGTGAAAACGGCGAGATGATCCGCTATTGGTTACCTGGAGCGGCGGTCTGGCAAGGCCTGCCCGTTGGGCTGGTCTACCTCGCTTACCAGTTGACCGCTGGCGAATTTCTGCTGGTTCTTCTGTTGCTGGCCCCCGATCCAACCAGTTCGCCGCTCACCACCCGCGGGCACATCTGGTTCGGTCTGATCATCGGATTAACCACCATGCTGCTGACGATTCTTGCGGGGATTCCCGCCGCCGGTTACTGGGCCCTGCTGGCGGCCAATACCTTCGTCCCCCTCATCAATCGCCGCACCCGCCGGCGCGTGTTCGGGACATAAGAACAGAAATGCAGACCATCGCTTGTCCCAAGTCAGCAAAATGCTATACTGAGTTGGTTGGGTGTTAGATCAAAAGGAAATTACGGACAACAGAAACAGAATATGACCCCATCAGATATCACGATTCAAATCAAATCGTTACGGACCCAACTGGACGTATTGGCCGCCAAGCTTAGTGGTCCTGATCCAACTGGCGACCATACTCTGCACGACCTGCAAGGGATTCTCAAAGACCAAGCACACACCTCGATCAAGGAAATCGAGGAAGTGATCTATCGCGGCCCCACAGGAAATGAGTCATAATTTATGTTCTTGATACACCTCTTTTGAATTCTCATATGTCTTAATTGGCTCATAACATAAAATCCGGGAGGCACTCAACATGCTCGAAATGATCAAACTGGGACGCACGGATTTAACGGTCAGCCGTATCTGTTTCGGCTGCTGGCAGATGGCGAAAAACCGTTTCTGGCCTACGGTTGACGAGCAGAACCTCGACCGGGCCGTGCGGCAAGCGTTGGAGCTGGGCGTGAATTTCTTCGATACGGCCGACGCGTACGGCGACGGTTTCGCCGAGCGACTGCTGGGCCAGTTACTCAAGGGCGTGCCCCGTGACAAATACGTCGTGGCCACCAAGGTCTACAACCACTGGCTCGGCGAGCCGGGTTCGCCGCGGGTGGGCGATTTATCCTACGATTACGTCGTCTGGGAATGCGAGCAGTCGCTCAAGCGCCTGGGCACGGACTGCATCGACCTGTACCAGGCCCACTTTTACGATCACATGACCCACCCGGAGGAAACTACTCGGGCCTTCGAGAAGCTCAAGAAAGACGGCAAAATCCGCTTTTATGGAACCAGCAACTTCAACATTGAGCAATTGCGGACGGTCAACACCTTCGGCTCCTACGACACCTTCCAACCTCGCTACAATCTGATGGACCGCAAGGCGGAGGACGAGTTGTTCCCCTACTGCCTGGCCAATAACATCGGCGTGCTGTGTTTCAGCTCGCTCTATTACGGCCTGCTGACCGGCAAGTTCAAGGGCGACGAGAAATTCGAGGACGTGCGGGCCGACACGCCGGACTTCCAGGGAGAGAAATTCAAACAAAACGTGGCCAAGGTCAACCAATTACGGCCCATCGCCGAGCGTCTGGGCAAGACCATCGGACAACTGGCCATCCGCGTCTTGCTCGATCACCCGGCCGTCCATTGCGCCATCGTGGGCATCAAGAACGCCGAACAGATCACCCAGGCCACCGGCGCGCTGGGCTGGAAGCTCTCCCGCGAGGACTGGTACGAAATCCGCAAGCTAGTGTCTTGAACGATAAACCCAATAAGTGGTATTCGCCTGCAATCCTCAGGCGACCAGCGGGCCGAACGACGCCAAGGCGGCCTCGCACGTCGGATAAAACTCCAATTGCCCGGTCAATCCGGCAAAACGGAATACCTGCCAAACCGTATCACTTGCTCCGCAAAGGGCCAGGCGTCCCTGGCGATAATCGAGCTTGTGTTTGAGTACCATGATAACCCCCAAGGCCGACGAGGAAAGAAAACGCACATCCGATAAATCGAGAATGATCCGGCGACAGTTCCGCCGGTCAACCAGTTCATAAAGTTGCTTGCCGATCGCATCCAGGCAAGAACCGGCATCCAGAGTTCCACCCTTCAATTCAGCCACCGTCACGCCATCCGACTCATACAGTCTGAAAAGCATCGCCCAGTCTCCGTTTGTTCAAGCGGCGAAAACCGGCTTGAATTGGTCGCGTCCGCCCTGACCCTTTCAGCCTTTTCATTTTTCCCAGCGCCGTACCGAAGTGACCCCTGCGATCCGTACCCGTGAATCAGACACAAATGGTCATCAGACGTTGGGAGATATCGGCATATTTCATGCGCTTCACGAATAGCCTGCTTTCGCACAACGCATTTTCACATATTCTCGGACGCGGCACTCGCAGGTTCGACCTGAATCGGAAAAACCGACCGATAATCCGGCCGGTGGGCGATTTTTGTTTCGACTTTGATCCACCAGGAATAACGCGGATAACCCTTCTCCCTCGGCGACGAACTGGCCGGCTGATCGAGGGGGATAACCAGTTCGCCGTTAACCGTGAGCTTCTCACCGGCACGTATCTGGGGATTTTCCAAAAGAGCGATACGCTGTTGATAATGCGTGTGCGTGTCGTAATGCGTAGTATTCCCGCTTTTCCGTCTGGTCATGGTCTCACAAAGCAAAGTCACTTCCACTTGCCGGATATCCAGAGGCGTAAAGATGTCCTGTTCGACATAAACAGCCAGGCGGTCGCCCAGAACAAACATCGGGCCGTTGACGAAAACCTCGGCATCGCCAAGCTGACGAACCAGAAGGTGCCAATAAATAAACAAACTTAGGGGCACCAACCCAACCAGCACATAGATCAACGAGGCGATCGTCGCAAACTTGCCGTAAGGCGGCTCGGCCATGCGAAAGTAATGACCAATGGCCAACACCCCCACGACGGCCCATAAACCGATCAGCAACATAGCCGCCCGACGGCAGCCGGCAATACGGCCAATCGGCGGCACAAGATACCACCCTCCCTCCGCCGGAGACGGCGGCCGGGCTTTGGCCAGCCAGCCTTTGCTTTGCGTATAAATAACGAAGGCGGCCACCCAGAAAAACATCGGAAACAGAATAAACACGTAAGGAAAGAAAGTGTATTCGCGAACCAGAAACGCTTCCGCCGGATTTTGCGGATTGTAATAGGCTTCGTAGCTGTCCCCGATCTCGAAACGGGCATTCAACCGACTGGCCCAGGCGTACCCGCCGCTCTCGTTCAGGGGCGTCACTTGACCACAGGTATAAGACGTTTCGCCGACTTTATAGTGATATTGAATAACCGGCGAATAGGTCGGGCCGCCGTCACTGCTGGAAGGGTGCGTTTTGATCTCTTTGGACAATACCGTCACCTGGACCGGCCGATACGTGCTGATCATCCGATGCTGATGCCAAGCTATGCCGACACCAATGCCCATGAATATTAGTGGAAACAGGGTAAAACCGAGCAGAAACAAACGCAGAAACGTCTTCATACCGTATTCCTTCCGAAATGATCACAAACGACGACCGGATGCGCAACCGGCAATCAGACAAAAATCACCGTTACCGCCGTCCAGCAGACCGCCGCCAAAGCTGCCGCGGCCGTCGCCTGGGGAAGCTGCGTCTTGACGTGGTCCATCAGGTCGCAGCCGGTACACATCGCGCTGAGCACGGTCGTATCCGAGATCGGCGAGCATTGGTCGCCGTAAACGCTGCCGTTCAGGACGGCCGCGAAGCATATCGCCATGAACAGTTGCGGGTGGTCCAACCCCTGCCCACAGGCCACCGCCCAGGCCAGCGGCATGGCCAGCGGAAAAGCCACCGCGAACGTGCCCCAACTCGTACCCGTCGAAAAGGCGATAATCATGGTCATGGCCTGCATCATTACCGGCAACATCCAGTACGGAACCCGCGCACCCAGCAACTCGACCAGAAAAATACCCGCGCCGGTCTGCTCGCTGATGCGGCCGATGGTTATAGCCAACAACAGCACCACCGAGCCGAGCACCACGCCTTTTAATCCATCAGCAAAACCTTCCATAAGCTGCCGAAGGTTCATCCCCCTCAGCAAGGCCAGAACGATCGCCGACAACAACGCCGCCCCAAACGCCCAGTGTACTTCCGGCGAGCCGGTCTGGATAAACGTACCCACCGCGATGCCGATCAGGATCGCCAAAGGCATGAAAAAATCGACAACGTGCGGGCGATAGTCCGGCGGAACATGGCTGGTTTGTAACTCCTTGGCGCTGAGCGGCTCGGCATCGGGAGCATCGAGCTGGCCGGTCTCGCGTGCCCGCGCGATCGCCGCCCGCATTTTGCCGCCCAGAAACGGGGCCTTCTCGATGCTCAACAGAAACGTGGCGGCTACCGCGAACCAGGCATAGAAAAACAGAGGGACACTTTTGAAGAAGAAAACCACCCGATCCGCCTCGGTCGCCAGCCAAGGTACACCGGCCACGAAGATCAAGGCCTGCACATAGCCCGGCCAGGCGTTGAAGGCCAGCAGCAAGGCGATGGGTGAGGCGGTCGAATCCACAACATAGGACAATTCCTCGTGACTGACGCCCTCCCGGTCGGCCAGTGGTTTGACCGTCGTACCCACCAGCACCGTACTGACCGTCCCGCCTTGAAAAAAGACTACCCCAAGCAGCCAGGCGACCAGCTTGGCCGAGCGCGGCCCGCGAACCATCCACCGGGTCATCAGATCGGCAAACGCCTGGGCCGCTCCCGTTCGTGACCAGACCCCCATCAATCCGCCCAATAACCATAAATACAGAATAAGCACCTGGGCCGCCTCCTGACTCATCAGGCCGCGAACCAGCACTTGGCCGGTAATATCGTAGCGGCTCAGCAGCAACGCCCCGGTCACGATGCCTCCGAACAAGGCGGCCAGCGGCTCGCGCGTCATCCAGCATAAAAGCACCGCCGTCACCGCCGGCAGCAACGACCAGAAACGCCAATGCGGATTGGCCCGAAGCAGAAAATACCGTCGACCTGTTCCATCCGCATCCGCCACATCCTGATAGACATATTCTTCCATTGACTCGGGAGATTGGCCATTGCGGTTCAGAGTCTGCAACCGTTCAGGACCAAGACCGGACTCGGCAAAGGAAACCAACCCGTGCAGATACACGTGCTGCTCACGATGCACATAATACAACCCCCCTCGTCCGTCCTCGTGAACATCAAGGGCTATTTGTTCCACGGTCCAGGTGGGAGGGACATATCGGCCAACCCCGTAACCCGCGAGCAAGGCCAGCATGAAAACCCAAAAAGACGGCGTCCGAGCCATGCGCACAACGGAAGCAGCCAGATGCCGTGACTTACTTACAGGGTCTCGGTTGTTCACCGGCTCGCCTCCGGAAAACGCCATGTTCGATCAAAACCGAATAATAACCGAACCCAAAGCATTGTCGGCGAAGCGGTATCCGTCGGCAACCGCACGGCGATAACCAAAATTCCTCAGGTATAGCGTAAACGACCGCGCCCCTGTAAAATCCTTGCTTTCAGATACAAGCAGTGTTTCTTGCCGACCAAGGAGAATTTTTGTGACCACGCATGTCGTTCGTTCACAACGTTGGACATGGCTGCTTACCTTCGCCCTGTTTGGTTTTACCCTGCCGGCGACCGCCATCAAGCTGCCCGCCGTCATCGGCGACAACATGGTTTTACAACGGGAAATGGATGTGCCTCTATGGGGCTGGGCCGAAGCCGGAGAGAAGATCAAGGTCAAGGGCAATTGGAACGAGCAATGGGTCGAATGCCAGGCCAATTCCGTCGGTCGATGGATAGTCCGTTTGCCGACGCCTCCGGCAGGCGGCCCGTTTGAGATTACCATTCAAGGCCGGGAGACCATCACGCTCAAGAATGTGTTAAGCGGCGAAGTTTGGGTTTGTTCCGGCCAATCGAATATGAACATGTCGCTGAAGCCGACCGTTCCCTGGCACAAAGGATGCCTCAACTACAAGAAAGAGATCGCCAAGGCCCAGTATCCCAACATGCGTCTGTTTACCGTCGAACTGCGTTCAGCCGGCGAACCCCTTTCGGACTGCCGGGGAAATTGGCAGCCTTGTTCGCCGGAAACCGTCGCCGAGTTCTCCGCCGTCGCTTATTTTTTCGGTCGCCGGTTGCAAAAGGATCTGGATGTTCCCGTCGGCCTGATTCACTCCTCCTGGGGCGGTACCGCGGTTGAACCTTGGACACCGATGGAAGCCTTGCAGGCCGAGCCGATATGCAGGGAAATGCTCGAACAGTACCAGGAGTCGGTTAAAAAATTCCCCCAGGCCATGCAGGAATATCGCCAACAGTTGACGCGCTGGGTGGATCAGGCGGTCGAGGCCCGCGATCAGGGAAGGGTGGCTCCACCTCCCCCCACCGCGCCGACCGGACCGGGTTTTCGGGACAGCCCCGCCGCCTTGTACAACGCCATGATCGCCCCGCTGGTACCCTTTGGTATCCGCGGAGTCATTTGGTATCAGGGAGAATCCAATGCGGGCAACGCGGCCGCCTACCGCGTACTGTTCCCCGCCATGATCCGCGGCTGGCGGACGGCCTGGAAACAAGGTGACTTTCCCTTCTATTTCGTACAATTGGCCAATTACGACGTGACCCCCTTCCCGCATCTGACCCCGGAAAAATGGGCGGAGTTACGGGAAGCGCAACTCATGACCCTCGCCCTACCGAACACCGGTATGGCGGTCAGCGCAGACATTGGCGACAAACACGACATTCATCCCCGCAACAAACAGGAGGTAGGACGGCGGTTGGCTTTGTGGGCCTTGGCCAGGACGTATGGCAAAGAGTTGACCTATTCCGGCCCCTTATACAAATCCATGCGGATCGATCAGAATAGGATTATCCTTGAGTTCGATCATATCGATGGCGGGCTGGTTATCAACGGCGGTCCTTCGCTCAAGAGTTTCAGTGTCGCCGGGGCCGATCAGAAATTCGTCCCCGCCCAGGCTTCGGTCGTGGGCGAAACCGTGGTGGTACACGCCGAGGCGGTACCCGCACCGGTCGCGGTGCGTTATGCCTGGTGGGATGATCCGGATTGCATTCTCTACAACCAGGAACGCCTGCCCGCGTCGCCCTTTCGAACGGATGATTGGGTCGATGTGCGCATGAAACCGGATACCGAGAAGCAACCTGATTAAAGCAGCTCGGTGGGCAAAATGTCATTACTTGAGGGCGAACTTACTCGCCGTGGCACGGGCGCGCGGCTCGGTGGGGTTTTCGAGGGCGGAAGGGTCACTTTACCCGACGCGTCTTCGCCGGTCATTGAATGTTCAAATGCCCTCTGCACATGCATCAACCAGTCGGCCATCACGGCGACGTTGATCTGATAACGTAGATAACGCCCCTCGCGATGGATGCTTACCAGATCAGCGGATTTGAGCTCCTTCAAGTGAAACGAAACCGCATTAGGGGCCAGCCCCACCAACCGACCCAATTCTCCGGCAACCATCGGTTCCCGACAGAGCGCGGACAATATCCGCCGCCGACTTTCGTCGGCCAATGCCTTGAACACTCTGTCCAGTTGATCGACCATATCAACAATTCAACTAATATTGGCTGGTAGCACAGATTTGTCAACCTTGAAAAAGTGATTTTTGGTAGAAACTGATAGGAAATCTGAACGGTTTGTTAATAGCGACCCAAGGCCTCTTGGGCACGTCGGGCGTGAGGACTGTCTGGGGCCATTTCGCACAGGCGATGCCACATGGCCTTGGCCCGGTCGATCAGACCCATGTTTTCCAGGGCGATGGCCAGGTTTTCACGGTAATCCAGATTGTTAGGTTGGGCATTGACCGCTCGGTCGAAATGCTCGACGGCCAACTCGAACTGCCGCCGGTTGGCGAACATCAAACCGACTCGGTAATGCAGATCGACGTATTCGGGATGCAGGTCCAGGGCCTGTTTGAGCCGCTCAATGGCTTCGTCGGTTCGGCCCACCTCGTATAAAGCCAGCCCCAGCTTGACCAAGGCCTTGGTATAGACGGGGTTGATCGCCACGGCCAGGGCAAACTGCTCGATGGCCTCATCCGCTTGCCCGCGCTGCCGTAACAACAAACCGTAACGGTAATGCACGTCCGGATGGTTCGGACGCTCGGCCGCCAACTGACGATGCCGCTCAATCTGCTTGTCGATCAGGTCTTCAAAGCCCAATTCCGGCGGCGGCGCCACATCGGCCGGTCCGACGTTCAAGTACTGCTCCGCTTCCTGCTGGACGGCGCATTTCAAATGCAAGCGGGCCACCTCTGAATAGAGTAAGGTACTGTTCGGTTCGACGGTGGCGGCCAGATCAAACGTGGAGATTGCCTCGATTTCCCGGCCGGCGGCGTGCTGGGAAACGCCCAATCCAACGTAGGCGGCCAGCAGCCGATCATTGATTTCGATCGCCCGGGTAAACCACTGGGCGGCGTCCAGGTTGCGGCCGCAACGCAAATGCTGTGTACCGGCCTTCACCGTCGCCTCCAGAAAACCAGGGTGAACCTCCACCGCCTTGAGATAAGCCTGCATCGCGGCCTCATCGTTGCCGATCCGGGCGTACAAATCACCCAGCCGCAGATACGTATCCGGATACTCCGGGCGTTTATCGATCATCAGGTGCAGTTGCTCGATGGCCTCGCGAATCAGGCCCGCCTCCTCCATCGTCGTCGCCAGGTCGTCATGCGTGTCCCAGTTGTCCGGCTCGATGGTCAAGGCGTTCTCGAACGATTTGATGGCCGCCTCCACGTCGCCCTTGCGTAAATAAAGACCGGCGACCGTCAAGTGCAGATCCACGTCCGCCGGGTCCGCGACCAGGAGTTCCTCGTATTGCTCGACGGCCTGATCGATCCGATCCTGACGCAGGTAAATTGCCGACAGCCGCTCCCGCGCGTTGCGTAAAGTGGGCGAAACGTTCAAGGCCCGAAGATATTCCTCGACGGCGTTTTCCAGCCGGCCTTGCCGTTCGTGACAGAAGGCCAACGCAAAACGCACGGCCGCATCATTCGGCTCCAGGCGCAACGCCACGGTTAGTTGTTCGATGGCCTCATCAAGGCGGCCCATATCCTCAAGGCAACAGGCGGCGGCAATCCGGGCCAAAACGTGGTTTTCATCCAGTCGAAGGGCTTTCTCGAAAGCCATCAATGCTCCCGCCATCCACCCCTCCCGCAACTGGATAAACCCCGCCTGCAATACGGCTTCCAGATCCTGCGCGTCGGCCATGAGTGATGGCAGGGAGGCCTTGTCCGCCGCTTCCGTCACGGCTCGCCAACGATCGGCGAAGGTATCCGCCAGCCGGCCCATCATTCCGCGCCCGAGTATTTCCAGAAGATACGACATTCGTTTCCCCTCAGGCCTCTACCGCCGCCAACGCGGCCCGCGCGGCCGGATAATCCTTTTTTAACACCAGGGCCCGACGATAAGCTTCCCGGGCCCGATCCGTCTGACCGGCCTTCTGGCATAATTGGCCCATCAAATAATGCACATCGGGGTAATCCGCCCCGGCCGCGATAGCTTGCTCGAGTCGCGACATGCCGGCCGCATACTGGTCGGCCTGCCCGTAAAGCCGGGCCAGCAGAATCAACGCGTTGACGTAGCGCGGATTCAGGTCCACGGCTTGCTGCGTATGCATCAGCGCTTCGACCCCGCGCCCCAGCCGTCGATATACTTCTCCACAGTGGTAATGCAGATCGGCATATTCCGGATATCGAGACAGCGCCTTTTCCAGCGTGGCCGCCAGCAGGGAGAATACTTCCTCATCCATCTCCGTGGACGGTAACGACAGGAAAGACTCCACGAAATCAGGCTCGGCGACAAGGGCCTCGGCCAGCCGATCCAGGCTGCGTTCATCGGTTCTCCGCGCCGCGGCTGGACGCGAAACCGGCCACGTGATCTCGGATACACCGCTCGTGCCGGCCATGCTTCGAGACAGGAGATGCAACTGCAAGGCAATGCGCGCATTGAGCGGATCATGCTCATGGGCCTTCTTAAGATAATGCCACGCCCGTTCGTAACGACCTTGGACCGCATAACACTGAGCCAGGCGTTCGAGTGCCGGTCCATGTGTTGAATCGATGATCAAAGTCTTCTCAAACAACCGCTCCGCTTCGGCAAGTTCGTCATCGGCGGCGAGCATGACGCCGAGCTGGTAGTTTAATTCCGGATGTTCCGGGCAACGGGCCAGTCCTTCACGCAAAGTCGCCAAGGCCTCCGTCGGATTGCCTTGCTTCCACAAGGTAAGGGCCAACCGAATGCGTACCTCGGCATCATCCGGACTTCGCCGGCAAAGCTCGTTCAGTTCCCGCCCGGCCAGATCATACCGGCCCGTCCCCATATAACAGGCCGCCAGAAAACCCGCCAATCCCCCGCTAGTCGGATTGATCCGTGCCGCGGCCTGGAAATGTTCCATAGCCTGTTCAAACCGCCGTTGCCGAAACAGCTCGATACCGCGGAAATAATGTGCCTGCCCAAGATAAAACCGGCTCAATAACCGGCGGGCCCCCAAGGCGCGGTCGGCCGGCGGGGTCAGATGCTCGATGGCCTCGGCATAACGGCCGGCATTAAAGGCCGACATCCCTTGCCGATAATGTTCCCGATTTCCCATGCCATCCTCGCGTTTTTCGGTTAAACTGGGTCGTGCGCTACGTCGGCCGTTCACCCGTCGTGACGCACGACGAAACGGTGCAGGCCCCAACGCTTGTATCGGTTTTTCCAATGGGCCTGTTAAGACTATGCCCGGAAACCCAATAGCGTCGCATCCGTCCGTGCGGCCGCGGAGGCCTCAGGACATCGGTGTAGATGCTGTTGCACGACAGGCGCAGGCCATTTCGTATCGGCAAACACCCTGTTATCGGACACAATGGCAAGGGTGTCATGTCGCCTGCGTAATGCCCGCGTAGCTCATTTATCGTTATCACGGAGCCACGATGAGTCGCCTGACCATTCAATTTCGGACGCATCATTTTAGTCGCTTACGTCTGAACCTCATCATGTACGCGAGCTTGCCGTGGTTCGCGGTCGCGGGCTGCAAGGAGAACACGGTTTCCGACCCGACCACCAGCGCTCCGGCCGATGCTCGGGCCGGATTCGTGGCCTTTATCGGCGCCGGTCGAGCCGATCCGCTCTGGCCGATTCTCCAGGCCGGCGCGGCGCGCTACGCCCGCGACATGAAAACCAGAGAAATACGCTTCTTGAATCCTGAGGTGGCGTCGCCTCAAGCTCAGATCAATATGCTCGAGTCGCTGAACGATCCGCTTCTACGCGGGGTGTGCGTGCAACTTATTGATCCCGAGGCGGTGCGGCCGGCACTGGAAAATTTAAATCAAAGAGGCGTCGTGGTGGTCTCCATGATCCAGCCGGCGCCCGAAAACCTGCGTGTGGGTCATGTCGGATTCGATCAAACCGCCGTGGGTCAGGCCCTGGCCGAGGCGACCATCGAGGCCTTGGACGGAGCCGGTGACATCATGATCCTCCATGCCGACCCGGCCCATCCCGTGTACGGGCCGCGCCTGGACGCGCTCGAAAAAGCCCTGAAACTTCAACTTCACATCCACGTGCTGGCCCGCGTCAACGGCCAGGGCAATCCGCGCGAATCGCGCCGGATCATGGCCGAACTCTCCGCCCGTTACCCGCGTTTATCCGCCTGGGTGACCCTCGACGATTGGCCGCTGCGCAACGCCGGCGCAACCGATTCGTTCATCACTCCTGGATGCCACCTGGTGACTTTCGGGGGCGGGCCGCCTCATTGGCCGCTCATCGAGAATGGAACCATCACCACCGCCGTAGCCGCTCACGGCGGCGACTTGGGAATCTACGCCCTGATCTACTGTTTGAGCGCTTTGAGCGCGCCCCCGCGTTTCGAAACCGTCTATTACGCCCCTTTGCGCATCGTGCGGGCCACCAACCTCCATGACTACAAACGGGATTGGAGCTACTGGTTAAACGGCGAATTCACGGGCCATCACCCGGATCATCCGCTTGTCCCCGCCCCCTATCTTCTGGAAAAATGACCACGCAATGAAGTTCATCACAGGGGCAACGGAGTTCGGGGTTTTGCCGGGATATTGGGGGATGGTCCACAGGCGTCGCGTTGGGAAAGACGATCAGACGGGGCGGGCCGAGGCCGGCACCGAGGCGGGCAATGGCTCGGCGACTTGCTCGGCCGATGTGCCGCGGGCCGCGACCGGAGCGGGAGTCGGTACCGATGTCGCGGGGGCGGGCACGACCGGTTCGTATTCCGGAACAATTTCCTTGAGTACCGCCCGAATTTCCTCCGGAGAGGCCGTGTCGGCGATTTCAATCAGACGCTTGATCCCCGCACAAATCCGGTCAAAGTCCTCCGGCCGCTTCTTAATGATGCCGATCTTGCTATGGCTGGTGCGGCTGACATCCTCGCCGGTGATGGACAGTTCCTCGAAAAGCTTTTCACCCGGCCGAATTCCGCAGAAACGGATTTCGATATCCTCACCCGGACGCAACCCGCTAAGGGTGATCAAATCCCGAGCCAGATCGACGATCTTTACCGGTTCGCCCATGTCCAGTAGAAATATTTCTCCGCCGCGGCCCATCGCCCCGGCCTGCAGCACAAGCTGCGACGCTTCCGGAATGGTCATGAAATAACGGGTCATTTCCGGATGGGTCACGGTCACCGGCCCCCCCCGGGCGATCTGCTCCTTGAAAATAGGGACCACGCTGCCGTTGCTACCCAGCACGTTTCCAAAACGCACGGTGACGAATTCCGTCCGACTGTGAATCCGGCCGCTCAACTGCTGGACATACATTTCCGCCACTCGCTTGCTGCAACCCATGACACTGGTCGGATTCACCGCCTTGTCCGTCGAGATCATCACGAATTTCTCGACATCGTGCCGGGCGGCCAGATCGGCCAGCGTACGCGTACCCAAAATGTTATTTTTCATCGCTTCGCCGGGGTTCCATTCCATCATGGGCACGTGTTTATGCGCCGCGGCGTGAAAGATCGCGGTGGGTTTTTCCCGTTCCAGGATCCGGTCCAGACGAGGACCGTCGCAGATGTCCGCCACATAAGGCTCACGGGCGAGGTTCGGATATTCCCGCTCTAATTCGCGGTTAATCTCAAACAAGGCGTTTTCCATGCGCTCGACCAGTAAAAGCTTCTTCGGATTAAACTGGGCGATCTGCCGGCACATCTCCGAACCAATCGAGCCGCCCGCCCCGGTCACCATCACCACCTTGTCACGGATGTATTGGCCGATCGCCTCGGTATCCAGGGTCACCGCCTCCCGGCCCAGCAAGTCCTCGATGTCCACCGGGCGAATCTGGCTGACCTGGACCCGCCCCTCGATCAGGTCGCTCACCGGCGGCACCGTGCGGAACTGCAAGTTCAAACCCTGACATTGCTCGATCAACCGGCGCACCCAGCGTTGCGGAGCCGAGGGCACCGCAATCAATACCTCGTCGATGTCCTGCTCCTCGCAGATCTCCCGAATGCGGTCGGTCGTACCTAGCACGTCAATGCCGCGGATGCGTACGTTCTGTCGGCCGGGGTCGTCGTCCAGGAAACCCATCACCCGGTAGCGGTTCTCGCTGGTCCGCACGATTTCGCGAAGGATGGAGTCCCCCGCGTCGCCCGCGCCGACGATCAGCAATCGGTCGCGCCGGACGCCCTCCAGCGGGCGAAGCTCCTCGTTATAGAAACGATAGGCGATCCGGGCCCCCGAGATCGTCGCGATGGTAAATACCCAGTCGAGCAGGAAAATGGATTCCGGAATCCAAAAGCCGGTTTCCTCGCAGTAATCGATCCAGAAAGGTCGACTCGCATACACCGCGGCGATACAGAGGATGATGCTGATATGGACGGCCTTGAAAATCCCGAACAGGTCCCGCAACCCCACGTAACGCCAGGAGTCGCGGTACAGCTTCATGGCCCCGAAAACCGACAACTTGATGACCAGCGTCAAGGGCAGATAGGTCAGGTATTCATAAAGAAACCAGTTTAAATTGGGTCGGAGATTGTACCGGAGAAGAAAGGAAATCAGCAGAGCGATGCTGAACAGCACCGCGTGGGCCCAAAAGGAAACAAACACCCGGTGCCGCAGCCGCCACTGCCATAAGGGTTCAAAAAAAGATCCGCTCATCAACGCTCCACTCCACCGCTGACGCGAGGGCTTCCCTCCCTTGCCTGCCTACCGCCGCCCTCTAGCGATCGGACGATGGGTTCTCAGGCGATAAGCGCCAGGGCATGACACTCTCCGTTCGATCCAGAGACGGCAATAATGGGGAGGTCAAGGCCCCCGGCCGCCTGCTCTCCTCTTCCATCGCCAGTTTCATCAATTCGGGCAGACGCGACCACGGCTCCGGCACCTGTGTATCGGCCAAATGACTGCGCGCGTAAAATTCACCTTCATTGCGACTACGGTACCACAGCATCACGGCGGCCATGGCCCGAACCGGCACCACGAGTTCAGCCGTCAACCGCCGCTGATCCATTTCGCTCATGCCCGGCGTCCGCATTCGGGATACCTCTTCCGCGCTCTGCCTGGCCAACGCCACAATTTGTTGGACATCCTCCTCGAATTTCTGCCGGGATACATAGCGGGCGGGCAAATTATCGATACGCAGGAGAAACAAGGGATCCACCAGCCGTTGCGTTCTTCCATCGGGACGCAGTAACCAGAATAACGCATGCGCAGCCACCGAATATTGTCCCTGAGCCATGGCCGCATGAAATTGCGACAACTTATCCAACGCCCGCTGCTCCGGATCGGTCAAGGTGATTCGGTCGGCCAGACTGAACATTTCAAAGGCGCGCCGGTAATCTCCGTCCTGGAAATATCGCCACCCATCGGTAAAATACATCTGCTTCCGAGCGGACATGTAGCGGTCAGTCATCTCGGGCAATGACCGTTGGCCGGCCATGGCGGCGGAACGCTCGGCCTCGCCGTCGCTTGCCCCTTCGCTTTTCTGTCGACGCACAACGACTTCCGGCTGAAACCAGGTGTGATACCCGCTGGAAAATTGTCGGGACAAGCCTATCCCATCCATGCTCGAGGCCATCCCGATCCGATTCAACGGGGTGTCCGTCAACGAGGGATCCATCTTCCCCGTGCTGCGCAGGTAAGCATCCCTTGTTAATCCCTGACGAGGTATCCCGGTGAGCGGAACGGAGGCAGGGTTATAGCTGTCTCGGTTGTAACCCGATAAAAAACTCTGCGGACCTCGTTGGCCACCCACCGGCCTCCGTATCGGGCTTGAAGAATAATTCATCTGGCTTTGGCCCCGGGAATAAGTGGCGGGGAAAGCCAATCCCCCCACGAAAGCCAGGAACAAGACAATCCGGCTGCCGAGGAGGCAACCCGAAATCCCTACCCCTGCCAAGGTGCCCTGAGATCCCTCGGTTTTCCGTCCCTCTGAAAGCCTTCCAGGCGGGTTAACGCTTAAACGGCGATTTAGCATCGTCATAAATCCGTATCCATCAAATCGCGGCCCCAAGGAAAAGCATGGGCGGAATCACATAACAAATCGTCTCATCACGACAATTTAGATTATGCTATATGTCGATTCAAGTTATCGACAGACCGCGTGAAAAACTATTCCATTATATAACTTATTTTTCTACATGGAGTTATCAATGCACAACAAAACTGCTTTTTCAGAGATAAAATCAAATCAAAGATCTGTGGGAATCGCCGAAAAATAAGAATATATCCTAAATTTATCACTGTCGATGTAATTATTAAATAATGCACTGCCAAGCCGTCGCATCAAACAGCCGAGGGACTCGTGCCGAGGTGAATGGATAAATCTCTCGCCATCAGGCATAATCAGCCCCTAACATGAACAATACAGACATCCATCCGTATCGTAGGAAAATGGAGGCCGTATTTACCTAAGAGTGAATGTTGTGTAATTGCTCCCCAATTTAAGGAACCAACGTGACCACTATTTCAGATACACCTGCTAGTACAACCAGCCCGGAACCTATCAATCCCTCTCTGGTCAATACCGGTGAACAGCAAAGTCTCGGACTTATCTTGCTGGCCGCCTTTGCCTTGGCCACCTGCCTGATGGGTTTGGCCGAAGGGCCGCCGATGGGCGATCACGAATGTATCAACGCCCTGCAAGCTCGTGAAGCCTTCGAAACGGGAAATTGGCTTATCCCCCTCTTTGAAGGCACCCCTTGGATTCGCAAGCCGCCTATGGGCACATGGCTCATCGCGTTGGCTTCTTTGATCGTCGATCCCGCCGATCATCACCACGTTTCCGAATTCGCCGCTCGACTTCCTTCCGCCGTAGCCGGCTTTCTCACGGTCTGGGTCATGTTCTGGCTCGGCCGCATGATGTGGGGCCATCGCGTCGGGTTGATCACCGGCTTCCTGTGTGCCGGCTCGGTGGGTTTAATCTTTTTCGCCCGCAATGCATTGGTCGATATAACCATGACCTTGTTCATCTGCCTGGCCTTCGCCTGCTTCTGGCGCGGGGCCATGCATGAGCCGCGCAGCAAAACTTTCATGGTTTTGTACTACGTGGCCTTCTCGGCGGCCTGGATGTCCAAGGCCCCTCTGCCCGGCGCACTCATCGGCCTGCCCCTGGCCGTTTATTGGTTTATTACTCTTCCCTTGCTGAACAAGGCCGAGGGCACCTCCGGCTTCCGAGAGTCTTTCATCCTTCAATGGAAAAATCTCGGCCGCCTCTGGCTTATCCCCGGCATTATTCTTTTTCTCATTCTGGGTTGTTCGTGGTGGATCTATGCCTATTACACGGTGGACACGGCCACCGAACTGTGGGAAACCGAATTCCTCGACCGCTTTACCGGCGGCCTGCGCGCCCATAGCAAATCAGCTTTGTACTATCTGCCGCTGATCCTCGGCATGTGCGCACCTTATACGCTCTCCATCCCCGAAGCGGTGGGCGCTGCGTTCATGAAACGCTATCGCGCCCAGCGGCCGGGCATTGCCTTCGCCTTTACCTGGGCTGTAATCGGCACCATCATCATCAGCAGGTCCGAATTCAGACAGCCTCACTACCTGATCGGCGTGTTGCCGGCCTATTGGCTCCTGCTGGCCCCGGTCGTCGATCGTCTGTTTTTCGGGCCGATAACATTATCCGGGCGGACGGCCGTCCTGACCGGCTATCTGCTGGTCGTCGCCCTATTGGCCGGGGTTATTGCAGGTGGTTTATACATCTTTCAGGAATATCCTGGCTTCATCAAGATGTATGTCCCCGTGGCCTTGGGCACCTGGTTGTTATGGATCCTCGCTTGCCGGGCCTTCGTCCGCATGCAACGGACCCTCGCGTTTGCCTTTCTTCAGGCAAGTGTTCTGCTGATCGTATGCTTCGTCTGGCCGACCTCCGCCTTGGTGATCAACGCCAACGCGGAGGCCAACGCCCTGGCCGAGAAACTCAAGGAACACGGCGCCGACCCCGCCGACGATATCATCTGGGTGGACAGCCGCCCCGACGCCAGTATCGGCTATTACAGCGGGCTGAATATCCGGCGGATCATGGATGAAAACGAAATCGCCCAATACCGTGAAAACCGCAGAGAGATTCCCGACGAGCTGAAATGGGAGGTGGCCGAACGCATCATCAAACGACTTGAGCAACCTGAACCGGTCTACATGATCATTGGTGCGAAGAACTATGACCAACTCCGGGCCAATGTTAAGAAACTCCCCGCGCGTGTCCTTTTCCAACTGGAAGGTTTTCACCCAAATGAACCGGACGATGAATTGATCGTCTTCACCCAGCAGTCGGTGGAAACCCGACCCGCCAATGACGCCCTTCCGACACAACCATCCTTCCAGCCACCGCCCGTCCGTTAATAATGAAATTCATCGCGGCTTCTCTCGCTACGAGTGAACTTATCGGGGAAAAGCTTTTCAGCCGGCCTGCCCCATTATCAATATTTCCGGATTTTCCTTGCCCTGGGAGCCTTTTTGACGTATACTGTTGTAGTGGAAATGCACGTCGCCGTACTGGCAGATCGACGACACGTGAATGGGTGACAACGACATCGGTAAGACGCATCGCGTGGTTTGTAGCACGCTCGTGAGTGGTTTTATTCATGAGGAGTGCGACGATGGCGTTCATGCCCGAGATTATCGGCGAGACGCGGGAACAGGCCCTCGAACGCAATGAGGAGCAAGAGGAGCAGGAATCCGTCGGTGAGCCGGTTCCCCCACGCGGGGAATGCCATCTCAAACGCCGGGCTCTCACGGAGACGCTTTATGGCGCGCCTCCGTTCATGATACGGTTGAGCGATTTCTCCGGAGAGGGAGAACGGGCCCCTCCGGTAGCGGGGTAGTGGGTGGGGAAAGAAAGACCGTAACGGCCCGGCGGATACGGGCCGATATCCTGAAACGTCCTGAAAAAGGATGCGACAGGGAAAGGTGGTAAGAAAAAAAGAATAAAACAAAGAAACAACCAAGGATGGACGATTAAACCCCATGAGGGGCACAGCAGTGAATAAGCCTGCGTGACAGGCTAAGCCGGCCCAAGCGGCCGGTAAATACGACGACAACGGCGAACGACCTGAGCGTAGACTCCCGCTCGTTCGCCGTTGGGCGTTTTACGCTCCGCGCCGGAGAATGTCCCATCAGTTGGGGAGCCCGCTCCGATATCCGAACCAGTCTTGATCTTGTATCAGGACCACTGCGCGAGAGCCCAGCCTATTTCACAACCAATATCTGGGCACCTTGGCGCAAGAACCCGGCCTTTGCCAGTCAAGCAACGACATGCTAGACTACATATATGAAGTTTGAAATCCGTTTCACTCCCGGGGCCGATAGGGATTTAGACTGCTACGATGTCCGAGAACAGAGGATTGTTTTGGAGGCGATTGAAAAGTTCCTACGAGTCGAAGCCGACATACAGAGTAAAAGGCGAAAAAGATTGCGTACAAATCCGTTGGCACCATGGGAACTTCGGGTTGGAGATTACCGAATTTTTTACGAGATCAGAGACGATGGGCTTGTCCGGGTATTAGCGGTAGGACACAAGGAACATAACATTTTATACATTCGGGGCAAAAGGATCGAGATATGCGAACCATAGACCTTGCCAAACGGCAACTTTCCCTTGGCGAAGTACTCACCTTGGCCAAGTCCGAGCCGGTCCTCATTCACTCGGCTCGCGGGGAAGATTTTATTCTTGAATCCGCGGATGATTTCGACCGGGAAGTCGCCGCTTTGGGCAACGATAAAGATTTCTCGTCCTTTCTGGAATCGCGCTCAAACGAAACCGGAGATATTCCCCTGGACCAGATTCGTCGGCAACGCGGTTTATAGGAAGATCAGGGGCTATCTGGCCTTCAGCGGCGTAAAGGCCATACCCGTCTCCGCCGGCTGAGTGGTCGTCTCTCGCGCCGCATACGCTTCGCGCAACATATCCAGCAACTCGACCACCCCTTCATGAGCATTCAACGTGTGCCGAATCACGATCAAGCCGTCATAATCGGAAATGGAGCCCCGAGGTATTTCCGCCGCGGGTTGAGTGGCGGGTCTTGCGCTATAACGCCCGCGGGGAGGAGAGGTATCATGTCTATCCTGTAACCAGGTGCCCGGCAAAACTTGATTGGTGATCAGATCTACAAATAGCCCTGAGGAATTTTCACGGCCGATTAGATCCCGGCAATCGTAGACCCGGACCACCATGTAACGATCCAGGTCCGCGCAGGTCGAAATACGCAACACGCCATTTTCTACCACGTATCCGAGTCGTCCCTCGGGTTCTATTTGGCTGATACTGTCCAGTACTATCTTCAGAACCATTTCCAAGGTTACTTCCTGTAGACGAATATCGGAAGTCAGTTCGGTATCGCGGGTGATATCCCACTCTTCCAGGATATGCACATTGGGTACGACATTGAGTTCGCCTGTCTCCCTGATCCAGTCCAATATTTCTCCGAACGTCTGTCCTTCCCTGAACTCGACCATTTTCATAATCGAATTCAAACTTTGTCGCGCTTTGCGATCGGATGGCGATTCCTTTTGAGCGAAGATCCATTTTTTTGTTTCTTGCCCCGCCGGCGAGACAGCCTCCTCGCTCATCGGGAGGGCGACCTGCTGCGCGTGAATGGCTTGCGGCGCCGGAATTCCCGGTCGATTCTCCGGTAACAGGAAACTGACCAGTAAGATCGTCGCCGCGATTCCAATGGTCCCCGTGGTAGTACGCATGATCCACTTCCTCCTTCGGCTAATGGTGTTGAAATCCGCCGTCAACACGGCGGCGTCTCCGAATTCATCCAAGGCGGCCTCGATCGCCTCGCTCCGCGAATAACCCCGGGCCATTAACTCGGCAAGCCGCTCTTCCATGTGATCGCGCAACTCGCCGCGGATGGATTCCCGCTGTTGCTCCGTAAGTCGAAGAAATCGACTCATCAGACGAAGATAAGATTCGAATTCCTCTTGCGACATGGTCGCGACCCTTTCATCCCCGGACTGGTTCCACGGCCGGCAGAGGTTCGTTGGTACCCAACGCGCGGCCGAGCAACCGGCGAATACACTCGGCGTACTGGTTCCACTGGCTCGCCTGCTGTTGGAGTTGCTGTCGGCCCAGATCGGTTAGCGCATACCATTTGCGGTCACGGCCGCCGGTATCCTCCCAACGACTGGCAATGAACCGGCCGGCCTCCAGTCGATGCAGCAACGGATACATCGTCCCCGCCTGCAGCCGAACCATGTTCCCGCTGGCCTCCCTCAACCGCTTCTGAATCATGTACCCATACAATGGCCCTTCCGCCAGCACCGACAGAATCATCAAATCCAGACTCCCCCGCATCAATTCACGATCAAAGGACATGGCCATCGCTCCAAAACCAGAAAACTCAAGATGCATCATATATCGCCGTACTATATATATCACAACAATGTATACATGTCAAAAAAATTTTTAGAAATCCATAATTTATCAAGAAAACAATATCATCTATCTCATTATTTGACAATATTTTACGAACGTAACGAGAAATTATGGGACAAAACAGATCACCTTACGGTGTTCTTCCAAATGAGGCAGTAGCGTGTAGTCCGATAGCCGGAGAGGGCACCTGAACCAAATGGTAAAAATACCAAACGAACCCACGAAATATCGAAAAATTCAGCATGACGTTAATCGGCAGGATACAAAACTCATGGCCGAACAACGGGGATACCAAACGTTCGATGATTTCCCAAACCGGTTCCCGCATTCCGGGAGAGCTGACTTTTTAATTCCTATCTCAGCGTCTCTGCGTCTCTGCGCGAGAATCCCCATCCTTTCAACTCTTTTCTCGGCGCCTCGGCGTCTCTGCGCGAGAACCCCCATCCTTTCAACTCTTTTCTCGGCGCCTCGGCGTCTCTGCGCGAGAATCCCCATCCTTTCAACTCTTTTCTCGGCGCCTCGGCGTCTCTGCGCGAGAACCCCCATCATTGCCGGTGAGCTATGCGGCCGTCGGAGGCTCTTCCGCATGGAGCAGGCCGTCATCGGTGGCATCACGTTTGCGGGTGGCGAGGATCCGGAACATATCGCGAAAGTCCCGCAGGCCGCCGACCAGGGCCCAGGCGAGCAAAGCGGCCGTCATCGCGAACATCACCACGACATAAAATTTCCAGAACGACATCCACGATGCATCGGAAATGCCATGAGTCAGCATATATACCGATCCGATAACAAAGACGGCAAACCAGCACAGCGGCCAGGTCAGGTTGATGAAATAATAGATGAACTTGTCCGAGAGGCTATGTTCCTTACCGATCAGCAGCGACCGCAGACCGCTGGCCGCCCGTTTCTCGGTCACGGACAAATCATCCTGCACGGCATAGCGGCCGCGATGCAGAATCTTGTCGAGATTGGCCTCGGAACGTTTTCCCAGAAGGGAAACGAGTATGTAAAGGGTGATCGCGGTGGCCATGGCGATGAAGGACCAGGTCTGTCCGTTCAACCAGGGAGCAACAACCTTGAGCCACTGCTTGGAGGTTCCATGTTGAAACAGGACTACGCCGGCAACAGAGAGGACCGACCCGGCAATCATGGCCGTCCAGGCGGCTGCGGTGGTGCCGCGTTTCCAATAGAGGCCGCCGATAATGACCGACCCCGCCCCGCCGATATAGATGGTCCCGGTAACGGCGAAAAACATGAAAATATCCTGCTTGAGGGGGAAGAGCAGGCTGAAAACAAAGATAAACAAGGCCACGCCGCAGATCGAGCGTTTGAGCAGGCGGATGTGCCGCTCGGTGGACAACGGCTCCCGACAAAACGGCATGTAGATATCCTGAATAAAAATACTGCCCCAGGCATGCAGGTAGGTATTGTGGGTGGTGACAAAGCCAGCCAGGCCCACGGCGCACATCAGGCCCAGGGCGCCGTGCGGAAGAATACAGCGCAGAGCAACGGGTACACGCATCTGGCTGGCGATCTGTTCGCTGGGCATCGCCGCCAGAACCTGATCGGCCTGAGCCTGCAGGACGGCGAAATCCGGATGATGCAAAACAACGAAAGCACAAACCGCGCACAACAAGAAAGGCAGCCGAAGGATGGTGTTGCTGAACAGAACATAAAGCAGTTGACCCATCCAGCCTTCATGCGGGGTCTTGGCGGAGGTGTAGTAACCCTGGCTGCCCTGCCAGGCCATCTGCGCGTAAAACATCGTGAAACCGTAAACCAGAAAATACCATATATTAAATCCCTCCACTTTCGTGGAGTGCTTCGGATGAATCAGGGAGGCGCCCGCCGGAGCTTGGGACAGGCCGAAGGCAATCTGGTCCCAGCCGATGGCGTGGAACAAGGTCAGGCAGATGATCAGCAGAGCAATGCAGATGAATACGCCGTGAATAAAGTCGGAGACAATCACGGTGATCTGCCCGCCGATAAAGGTAAAAAAGAGCGAGGCGGCCAGCAGAAAAAACATGACGAGCGCGAAACTGGAAATCCAAACCGGCCCGAGAATGATGGCCGGCGGCAAGCCGCAAAACGAAACAATGAAGCGCGCCCCGATCGACGGGAAAATCCCGAAGTTGAAGATCCCCGCCCCAAAAGCCAGCATGCCCATAAAGATGCGAAACCGCCGGCTGTAGCGTATTTCATAGAACTGGGCGACGGTCATGCAGCGGGTCTGGCGGAATCGATAAGTTACCCATCCGGTCACCCCCATGATCAGGAAGATGGGCATGTTCATGAAATCCCACCAGATGGCCACGAAACCGGCTTTATAGAAAAGCTCCCACCAGGCCAGGAAGGTGACGGTACCCAGATCGGAAATGGAGCGGGAGAAAGCGTAGACATAGCGGCCGGCACAGCGGTTGGCGACCATGAAATCGGCCACGCTGCGGACGTAACGACGGGCGTATACGGCCATGCCCGTAACCAAGGCCAGCAGGCCGATAACGATGCCCCAATCAGCCGTGTTCAGAACCTGGAACATAGGCTGCTACGCAGGATAGGGACGAGGTGGCCATTGTCAAACGTGCCCGGCACAAAGAAAGCGGTTACAATCTTGAAATCAGCGTTTATTACCGCGTCGCGGAAAGCCGCATTGAAAACCGGGTTTCGCGGGATTTGCGTATTTGGGGAGATCTGTGAATGAACTCAAAAGAACGGGCGCGGGCGGCCATTGCCCGCCAACCGGTGGATCAGGTTCCGCTCGGCTTCTATACCGTCGATCATGACACGATCGAGGCGGTCCTCGGGCGGCCGACCTTCGTGCGTAACAAGATCGCTCACCGCGTGGCCTTATGGGAAGGCCGCCGGGACGAACTCGCGGAAAGCCTGAAAAAGGACACCGTGGGTTTTTATCGCAAGATCGATTGCGCGGATATCATTCTGCCCAAAGAGGCCTGCTGGCTACCCCCGCGCGATTACGATCCCGACCCGCCGCGTAAAATCAACGAGAATTGCTGGGAAGACCGCCTCGGCCGGGTATGGCAGGCGGTTCCGGAAGTCAACGACATCACCTGCATTCATGATCCGAACATCGGCAAGAAAGTCTACACCCCGGCGGATTTCGAGGGACCGGTCGAAGACGAGCCTTTTGATCCATCCTGTTTCGAGGCGATGGATTACGTGATCGAGCAACTGGGACAGGATCGTTATGTGGCCACTACGACGGGAGGGACGACGGCCCTGACGTTGATTGACGGGATGGAACACGGGTTGCTGATGTACGCGACACAGCCGGAAGTGATCCACGCGGCCAACCGCCGCTCGGTAATGGTACAGAATCGGCGCGACCCGGACTACATTCGGCCGGGGGCGGCCGGGGCCTTGATGGAAGAGGACATGGCCGGCTCGAACGGGCCATTGATCAGTCCGACGATGTTTCGGGAGTTGGGTTTCCCTTATCTGCGGGAGCGCATCGCCAACGTCAAAAAACACGTGGATCAGGTCATTTTTCACAACTGCGGCATGAATATTCCCCTGATGGACATGCTCATCGAGGCCGGGATCGACTGTTACCAGTCGCTGCAGACGACGGCCGGCATGGAAGTGGGCAAGCTCAAGGCCCTCTACGGTGACCGCCTGTGCTTCTGGGGCGGGGTGGCCTTGGAAGTTCTAATTAGAGGTACACCTGACGACGTGCGCAAGGAAGTACGCCGGGCCATGGAGCGCGGCGCGCCCGGCGGCGGATTCATCCTCGGCCCCAGCCACTCCATCGCCAAGGGTACGCGCTACGACAATTTCATGGCCATGCTGGATGAATTCGTAGCATTGCGGGACAAGTTTTGAGCCGGATCGTTCAACGCACCATGCGCGGCGCGCAGGTCAATGCATCCGGGGAAAACAGATCAATGCCCCCGTCACGCAGATAACGGGCCTGGTCGATGAGCTTCCGCATGTTCCCCAGCAACGGCTCGGTCAACAACGTATCGGCCGCGCGGGGATCGGATTCGCGCCTGCAGGTTCGACAAGGGACCGTCCCCCGGCCCGCGCAATGCGTGCAGACCGTCGCTCCGTTGGCGTGGCAATCAGGGCATGGGGTGATGGTGACGGAACGCGCGGCGGGGTCACGACCGGCCTCGCGCGTGCGCAGAGCGCCACGGCCCTTGCAGGTCGGACAGTTGACGATGCCCGTCCCGCGACAGTGGCTGCAATCGGCCAGTCCGGTATCCCCGCAGCTTCGACACAGAGTGAATTGCTCATCCGCGTTTCTCGATTTGGCCAACTCGTTCAGGGAAATACCCAGCGTGGATTCGGCCAGCCTCTCCACCGCCGGAACCTGCCGAACTTTCAGGATGGCCATGTGCGTCGCCGCTCGATTGCCCTCAAGGCTACTTTGCAGCGCCTGGATGAGCGCATCGAAAGCCGCCCGGCGGGTTTGCTGTTTGAGGAGGCGAAGTTCGGCCAGGCGGGTCATGGCCGCGGTATCGAGTGGATCCGCCAGCACGGTCCGGCTCAGATCGGCAACCTCATCGGCCGGGGCGGAGGCGGGCCGGCTGGCCGGCGCGGGCGCCGGGCAGGAACGCGGATCGCCGATCATTCCAAGAAACAGAACCAGAATCATGACACGTCTCATGACGAGGCAACCTCCTCATGATCATCGAGGCTTTGTCGGACGGACGGCGCGGCCGGCCTGGTGTGCAAATCATTGAGCATTTCCCACAAGCCGAGATTGTAAAGCGCGCTTTCGCGCAATTCGTCGAGCACATGGACCGGCCTCGACAAGCGTCGGTCCTTTTCCATCCGGGCATCAACCAGTCGGATCAGGTCGGAACCGGCGATTTGCTCGATCAGAAGTTCCAGCAAGGCGCCTTCGGTTTGCAGGGCGACGACCGCGCGTTGCAAAGCGGTTTCGCTGGCCGCGGTCCGCGCTTTCTTTTCAAGTTCGATGATATCCGCCCGGATCGCGAAATCCTTACCCAAGGGGTGCTCGCGGACCAGCCGACTGAGTTGATGATTGACGCCGTCGAGGGCGTCCAGCAAATCACGCTCGAGGTCCGGGCCGACCGACGGGGCGAGGCGCGGCGCGGGCTGAACAAGCACGGCGTGACCTGACGCCGTCCAGTGAAAAGACTCCAAAGCCTGAGCGCTCAAACGGACGCGTTGAACGGCGGCGGCGATCAATCGGGAAGGCAAATGGTCGTTTGGGTCCCAGACCGACGACGACGAGGCACTTCGCCCCACGGGCGAGGCAACCTGACGATAGTTCCAGCGAAGCACGCCCTGGTGTAGCTTTTCCTGCCACCACTGCACACATTCCTGCCGCTCGCGGCGGGTATGGCGCAGACGGAGACGCACATCGGCCAGATTCATGGGCACATAAACATCGCTCTGGGCGATAAGGGCCTGGGAGATCATGAAGGCGACTCGTGAGCTGGACTTGTCCAGAATTTCGACAAGCCGTCGCGGGATGTCCGAGTCGGTCATTTCGGACAGGGTACGGATGATCCGCGAACAGGTGGACATATCGCGGCGACATCGATCGTCCAGTACGTCCAGCAGGGCTTGAACCGCCGCCGGAGTGTTCAGGACGCGCAGTTCCTCGATGGCTCGGTAACGAATCCCGGGCACCGGCGAGGAACAATCGGCCTTCAAGGTTTCCAGCCGTTTGATTTGAAAACTGGTTGGCGGCGCTTGCGCGGGTTGAGCCGATGATTGGGTGGAGATACTGACCTCATCGGCCAGCAGGACCGGAGCGGAGGGGCGCTCCAGAAGATGTATCAATGCGGGGTCGCCGCCGTCCGTCTGCCCACAAAACTCGCGGGCCCGCACGGAACATGCCGACAAGGCCAGGACCGTATCGCCGAGCAAGGCTTCCATGGGAGCCCGGGGCGAAGCGAAAGAACGACGCAGACGCCCCGCCAGACTCCCTTCGGGCCATGCTGAAGCTGCTTTCGTCACCGCAGGGACCGGCGGAGTCGAGGGTTGCGAGACGGGATTCTTCGGCAAATTCGGAACAGGGACTGCTTCGGTTACAGGGGGTGGGGCAAGGGCTAACGCGGGCGAGGGCGGCGCGGGGGCTGTCTCTGGTTGAGTGACATGGGTCACCTTGACCGGGCCTGATATTGGCGGCGAAGGCGATTCGACTATCGGTGCCGGTGGATGGTCATGGATATCGGGTTTGGCTACGGATGCATCGTCACCGCGTCGGGCAAAGAAGAATAAGGAAAAGAGAACAACCGCGGCGGTTGGAATAGCAATATTCCAGAAGACCGAGGCCGACAGGAAGCGCCGGGGCCGAACGCGATCATCGCGTGTTTCCGATCTCTCTTCGATATCCGCCACGATATCGCTTGGGGTATCGAGGGCATCGGATGAAGAGTCGTTCAGCGCGATGGTTTCCGTGTCGGGAACGGCGTGCCTGTCGATTCGTGCCGGGGTTTCCCGCTCCTGGTCGACGAAGCGAGCGACATGGTTGTTGATGAGTTCCGCCGCCAGACGATCGGAGAGGCCGTGCGAGGTCGCCAGAAAAATCAGGTCGGCTCGTTCCGACGGCATGGGGGCGCGGCCGGGAAGGCGGGCGCGCAGCAGTTGAACAAACCAGTTTTTCAGGAAAGACAAATGGTACACCCCACGACAAGCGTTCAGAGCGGCCAGACGCTGCTCGATCACAGCCGTCGCCTGCTCGGGGGGGATTTGCAGTTTAGCGGCAAGCATTAACAGTCGTTGCTCATCGCCGTGCAACAGCAGACCTTCATGAATGGTCAGGTCCACCACGTCGCCAAAAAACGCCGCCCCATCGATCGGCGATCTGGCAGCACCGCCATTGGGCAGAGGAATCCGGGATAATGCCTGTTCAATCTCGTTCGGGGGGACGCCGAGTTCGCCCAGCTTTTGTGCGAGGGGCGGGCGCTTCGATTCATCGAGCGTACCGTCGGGATTGAGGGCGGCCGCAATGGCGGCGCGGGCAACCTGCGTGATCCGCTGTCGCTCCTGCTCGGCCTTGAGGCGCGCCTTACGTTGCCGAATGATTTCATGCAAATAGGCATTGTAGGCCTCCCGCCGGCGCGGGTCGCGCAGCACCTCGGCGGCGGTCACCAACTGGTCCTGCTCGAATTTCATCACCAGCGGGATAAACTGCGGCCCGGGGATATTCTGGCGGAGCCGTTTGCGCCGCTCCTCCAAGGCCGCATCGACCACCTCGGCGGAGCAGTTCTTCGGATCGAGTCCGAGTAAATGATAATGGGTCGGTTCGGTGAACCGTTCGGGAATACCAAGCAGCTTGTAGAAGAAAGTCCACTCGATCATGGCGACGTTTCCTTGATCGGGGCTGACCTTGGGCCTTGAGTAACAGTCCATTCCCGATCGAGGGCATCCAATCGTTTTCGCCAATTCGCTGATTCAATCGTTGGGCAGCGGAGGCGCAGCAAATGCAATAGTTTTTGCGCGTGGTCAAGTCGGCCGGCAAGCTGATGACATCGGATCAGGTGATACTGGGCCTCGAACCATCCGTCGGTGTTTTCCTTGACCCCTTGGGCAAGGATGCGCCACTGATCCAGAGCCCGATCGTATTGGCCCAGGGCTTCATAACCGTAACCGAGGCCCCGTAGGACATCGCCGGCCTTTTCCAGGGGCAGAGGGTCCGGCACTTGTCGGAGTAGCCATTCATATTGCGCGAGGGCCTCGCGATCACGTCCGAGGCGGCGGAGATTTTGGGCCAGACGGCGACGCAGGGCGATTTCCTGGTCGCGGTTCGCGGAAACGGAAGCCTGACCCGCGTCTTCGAGCAGCGCGGTATATATGCGTACCAACGGTTCGGCCAGTAGCCGCGCACTGGTTTCATTTCCTTGGGCGATTCGCCGGTCATATTGACGTTCGAGAACATCAGCCATCATCGCCAGATACGGGCGCGCGGCCGCTCGGCTTCCCGACCGGCCCAGCAGGGTATCCAAGTTTTTATTGGCTGACTCGCCACGGCCGTCCAGCCATTGCATCGTCATGGTCAAAATCGTTCGTTGATCGGCGGCGTAATCCGGGTCATGCAACATCTTGAGCAAGGTTTCGCTATTGTTGATCAAGGCCTGAATAGCGGGCATATCGGGCCGAGCCGGCTCGAGATAGTGGGCCGCGGTCCGCAGGGCGGCATCTACCATACTCCGGGCCTCGGCGTAAGCGTCAGCAGGCAGATCGGTCGTCGCTGCAAGTGTGTAACGCTTAATCGCGGCAGCCGAGCGATTCAACAGATCAATCAGCGGTTGCTCATTTTCATTTTTAGCCTGTTTTATTTGGTCGTCGACCTGACGCAGAGCGATCACCGCCAGTGCATATTGCGCCCGGCGATAGATGGGTGAATCGGATCGGACCTGATTGAGCACCTGCTCGGCCTCACGATAGCGGCCGGCCTCAAAGAAAAGGTTGGCCCGTTCCCAGGCAAACCGGCCGACGATCGGCTGATTGGCGAATTGTTTCTCCGCGTAATCAAGGAAGGCAAGAAAGGCCTCGGGCGATAAAGCGGGTTCGCTTTTGAGGGCCTTGGTCCCGGCCTCGAAAGCGTAGGTCAACAGCGTTTCGGAACGTCGATCGGAAGCGTGATGGCGAAGGAAATCGTCGGCCGACCGATGCGCCGCGAGCCATTGTTGAAGATTCCAGGCCGCCGCCGCCCGCAAGTAACGCAGATCAGCGGCCAGCGTATCGCTTGCCGGTTGTTGTTGCGCGAGAAGGTTAAGGCCGCTTTCCGCCTGAGTAAGCGCATCCGCATAGCGCCCTTCACCGAAAGCTTTTCGGGCGACCTCCAGACAACGCAAGCTCTCGTTGCCCGCCTGACCGCCGGCGGCACGGATGATTTCACGCTGCCAGGATTCACCGTAAGGTTGCACCATGGCCGCCACCCGATCCAATCGCTCCCGATACCGGGCATGATAGGGATTACTTTTTGGATCACCGGCCAGAGCGGCCAGACTACGTGCCCATTCGACGGCCATGCCCAACTCGACTTCATCCAAACGCCGTTCAGCCGGACGTTCGCCGAAATACCGCTCGGCGGCCTCATGTAATTCACGGTAGCGGCGCATACGCAAGAAAGTCCTTAACCGAAGATAAGTCATGCGCTTGAAGGTCGTTTCCGGTGTGTTGGCCGGCGCGGCGGGCTGCAAAAGTTCAATCACCTGCCCATCGCGTCCCAGTTCATAGTAGCATAGGGCTTGACCTAAAAAACAATCGGCGAGCACGGGATGGTCCCGGTACCCGCCGGAGGTAAACCTCGTGAAACGCTCGACGGCCTGCTCGAAATAGGCTGATCGGTTTGCCTCGTCGGCAAGCAGCCCCAGGTTGTAGGACACCCAGGCCATCGCGTAATGAGCGCGGGACACATAGCCGCTGGCCTCCTGGTACTTCTTGTTTTTCTCAAGCGTTTCGCGGTTTTGACGTAGTTCCATCTGGGCGGCTTGGGCATCCGCCTCGGTCGCCAGACGCTGATAAACGGCCAACGCCTGTTCCAGATGACGGGCGGCCTCGGTGCGGCGGGCGACTTGATTTTCATCGCGCTGCCAGGCCATCAGGCGGATGCGCCCGCGGGTACGCTCGAGGTCCGCGGCAAGAAAATCGAGTTCCATCCGTTCGAGCTTTCGTCGTGCGGATTTGTACTGTTCCTCGGCCTCGGACAGCTTCTTTTCCGCCAGCTCTTCGGTGGGAGCGGCGACGGCTTCCTCGAGCAGTCGCCCGATCATCCCGACGGTCGTCTCCTCGGCAAGCGTGGAAAAGGCGAACCCAAAGGCCGCGAACCAGGACACAAGCATGATCGTCCGGACCATCATGGCGCATTTCCGAAACCGCGGGCGGAAAACGCCGCCCGGCGCAGGTCGGCCTGATAACAGGTATCCAAGGCGGCCACCATGTAACGAAAACGTACGCCCCGCCGGCCCTCGATTATTACCGGCAGATCGGCAATCCGTCGTCGAGCTTCAAGACGTTCGCGGAGCTGGGCAAAGCTCGCGCAAGGCTGGCCGTCGCAGCTCACCAACACGCCATCGCCGGCCGACTGCACGACGATGCGCACCGGCTCGAATTCCTCCACCGCCATGCGCGGCCCGCCCACGCGCGGCAACGGGCTCGGCAGGTTGCGCTCCGGGGCCTTGAACGCCGACGTACACATGAAAAAGATCAAGAGCAGAAAGACCACGTCGATCATGGAGGCCATGTTCAACGTCGGCTTGCCCACCTCACGTTTTTGATGCGTCAACCGCATGGTACTCTCTTATCGCTTGGCTACGACTCCTCATGGTCGTCGATCACCGGCAAGATCCGCCGTTGTGGGGTGCCACACCCCATTGCCGATTCGGCGTCAATCCACCCGCGCGTTTTCCTCCGCTTCCAATACGGCGATTTTGACGCGGTCGATCCCGCCGGCCGCGCACACGTTCATGACCGGCCCGACCTTTTCCCAGGGCGTATCCCGATCCACCCGCAACAGGACGGACAGTTCGCCAAGGTTCGTCCGATCTTTTTCGGTGGCCAGAAGCCGCCGAAGCGTGGTCACGTTTTGATTATGTCCGTGGGCGATGATCCGTCCGTCGGGATGCACGTTGATCGTCAACTGGCGAACGGGGCCGGAGGCTTCCCCTCGGACGGCCTCGGGCAAGGTCAGCTTTTCGACCTCGACGCGGGAAATCTGCGAAACGGTCATAAAGAAAATAATGAGCAGAAATATCACGTCGATCAACGGGGCCACGTTGATCTCGCAACCGTAGGAACGTATGACCTTGTGCAGACGCATGGCGGTCTCCGGTTTACGCCGTCCCCTTGCGGAATCGTCCGGTCAGCTTCTCGACGATGACCTCGGCCTCGGCCACGTAGCCGTCGATCCGGTTACGAAAGAAAGACACAAAGAACATCGTGGGAATGGCCACCACCAGCCCCATGCAGGTGGTCACCAGCGCCTCGGATATCCCCTGAGCAAGGTCGGACGGCCGGGCCATCCCCTCGGTCATCGAAATCTTGTTAAAGGAGCGGATCATCCCCGTCACCGTACCCAGCAGACCGAGCATCGGGGCGGTCGCGGCGATGAAGGAAAGATAATCCAATTTGCGATAGAGTTTGGACAATTGGCGTTCGCTCACCTCCTGCATGGAATTCTGCATATCGAAGAAGCCGAACATCGAGCCGATCTGGTTGAGGCCTGCGCCAACCACCAAAGCCAGAAACGAACCGTCCTCGGCGCAATCCTGCTGGGCCTGGGAATAATCCTTTTTGTGCAGATGTTCCTCCAGCCGCTGGATCAGTTCCGTGGGGAGCAGTTCCTCGCGGCGAATGGAAATGAAATGCTCGACGATCAGGGCCACGGAGACCAGGGACATCAGGATGATGATGTAACCCACCACGCCGCCGTCATGAATCGTGCTCATCAGGGTGATCGACCGGACCTCGGCCGTTTGACTCGTCGCCCCGCTTTCAGGCTGAGCGCGGGCACCGGCCGCCACCACGTAGATCACCACCAGGCCGACGGCAAGCATGAACCATAGTTTGAAATGACTGAACGGTTGTTGATACTCGGAGCGCATGGACGAAACTCCTGAAAAACAATTTTAACGGGGCCCACCTCGGCCGGGCGGAGCCAGTCCGGCGTCGGCCGGGGACACGAAACGGTAAATGCCACGATTTTCCTCGGCGATCCGCTTGAGTATGGGTTCACCGATATTTTCAAAAAAGGCGATGGTATGGACCACGACCCGGGCACCGGGATTGGCGGCCCGGATGACCTCGCAAGCACTTTCGTCGAAAAGCCCGTCGGACAGCAGCCAGATCGCATCGGGCTGGAGCGACAAAGCCAACAACATCGCGGAGCGCGGGTCCGTGCCGCCGGAGGGCAGGGCGCTCTGATTAACCCATTCGATCAGGTTGCGCTTGTTGGGCTCGGTGGCCTTGACGGGTTTGTCGCCGGGCATGGGTCGATGCTGGTCATTAAAAAAGATAATGAAAAACTTCTTTTCCCGATCGAGGGCGGTCAGCGAGCGGATCAATTCATCAGTCGCCGCCCGTATCTTGTCGCCGGTCATGCTCCCGGAATAATCCACAACATAGACAAAGGTACTACCTCGGGCGGTAATGCCGAAGAAGCTGGCCGTCCCCCCGCCTTCTCCGCCGCCGCTGCCGGCAAACGCCGACCAGTCGGTCGTGGACTGAGCGGATGAGTCACCCATCATCAGATCAACGCCCAGCAGTTTTTCGCCGGCCGATGCCTCAAGAGAACCCAGACTGAGTTCGAGAATCGGCTCGGCCACGGCGGCTTGCCGATCATCGGCCAAAGCCAACTCCGGCCTTTCCGCCTGAAAACCGGAAAGATCGGCTCGGCCGGTCTCGATGTTCGTCCCCGGCGGCTCGATAACGATGCCCACTTCTTTCTCGCCGCCCCCCATGCCCAGACCGGAAAACCAGGTGGCTCCCGCAAACAAGGTCAGCAACAGAATATGAAAAGCCAAGGATGCGGACCAGCCAATGGTAGTGGCCACGCGATGCGGGCGTTCGGGGTACTCGATAGTGGCAAGGCCTTCGCCCGCCGCCGGTTGAATCGTTGATCCACAACCCGGGCATTTGACCGGCATACCGACAAATCGGTCGGCCAGCCGGATGGCCTTACCGCACTGTCGGCAGTGGCGGCGGAGTGGACGCGGCGGTTCGTTGCCGGTTGATTGAGGTTGGGCGGCCATGATGATATCCCCTATCACCCAATGTATTTATCGACGGCACCGGATTTCGGCAAGTATTGACCTATATCTTATACCCCGCATCTTTCGAGTCATAGATATCCGGCCTATCCAAACCGGCCTTTATGCGCCGGCGTCATTCGGACCGATTGTTTGAGGCGGCAGGCCGCGCAGTGCTGAGCTCAGGCAGGTTGGCCTGGAGTGATTTAACTTCCCTACGTCCATTATTATATCCTTCTCCTTGTTAAACTCAACAAACTTCATATCATTTCTCGCGGTGATTTGTCTCATGGAGTCACGGGAGCCGAGCGATTCAACGGACCCCGGCGGAGGCGTGTTGGCCATAAGAAGGAGGAATACTGTGAAAATTTCGTTATCCAAAGTGGCGTGGTTCTCGTTACTATCCTTGGCCTTGCTGGCGGCAGGTTGCGCCCGCCCGCGCTATGTCCATGCCGTCTTTTTCAGCTTCAAGGAGGGTACGCCGCCCTGCGAAATGGATGCGCTGGCCGCCGACAGCATCGAGCACCTGTCGAAAATCCCCTCCGTGAGGAGGATCGAAAGTGGGCGGCGCGACGAGCGGGCCGTCCGGGATGTTAATGTGACCGACTATGATATCGGTTTGGTGGTCTACTTTGACGACAAGGCCGGCTACGACGAGTATGAAAAGCACCCCATCCACGAGGAGTATGTGCAAAAGTATCGGTCAAGCTGGGCCAAAGTACGCGTGTTTGATTTCGTGGCGAAGTAGCCGTCACAAAGCCTACAGCGGATCGCCCTGACAGATAAGCGTAACCCGGGCCCGGACGGCGAGGTCGGTCGGCCCGTCGCAGGTAAAGATGATCGGGTTGGCGCCCGGTTGAACCTGCGGCGGATCACCTTGCGGCTGAATCTCCGCGACCAATTCGCCGGCCGCGTTGTACAGCTTGCAGTCCGTCGGCGAGGCGTATTCCAGATAGCCGCCGGTTTCCATCTCGACCGGGAAGGTGATTTTCTTTCCGCCAATGGTCAACGCGGGGTTCTTGATCTTGATCTTCACCAAGGGCATGGCCTTGATCGGGCTGAGGTAACAGGCCACTTGCCCATCCGTCGGCAGATTGTTGTACCAGAGCGAAAGCGTTTTCAGGTTCGCGTAATCGACATTCTCCCGGAGGCTGGCGTAGGGGCCGCCATAAGGCCATTGATAGTCGGCGTAGCGATCGCCCTCCATCTCGATGAGCTCGAAATAACGCCAACCGGTAAAATCCACGTTCACGTAATGGTCTCCGATGCCGCGGGTGGTGAACTCCTCCGGACTACGAACTTGCACGTTAAGCACCTCGCCGCGCCCGTCGCCGTGGACCCAGACACCCAAGGCTTGCTTTTCCTTAATGTTGACCAGCGGATCGAAGGTGAGGCCCGCCTTGGCCCAGGCCGCCGTGGGTTTCACCTTCGCTTCGTTGGCGGCGGTGAACAGGCCGCTGCCTGAACCCGTCTTGACCTGTTCGGTGCTGCGTTGCAGATCGCTGTTGACGCCCAGCACGTTTCCACGATCGGCGAAACGGGACGGTTCAGCAAAATCCGTGAGGACAATATTCGTTTCCGCGTCATAGGGGCCGGCCGAATAAAGGGCCTCGATGCGAATTTTAGGGGGTTGGGCGGCGTAAGTATTATTGATTGACCAAGCGTCACTCCAACCATCGATACCCTGGACCTTGTGCTTGATAACCTCGACAGGTCGCAAACGCCATGCGCCGTCGTCCTGCTGTTGCAGGGTAAATTCGCGTCTGGGCTCGGCCAGTTTGGCCTTGATCGAGGCGTCAAAATAATTCTTGTGACGAAGGGTCTCGTATTGACGCATGATCCCGGAAAGTCGCCGCACCGCGGCGTTTGTTTTGATCTTGGCCGGATCTACTCCCATGATCGACAAGCCGACATCCGTGCCGATGCACTTGCCGCACAGATATTCGATGTCATCGCTGAAAGTCGGCTCGTCCTGTATATTCTCGAAGGTCTTGAACGCCCACCAGCCCAGGTGACCGGGCATGAACTGACGTTTCAGAGCGGCGTTGGCTTGGCAGTGCATATCGACGAAACGCTTGTGCCCGCGATTCGGATGGTCCCAGGCCCCCATGCGTGAGCGCACATACCACAGGTGATGATGGAAGGTGCTCATTTCGAAGACGGCCGGTTTTTTCAGCCGCTTGCAGATCTCGAAAACAAATTTGGAACCGTAATGCCAACCATTTTCCCCTCCGCCAACGATGTCTTCGCCATCGAGGGCGTCGAGGTAGATCATGTCGAATCCGCAGGTGTTGTAGGCCTCGGCCGTGCAGGCCGCCACTTCAGCGTACAAGGTTGAATCACCGTCAGGTACGAAGAGTCCGAAACACTCCTTGAGGTGATGGACCTTGGCCCCGGCGGCATGCGCGGCGGGCGTGGTGCCCCATGCCCCGCGCTGGCATTGGTTGAACGCATAGGGCGGGGTTTTCGATAGACCGCTGTAGGTAATCAATTCGTTATCAATTTGGACGGTCACGCTGTTGCGAATAAAGAAATCGGTCACCGTGGACATGTTCTCAGTGGATTCGAGCACCCGGACGGTGGCTTCCTTTTCGTCCAGCGGCAGTTCCAGAGTGAACGTAGCGTCCTTGGCCAGTCGCGGGTCGGGCACGGGCGTGACCCATTTCGAGCGTTTGTCGATAAAGAAAGCGTAGGTGTGCAGACCGGCGGCAATGCCGGCAGCGTGCAGTCGATCGATCACCGCCCGCAGGCTGTCCAGCCCGCGCGGATAAGTCTTCGGGTTCGGCACAATGTCACCGAAGCGGAAGGATACGCCACCGTGAAAATCGATCTGGTTGATACCCAGTTCCTTGGCCAGGCTTATCCATTCGTCTACGGTCTCCTCGGACATATCCCCAAAATTGAACAGATACGATCCGCGATTGATCGGCGCGTCGAGGGCCCAGGGCCCGCCGAGTTGCGTTTGCGGCAGTTCCGGCGCGGCCTCGATGCTTTCTTTCATCACCACCCGAAGCATTTCCGAGGAGCAGGTAAGCAAAGCGACCTTCGCCCCACGAAAACCAAAACGTGGGTAGCAGAACGCCCGTAGCCGCTGACTTGGCGAAGGGATTTCATGGACGTTGGTTTGCAGGTTGAGGGCCAGGGCACAGGCCGCGAATGATTCGTCCGGCGTTCCCTTGAGAGTCAGCGGAATATCGACCAGGGTGAAGCACTCGACCTGCTCACCTTCAAGGGAAACCACCTCGACGGTGAAATAGCGTTTCTCCGCGACGGGCTTGAGGACGGCGACGGCCGGGGTATGATCGAATTCCACCTTGACGCGATCCCCATCAGGAGTGACTTTGCAGGCCGGACGCTCCTGGCCGCCGATCTTGACCGACGCGAACGGGGTACCGGGGTGGGCATAATCCGTACCGGTTTTCTTGTCGAGCCAATGGAGATTGCGCCCATCGGCGCCAACCTCCCAGCGGGCGAATTCGTTTTCCAGGGATACCGCCACGGCCGGAGCCGATTCCGCCCGCAGGACGGGCACGCCACATATCAGGGAAATGAAGATGCCCGTAACAATCATCAAGAAACACACGTCATTTCGTTTGGCGATAAGGCCCTGCCGCATGGGGATGCCTCCCTATCATAAGAAACAGAAAACGTATCCGATATTTTTCGGACACGCACCCGGCGCTGCCGTCGAGCCGCAGCCCATCACTTTATAGTGCCTATCCCCTTGCGCCTAGGGTGGATGATAAGCCATGGGGTACCGGCTAGCCAGGAGTCCGTGCATATTCCGGCCTTGTGCGATTATTGGATGTGCTTACACCGTCGCATGATCCGCCGGCCGGGTCCATTCATCACCAGCCAATGCAAGGCAGGTCCGGATGTCTTCCTCGGTAGGAGCGTCGCCCCAAGGACCACACGACGGGGATTGATTACTACGCCACATGCAAAAACCGAGCGGTATTGCGTCTCCTACAACGGCCTTTATTCTTCCTCCCCTAAAAGCCACAAGGCGGCCGAGTGAACACATATCTGCTCCGGGAGATCGCGAGCAATATCCGGGAACAGCGTAACCAGATGCAGCTCCGCCTTGGGATGCTCGACGGCCGCGGATAGTAGAGCGCGGATTTCTCGCCGGCGGGTTTCGGGGTTGTCCAAGGCGGCACAGACTTGAATAATCTGCGGCATCTCGCCCGGCCGGCGCGCAAGGAAATCCACCTCGTACCCCTCGGTGGTCCGCACGTAGGTAACATCAAATCGTCGCCTCTCCAGTTCCACCCGAACCGCCGTTTCCAGCGCGTGCCCTCGATTCGCCCGCCCACTACGATCGAACACGGGGATCAGACCTTGATCTGCCGGGAATGCCTTGCGCGGGTTGACCATTCGCCGGCGTGCGGAAGACGCCTCCACCCATGCGGTACGAATCAGAAAGCAATCCTCAAGATACCCGACAAGATGGTGTACCGTGTCGCGGGAAATGGCGATTCCCTGCGCCTTGAGACCGGCGTAAAACTTCTCCACGCTGAACGATCCGCACGGGTTACCCAGTAGGTGCCGAACCAGCCAGCGGAGACCAGTGATATTCGTCACCCCATGCCGCTCAACCACGTCCCGCAAAATCGCGATATCCACGTACTCGCTGAGCAATTGCGTACGCGTGAGCAAATCCAGCCCCTGCACTTCGGGAAATCCGCCCGTGTCCAGATAATCCAATAGCAACTTCTCCAGCGCCGAACGCCGACGGGCGGTAAGGGGCTTGCCGGACCTGGGTATCTCATATCGGTGGTGGCGCAGATATTCCTCAAAACTAAACGGATGGATCACCACCTCCCAGGACCTCCCACGCATCGCCGTGGCCAACTCACGACTGAGCAGGGCCGCGGATGAGCCGCTCAGGAATACCTCCACCTGCTCCGTATCCAGCAACCGGCGAACAAACCGCTCCCATCCGGGAACGACCTGAATCTCGTCAAAGCACCAAGTTACCGTATGACGCCCCCGCCATGTCGGAAACTGGCGGTAGTACTCCTCAATAAGTATGTGTAGATGACTTGCCTCCAAGCCGGCCAGACGCTCGTCCTCGAAATTGAGGTACGGCAAGCGCTCCTGGTTAATCCCGCGGTTCATCCGTTCGCGTCGAAGTTGATGCAGAAAGGTAGTCTTCCCCGAACGACGCATACCGATGACCGCGGTAGCCTTCCGAGGCAGGCTCACGACCCCATGTACACGCCGTTCGGTTCCGGCCGGCGGCGGAATGCTCAGCGAGTCGGCCAGCTTCTCCGTCAGATATTGCCGATAGGATTGCAGGTTGGGTTCCATAAGGCTTCCTATTTTCGCCTTCCAGGAAGGTGAAAGTCAAGGCCATTTCGCCTTCTAAAAAGGAGAAATAGATCAACCCGGCTTCTTTTTAAAATGAGCGAACGATCCTACGCAATCAATCCCGGCACGCCGGAGCGTGCAGCAGGCTGAATACGCCCAGAAGATCGAACGGCCAAGGGTGTCGGTATCGTGTTACCGTGGTTGTCTCAATTTCACTCTTTTCCCTTCGAGGCCTTTTCGATCAGCGGCTGCAATTCGACGGGGATGCCGCCTTTGGCTTTGGATTGATCGGCGGCGGACATGAAGGCGAAAAGTTCGATGGTTTCCGCCGGATCGAGGGGCGGACGGCCGGTCTTGAAGAACTTCACGATTTCACGCAAAAGGCCGTCGTACGAGTCGGGCTCGCCGTGGTAGACACCCTCGCTGCCGAAGACGACAAAACCCGATTTCAAATTGCCTTTATTGGTCCCCTCGCTCCCGCCGCGAAAGACGCCCAGTCGGCCGTCCTTCCACTTGCCCACCACGACATCGGTATCCGCCCCGGCCGTGCGGGTCACGGAAACACAACCCGGCCCCATGAGCGCGTAAATCGTTTCGGCCGTGTGAATCCCGTACCAGTAAAGATCCGGATGATGCGGTTCACGATAGCAAGGTCCGAAAGCGATACAGCCGAGCACTTTGCCAACCTTGCCGCCGACGGCTTCGAGCATGTTCTTTGAATAGCGGTAGCTGGACGATGACCAGCAGGGCACCCCCGCCTCTTTCGCCAGCCGGAAGATAGAGATGGCGTCGGCCAGGTTGCCGGCGATCGGCTTGTCAATGAAAACGGGTTTACCCGCGGCAAAGACTTTCTTCGCCTGCTCCAGATGCGGACGGCCATCCACGCTGGTAATCAAAACACCGTCCACCTTCGCGCAAAGCTCCTCGATACTGTCGACAATTTCCATGCCGTATTTGTCGCGCAACTCATTCGTGTAATGCTCAACCCGCGAGGCCGACTCCTTGACATCCGGCGAGCCGCCGGGAAAGCCCGCCACAACCCGGCAGCCGCTGTCGTTTTTCGGATCGTTCAGCCAGTCGGTAAAGCGGATAACGTGCGAGGTGTCCAATCCAATCAGGCCCAGACGGATGACTCGGCCGCCCTGCGCGTCGGCGTGGATTGAGTTCACCGCGGCCGGGCAAAAAATCATCACCAACAAAACGACGGCAATTAAGCAACGTGTCATGACCTATCCTTTTTGAAATAAGGTATTAATGATTGATCCACTATCTCGACTCAGGCGAGTATCATACCCCTCAGTCGCGAGAATCGTCAAAACCGCGTCCTGCGACTCGCGACCCGGTAATTTTTCGGGTATGTTGGTTGAAGTCGATAACAAAGGAGAAACGATATGATGCGTGGTCACTACTTTGTTCCGGTATCGGTAACGGGAATCGTTGCGGCCTTAATCTGCGCTTCTTGTTCGCCCATCCGGGTCAACCTGATCGATCAAGATAATTTCGCCACGATGACCAATAACCAGATGCCGGATAATCGTATCGGCTATCGCTTCCATGAACATGACCCGATGCCTCACGGCCCGATCCCGAGCAGTCTGGAGCAGGCCGGCGTGGACCCGGCCGCCGTGAACCGGCTCGAAAAAACCTTTGCCGCTCGACCGTACGTAACCCGGTACGTGAAAAACCTCGATAACCGCGAAGGGTGGGTGCCGCAGCAGTGGACGTTTTACCTCGCCCCCGTCGCGGACGGGATCGATCTTCTCCTGATCGTCGAAACGCGCAAAACAGGCTTGAACGAGTATTACGGCATTCAGCAGTGTTTTCGCATGAGTGGCGAGACCAACGATGTCTGGCGACACACGATGGCCAAGACGCCGGCCTTCAGCGAATACGATTTGTGGGCGGAGCAGGAAAAAGCCAACCTGCCGAAAAGCAGCCTTAGTTATGTACTGCGCGGGGGTGTATGGGAACCACTGCCGGCGAAAAAGGAGACGGTCGGGGCCCGCACGCCTCTCGGTGTCAAAATCGATGAAATGCTGACCGACAACCAACTTGAAAAAATGCCCCTGGTAGGCCCCTATAACGCGGAAATGGCCGCGCCCATCGATAGCGGCCTGGTTACACGGGTGAACCGGGACAAGACTTGGATTTGCGGACTTTACTGGGAACGGACCTCGCATGTGACCAATCACCACCCCGCCGACTGCCTCCACAGCATCGTGAACATCGGCGGGTTGCCGCCGTACGGCAAGCGAGCCATCCGCGGAAAAATCTACTGGTTCAAGGGCACGCTGGACGATCTGCTCCGACATTGGAAACGCGATTTCCCAAACGCTCCGTATTGACCGCATCGGTCCCTGTCCTGTTGGACCGCCGAAAATGTGGACGATCGATACACTATCCGACACGCTTCATCCGGCCGGGCGAACACGCGGCGGAATCCCCGTAAGTATTCGCGTCACACCAACCCTGACAGGTGCTCCCTCGGCCAACGAAATCGAGGACGTGGAGGGCCTTTGGCTACGTGTGGAACACGCCCGACTGCGACTGCTGCGCGGGTTCGAGGAATTACTGTGCCTGGAAGGCCTGCGGGGCGTCGAGCACCTGCCCCATCAAATCGAGACGGTGCGCAGAGTTCTGCGTCACTTTCGCGGGGGTGTACTGCTGGCGGATGAGGTCGGTCTCGGCAAAACGATCGAGGCTTGTCTGCTGTTGCGCGAATACCTGCTTCGCGGAATGATGAAGCGGGTATTGATCCTCGTGCCTCCCGCCCTGGTCAGCCAATGGAGCGAGGAACTTTCGTCCAAATTCGGCCTTGATTTCGCCATCGCCGAAAGCGGGCATGCCCTTAAAGACCTCTTTTGGAGCCAGACGGATCGGGTATTGGCTTCTTTATCGCTGGCCAAGAGCCCGCGGCACTTCGATGCGGTAACCGCCTGTCCGTGGGACCTGGTCATCGTCGACGAGGCCCACCACTGTCGCAACCGGGCTACCCGCAACTGGCAACTGGTCAATGCCCTGCAACGGCGCAGGATGTTTCTGCTGACGGCCACTCCGGTGCAAAACGATCTCATGGAGCTCTATAACCTTTTAACTCTTCTCGAACCGGGACACCTTAAAACCGAAAACGACTTCAAACGCAACTACGTCCGGCGAGGGAACCCGCGCGACCCGCGCAACCGCCAGCGGCTGCGCGAATTGCTCGGGGAAGTCATGATTCGCAACACGCGCAGCCTGGTCACGATGAACCTGCCTCCGCGTTACGCGCAGACCTTTGTCGTTCAACCACACGAAAAGGAAGCCAAACTCTATCAGATGCTGGATACCTACCTGCGATGGCGTAACCGAAATGTTCACCGGTCCACAAACAACGAGCCACCACATGAAGTCATCACCGAAGCGGATGCGGTCGAGCCGGATTTGTTTTCCGGCCAATCAGTAAAACCGGCCGTCACCTCCAACCACCCCCAGTTAACCCGAATGCGGACCACCTCGCTGCTGCGTGCGGCCGGCAGCCACCCCGCCGCCCTGCCCGCCCCGCTGGCCGAGATGTTCAAGCAGGATGAACGGGTCGGCCCCATCCTGGACTTGGCCCACCAAATTGAAAAAAGCGGAATCAGTAGCAAGGAAGCCAAGCTGGTCGAACTCCTGGAAAAAAATCGCCAAGGAAAAACCCTCGTCTTCGCCAATTTCACGGACACCTTGGCCCGTCTGGAAAGCGTCCTGACCAGCGCAGGGATCGCGTTTTGCCTATTCACGGGGCGGCAAAGTACGGCCGAAAAGACCCGGGCCGTCGAACTGCTGCGCGAACAGGTTCCGGTCATGCTCTGCTCGGAAATCGGCGGGGAAGGACATAATCTCCAATTCGCCAACACGCTGATCAACTTCGACCTGCCCTGGAATCCCATGCGTATCGAGCAGCGGGTCGGGCGCATTCATCGCATCGGTCAAACCCGGGAGGTCTTCATTTTCAACCTGTGTACCGCCGGCTCACTGGAGGAACGCATCTTGCGGTTGCTCCATGACAAAATCCGCATGTTCGAGCTTGTGGTCGGCGAGGTCGGCTCGATCCTCGGAAATCTGGAAGGAGGCGACGAATTCGAGTCGCTGGTGCTTGATCTTTGGATGAAATCACAAGGACCGCAAGACCTGGACCAGGCTTTCGAGCAATTGGGCAATTCCCTGTTGGCCGCCCAGGAAGAATATCTGGAAACGAAGAAGCTGGAAGAAGCTCTGTTTGGAGATGAGTTCGAATGAGCGCCCCCCTCGACGAGCGACTTCGAGAGTTCGCCTCCCGCCTGCTGCTACGGCATGGCGCGGAGGTCGATTGGCCTGCGGGAGCGAAAGAGGGACTGGCCTTGCTGCCCCGCGATGTCGCCGAAACGCTCAACTGCCTGGAGATTCTGCCTTTGGCATCCGAAAGTGGTAGCCCCTTACCCATCAATTTGTCCTCGGATTTCCTCGACCGGATCGACCCCTTGATCGAAGCAGGGCCGAGAACGGCTTCTCTTAGGATTCCCGCGGCCTACTTAAAGCGGTCGGATATGGCCGAACCGGTGGCCCGGGCATTCACTTGGTTAAATGCCCGGGTGCGGGTTAAGGACGCCAAGCCCACCCGCACGGAGTATCACACCTGGTATTTCCTGGTAACGCTTGACTCGGCCGACCGATGGCAGCAAGTCATGAGGGTAAGCGTCAACGCCTCTTCCGGTGCGCAGGTCTCATTTCCGGACATCCTGGATGTGAACACTACGCTGGCCGAGCCGTCCATGCTGCCCGGCCATTATCCATCCACGCAATTGGCCGCCGCCCGGGCGGTGCTTGATCACGTCCAGATTGAAAGCCGCGCGTTTCTTGAACGCTTGGAGGGTCGGCTGGAACGCGATCGCCGACGATTGCAGGACTATTACACCGCCTTGTTGCTCGGCGACGGCAAGCGATCCACGCGACGCGGCCCCGAGGAGGATCCGGCCCGGCAGGAAGCCAAGGTGAAAGCCGTGCAATTGGAATTGCGCCGAAAACTGGCCGAACTGGAGGAGCGCTATGCCTGTCGTATCGACCTGACCCCTTTGGCCTTGCTTCGCATCGACTGCCCCGCGCTGGCCGTGCAGTGTCACGTTCTGCGTCGTTCGGCCGCCAAGATATGCAACATTTATTGGAATGCTTTTAATAAGGATCTGGAACCCCTGTGTTGCAGCCGTTGCGGAACCAGCACATTCAGCGTCGCGTTTTCGGACGAGCAAGTGGCGACACTTTGTGCCTCCTGTCGGGGATGAATTTCTTTTTGTTCAACCACAATCGCTGACGAAATAGCGGCTTAACATGCTCCGCGTCTTATGCCCAAACTAAACAAAAACTCATCAACCACCCCACGGCCACGAGTAACTATCCAAACACAACATCAGGATCATAGCTCAACAAGCCTGTTTTCTTGCATAACACATTGTTTACAAAGATGATAGGGTATATCTATATCATACTTTTCGATGTTTTTCCTCCAGGAGGAAGCGTGATTTATCACTGGACTTTTGCAAAGTTAGGGTAACGCCAATTGTGCCTTGATTCGTTCAC
>CAYNYK010000003.1:0-90442 GCA_964401335.1 uncultured Planctomycetales bacterium
GTCTGGTTGAAAGAAAAGGCAACGTGCTAAACGTGCTATGATGGTGTTATGATTTTTCCCTCCCTGCTTGGAACGCTTAAAAAGAATGTGATTTCAGGCCTTCCATCACTCGCCCGTACGATAATAAGGCTAACTCTTTTACTGCCGGAAATCAAGAAAATTCCCTATTGTTCAGCAAATTTTTTTTGAGGACGAGGCGTGGACAATTTCTTTGCGCGCAACATAAGAATCCACGGTGGTTTATAGGTAAATAAGCAAAAAATGAATTTTCATGACAAATCAGAGTGAGTCCTCCAGCTGAAACAAAAAAATCCCCCGGAAAAGGATCCGGTCCAACAAGCAGTCTTCCCGAAGGCCGGCCTGCACATGCTTACACTCCAGGATGACCTTATGCAGGTTTTCTCTTGGAGGAAAAAAACGAGGCGACAAAGGGATTTCTGCTCGCTAGGCAATATGCGTAATCTACTCCCCTCTACTCCGCGGCCTTAAATCACGGGCGAATCCCTACCTCGCTGCGGCGGGACAAGGGTTTGTCCATGCCCATGAACCACTGAATTTCGGATGCACCCCTTTCCGATCGGGTCTCGAAACGGCTTGAACGCGGGCGGCAATCGCATAAAATAGGGACGCCACCGAAGTTCAGGGACGAGCATGCCTGGGGTCAGGGATGGCCTCAGATTACCGGCGGAAGTACCGCAAGTGCTTGTCCGCCAGCCAGGTATGGAAAAGTCCCGGAGTAATCATTAAATGCTGGCTAAAAGAATCATACCTTGTTTGGATGTACATGCGGGCCGCGTGGTCAAGGGCGTGAATTTTGTTAATCTACGCGACGCGGGCGATCCGGTGGAGATCGCCAAGCGTTACGAGGAGGAGGGCGCCGACGAACTGGTTTTCCTGGACATAACGGCCAGCCACGAGGGGCGGGACATCATGCTTGATGTGGTGCGGCACGTGGCCGAGGAGTGTTTCATGCCCTTCACCGTCGGCGGCGGAATCCGGACCATCGAGGACGTGACGCGGCTGGTGCAGGCCGGGGCGGAAAAAGTCTCGATCAACACGGCCGCCGTGCTCAACCCGGCGATCATCACGGAAACGGCCAGGCGGTTCGGGCGCTGCTGTACGGTAGTCAACATCGACCCCAAGCGGGTCTACAAGGATGGTCGGGAAATCTGGGACGTGCATATTCACGGCGGGCGAACACCGACGGGTTTGGAGGCCGTGGCCTGGGCCCGGCGGGTGGAGGAGTTGGGGGCCGGTGAAATTGTTTTGACCTGCATGGACGCCGACGGAACGCAGGATGGATACGATCTGGAAATTACCCGGACGGTGGCCGAGGCCGTGCATATTCCGGTGGTCGCCTCCGGCGGGGCCGGTAAGCCCGAGCACCTGGCGGACGCGGTAACGCTTGGCAAGGCCGACGCGGCCCTGGTAGCGAGTATTTTCCACTTTGGGACCTACACGATTCGAGAAACCAAGCAGTTGATGGCGGACCGAGGCATACCCATGCGACTGTAGCAGCGCGATAATGGCGAACGATACCGGGAGGAAAAATCATGGCCGATACGGAAGTCAATAATCAACAGGCCGTGGAGATCAAAGGCCAGTCGATCATTCCCGAAGAGGAGTCGGGCCCGGCGCCTCCTCCGCCGGCCACCCTGCAGCCGGCCACGCCGAAGAAAGAGCCGAAAATCCATCGTTATCTAAAGTTTGTGTGCCAGCTGAAGGCTTCGGACCTCCATTTCAAATCCGGGGCCAAGGTACATATCCGGCACAAGGGCGATTTGAAACCGTTGAATGAGCCGCCGCTTTCCGCTCAGCAGGTGGAGGACATCTGGTTCGAGATCATGAACGAGCACCAGCGGCACCAGTTAGCGACCAAGGGGGCCTCGGACTTCGCCTATCAATTGGGCGAGGGCGACCGGTTCCGGGTGAACATCTTCCGTCAGCGGGGCACGTTGAGCGTGGCCGCCCGGCGGGTCAACGCCGAGATCCTCGATTTCCGGCAGTTGTATCTGCCTGAATCGATGTACAAAATTACCGAGTTTCATCAGGGGCTGGTGCTGTTGGCCGGTATTACCGGTTCGGGCAAGTCCACGACCATCGCCGCGGCCCTGGATTACATCAACCAGACGCGGGCCTGCCATATCGTGACCATCGAGGACCCGATTGAATATCTGTTCAAGGACAAGAAAGCCCTCATCAATCAACGTGAAGTGGGCGTAGACGTGCATAACTTTCAGGACGCCCTGAAGTATCTCATGCGTGAAGACCCGGACGTTGTGCTGGTGGGTGAAATGCGTGATGAGGAAACGTTCATGGCGGCCTTGAACGCGGCCGAAACCGGTCACCTGGTGTTCGGGACCATTCACGCCTCCGGCGCGGCCCAGACCATCGGCCGCGTGCTCGATCTGATTTCCGAAGGCTCGCGCGATCTGGTGCGTCAAACCCTGGTGTTCAACCTGCAGGCCATCGTCTGCCAGAAGCTGTTGCCGAGCATCAAACCCGGCGTGCATCGGGTACCCGCCGTGGAGATTATGTTCGCCACCCCGACCATCCGTAAACTGATCGACGAGAAACGTGACGACGAGATCGCCAAGGTTATCCGGGCCAGCCAGGCCGAAGGCATGCTGGACATGAACGAATGTCTCAAACGCCTGGTCGAGGATGAATTTATCGAGACGGAGGTGGCGTATGCGGCGTCGCCGAACCCGCAGGAACTGAAGATGCGTTTGAAAGGGATTGATTCAGGGGGCAGCGCGGGCGGGATTCTCGGCTGACCGTCCAGCGCCGCGTGGACCGACACCCGTGCCGGCCTATTCATCCCGGCGGGGGACGGTTATGATCGTGCGGCGCGACGGGTTTCGATTTCGCTTCGCTGGGTATTTGCATCCAACCGGAGTTTTCATGCAATCAATGATTTGTCATGCCAAAACCGCCTGGCCGGTCCTGCTCATGGCCACCCTGTTTTCGCCTGCTCAGGCCTCGGCGAGTGTCGTGGCCACGGATTTAACCGGCGAGTACGCCAGTTGGGGGCGGGTGGTAATCATCCTGATTGTCTTTCTGGTCTGGTTATTATTCTGCCAATGGGTCGGCAAAGACGCCTCGACCATTCGTAAACTGAACCAACCTCTTTGGCAAGGGGTGGTGCTTGGCGGGGGGGCGTTCGGCCTGGCCCTGCTGCTTCTGGCCCCCTGGAACACTCCCCAGTTGTTCTGGGCAGGCTTCGGCTTATGGTTGGTACTCGTCCTTTCGACCGGCTGCATCTATGTGGTGGTCCGTAACGGTTACGTGGAACCTAGCGCCCGCGTGGGTACGAAGGAACATTTAGGGCGGTGGCTGAAAAACGTAGGCAAGAAAAAAGATCAACAAATGGACTCTGTGGAGCGGGTTCGCCTGGTGGACCATAGCGGGGCAAAGGTGGTCTGTCCGGCGGAGAAGGAGGGCATCGAGACCTTCGAGATTGCCCAAAATCTGATGTTCGACGCCCTTTGGCGGCGAGCCACCGAAGTGGTTCTGATCCTGACTGCCCAGGAACCTCGATTGTTGTATCGCATCGACGGCGTCGTCATGCCGCGTACGGACCTGCTGAACAAGGAGCAGGCGGAAAAAGTCATGTCCTTCATCAAGAAACACGCCGGACTGGACGTCGAGGAACGCCGGCGGCCGCAGTCGGGCACGATCCTTGCGGGGATCACCGGCGGCAATTACCGGGGGGCGACGGAAATCGAGGTCAAAACCAGCGGAACCACCCAGGAAGAGCGCTTGACGCTCCAGATCGTCGGCGATCAGAGCCGGTTACGCATTAACGATCTGGGCATGACCGAGCCGCAGCGCGAATTGTTCGAAAAGATGGCCGGCGAATCGGCCGGTCTGATCGTTGTCTCCGGCCCGCACGGCAGCGGGGTGACCACTACGCTCTACGCAGCGCTGCGCACCCACGACTCTTTCATGCAAAACATCCTCACCCTCGAACATCAGCCTTTAATGGACCTGGAGAACATCACCCAGCATATTTACGATGCGACCAAGCACGAGGCTTCCTACGCCCGACAACTGCAGACGGTACTGCGGCGCGAACCGGATGTGGTGATGTCCAGTGATTGCGCGGACCGGGAAACGGCCCATTTGGCGGTCAAGGCGGCCTGCGAAGGCAAAAAAATCTATGTGGGCATTCAGGCCCGGGACACGTTCGAGGCCCTGAAAAAACTGGTTTCGCTGGCCGGCGACATGGAAGCCGTCGCCGACGCCCTGCAGATCGTGACCTGTCAGCGCCTGGTGCGCAAGCTGTGTGTGGCCTGCCGGATTCCCTATCGGCCCGACAAGCAGCTTTTGAAAAAAGCCAACCTGCCGGCGGACAAGATCGAGCATTTTTACCGGGCCCCCAAGGCCGAGGACCTGGTGGACGAAAAAGGTCGAAGTAAGGGCGTTTGTCCGAACTGCCAGGGCAGTGGATACTTCGGCCGCACCGGTGTTTTCGAGATTTTGGAAATCAACGAGCCGATTCGTGAGCTGATTCGCAAAGGCCAGTCGCTCAACGCCATCCGGGCCCAGGCCCGTAAAAACGGCATGCTGTATCTGCAGGAAGTCGGCCTGCAAAAGGTCATCGAGGGAATCACCAGTATGAACGAGATGCTCCGTGGATTGCGCGATGAGGAGCCGAACACGACGGCCTGATCGGCCGGGGCGTGGGACATCGGTTCGTCGGCTAGAAAGGTGGTAAGGCCTGATGTGGTTTTCGCTCTTTGTAACCCTATTGATCCTGACCATTACCTTTTACCAGGGTTTGCAGGGCTTGTTCAGCGCCCTGATCAATTGCGTATTGGCCATTTTGTCCGCCGTCCTGGCCTTCGGTTATTATGAGGATGTTTACTTTACTCTGCTTGTCGAGAGCCAGCCGGAGAACGGCCGGGCCATCGCCCTGGTGGGAATCTTCATCAGCACCCTGCTGGTCCTTCGGCTGATCTTCGATCTGGTCATCACGGGCCATATGCACTTTCCCATCCAAGTAGACCGGATCGTCGGTGGAATATTCGGCTTGATCACCGCCTTGATCATCGTGGGCGTGTTGGCCATCGGTTTCCAACTCCTCGATTTCAATTCGTGTTTTCTTGGTTTTACACGATACACCCTCGTTGATGCCTCCAGTGGGACGGCCGTGGATTTTGGAAATCCGGACCCCAAGACCGACCTCACGCCGCACAATGTGGCTACGATTGACTGGACCAACGTTCGCCAGGAACGCCACAATCTTTGGTTTAACCCGGACGGGTTCACCGTGGCCCTGGTTTCCCATCTCTCCGACAACGCCTTAACTGGACGCAACCGGTTTCGCACGGTCTATCCTGATTTTCTGGGCAGTGTTCATCGCGCCAAGACAGGCATTTTTGAGGGAGAGAAGAACGCTGTTCCACCAAACAGTATCGCGTTGATTGCATACAAGTATCTGGAAAAGAGCCAAGCCTTCAAAGGCCGTAAAATCATAACCCCGACATCCCAGGCTAAAAACAAGACTTTCGAGTTGGTACCGTCCAAACGACCCGGTAAGGGATCCCGCTTGATGGTGGTCCGGGTAGCCTTGAAGCGAGAAGCCGCCGATACCGGCGGCACATTGCAGTTCACCACCGAGCAGATTCGTCTTGTGGCCCGCGAACGGGCCGGCGGCAGAACTCAGGAGTACTTTCCGGTTGGGATGAACCCTCCTGAAGCCGTCCCCGGCGTTCTTTATTACGAGGTGGCTCAGGGAGAGGGGTTTGCCCGCGAAATAAAGAAAGAGGACATCCACATTGATTTTGTCTTTGAGGTGCCTGAAACAGAGGGCTTCGAGCCTTTGTTCATCGAATATAAGCAAAACGCACGGGTGAATTTTGATACGCACCTGAAAGACCGAGCGATGCCCCCCATCGAAGGGGCCGCCGTACCGCCAGCCGCGGGTCAAGGTGGCACACCAACGGATGCGGGCTCCACACAGGCCCCTCCGGCCGCGGACGGTTCCGCCGGCCGCACCATGCCGATCAAGCCGTCGGCGATGTCCCAGTTTTCCAACAGGCTGCCTTTCTTTAGGCCGCTGACCACCTATCAAGCCATCTCCGCACCGCAGATGAAGGGAAATGCCTTGGCCGGCGGACGTATCTTTACCCATCTGGATGATCGTTGGCAGCCGCTGCCGGGAAATCAGGCGGCCATTCAATCCTTCGACGTACCCGCGGGCATGCATCTGCTCCAACTGAACGTCAATCGGGTGCGGGCCGGCTCGCTGCTCGGCCAGGTGATGAATTTCGCGCGTAGCGGTGTACGCAGCTTTACCGCGGTCGACGCGGCGCGTACTCAGTATCCGGCCGTTGGTGTTTATGCCATGGCTCTGGAAGGTGGTCGTCCATCTTTTGAGCTCATTTACCTTAATGAGATCGAGCGGATCGGCGGACGCTTGCCGAAGTTGGAACGCATTAATGAAGACAATCTCCAAAACGACGACGTTTATTGTTTCCTTTTCCTCGTGCCGTCCGGCACGAAAATCACGGGAATGAATGTCGGTAATAAATTTCTGGACATGAGTCAGGATAATCTCGTGGCCCCTTAGTCGGCCTCGATACCTCAATGGAGTCATTTTATGCCTGGAAAAACCACCACCAGCGCGATGCCCCTGATTATCGGAGGCGTCATCCTGATCGCGATTGCGGGCGTTTCGGTTTATTTCGCGTATCGACCTGCCACCTCGTCGTCAAGCACCGCTCTGTATCCCGGCTGGCCGGTGAGCGGCGAACCGATCACGACACCTTCCGGGCTGAAGTATTACGATATCACCGTGGGCACGGGTAAAAATCCGGCCCGCCCAACCAGCCAGGCCCGGGTCCATTACACCGGTTATCTGCTCAACGGCAAAAAGTTCGATAGCTCCGCCGACAGCGGTGGTCCGCAAACCTTCGCGTTAAACCAGGTCGTTCCGGGCTTTTCGGAAGGCTTGACGAGCATGAAGGTCGGCGGCAAGCGTAAGCTGATCATCCCCCCTAACCTTGGTTACGGAACCCAAGCGCAACCCGGCATACCACCTAATTCAACTCTCGTCTTCGATATCGAGCTACTGGCGGTGATCGATTAGACCGGCATTGAAATCACATCCGACCCGAGTGATCCTATTCCGCCCTGTCGCCGGTATCCCGCCCATTTGTTAGAATATATAGGGCACATACGGTAAAATAGCATATAGGAGCTGATCACGATGCAACCCGGCCTGACACGAATAACCTTTGACCCCAAGATCATGGGTGGTAAGCCATGCATTCGAGGTTTGCGGGTAACGGTTGGAATGATCATCGGCCTGTTAGCCGAAGGTCATAACACGCAACAAATTCTGAAGGCTTATCCCTATCTTGAACCCGAGGATATCCAAGAAGCCTTGGCCTATGCCGCCTGGCGGGTCGAAGAAGCAGATTTACCCATAACAGTCTCATGAAAATTCTTGTCGATATGAATCTGACACCATTGTGGTGCCCTTTACTCAACCATCATGGCTGGGAAGCGGTGCATTGGTCTTCGGTTGGAGACCCCCCGCTACCGATCAGGAAATCATGGAGTGGGCAAGGGTCCATTCCTTCGTTCTTTTTACCCATGATCTTGATTTCGGTACGATATTGGCTATTACCCATTCAGATGGTCCCAGTGTTATTCAGATGCGTACTCATAAGGTTCTACCGGCATCTTCGGAAGATATACTCATCCACCTTCTTCATCGATTTGAATCGCAACTTGAGCAAGGAAGTTTAATTGTAGTGGATGATGCCAAGGCCCGTATTCGCGTCCTACCCCTGCGAAAGTGATTATCCCGCACGGTTTTGTGTGCCACAAAGGCATAGACCCATCGGTGACTACACCGTCAAGATTTCCCCGACTTCATAACGCGAGGCGACAAGCAGGGGCAGTTCCCGGCCGACACGCTGCCGGTGGGTTTCCAGAGCCAGACGGGGATCGTTGTTCTCCTCGCTGAGATGAGCCAGGGCGGCCCATTGCAGACGCCGCCCGCAGCCGCGCAATAGATCGGCCGCCTCCAGATTGGACAAGTGCCCGTGCGGTCCGCGAATTCGCTGTTTCAGCGGCCAGGGATAAGAGCCCGTTTCCAGCATTTCCGGATCGTAATTACTCTCCAGGAAAACGGCGTCAAGCGTGCCCAGCAGATCGCGCAACCCGCGAAACGGATGCCCCAGGTCCGTGAAGATACCCAGCCGCTTGCCGCCGTGCTCAACGATGAAGGCCACTCCGTCGGCGGCGTCGTGAGCGGTGGGGATGGTATGCACGGCCACATCGCCGAAACGCAACACCCCGCCGGAATGAAAGTAACGCACGTCCCGAATCGGTCCCAGCGCGCAGTATGTCGCCTCCTGCGTCCGCCGGGTCAGATGGATCGGCAGATGATACTTACGCTGGTAAATACCCGCGCAGCGGATGTGATCGCTATGGTCGTGCGAGATAAGCAGGGCATCCACCTGCCGGATATCACGCTGATGCACGCGCAAACGCCCTTCGGCCTGCGCGCCGGATATGCCCGCGTCAAACAGCAGGCGCACCCCATCGGCCTCGACATAAATCGCGTTGCCGTTGGAACCGCTTTGCAACGAGATACAGATCATGCTATCCATCATAGCTTTGTGGACGAACCACGCCAACCAATAATCAGGTGAAGGCCGAAATGCGCGAGCGAGGATGCAATAACGCCTTATTACGCGATTTTTCACGGTTTCTTAACAGAATTCGGACATTCCTTTTCTGGACACAAAGAAAGAGGTTTCATACGATAATCACCTTTCGCCCGGCAACGGCGTCGGGCCGTCCTTGGAGTTTTTTTCGTAACAGGGTAGGCCAATGAACACTGGAATCTTGCGATCTCCGCGCCAGGCAACCACGGGCGTCCTCTGGATTCTGCTTCTGACTTTCGCTATCCATCCCGCCTTTGGCAACAACGAGACTTCCTTTAACTATGGAAAGCTCGAGTCCGGCGAAGGGAGCACGGCGTTTTATCAACCCTCGGCCACCTCCGAGCCTCTGGCCAATCCTCCCGGCGACGTGGTCCGCAATGTGATCCTGATGATCGGAGACGGCATGGGCACACCTCAGGTTTTCCTGAGCAGATTAGCCGCCTGCGGAGTGGATGGCCGCCTGTATATGGAGCGCCTTCCGGTGGCTGGGTTGGTTTTCACCCAATCCGCAAGCGCGCTGGTCACGGATTCGGCGGCCGGCGGCACGGCCTTGGCCTGCGGGATACGAACCGCTAATGGAATGCTCGGGGTAACGCCGGATGGAAAAGTCCATCAAAATATCTTCGAAGCCGCGGCGGACAAAGGAATGAAAACCGGATTGGTGGTCACCTGCACCGTTACACACGCTACCCCGGCCTCGTTCGCCAGCCATGTTGACACGAGAAAAGCGGAGCCGATTATCGCGTCGCAGATGCTGGCCCGAAAGATCAACGTTATCCTGGGAGGTGGGCGGCAGTTCTGGGAGCCGCAGTCCGTTGAGGGCAGCGAGCGCAAAGACGATGTGGACCTCTTGAAACGCGCTAAGGAGCTGGGGTACCTGTTCGTGGAGAATCGCGACCAGCTATCCGCGGCGCAGGGACAATATGTTTTAGGATTGTTCCAGAAAGGGCCGTTGACCACGGATAATCCGGCGGAACAACTTACCGAGAAAGGGGTCGTTCCGGTTTCGCCCGACACTACCCGTACGTCAGGCAACACCGATACCGCGGCGGCCGTGGAGAGCACCGGGGAGCAAAATCGTCATCCCTCTTCGGTATCACCATCCCAATCCCTTGAGCCAACCCTCGAGGCAATGACTCGAAAAGCTATTGAGCTCTTGAATGCGAAAAACCAGAACGGCTTCATCCTCATGGTGGAAGGCAGTCAAATCGATTGGGCCTGTCATGGGAATGACGTTGCGAACTGCGTGAGACAGACCTTGCTTTTTGATATGGCGGTCAAGGCCGCCGTGGATTTCGCCATGGCCGACGGACATACGCTTGTTCTGGTCACCGCCGATCACGAAACCGGCGGGCTGACCATCACGCAGGACAAAAAGGGGAACCCGCAACCGATGTGGAGTACCGACGGCCATTCGGCGGCACCGGTGCCGATCTTTGCCTTCGGCCCCGGGTCATTGGATTTTGGCGGGACGATGGATAATGTCGCCATACCCCGCAAGCTGGCCGGACTCTTGAAGATCACTGCGTTTCCCAAGGAACTGCCCTCCTCGGCGGGTGTTTTCACGTCGAAAACTCCGACGGCCGCACCTCAATAATCTACGGCTTCCATATCGGATAGGCCCGTTGAAAGTGCTCGGGACTACGGAGAGATGGAAATCGATGGATGCCACGGCCATCCGGCCGTAGAACGACCGGTCTATCTGTTCGCCCGTGGCAGGAAAACCCCCATGATGGAGATGATTCATTCGCGACGGTCGTGCTCCAGCCGCCGTTTCCGTCAAGGACCTCATGCAACCCCATCTGTTTTTACCAGTTGGTCAACGCCTCGGCTTTGTAGTATGTTGTCATGGATAGACCATCGCGAGTGCGGACGATTCAATAGCTCGCGTAGATGTATAATCATGCTTGGTCGGCTTGTTGCTCAAGCCTTTACAGCGGTCTCGCCCACTGAAAGAGGAATGACCAATGAAACGGTACACCGCTTTCTCGATGCTGGCGATCGGCATTTTCTGCTCCTTTGCCGCGGCCGAGCAGAAGGTGGAAATCAAGCCCAATATCGTCTTCATTCTCGCGGACGATTTGGGGTGGAGCGATACCTCGGTCTATGGAAGCACCTATTATAAAACTCCGAATATTGACCGACTGGCGCAAAACGGCCTGCGTTTTACGAATGCTTACGCGGCCAACCCGTTGTGCTCGCCGACCCGGGTGAGCATCATGACCGGGCTCTATCCGGGCCGCATCGGAATCACCGCGCCGGCCTGCCATGAACCGGCGGAAAGGCTGGAGGCGCGGCTGGCGGCCAAAGCTAACCCCAAACAAAAAGTGATCATCCCCACCAGCGCAACACGCTTGCCAACCACTTACCCGACGCTGGCCAAGACCCTGCGGGAGGCCGGCTACGTCACCGGGCACTTCGGCAAATGGCACCTGGGCCGCACGCCGTACAGCCCCCTGGAACACGGCTTCGATGTCGATATTCCGCACTATCCCGGTCCCGGCCCCGCCGGAAGTTACCTGGGACCGTGGAAATTTCCGCCGGCCTTGAAGTTCACGGGAGAGGTCGGCGAACATATTGAAGACCGCATGGCTCGCGAAGCCGTCGATTTCATTCGGGCCAATAAGGACAAGCCTTTTTATCTCAATTATTGGGCGTTTTCGGTGCATGGGCCGTGGGACGCCAAGGAAGATCTCGTTCGAAAATACCGGGATAACGCTGATCCCACGTCGCCGCAGCGCAATCCCGTCTATGCGGCCATGGTCCACAGTCTCGACGATGCGGTCGGCACGCTGGTCAAAACGCTCGACGAATTGAAGCTCACCGAGCGTACCATCATCATCTTTTTCTCCGACAACGGTGGAGTCCACTGGCTCGATGAGCGCATGAAAGAACAGTTCAAACTTGAAACGCCTCCCACCAGCAACGCACCGCTGCGGGGTGGCAAGGCCACGTTGTATGAAGGCGGCACACGCGAGCCGTGCATCGTCGTCTGGCCCGGCCGTACAAAGCCTGGTTCAACCACCGCCGCCCTGCTGAGCAGTGTGGATTTTTACCCCACGCTGCTGGAAATGGTCGGCGTGAAAGCCAGGGAGGGACAAAAATTCGATGGCGTCAGTCAGGTGCCGGCCTTCCTGGGCACCGATACGCCCCGAAAAATGGCGTTTTGTTTCTTCCCGCACAACATACTGGCAACCGGCAGCCTCCCCGGTGTTTGGGTTCGCCAAGGCAAATGGAAGCTGATCCGCTTCTTCCATGACAATTCTGATCAGAGTCATCGCTACGAACTCTACGACCTGGAAAAGGACATCGGTGAAAACCAAAACCTGGCCGAGCAGAAACCGGAGGTCGTCCGCGAACTGGACGCCCTCATCACGCAACATCTTGAGGAGACCAAAGCGCTGCTTCCGAAACCGAATCCGGCATACGTCAAAGCAACCGCCAGCGCGCCGCGGTAGCTGACGTATCTATCCGTTTCAGAAAATTTTGTAATTCATTTGCCAAACCCCATTATCAAGCCAACAATCCCGATACCGGGAGCGGTTGCCGGGATTTCCCAGCGCGATAGGTGGATGATGAAACTATTGGAAGGACATTGCGGGCTTATTATGGGTTTGGCCAACGAGCGGTCGCTGGCCTGGCATATCGCCCGCCACCTGATGGAACAGGGGGCCGTCTGCGGTTTCTCCTGCCTGCCGGGCGAAAAAATGGAACGACGGGCCCGCCGTACCCTGGAGGACAGAGGAATCCGTGAGCCCTGGCTGGTTCCCTGCGATGTGCGTCGGGATGAAGAGCTGGAAGCTTTTTTCGACGCAGCCCGCGAACGATTTGGCAAAATCCGTTTCGTGGTACATTCCCTGGCCTACGCCAATCGCGACTATCTACAACTGGGCCGATTTCTGGACACCCCTCGCGAGGTGTTCGCCGAGGCCTGCGATATCAGCGCGTATTCGCTGATCCCGGTAGCCCGCCATGCCCGTGATTTGATGCCCGACGGCGGCGCGATCCTGGCCTTGAGTTATTACGGTGCGGAGAAAGTGATCCCCGGTTACAACGTCATGGGCGTGGCCAAGGCGGCCCTGGAATGTACCTGCCGCTATCTGGCCGCCGAACTCGGTCGACGCAATATACGCGTGAACACCCTGTCGGCCGGCCCGATCCGCACCCTCTCGGCGATGGCCGTCGAGGGACTTGAAGGCATGCTCGCCTGGGTCGAGAAAAAAGCCCCCTTGCAGCGAAACATTGTAGCCGACGACGTCGGCCGATCGGCCGTGTATCTGCTCAGCGATCTGGCCAGCGGCGTGACCGGCGAAAATATTCACGTCGATGCGGGCTTCAGCACGGTGGGATTATAGATATTCACACGACAAACAATGTGTGTTTGGGATGCAGCGGTTTTTACTTGACATTCCCAGTCAGGGCCATATAAATAAGGGGCGTAGCGAACGTTTGGTCATTCTCAAAGGGAAAACACGAGGGATACCGATGAGCTATCACGAGCCTTATGAAAACCTGTCGGCGTCGGTCCGCGAAGCGCATCGCGCTTTGTTGAGCCTGATCGAGGAACTCCAGGCCGTCGACTGGTACAACCAACGCGCGGATCAATCCACGGACGGGGAATTGAAGAAGATCTTGGAACATAACCGCGACGAGGAAATCGAGCACGCGGCCATGTGCCTCGAATGGCTGCGGCGGGAAATACCGGAATTCGACAGTGCCTTGCGCACGTATCTCTTCACCAACAAGTCCATCGTGGCCCTGGAGGAAGCGGGCGCCGGCGAAGAAAGCGCATCCGGCATGGGCAGCCTGAACATTGGCAAATTCAGAAAGGGAGCCGAACAATGACCGATTTACTCAAACGCAATCTGGCCCCGATTACGGAAGCCGGCTGGCAGGAGATTGACGCGACGGCCGCCCGGGTGATCAAGACGCAGTTGTCCGCCCGCTCGGTGGTGGACTTCAGCGGCCCGCACGGCTGGGAACTGTCCGCGGTCAACCTCGGCCGGCTGGAAATCCCCAAGAAGAAAGGCGAACCTCAGGTCCCCTGGGGGCTGCGCCAGGTGTTGCCGCTGGTGGAAACCCGTGCGCATTTTTCCCTCAACCAATGGGAAATCGACAATATTTCGCGCGGATGCAAGGACGCCGATCTGTCCGCTCTGGAAGAAACCGCCCGCCGGGCGGCCCTTTTCGAGGAGTCATCGGTCTACAATGGGTTTGCCGACGGGCATATTACAGGTCTGCTGCCCGCCTGCGGGCACAAGCCGATCAAGTTGCCCGCGAACGCCGAGCAATATCCGCAAGCCGTCGGCGAGGCCGTCAAAACTCTCGACCAAGCCGGGGTCGGTGGACCTTATGCTCTGGTGCTGGGCAGCAAGGCCTACTATCCGCTCAAGCAGAACCTCAACCACGGCTACCCCCTGGGCCGCGTTATCAAAGACCTGTTGCAGGGCGAGGTTCTTTGGAGCCCGGTTCTGGCCGGCGGGGTGGTACTCTCCACCCGTGGCGGAGACTTCGAGCTGGTCGTCGGCCAGGATTTCTCCATCGGTTATGCCTGCCACAACAAATCGGAGGTTGAGTTATTCCTGACCGAATCGTTCACCTTCCGGGTCATCAACCCCGACGCGGCGATCGAGCTGAAAGCCTAACCCGCGCGGGCATCCAATGGGCTGATACGGGCGTCCCGGCACACCGGGATGCCCGTTTTTTATCCCAGGCACCCCGAAATCGGGCAATCGGGTATAATGATAATGGCGGAGTGGGCGAGGCGATCGCTCGGCCGATCCGTCGGTCTGCCTTCGCCACGGAGATACGGCGGTATGGGAATAACAAATTCTCCGTGCCTCCGTGTCTCCGTGGTGAGCAGGTTGATTGATCGGCCGGGAGGAAAGTCCGAACTGGACAGGGCACGGTGGTCGCTAACGGCGACCCGGCGCGAGTCGAGGGAAAGTGCCACAGAAAACATACCGCCCTTGACCATCGGTCAGGGGTAAGGGTGAAAAGGTGCGGTAAGAGCGCACCGCGTCGCGGGTGACCGCGGCGGCAGGGCAAACCCCACCGCCAGCAAGCCCAAATAGGCAGCGAGAGGCGGCCCGTCTCGTTTGAGCTGCGGGTAGGGCGCTCGAGCGGTCGTGCAAACGATCGCCTAGATGAATGATCGCCGCCCAAGCCCCGCGATGCGCGGGACAAGGGTAACAGAATTCGGCTTATTCGCTCACTCCGCCTTTTTTGTTGAACCGCCCCCGCTTCTTGATATTTTTTCTTCGGGTCACTGTTGTCTCCGTGGTGCAAACAGCCGCTCATGGTGTTCCGGTGGCCTGGCCGGGAGTGCTCGGTGCCGGACTTTCGGTCAACAACACGGAGGGGTAAGCATCATAATCAAACCAGAAATAACGGCGCAGCGGATCCTTGAGTTCGGCCTGCGGGGCCAGGATCATACTGATCCGCAGGTCCACCAATTCTCCCAGGCGGGCACCATGATGCGGCGGCAAGCCGGCGGAATTCCAGCGACGTTTCCACATCAAAGCAAGCTTCTGAATCTCCGCCACATAGGCCGCCCCCACCGTCATTGCCCCCGGCGGCGTGTCACGGGTGATTCCCGCCGCCGCGATCAACATCACTAAAGCGTTACGCTTGGCGATCAACTCGGCCAGTGCTTGCTTGTTGTCCACGGCCCCGGAGTTTCTGCCGGCCAGACGCTTGACCTGATCCTGGTAGACCCGGGCAGCATGGATGTAGGCCTCGCGGGCGTGATGCCATTGGCCCCGATCCAGCCAGTACCATGCCAGGATAAAAAGATATTCCCCGGCATGCGGGTCAGCCATCCGCTTTTCCGCGGAGAGGGTTGACCATTTTTGCATGGCCGCGAAAGTTTCCTTGGTGATCAGGACGGCCACGTCGCCGTCCAATCCTTTGTCATGGTCATACTTTTGGACCGGAACCAGATTGACCGCTACCCGGCGGGCCACCGATTCCTCCGATTGTCGGGAGCGCCAGAGCAGGCCGCTGGCCTTGCCGGCCAGGCCTCCCTTGAGTTCAAGCCAGGAGTTGAGAGACAATCCCTCGCTAAACACCTCGTCCAGTACCGTAAACAGATACCGATTCTGCTTTTCCTCCTCCTCTTGTTGCCGGTCTTCCTCCTCGGTGGAAGTTGTCGTCGTTCCCGACTTGCGGACCGCGCCGGTCTGAAGGACCGTCTTGACGCCCCGGTCCACTTTCGGGCCGTTCTTCGCCTTGAACGCTTCACTGATAAAGGCGGGGGGGTCTTCCTGTCGGCCGACCCTTTGTTGAATTGTCTGGATCGACAGCTTCAATTCCTGCTGAGTCTGGGTCAACTGGGCCGGCGGGGAAAACCCGTAGCTTTGCGCGTACGCGATAGCTTCCTCGATCACCGGCAAGGTGTAGAGTTCAAATCGGTCCACCATCCCTCGACGCAGGAAGTGGGCCGATTCCTTCAGGTTCACCTGGTCCAAGAGCGTGGCCAATTCATTTTCGATGAAATTGCTTTCTTGCAGGGACAGGATATAGGTGCTCAATTGGCTGGCAAACTGGTCAATCCGCTCCTTGTTGGGTACCTCGATAAAGAAGCTGTCCTCCAAGGCGTTCTCCGTACCCAACTGATCCAGCAAATCCCGATAATTCAACATCGCCCGGTGATAGCGGCCCTGGCTTAATTCATGTTGGGCCTGCCGACGAAGCAGAGTTCGCCATTGACTCATATCGCCCGCTTCTCGTCGATAATCCAGATCACTTTTGGGTACGGGCTGGTCTTGAGCGAACGGTTGACCGGGAATCACCGGAGGCGGAACCGGACGATTCATCGTTCCTCCCTGGATCCCCAGCAGGCTGCCCAGTTCGCCTTTTTGCAGACCGAATCGTTCGCTAAACATCTCGTACACCTTGAAAACGGGTACGCACGGACGCAGAAAGTAGGCCCGGGGCATAAAGACCCCCGCGATATTGTTGGCCATGTCCGTATAATCCTGGACGGAGTACCGCACGTCCGGATCATCAAGAATCCGCCCCGTGCGACCGTCGATTATGACATACTCGCCAAAACCGGTGGTCCCCGCTTGGCCGTAGGTCGGGGTCGGCCGCGCCGTGCCCGAAGTCTGCGCGTTTTGTATCGCATCGGCATTCAGAATGTAATTACCACGTCCCTCAATCAGGTAACGACCCGGCAAATTCATCGCCGCCAGACTATCGGCGGCCTGTAAGACGCGCGATTCCAGCACTTTTTCGCGTCCGGAAACGTTTTTCGTCTCCTCCAGTGCTTCAATCAATTTCTGCAAACGCGGATCCTCGTTGGTTCCGGTGGTGGTCTTCTTGTCCAACAGGTTGCGCAAGATGGGAATCGGCAGATAAGCCGGGGCAAAGGAATGCACCAGGATAACCGCCCCATCGTCCGTCTTGAATGATTGGGTAGGCTCATCGAAATACATGCGCGATCCGGTGCTTAACTCCAAATAAGACCGCGCCTCGTCATAGAAAAAATAGGGCTTATACGTGGTTGGATCACACAGAATAAGACACAAGCCCTGAATGGTCAGTTGTATATCCTGCGCGCCGCGTGCTTCCTGGGTACCACCGGGACCAGCGGTACTCTGGGTAAAGGAGGTCAGGTTTGGGACGATCTGTCGATCGGAAATGGATAACTGTATCTGTTCCTCGGTGACGGAACCCTGGCCGCCGGTGTCGGTGCGCGAACGAGAGCGGTCGGTCCGACTCTCCCGCAACTTGCCCAGGCGGGCCAACCGCGTCAACTCTTTTTTCAGGACCTGCTGACTCCTTAGTCCGAGGCGGTCCTTAATCAGTAAAAGATCATTAAAACTAAGGTTCTCGACGCCGTATAAGGAGACATCGTCGCATTCCGTCCAGAGCGGTTCGCTGGTATCAAGTTGCGTAAGCAGGCTGCTGAAGCGCTCCTGAAGCGTCGGTTCCTTTCGAGTCTGTTCGGGACCGGAGGGCGTGGATCGGCCGGCCACCGGCTTGGGCGTCGGCACAGTGCCCGTCGCCCCGGCCAAAAGATCACTTTTGGCCGCCGATGTATCCCGCAGAACGTAAAGCGAATATTTCCGCCAAACAATTCTACGGCCTCGAAGCTCGGGGGATAGCAGGGCCCAGCCGGGCCTTCCGCGACGATCGTAGTCCTCGATATAGATTCCTTCCGGCAACAGCACGAAACGGGCGCCCCGCGAGTCAATGCCTTCGAGGCGCTCACCGGCCAGAAAGGTCTGGGTATACAATACGTCCTGCAACACGAACGCCATGCTCTCGGCTTTAAGCAATTCGACCGGCGCGTGCCAAGGCATGATCGGCGGAAGCTCGACCGCTTGTCCCTGCGGGGCCCCCGGCATTCCCGGCGGCGGAGACGGCGGACGATACCCGCCTGACGCCGTGCTTTCATCCAGTCCGGCGTTGGTGAAATCGTACGAGAGATTGAGCAGACGCTGGTTTCGATTGGTCAGCGAGGACCGCACCTCCGCCCGGGTAAAGGCCTCCCGCGGCTCCGGACGTTCCAGATAAGCCAATACCACCTGCGCCTCGACCTGGCATGGATCGCGATCCACCGTTTCGATCAGCGTTTTTTTCAGGTCATCGAACGGTGCGATCGGCTCCTCCTGGATGACCATCGAGGCCATCGCCGCCTCGACCATCTTCATGACCAGATCGCCGTAGGCCGGCGCGCCGGCTTTGGCCTTGGCGAATCTCAACCAACGTTCCTTGCATAGGTCGTAGGCCTTTTTATATTGCAGATTCTGAATCAGGATCTCGGCCTGCTGGTAAGCCTTGTAGTCCTCGATCCAGGATTTCTCATCCTGGGTCAGCCCCGCCGCTCCGCCGGCGGCCATAGCCAATATGCCGTTGCGGTGGTTGCGTAAGGCCTCCACTTTGTCAAACTGCAACAGCTGCCGGGCCTCTTCTGCGCTCTTGTGAATTGCCGCCATTTGATCGGTCAGCGGGCCACTGTAAGCAACCTGTATCGGGGCAAGCACCAGAAAATACATACCCGTCAAAACAAGCGCAATCCGCAAAGCCTTGGCTGGACGAAAGTGCATCACCGCAAACCTCCCATTTTGGTAGTACTGTGCCGACCCGCGTTACCACTGGACCTGCCGGGCGACCCTCCTCAGAAACCCCCTCTGCGCGCAGTCCACGGAAACCGGGCGGACATCAGGCGGAACCCCGGGCAGTGTTGCATCCTGCATATCCAATATGACCTTACGGGCTTATCCTGTCAATCCGGAGACAACACACGCAGCGGCCGGCAGATTAAACCATTATGGCTATAATTACTAATCCAGTTTAACCGACATAATGAGAAGGCCCGCTTAAACCCCGCCATTCCGACCCTGCTTCGAGGTGTCCCCGACAGACCATACGCCGTGCCTTTTCCTGCAAGACTGCCCGACCGGTTCGCCGGGTTCTTGTCAATGCTTTTTTCGTGCGTCACGACTTGATAAGAGGAACCCAATAGACTATTCACCTCATATTCGTGCTTGCCCGGCGCCTTTATGGCATAGCTCGCCGCTTATAAAAACGTGGTTGGTATTTTGAAATGATCAGGAGTGACTCCATGCTCACCATTGTGCCTATTCGAATACCTCGCGTAATTATCCCCGCGGGTTTGATTCTGCTTTCGGTCGCAGACGGCTGGTCCGCCGCCGCGGAAAACCGACCGCCGAATATTGTCTTTATCCTGGCCGATGACCTGGGTTATGCCGACGTGGGCTGTTACGGCCAGAAGCAGATCAAGACCCCGCATATCGACGCCCTGGCCGCCGAGGGCATGCGTTTCACCCAGGCCTATGCCGGCTCTTCCATCTGCGCGCCTTCCCGTGGCGTTCTCATGACCGGTCAACACACGGGGCACGCCACGGTGCGCGGCAACATCTGCGTGCGCGGCGGAACCGTCGGATACAAAGGAGACCAGCTCATCCGCCGTATGCATCTGACGGAAAAGGATGTCACCGTCGCTCAGGTGCTGCGGCCGGCCGGCTACCGTACCGGTCTCGTGGGCAAATGGCACCTGGACGGCTATCATCCCGAAGCCGGTCCACTCGAACGAGGGTTCGATGAGTTTTACGGTTGGCTGACTCAGAACATGGCGACCCAAATCCCGAGTTACTTCCCGGCGAAACGCTACCGCAATCGTGAACTGTATGACGTGGAAGGGAATCAGAACGGGCAACGGGGGACATACGAAACGGATATGTGTACCCAGGAAGCCATAACCTTCATCAAGTCGAACAAAACAAAACCCTTCTTTCTTTACCTTGCATATACCAACCCCCACAGCCCACTCATCGTACCCAGCCTCGGTCGCTATGCAGATGAAACTTGGAACGAAGACAACAAAACCTATGCGGCCATGGTGACCAACCTCGACGAAGGCATCGGCCAGGTGATGCAGACGCTTAAGGACGAAGGCCTGGACAAGGATACCGTTGTTTTCTTCTGCTCCGACAATGGTCCCCGTTCGAGCGACAGCCGGCGCTATCAGGACGTGGCGGAGTTTTTTGATTCCAACGGACCGTTACGCGGTTACAAAATGGATTTCTACGAAGGAGGCATCCGCGTGCCGGCCATCGTTCGCTGGCCGGGTAAGGTTGCGGCGGGCGTTACCAGTGACGCGGTATGGTATTTCGCCGATTTCCTGCCGACCACTGCGGAAATCGCCGGGGCGAAAACGCCCGATGCCATTGACGGCATCAGTATCCTTCCGACGCTGCTCGGCAAACCGCAGGAGACGGCCGATCGCTTTCTATACTGGGAACTTCTGGAAAAGAAGTTTGAGCAGGCCGTACGCTGGCGCAATTGGAAGGCCGTCCGCTACGATATGGAAAAGACCTTTGAACTCTACGACCTGGCGACCGATGTGGGCGAACAGCACGACGTGGCGGCGAACCATCCGGAAGTGGTCGCCCACATTGATGAATACCTGAAAACCGCGCGCGCCGAATCTTTTGAATATCCCCTGGATTGACGCGGTAACGACCGACCCGATTGGGTGGCATGGGCAGGCTCTTGTCACGCATCAGCGGGACAAGAGTTTGCCCGTGCTTTCCCGTCCACGGAATGAACTATGGCAATCACCCGACAACCCCGTATTTGCGCGTCCCGCTCTTTACCGAATGCATCCATCATAGATATGTTTATGTTTTATATCGGCATAGAAAGACAGCATCGCCGCTCGGGCACCATCAATCTCTCGTCACCGTCCAGCCCTCGGCAACCTTGATTGCAATGACCTCCGCATCGGGTGTGTGGTCCTTGATCGTGATTTGTTTACCCTGGACGGTTATATCCAGCACTTTCTTATGCAGATGGATCCGGGTTATGGTCAACGCGGGCCAATCGCTTGGCAGGCGCGGCGAAATCTCGCATCCTTCGACCGTCGGCTTGAATCCGAGGAACCCGTAGAGCATGACCTGTGGAACGAGGATCGACTCGAAGAATTCCTTGTCCAGCCCCAGTCCGCCCGCCACGTTGCCGCCCTGCATGGTGCCCTTGCTCGGGTCGCTGTAATAGGCACGGTACCCGCCGGCGGCCTGGGTTTCATCAAACCAGACGCAGATTTCCTTCAATCGACCGGCCGCGTCGTCCGGCCCGTCCACCATCAGGCGGGCCATCAGATCATGATACGACCAGCCGAGCACACCGCCGCCGTCCTGCACCTGATAGCCCCAGGGAATAGTTTCCGGATTCGACCAACCCCAAACATAGTAATCAAGGTTACGGAGCGTCGAAGATCGCGGACCGAATCGCCAATGATAAATATCGGCACCCTGAGAGGTATCGCCTTCAACAGTCCGCCGGCCGCTGATCCAATCGCGAATAGACCGGGCCTGTTCGGGGGTAGCAAAATCGTAGTAAATCGCCTCGTTGTTGAGGAAGGTCCAGCCGAAATCATACAGGCGTCCGTCAAGATCGACCGTACCGAATCGCCCCGTCTGCTTGTTCCAGAATCGGCTTGTGCCGTAATCCTTGACCTCGCGCGCATGGCGACGCAGGTCGGTCGAATCAAAGGCGTCGGCCCCGGTGGTAATCGCCCAACGCGGATGGGCCGCGATCTGTTCTTCCAGTTCCGCCAGGTCCAGCAGGGCATCGTAATAGTAAATGGTTGCCAGAGCGTCTTCGCCGCCGAAGGGGAGCAGATCCCAATAGTTATTGCCGATACCTTCGCCGCGAATGATCACCTTTTTACCGTCCACATAACGAACGCCGCTACGGCCTTCATGCCCCGGCCAGGTGGTATACACACACTTGCGGTTCCGTGTGTCGAACTCATGCATCATGAACCGCATGGCCGCCCGCATCCGCCCGATCTGTTGACGAAGGAATGCGATATCCTTCGACCACATGAAATAGTCATGGCCGCCGCGAATGAAGTTGATGTTATTGATATTGTGGCGTGTATCAGAGGCGGTGTGGAACGACTTGATGACCAACCTGGCCGGACCCGGATTGTCCAATACGAGCCGCAGGCCGGTAATGGTTCCCTTCCATTCCGGTAGACGATACACCGGAATCATCGTACGGGTTTCAGCGGCGGCCGCCCCGCCGATCGCGGGTGAGAAATACATCCGGCGTTGTGGGCTGAATTCCGCTTGGTCTGTGGTAATCCACTCCACGTAGCAGTTAGCACCCTCTAGGCCGTCGGCCCACCAGTTGAGCCGCAGCCAGGGGGCGATCCGGGCGTCGATGGAAAAAGGCGGGGTTTGTGTCATCGCCCGCGGCTCGGTCAGATCGACGACCCATCCCTGCTCGTTTACCTCGCCGCTCTTTGCGCCGGTCAGCGTCCAACCGTCGGGTGTGGCCGGGGGGGCGTCATAACCTTGCACTCCGGTCCCCCGAAAATGCCAGCCGATCCCGCCGGCCTGAACCCAGACAGGGAAAGGCCAGCCCTCCGCGTGGGCCGGGCCGTCGTGCTGATGGGTGTGCATATAGCCTTCGCGGTTCATGACCCGGCCGGTCAGGGCCTTGGCCCAGCGAATGCGCATCGACTCCAACTCGCGTCCGCTGCCCCGTGCCGGCCACAGCGTCGACATCGGCATCCATTCATCCCACAGAGGGATCAGCGGGCCCGCCGGCTTATAATGCAGCCAGAACAACCGCCGCAGGCTCTCCATTTCCCCCTCATGGCCCGGAACCACGAAGCATGGAAAATCGTCGGGGACCGACGTGACGGTCTGCCCTACCGACATGGACAGGGGGTTGATCAAAACCGTAAGAGCCGCGGGCAAAAGGTTTCGCGAAAACATCATAATACCTCGATCAAATCCCCGCCTGGAAAATGCCCAAAGCCGCCCGTGCATTTGATGTTCTAATTCCTTTTTTCTCTATGCAGCCTCTCAACCGTTAAAGAATACAACTATTCCTCTTTGTCTTGCCAGCACCGCCTGACCCTTCGGAAATACTCAATTCGATTTTCAATTTTACCAATTTCCTTCGGATAGAACTCGAGCATAATGTCACAAAGTTGCAACATCCACGCTTTGCGAGAATAGTCGGATTTGACGCTGATGTGGTTTGAATTGGCGATTTGAATCTGTCCCCATCCCAACGCTCCAATTGTAAGGCAATCCCAATCAAGATACTCGATGGGAACAAAGGTAACTTCCGAGATTGCGGCATGCGTACCCGCGATTTGATACTTAATAAAAAGTAACACGAAATAATTCATGTCATCTTCGTAGAAACGCGCAAGACGTTCAACGGAAGTCAGATTGGGCATGTTGAATTTCGTGTCCTCGCGGTGCGTCTTAACATCGATAACGTAGTAGAAGCCATCCCGATCCTTAAATGCAAGGTCGGCCATGGCCCGACGCGCAAAATTAGCGGAGTATTCCGCGCAATCCTCGCCAAGGATTGCCTGAAAGTTGTCGCTGAGAATATCTTGTATGGCATCACCAAACGCACGCGGGCTTCGAGCGGTACTCGGGGAAAGAAAATCCTCATGTCTATTGAGAAAGTCCCCTGTCCGCGTCGCGATGTCTTTGTACTTCGTTGACGCAAATATTCTGCTTTTCATACCTCTACACCATTGTTTCAAGAGGGATCAACCAAACAGGGTCGGTTGCTTCGCCTCGCGAGCCCTGGGCATGCTCTGGTCGTTAATCTGGTCGGCTAAAGTGTTACGTTCCCAAAAAACGCCGTCGGTGTAACCTTGGATGCTTAAATCGTCGTTGGCCTGTTCCAGCCTTTTCATCGCCAAGCAACAGAATTCTCGATCAATTTCAACACCAACGTAATGACGTCCAAGTTTTTTCGCCACCACGGAAGTGGTTCCCGACCCGAGGAAAGGATCGAATACGACGTTATTGACGTTCGAGCTGGCAAGAATGATTTTGGCCAACAGTTTTTCAGGTTTTTGGGTGGGATGATCCGTATTTTCCGGCATCGACCAAAATGGGACGGTAAGGTCAGTCCATAGGTTGGAGGGATAGGTGATACGATATTTACCTTCCTCACTTTTTTCCCAATCTTTCGGCTGACCTTTGTCATTGGTATAAGGGGCAAGAACTCGGCGCTTGAGCTTTACGTCATCCACATTGAACACATAATCGTCGGAGACGGTGGCGAACCAGATATCTTCCGCGTTGTTCTTCCAGTTAGTTTTCGCTCCGCGCCCTTTCTCCCTTTCCCATGTTATACGATTCCTCACTTTGAAATTACGAAGAAGTACCCGATGTATGGCCGCGGAAGACCGCCAGTCCCCGCAAACATAAATGGATCCGGTTGGTTTTAGAAGCCGACGCATTTCCGGTAACCATGTAACGAGCCATGTTTCGTATTCGTCAAGGTCGGCCTGCTTGAATGTATTGCCATTGAAATTCTTATTCAGATTATAAGGGGGATCCGCTACGATAAGATCAAAGATGCCGGACGGCAGGCAAGGCATTACCTGCATAACATCTTGACAGATCGTGGAGTCAATAATATCTGAAAGCGACACCGCGGACTCAATATGCAGCAAATCCCTCGACAAACGTTGTCGTTCCTCATCGGATAAAACCAGAGTCCGATTTCGCTGGGCACGTGGCTTCTCGGTCATAAGCATTGTTTATCATTTCTCCCCATTTCGTACAAGGGGCTGTACGAAATGATAAACGAACGGAACGGTACGCCCTCGTAGGATACTATCGAAACCGTTTTTCCGCTTGACCTCCGCGGGTCGTGGTCATTCCATCAATGCAACTGATCACCTTGGCTATTCCAGCGCGTAGATCGTGATCGTGACGTTGTCAAAATAATAGGTCATCTCGGTTTCCCAGACGGCACTGATGCCGAAGGCTACCCAGAGCCGGCCGTCGGCCCCTGATGTGGCTTGCCGGGTCGAGGTGTAGGTTTTCCAGCCGGCGACCTGGTTGGCGGACTGGCTCGTATCGAAGTCCGCCTCGCTCTGAGGTCGCTGATTACCGGCATAGAAGGCCAGTTTGGCAATGGTGTTATCGCTGGCGCTTTCGCTCCAAACATCTCCTTTGATCTCGACTTCATAGGCGGCACCGGCCGTCGAGGTGCTGAAGGATCGGGTCATCCAGATCGTGCCGTCATCCTGGCGACCATCGAGATAAAAGCGGGCCGCATATTTGCCTTTGGCTTGACTATCGCTGATGTCAACGGACCAGGCCACCTCGCGGCCGGGGCAGTTCGGATCTTCCGGGACATCGGCCCCGATCAACCACTCGCTCTCGAAGTCCTCGGTCAGGACGCCCAACGGCATCCCCCACCATGGAAAGAAGGTCGAACAGCCGGCAGCTCCCAGGAGAATCAGCCCCGCCACGCTCAGGATCAGATGATTTCTGTTCATCGCAAAACCCTTTCTTTGAAGGCCAAATAAATACCAGCGCATTTTGCCGTTCATCGACTTTCTGTCGGCTTAGCGACAGGGCCGACCTCCGCGGCGCGCTATTCTCCGCGAAGGCTGAAAACTTACCCTTCACTGATTGCGTATCCTATCAAGCGGCCGCGATGCCCGCAATGCCGAGCCATACCCCTTTTCGACGGCGTATGTGGCTATGTGCGTACAGAGAGCTTGGATATGGCCATCCATTTGAAACAAGGAAATTTCCGCCGGCCCGACGGACTTCGCTTCGCTCGCGCTTCCAACAGATCATTCTCGCGCATGACTCTCTTGTGCGTGGTGAAAAGACGAATAATCCGGGTCAGGTCATTCCCATTTGTTGACGTCGAAGATGGTGTCCTTCGCGCCTTCGGCGCGCATCAGAATGGAATAAACACTGATGCCCAAAGAACGGGGGTCACGGGATTCGGGGAATACTTTTTGGGGTACCCATTCGCGGCAACGTAGTTCCAAGATCACCTTATCCGACGAGGAGGGGGGCAGTTGAGCTTTCAATACGGTGGAGCCTTTGGGCAACTCCGCGATCCGCCGGCCTTCAAGGAAGAGTCCCGCGTCGGGTGATTCGGCCTGTTGGGGGACGTTTAACTGGATGCTGATCTCGTACGGCCGGCCGGGGACCACGGGAAGGATCATTTGCGAACTCGCTTTGGACCAGCGCATGGTTACTTCCGCATCCTTGCCGATCCGTTCCCGATCATACCAGCCATGCAGGAACGGCCCGTCGCCGATGGCGCCAACCTGGATGCGATAATGCGACTTGGCTTCGACGCTCATTTCCATAGGCTGCTCGTTAGCCGACATTTGCACGCGATTACCCGCATGATTCTCGACGCAAAAGCCGTCGCCGGCCTGATTGGCGGTAAGAATGGCCGAGCGGACCTGTGGGCCGACCTGAACATTCAGGCCGTGGCGCGTGAACGTGCAGCCTTGCACGATGGCCTTTCCCGCGTCGAGTTGAATGGCTGGCGAACCTTCGCCGCGATTGTCCCAGTCCACGAAGGTGCAGGCGCTGGCGGTGAACTGGCCCTCGGGGCTGCGCATCCAGACGCAACGGTCGATTGGACCCCAGAAGGAGCAGTTGACCAGGCTTACTTTCCCTTCCATCTCCGGACCGATTTCGAGGCAAACCGAATCGGTGCTGCTCCAGCGGCCTACAAATTCCCCGTTGGTGATGAGCAACCCGGGCGCTTGGGCCTGCTCAACAAGCACGGCCCGGCGACACGAGTCGGCCCCCAGGCCTAGAAAGTTGCCGTTCGTGCTGCCGGCTTTCGTCTTGGAAAACTTGTACCCCACGCCGTAACCAAAACAGAAGGTGTTGAAAACGTAGTGCCAATCGGTGCGACCTAATTCAAAAGCCACTCCCTGTGTATTGACCCATTTGCAGTACGGATCCTCGGGATTGTAGATCACACCAAAAGGCCAGAAGTGGATGTTCTCGATGTGGCCGATGTCCATGCACTCGTCCACGTAGATGCCGCATTTGCTGGGGTAGCCGGTGACGTTGCGAACCAGGTGCCGATGCGCGCGGAACAACCTGATGGCAATGTAGGGGTTGAGCAGGCAACAATTTTCAATCGCGACATTCAGCGTATCGACCGATTCCACGCAGGGCGGATACGGCACGGGAGGCACGTCGGACGGCTTCCACTCCGGGTAAGCCACCACCACTCCGGAGACGGCGGAGTTCCGACCGGCCAGGCGAATAAAGGGAGGGCCGTCCTCGGAACCTCGACCGGCATAGGCCAGGAGCATGGTGCCATCCGGTTTCGCGTTTCTGTCCCAAGCGGTCGGCGGTACCCGATAGGTGCCCTGAAGCGTCACCCCCGCGGGAATGGAAAGCGTGCCGTCCAGCCGGTATCGCCCCGAGGGAACCTCGACGATACCGCCGCCGGCCTCACCGGCCAGGTCCAGAGCTTTCTGGAACACCGCCGTATTGTCCGTTTTGCCGTCGGCGACCGCGCCCATCTCGGTCACGTTCCAGCGCACCCGTAGTGAACTATCCATCGGCCGCGTGGTCGGTTCCGTGTTGAGCATTGAGATCGCGGCCATGAACATCACGGTGGTCAGCATGGTTGACGCTCCTTGGTATTTTGAACCCGGGTCGTCAGCCTATCAGACGAAAGATTTGCACGCAACTCGTAACGGCATCGCCATCGTTATCCGTATGTTTTAATGTTTTTTTTGACGAGGTCGGCAGCATGTTATATGCTCTTTATCGTCTTATTAACCGGTGGAGCGATAAGGCGTGCAATAAAGCCAGCCGTTTAGGTATTGGGTATGAGGTTGATACCGCAGGTTTGCGTATCCTTGTCTAGCTTCGGACTCGCGCACCGGTTGCAGATTCCTCCGTAAACGGCAACCGAGGAAGGTCCATTATCAAAGATTCAGACCATGCCTTTCCAAGTCGGCACGGAAAGAGAGCTTATGTTGAACAGATACATGACTCACCACCGTTCGTCTATGACTGTTTGTGGCGTATTGGGCTTCATCCTGCTTTCCGGATCGTCTTATGGTGAAGATGGGTCCGGCAGCGTGCGGGTGACACCCGAGGCCGTTGTCCTGAGGCAAGGGAATCTCTGTTTGCCGGTGAGCCTCGTTTGTCCAACGTTCACGGTCGACGGGACCGAGAGGGGTGGCAAGGGATGCGCCATCGACACAAACCGAACGATAGAGTCCGGGCAGATGCTGGAGTTGCCTTGCGAACCGATTGTTTTCGCTGACCAGAGTCGTCTGGAGGTCAAACTATGTTTGCTCTGGTCGGCCGACGAGCAGGTGTTGCGCAAATGGGCGGTCTATTGTCTGAAAGGGACTATCGATACCAAGCTGGTGAGCAGGGTTGTGTTGGAAGACCTGGACACGAAGGCGGCCGGATTGCGCCTACTCCCGGAACAGCCGGTGGATACGGATGAAGTTCAGAGTCGACCTGTTTTTCTGGAGGGTTTTTGGACGGGGATCGAATATCCCGTGGCCCGGTGCCGAGTGGAGAACGGGCGGGTCATTCTCATGCATCGGCCGGGGTTAAGGATGCAACCGGACACCTGGTACGAAACGCGTAAGGCGGTCTATGGCATGAGCGTTCCCGGAACGGAAAGGGAGAGTTTCAAACGATATATCGAGGCCCATCGGCCCGAGCCTAAGGGTATCCACCATTTCATCTATAATCCGTTCTGGAGTACGCCAACCATGCCGTCTCAGGACCATATCCTTGAGATCATGCGGACGATCGGGGAGAAATTGTATAGGCCGCATGGGGTGACCTTCGATTCCTACGGTCTTACCGTTTTCACCACAAATCCCCAGAGCGTCTGGGAAGTGGATACGAAGAGATTTCCCCGGGGCCTAACCGATCTGCAGCAGGCGTGCAGCGATATCGGCTCGCACCTGGACATATTCCTGTCGCCGAGCAGCGTGTATCCGCCCGCGATGGATCCCGATTGGGCGACAGAGCAGGGCTACGAGACTTTCACGTACGGATCGAGAAAGGCCCTTTGTCTGGCGGGCAAGCGTTACCAGAGCCAGACCAAGCGGGCGATCGTGGATATGGTACGCCGCTACGAGGCGAATCACGTTTTTGTTGACGGCTATCTGTTCACATGTCCGGCGAGCGGTCACGGCCACGAACCGGGTATCTTGTCCGGTGAAGCGGTGGCCGACGGCCTGATCGACATTCTACGGGCCCTGCGTGAAGCGTCACCGAACGTGTGGCTGGCGCCCACGTGTTTTACATGGAATGCAAGTCCATGGTGGAGTTTTTACGTTCATTCGGTGATCGGTACCTATGGTGACGACTCTCCATACGGGCGGGTTCCGTCACCCCTCTACCGGGAGAGCTACACCTCCGCCCGTGACTATTTCAACTTGCAAGGAGCGTATTGGCTGGTCACGCCCATCGCGGCGACGGAATCATTCGGCATCATCCAGCAGAGCGATTATCCGTTCCTTAACGACGCCGTGACTGACATCCTGCGCGGAAACATGGAGCAACACTGTGCGATCAATCCGACGTATATGACCGATCGTCGGTGGAAGCAGCTTGCTTTGCTGATGAAGTGGGCACGTGGGAACGCAGATATTTTGCAGGTCACCGAACCGTTATTGCCTTGTTCCTGGCAAAACGGGAAGTGTCCGAAGGTCGTCAATAGCGGCGTAATGCCCAGAGAACCGTACGGCTATGCCCACTGGCGCGACGGTGTCGGAATGGTTGCGTTGCGGAACCCCTGGATCGAGCCGCGGACATACTCTGTAAGGTTGCCTGTTGATCCCAAACCGTCCGCCGACACGGTGGAGTTGTCGGTGGTAAGTATCTACCCTGAAGCGCGCGTCTATGGAGAAGCCCTGAAGCCCGGTGACACGTTAGCTGTACAGCTGGCCCCCTATGAAACGGTGGTATTGTCCGTTGGCCGGAGCGAGGCCCCCGCGAACATTCCTCCTGCATCTCAGGCCGTCTGCCGCCAGGTAAACGTCAAGGTACTCAAGAGCGAAGTAGGCCTCGAGAAATTCGTGGGTGACGGGTCTGTTCTCGAAGCGGATTCGACGTGTCTGGCGGGAGAGGCGGACACGGCTATTCGCGTGGGTCTGGATGCGGAGGTGAGCGTCGATGCCCCGGAGGCCGATCTGCTGATTCTGATCGAAGACAACGAGGCGCCCATTGATCCGGTGTGCCGGGTACGCATCGACGGGAAGGAGGCGACCTTTTCGAGTTGCGGATCCGAGACCGGCTGGGCTGCAACCGTGTTGCCCAAGCCGGAGCGGTGGCTCTTTTTGTCGTCGCCCCTGCCCAAGGGGACAAGCCTGGTCAACTTGGATCTTCTGACGCGCGGCGGTAGTCCCGTGGTATCGGCTTGGGTGTGGGCCAGGAAGGCCGGGATCGATGACGGTACCGGTTTACCCAATGCCCTGCCTCAGCCCGAGGTGATATCGCTGGACGGAGCCAACCTGTTAAAACCGGTGGATGAGAAGATTGCGGCCCAGGCAACAAGGACGGTGGCACGGCCGTTTGAACGCATCGACGGCATCTTTTTGGATGCATTGGATCCGTCGCTGGTGCGCGCGGTTTCGGGTGGATTTCAAAAGAATGTCAACGCCGCACAAGCGCCACTGATCATTGCCGGTCGACGCTATTGGAGGGGGCTCGGTGTCCAGGGCATGTCCAAACTGGAAGTCTCATTAGAAGGTACGTATCATCGTTTTCAGGCTTGGGCCGGCCTCGACAGCCTGAACATGGCTAATTATATGGACAGGTCGGCAGTGACCTTCGAGGTTTGGGTTGACGGGCGAAAGTGGTGGGAATCCGCGGTGGTTAGGAATGTCGACCCGCCCGGTCTGCCCATCTGGGTGGATGTCGATATTACCGGAGCCAAGACGTTGGAACTCGTGGTAATCGTCCAAGATACCCATGGGCATCTTGCCCAGAACTTCGCCGACTGGGCGGACGCGCGCTTGTTGCGATAAGCTGGACAAGGTTTTAGACGCACGAGTCAATAACGGCCAGGTTATAGAGATTGGTTCACTTCGGCGAGCGATTCCAGATGTTATCGATCCGCACTCGATCATAGCGGCTTAGCCACAGACCCGCGCAGCAGATGAGCACGTAGGTGTAGTTGTTCGCCGCCGTGTCAAATTGGCCCGCCACCGACATGCCGAACGCCAGCGAGGTCATGAACAAGGCCGTCAACACCCAGCCGGCTTTCAATCGAAACCCGCTGATCAGCCAGATGACGATCAGGGCTTCGACAAAAGGTGTGATAGACCCGTGAAACGTGACGAGTTTCGCCGGCAGCCAGGTGTTCTCGAAAGTGCTCTGAAAATATTGGACGGTTTTTTGAATGGTCTCCATGCCGCCCTGAAGTTTGCGCACCGCGGCGGCCAGAAAGAGAGAACCGACCGCCAGTCGCAACACGATCGAAGCCCACTGGCCAGTGTCCCCCGGATTGAGTAATCGGTCATGATGCATGATAGGTCTCCTCAATAATCTTAGCTCTATTATAGCCTCTCACACAATGCAATGGACCGTACGAAAGGCGGTTATTCGCCGAATCTTGCGGCCGGGGCCGGGTCGGCTACAATTCCATCCCGACGATGAGTATTGGAAACGACTCGGAAGTATGGCCCCAACCCGCGGTGAAGATCAACCTTATGGGGTGGCTCTTCCAGCCTGAATCGCAGGGTCGCTGAATACTTTTACCCGTTGGATATTTTGGTTGAGCTCATGCATCTACACCGGATTGATTTGGCCATCATCGCCGTTTACCTGGTCTTCATGGCCCTGGTCGGGGTATGGGTACGCAAGCAGGCCACCAAAAAGCTCGACGCCTACTATCTCGCCGATCGCAACATCCCCTGGTGGATGCTCGGTCTTTCCGGCTGCTCCAGCTACATCGACATCGGCGGCACGATGGCCATGGTCGGTATCCTTTTCTACCTCGGCCTGAAGGCCATCTGGGTCACGCATATCGTGTGGGGCTGGCTGATCATCTGCATTTACATGGCCTTTCAAGCCAAATACATCCGTCGTTCGGGCGTGATGACCTTCGCGGAATGGAACGAAACCCGTTTCGGTTCGACCCCCGATGCCGATCTTGCCCGACTGGCCTCGGCGTTATTCCTGCTGGTACTGATGGTTTTCAATCTGATGTATGTGGCCGTCGGCACCGGCAAATTCGCCGAGGAGTTCCTCCCCTTCGCCCGCTGGCAGTCGGTCCTTATCGTATTTGGCGTGGTCGGTGTCTATGTCACGCTCGGCGGCTTTTTCGGCGTGATTATCACCGACATGTTTCAGACCCTGTTGATCGCGGTGGGGGCGGTGGTCCTGACCGTCCTGGCCTTCCAGGCCGGGCAGGGTATTGACCTTCCTGCTCTCAAACCGGCGGAATGGAGTTCGCTGGCCCCCACATGGGGCTTGTGGGACGGATATCGTGAAACCGTGCCGGAAACCTATCAGCATTATGGTGCTTTTGGTCCGTTGCTGACGGCGGGGTTTCTCTGGGTGATCTTCCGTATTCTGGCCGGGCCGAACGTGTGGGATTTTCAGTTCTTCCTGACCACCCGCAGCGCCCGGCAAGCGTCGATGGCCGCCGGCCTGTGGACTGTCGGCTATACACTCCGCTGGTTCATCGCCTTGGCCTGTCTAATGCTCGGGTTGAGTTATTGTACCGAGCAGCCGATATTCGACGGCGAAAAAATCATGCCCCAAGTGATTAAAAACATGCCCGTCGGGATGCAGGGGATTTTTCTGGCGGTGCTGCTGGCCGCCCTGATGTCCACGCTCAGCGCGATGATCAACGTGACCAGCTCGGTCATCCTGAACGATTTTCTGAAACGTTATTGGGCTCGCGGGAAGACCGAGAAGCAACTGGTCCGCTGGGGCCAGGTGGCTTCCCTCGGGGTCATCTTGCTGGGTTACGCACTCAGCCTGAAATACAAGAACGTGGTCGACGCTTGGGAAGCGATGCTCTTCAGCGTGGTCACGATGATTCTAGTGCCGGCCACCTTCCGTTGGCACTGGTGGCGGTTCAGCGCCCGAGCCTTCGTGGGCAGCATGTTTTCGACGTTTTTAGTGATCGCCTGTCAAAAAGTATTTTTCGGCGACTGGTCGATGAGTCGGACCCTGGCCATCGATGTTTCTCTAAGCCTGTTGCTCAGCCTTGTCTGGGGATGGTGCACGAACCCTACGGATATGAACATCCTGGTACGCTTTTATTCGAGGGTGAGACCCTTCGGTCGCTGGGGACCGGTGCGGGTGGAGGCCGTCCGGCGCGGGCTCGTGCCGCAAGGCGACAAGATGCCGATAATCGATGCGGCCAATGGCGTCATTACGATCTTTTTCCAGATTTCACTCGCCCTGATCCCCTGCTATATTTTCCTCAAGAACTGGCCGCGCGTAACCCTGTGGAGCGGAGTGTTTGTCGTTCTGGCGATTATTCTTTATTTCACCTGGTATCGTAACCTGCCCGCTGAGAACGAAGCTTGACGAACGAGAGGTATTTACGAAACGATTATGAAACGACCGACGATACATTTAATTTGCAACGCGCATCTGGACCCGGTTTGGCAATGGTCATGGGAGGAAGGCTGCGGGGAGGCCTTGTCCACCTTTGCGACGGCCGTGGACATTCTCCACGAAAACTCCGAGCTGATCTTCAACCACAACGAAGCGGTGCTCTACCAATGGGTCCGCGAATACGATCCGGCACTGTTCCGGGAGATCCAGGCTCTGGTCGCCGCCGGCCGGTGGTGCATAAGCGGGGGCTGGTTCATTCAGCCGGACGTGAACATGCCCGACACCGAAGCGCTGATCCGGCACATTCTCGTGGGGAGGCGTTTTTTCCGCGAGCATTTCGGTGTCGAGCCGAAAGTGGCTTACAATTTCGATTCCTTCGGACATGGCGGCGGGTTACCCCAACTGCTCGCCCGTACCGGATACCGCATGTATATCCACATGCGCCCGCATCAGGATCTGTTGCCGCTGCCGTCGGACCTTTACTGGTGGCGCGGTGTGGACGGTTCAAAGATCCTCGCCATGCGCATTGCTATCGGTTACTACCACACGGAACGTGACAACCTGGAACAGCGCATGGATGAGGGAGTCGAGCTGGCCTTGCGATTGAATCGGGACGTTCCGGTGTTCTGGGGGCTGGGTGATCACGGTGGCGGCCCGACCCGCGAGGATTTGCGGCGCATCGAGGATTACCGCCGACGCGAAACCCGCGTCGAGATCGTACATAGCACGACCGAGCGACTTTATGAAGCGTTGCAAGCGGCGGCCGCCGGCGCCCCTGTGATCGAGGGTGATCTGCAACGCATTTTCACCGGCTGCTATACATCGCTGGCCCGCATCAAACGTCAGGCGGTCAGGAGTCTCGGCCAGACGGTGCAGACCGAGGCGTTACGGGCGGCATCCTGGTGGCAGCTTGGTCAGCCCTATCCCGAGGAGCCATTGGCCGACGCTTGGCGCGATCATTTGTTCAATGATTTTCACGATATTTTGCCGGGTTCCTGCGTCGAATCCGCCGAACAGGACGCCTTGAAACTTTATGGTCGCGTCGAGGAATCCGTCCGTCGTCTCCGTCTTGGCGCGGCAGCCGCCTTCAACGCCGGCCGGCGGGAAATTTGCCATGTACCGATGACCGTGCTCAACACTAACCCCGTCTGCCGGCAGGTTCCGGTGGAAGCCGAATGTATGCTCGATCTTCGTCCGAAGTGGACGGGTAAATGGTCTATGCGATTGTTTACGCTCGACGGCGTGGAAATTCCCTGCCAGGAAGAGCAGGCGGAGCCTCTGCAACCTTATAACGGCTGGCGGCGCAAGATTGTTTTCATGGCCGACCTGCCGGCGCTGGGTGCCCGACACTATAAGATAGAAATAGCCGAGGGTGAACGCGAAGCGATAGCCGCCCCGGCTTGCCTGCGACATTCGTTGGATCCCGCCAGCGGGCTGGTGACCAGTCTCAATGCCGGTGGCGGGTGCGAGTGTTTGCGTGGACCGATGCTGCAACCGTTGGTGGTGAACGATACGGCCGACTCTTGGGGTTCGGACGCGATGAGCTATCGCGAAGTCGTCGGCCGCTTTGCCTGTGTGCCGGGCAGCGTCATGGTCCTCGAGCAAGGCCCGATCCGTACCATCACCGAATCGGTCCACCAATTCAACCATAGCCGGATTGTGTTCCACACCATCGCCTACGCGCATTGGCCGGTATTGGAGTTTCGGCTGCGCATCAACTGGCAGGAGCCGTATCGCCGATTGAAGCTGGCGATTCCCACGGTCTTCGACAAGGATTGCATTCGTTGCGAGGTGCCGGGCGGAGCTATTGATCGACCCGCCGACGGACAAGAACACGTGCATCGCCGCTGGATTCTTCTTTCCGATTCGGTGCAAGGCAAGTCCACCGCTCTGGCCGTGGTCCACGACGGGTTGCACGGCTTTGATTTTCAGGACGGCGAAATCCGGCTCTCGGCGTTACGTTCGGCGGCCTACTGTCATGTGGCCGAGTTCAAAATCGACGAGCCGCCGGCTAGAAAATATATGGACCAGGGCATACACGAGATTCGCCTTCTGGTCACTGCCGGCGAGGCTAAGGATTTACAGGCCAAGGTCACCGGTCTGGCCGACTGGTTTAACATGCCCCCGGCAACTTATGCTCACTTGCCCATTGGTCGTAACGCTTCGGCCGCGACTCCCCACGATTCCTCGCTGATATCCTGTCATCCGGAGAATATCAGGTTGCTGGCTTGCAAGCGTTCCTGGGACGGCCAGGCCCTCATTATCCGTCTCCAGGAAGTGGCGGGATGGCCCACTGAAGCCAATGTTCGTATTGCCGGGAACGCAAAACCAGGAAAATGGATGTTCAATAAATATGAAATTAAAACATTAAGGTTTGAACGCAATGAAATCTTCCGTGAGGTAGACTGGGTCTGCGAAACATAAAAACCAGCCCCCTTTTGCCTGGTTTTCGTCAATGAAAAGCCATGACGGGTTGGCCGCGTTACTTATAAATCGCGACGAGGGCGACCACCTGCTGCCGAAAAGGGCGAAAAAAACGCCCATGCCCCCTTGCATGACGTTGCCGTTCGGGCTATATTACGGGGCTGACAAAAGAGAAAGTGAGGATGATGTTAGGGTAGGTGGCCGATGGGTAAATCGGCCCGTGTGCAGGGCTTGTAAGACGAGGTTGGCGGACAATATGGTGGTGATGGCGGAAAAAAAGCGGCAGATCATCGATGAGTATCGGCAGCACGAAAAAGACACCGGCTCGCCCGAGGTACAGATTGCTCTGCTGACCAGTCGTATTGTCGAGTTGACCGAGCACCTTAAGACCCACAAGAAGGATCACGCTTCAAGGCGAGGGCTGCTTCAACTGGTTGGGCAGCGTTCGAGCCTGCTGAAGTACCTGAATACGATCGATCACGATCGTTATCAGAAAGTGATCGCCCGTCTCGGATTACGCAAGTAACGAACGGACCGATCCGATTCCCCCCAGTCTTCCCAACCCGCATACCTCCTCCAGACGTGTGTGCATGATGATGTGTTGCGCGGAGAGCATGTTCCTTGAGTGAAACCGCCCGCGGGCGGAGCAGGGACGTTTTTCCGCTGGGTCGAGTTGCTTTTATTACAGAGGTAAAACAAGCAGTTATGGAAGTCACCAGAGTCGAATGTCAAGTCGGGGGGCGTACGCTCATATTGGAAACGGGGAAAATCGCCAAGCAAGCCAGTGGCGCGGTGATGGCGTATTACGGGGAAAGCGTTGTGCTGGGTACCGCGGTGCGGGCCGAGCCGCGGGAAGGGATCGATTTTTTCCCGCTAACCGTAGATTATCGCGAGAAGGCCTACTCCGCCGGGAAATTTCCGGGCGGGTTCTTCAAACGCGAGGGACGACCGACTGAAAAAGAAATTCTGACCATGCGCATGATTGATCGGCCGATCCGCCCGTTGTTCCCCGAGGGCTTCAACGACGAGATTCAAATCCAGACTTTCGTACTGGCCGCCGATCCGTTGTTCGATGCCGACATTCTGGCTATCAACGCTTCATCCGCCGCGCTAAGTATCAGTTCCGCGCCGTTTGAGGGGCCGATTGCCGCGGTACGCGTGGGCCGGGTGGACGGAAAACTGATCATCAATCCGACCTACGATGAACTGGAAATTTCCGAATTGGACATGGTCTTAGCCGGCCATAAGGACGGCGTCAACATGATCGAGGTGGGGGCCCGCGAGGTCAGCGAGGACGTAATGGCCCAAGCCATTGCCTTTGGCATGGAATCGATCCGGATCATCCTGAAGGCCATCGATGAATTGCGGGCGAAGGCCGGTCAACCGCGCGAATGGACTCCCCCCGAGCCGAACGACGAACTTAAACAAAAAGTATATGATCTGGCCCACGACGAACTGGTTCGCCGGCGGCAGATCGTCGGGAAACAAGAGCGTCAAACGGCCATCAAGGAACTGTATGAGCAGGTGCTGGAGCAGCTTTCCCCTAAAGACGCCGAGGACCCGCCCTACGAACGTACAGCGGTCAATAATGCCTTGCAACAGTTGGAGGAGAAAGTATTTACCCAGCAGTTATTGAGCACCGGCAAGCGAGCGGATGGCCGGGGACCGAACGATTTGCGGAACATATCCAGTGAGGTCGCCTTCCTGCCCCGTACCCACGGTTCGGCCTTGTTTACCCGCGGGGAAACCCAGGCGTTGGTGGTCGCGACCCTCGGCACCATGCGCGACGAGCAGATCATTGACGGGCTGGCCGAGGAGTACAGCAAGAAATTCATGTTGCATTACAACTTTCCGCCTTTCTGCGTCGGCGAGGCCCGACGGATTGCAGGACCGGGCCGACGGGAGATCGGGCACGGCGCACTGGCCGAACGTTCCTTGGCGCCGGTCTTGCCCTGTACGGATGATTTCCCCTATACGATTCGCCTGGTAAGCGAAATCACCGAGTCCAACGGTTCCAGTTCGATGGCCTCGGTTTGCGGCGGCACACTGGCCTTGATGGACGCCGGTGTTCCCATCAGCCAGCCGGTGGCGGGTATTTCCATCGGCAGTGTCCATGATGAACATCAGCGCATCCTGCTGACCGATATCCTCGGCGAGGAGGATCATTTCGGCGATATGGATTTCAAGGTCGCCGGTACCCAGCGGGGAATTACCGGTATCCAATTGGATTTGAAAGAGCGGGTCATTTCCCAGGAAACCATTGTCAAGGTTCTAGCGCAGGCCAAGGAGGCCCGGCTGGAAATCCTGCGGAAAATGCTCACCGTTCTCAAACGCCCACGCGCCGATATCAGTAAATATGCTCCGCGCATATTGACGATTAAGATAAATCCGGAGAAAATCGGGGCGGTGATCGGGCCGGGCGGCAAGGGTATTCGAGCCCTTGAAGCCGATACCGGAGCCAAGATCGATATCCAGGACGACGGTACGGTCATGATCGCCTGTGTCGATATGGACGGGGCCAACCGGGCCCGGGACATCATCGAACAGATCTCCGAAGGCGCTAAGGTCGGCAAGATCTATAGCGGTAAAGTTGTTAGTATCAAGGACTTCGGCGCATTTATCGAGATCGGACCGGGCATCGAGGGACTCTGTCATATCAGTGAGTTGTCGGATAGCTATGTCCGCTCGGTGAACGAAGTGTGTAAACTCGGTGATTTTCTGGAGGTCAAGGTAATTTTGATCGACGACCAGGGCCGAGTTAAGCTTAGCCGCAAGGCCGCTCTTGCCGAGAAGGCCAAGGCGAAAAACTGAAAAACGGCACCGGCGAAAACCACTTTTGGTCAGCTAATTATTGCGTAGCTGAGATAATTTCAGGCTGCGCATTGTATAAAACCCAGTAAGCACCTCACAATGGAGATGACGGCCGCGGTGTGTTGTGCGGGCTGACGACACCCGGGCGTTTGGGTTCACGTTATGAGCCGCATTTACAAATCGTCAGCCTTTTGTTCGCCGGAGGCGGTGCCATGGTCACCGGCAAAGTCAAATGGTTTGACCGGAAAAAGGGTTTCGGGTTTATCACGGGAGCCGAAGAGGGTAAGGACATCTTTGTCCATTACACCAGTATCGAGGGAGAGGGCTTCCGTAGCCTCAAGGAGGGTCAGCCGGTCGAGTTTGAATTAGTGGAATCGGAGAAAGGCTTGCAGGCCTTCCATGTACGTCCCTGCAAGGCGGAGTCCGTCGGCTAATTTGGATTCATCCCGAAACCAGGGTATCCATTCGTATTCTGCGGGCCGGCAGGGCGGATGGACATGACCGCCAAAAACCAAGGCGGTTGGGCGGATAAGGCGCAGAGTCAGGGGAGCAGGGGTGATGTTGTTTCTATTTTTACATGAGGTTCGGGGGTTTTTGTTCGTCTGTTCATGTCTTTTTTCTTGATTCGTCCGCATTTTCGCGTTTCAGATCCTCGCATATAATACGGCCCTTTTGATAATGGGTAAGCATATTGGTTTGGAGAATCATGAACGAGACGGCTTTTATCCTGATTGTGGACGATGAAGGGGACCGGGCCGAGAGTTGGTCACGTTTGCTTCGTGAGCAGGGGCACGCTTGCCTGGTGGTCCACAGGGGTCGTGAGGCCGTGGCCAGCGTACACAGCCGTTGTCCGGATGTTATCCTCGCGACTTCAAGCCAGGTTTGCTCCATACAAGACGGTGACTGGTTGGTCCAGGCTCAGCGACTGGCCCCCGATGCGCAGGTTGTTTTAATACTTGTGGATGAAAAGGATCGGTCCGATCTCGACGCCCGCTTCGGTCAGACGGTGCAGATTCTCGGTGACGGGCGGCATCCTCCGGATCCCGGCGAATTGCTCCAGCCGATCTCCGATGCCGCGGAGCGCGCCCGGCGCAACCGCGATCACCGAGCCCTGGCCGAGCAGGTGAAAAAACAAGTCGAGTTTGAAGGTCTGATCACCGGCAACGAGCAGATGATCCGCCTGATCAAGATGATTCGCCGGGTGGCCGACAGCAAACTCACCGTTTTGATTCTCGGTCACTCGGGCACCGGTAAGGAGCTGGTGGCTCAGGCCATCCATCGTCATTCGCCACGAAAGGACAAGTCCTATCGGGCGATCAACTGTGCCGGCCTGAACGAAAACCTGCTGGAAAGCGAACTGTTCGGGCATGTTAAGGGCGCGTTTACCGGGGCCGTCGCCGACCGTAAGGGTCTGTTCGAGGTGGTCGATGGGGGCACGCTGTTTCTGGACGAGGTGGGGGACATGCCCCTGCCCATGCAGGCCAAGCTGCTGCGCACGCTGGAGAATGGGGAGATCATTCCCGTGGGCTCCAACGATATCCGCAAAGTCGACGTACGCGTGGTGGCCGCCACCCGCCAGGACATTCGCGCGATGGTCGAGGAAGGCAAGTTTCGCGACGATCTGTTCTATCGTCTTAATCAGGCCATGATTCGGATTCCGCCTTTGCGCGAACGTCGCGAGGATATTCCTCTGCTGATCGATCACTTTCTGAAGGAGGCGGCCCGGCTGCACGGCAAAACGGTCGACACGATCAGCCCGGAAACCGTTCGTCGCCTGGGCGGCTATTCCTGGCCGGGCAACGCCCGCGAGCTGAAAAGCGTCATCAATCAGATGGTGGTGCTCTCCGACCGTCGGGAGCTGGACGTGGACGACCTGCCGGAGTACCTGCGCGGCAGCACGGATATCGTGCTGGCCGCCGCCCCCAGCACCGCCGGCCTGACCATGGAGCAGATGGAGAAGATCCACATCGCCAACACCCTCAAGCTGACCGGCGGCAACCGCGAAAAGACAGCCAAGATGCTGGGGATCGGCGCACGGACCCTTTACCGCAAGCTGCGGGAATTCGGTCTGCAATAAGGCCAGAGGGGCGACGGTTTAATGGACCCGGGTAATCGTGGCCATCGTTTCCCCTATTTGTCCCGCTTGGTCGGTTCCTTCGCCTGGCTATCCTTCGAATCCGTGATCGGCCAGGCTTGCAGGTTGTCGAACGAGCTGCCGGCGTCCGCCTTGGTCCAAAGTCCGATCATCCCGGCATCCTTGAACGTGTCGTCCTTGACCTCGAGCCACTTCTTACCGTCGCAGTAACAGGCGATTTCATTGCCCTTCATCCTTACCCGAAGTGTAAACCATTGACCTGTCGGGGTCTCGAAATCCACGGATTGGAGCATGGTACGCTTGCCGTTGACCACCTTATAGACACGGTAGTTGTTTTCAAGCGGATTGATCCGGCAAACGTAGTAGTTGTTTTCGTCCTGGCAGCGCCAGATGAGTCCGCCACCCTGGTCATCCCGGCCGGTATTACCGCGGACCTTGACCATCACATTGAGGTTCTTGTATACGGCCTTCTCGATAAGCGCCAGGTTATAGGTGGCGTTGCCGTTGGCGGTCTTGACGTTCAGGACATTCGGCTTGCTCATGGCGTCGGCATCGGGTTCAATCACCCATTTGGCCAGCTCTTTGGTCGGATGGTTTTGCCGGACAATCCAACCCGTCGGCAGCGTCGCGGCCGGGTCTTTGTCGAAATTCCAGCGCAGACCGGCGGTCTGTTCCATTTCCTCCTTCTGGATATCGAGCACCTTCCCGTCTACGGCGTCGATTTCGACCTCAACACGTTGCTCGCCGGCGATCATGGTGACCTCATACTGCGCCTGGCCGTCCTCCATCTGCAGTTCGGCCCTGAACGGTTTGCCGTCTTTCACCTCCCTCGCGGCGATCTCGATGGCCTGGCTCATCGTGATCCGGGTCTTGCCGATTAGATCCTGGATTCGAGCAAGCTCGGAAATTTCTTCGCCCCGCGCCGTGGCCGATGTTGCCAGAAATGCCAAACCGCTGAAAATACATGCCCATCGCCATGCCGTCATGTGTCATCTCCTCTAATAAACAATGGTTCCATCGTTCGTTTCAGGGTGTGCAGACTTCCAAGGTTTTTCCGTCCGATCCGCACTCGAAACGCCATTGAGCGACGATCTGTCCGGCCCTGGTCGTAGTCATAGCGTACCACGTCGGATCGTCCACGCGACGAACCAGCGTGTTCTTCTCGTAATAGCCGCTTTCCGCCTTGGGGAGCGGCCGGTCGTACGCCCGTCCCTCCGCCCGGGCAGCGCGGACGCCTTCCATAAGCTGCCGGTACTCCGGAGTGTAGGTCTCCAGGTAGGCGATCCACCGTTTCTCAGGGTCCGCGCATTCGCCTTTAGCGGCCACGACAATGGCCCGCACGCCGTCATTTTTTGTACCGCCGATCCCCCGGTCGGGCGGAATGGTCTCGCGCGGGACCTTATACAACTTGCCCTCGCTTTCGTCGTAATACCAGATTTGCAGATCCTCTTCGCCGGTAGTGGTGAAGAGGCGTATGTTGGAGATGGCTACGGTTGACGCGATCGCCAGCAAGACGGCCACGACGGTTACCTGGATGATGGTTTTTGTTTTTACGCTCATATTCCTTCCCATGATCGTCAGGTCAAGGTTTGCTCCCCGTCTAGGGCAAACGATGATAATCCGGCCTGATGGACCACCAGCACTCGTTCTGATTGCAGGGGATATCATTCGCATTCAAATTGACTACGTGGCCGTCGGCGAAGGCATAGTTGGCCTTTTTGCCGTGACGTTGACAGCCGTAATGGTTGTCGATCAAACGATTGAACCCGGCGGTGCACTGGCTGCCGTCCGTCGCTTGCGGCCTGATCCACCATCCAAGATCGTCACCGTATTTCGTGACCACCCCGTCGTAGCCGGCGCCATCGCCGTACCAGATCAGCCGCGAGGGACTCTTGATCTGGCCGATTTTTCTGAGCCCGTCGACGTAACCTGACTCGACAGCCCGTCCAAAGGGTATCGACTTCGGTAAGTTTGCCTGCTTCTTTCCAAGCCAGTGAACTCCGGAAACACCTATGCCGCCGAAATTCCACCGCTCCAGAGGATGCTTGATTCCGTAAATAAGGGGATAGCGTTCCCGGTCGGTGGTGGTGGGTCCGTTAAGGGACAAGGTGCGTCGCTCGTCGGCCTCGGAGTACCCGTCCGAATAGATGTACATGCGCTCGGCCGGGCAATCGAAAACATACTGGTTTCGCCCCGCGTAAGGGAACAGAATGACCCGAAAGGTGACTTCGACACGGTCGCTGTCGGTCGATGACGGCCACCAATCCTCGATGGGGTTCAACCAGTCTTTGTTGGTGGAGGCGTAGGCCGTCGCCGCGACAGCCAACTGATGCTGGTTCGACGCACACACGGCCGTCCGGGCGGACTCTCGGGCTTTGCCCAATGAAGGAAGCATGATGGACACCAGAAAGGAAATGATGGAAACGACGACGAGAACCTCGATCAGGGTGAACGCGTGCGGGCCACGATTCGCCTTGACGACGGTTCGCTCAACATGCGCGGAGACGTAAAGCCGTTGTCCCGATTCAATATGCATGGTTCAGTCCGGAACCCCAATAGTTATGGCCACCTGAATAATCGTTCTGAATCCCTCATATACAATCTTTTGGGGCCTCTGGTCTTAAAAAGGACGGTTTATCCGCCACCCGTACGGCCGTATGCGGGAATACCCCTTTTTATTCGTGGTTGGTGGATATTTCTTACACATTCCGGCCTTTTTCTTGAGAGTATAGAGTATTACGTTCTCTCTATTTCCGAGACGACGGACTACCGTCTTGAGCGGTTGGGGATACGCCTAATTGCAATAAATATTGAATTTTGGATGCCATTCATGCATAAATGCTGAAAAAGGCGGGAACATCGTTATTATTGGATTGGAACTTTCAAGAGCGACAAGCTCAGCTCGCCGGTATCTCGGAAAAACGATGTTTCGATGCCCTGCTTGTCTGGTGGGAGATCGGGCGAGTCAATTTTTGCTCATATAGAGGAGGTCTTCATGTGCTCTTAAGGTTATTTGCGTTAACATGACCTGGGTAAATGGTCACATACAAAGCCGTTTGGGGCCTCCCATGCGCGTGTTGGTGATTGAAGACGAACCCGATTTGTTGGAGGCGCTGGTACAGGCGCTCCGCGAGAGCGGATACGCCGTGGACGAGGCTTCGGACGGCCGGGAGGGTCTATTCAAGGCGGCCGGGACCGATTATGACGCGATCGTGCTTGACCTGATGTTGCCCGGCATGAGTGGGTGGGACCTGCTCCGCGAGCTTCGGAAGAGCAAATCGACGCCCGTGCTTATTTTGACCGCCCGCGACACGCTGCCCGACCGGGTTCGAGGCCTCGATGCCGGAGCGGATGATTACCTGACGAAACCTTTTGAACTGACCGAGTTACAGGCCCGACTGCGCGCCCTGATTCGGCGGGGCGCGGGCCAGGCGACGACGGTCATCGCGATCGGAGATGTTACGGTGAATACGGCCGAACGCACCGTCCGCAAGGGTGGGCAGGTAGTGGCCCTGACGCCGACCGAATACGCTCTGGTTGAGCTCCTCGCGCTGCACAAGGGCAAGCTGGTTAGTCGAACGATGATTTATGAACACTTGTTCGACGAAGACAGCGACACCCTTTCCAACCTGGTCGATGTTCATATCGCTAATGTGCGAAAAAAGCTGGGGAAGGATTTTATCGCCACCCGTCGGGGCGAGGGGTACCAACTGCATGTTTAGGTCCATCCAATGGACGCTTCAGCTTTGGCATGCCGGTCTGCTGACCATTGTGCTCATCGGATTTGGAACGGCCTCGTACTTTGCCATATCGGGAGCTCGAATAGAACAGTTTGATAGCGATTTGGAACGCTCGGTCCAGATACTGGCTACGGGGTTTCGCCTGCCAAAGATACCAGACGCTTCATCCACAGAGTCGTCTACGGATAAGAATTCAGCGCAGTCCCAACCCGCTGATCCCGCCCCCTCCGGCGCAGTCTCGCAATCTTCGGCATCGGCGACTCAATCGACCGACGGCTCACCACGTCGTTCATGGCCAGAGCCGCCGGCCTTGGAATTCGAAGTCCCCGCCGCCCTGGCCGAACGATTTACGGACGATCGGCCGGGCGCGGATTACTACGTAATTTGGGACTTTGACGGCCGGGTCATGTGGTGTTCGAGTGCCGCCATCGCTGCCACCGTTTCGTACGCCGGTGCGCGACCGGAACGGTCATCGCGGCCGCCGGCTCCCGGTCCGCCCGGTATCCGAAAAAGAGGCGAGTTTCGTGAAGCGTATGTCAACGGCCCTCGTTGGACGCGCGTGTTGATGGGGATATCCACGCGTCCACTGCAAACCGAATTACGGCATCTGGCCTTCCGGCTCACCGCGATCGGCGCCGGGGTGCTGGTCATCGGCTTGGTTGGCGGATGGTTGGTCTCCCTCCGCGCGGTGCGACCGATCCGAGCGATTACCGCGGTGGCCCAGGAGATTTCCGCGTCCAACTTGTCCCGCCGCATCCCTATCGCGGAAGTCCAGAGCGAGTTGGGGAGTCTGGCGGTCGTACTCAACGAGATGTTTACCCGGCTTGAGGCGGCCTTTCAGCAACAAGTCCGGTTCACGGCCGATGCGTCCCACGAGCTGCGCACGCCGTTGTCCGTTATCCACACGCATGTTCAACTGGCCCTTTCACGGGAACGCTCGGCGGAGGAGTACCGCAAAACGATCGAGACCTGCCAGCGGGCATCGAGTCGGATGAAGGACCTGGTCGATTCGCTTTTATTTTTGGCGGGCGCCGATGCCGGGCGGTTTGCGTTGAACCGGCAATACACCGACTTGCGCGCGGTCGTGGAAAGCTGTATGGCCATGGTTGCCCCGTTGGCGGAGGCCAAGGGGGTGGTTGTGGAGGCTAATCTTCGCCCCGCGAAATTGAACGTCGATGTATCTCGGATGACTCAAGTGATCACGAACCTGCTTACCAATGCCATCCGGTACAACCGTCGGGAAGGACATGTCCAAGTTGCGCTGGCCATGAATGGCGGCAGTGTCTTGCTGACCATCAGTGATACGGGGCTGGGAATCCCGATCGAGAATCAACCCCACATTTTTGAGCGTTTCTACCGGGTCGATAAGGCCCGTAGCCGTGAGGAGGGAGGTAGCGGTTTGGGGTTGGCGATCTGTAAAACCATTGTCGAGGCCCACGGCGGAACGATTACGTTCAAGAGCGAAGTCGGCCAGGGCACGACTTTCAGCGTCCGCCTGACGCTGACCGATCCGACCGTCATGACCTAAATGTGTGGCGGATGTGCCCGTTTGCGGAGGGTCTTCGTTTGATGCGTCTTCATCTAACCTTAAGGTTCATTATGATAGAATTCAGGAGGAATGGTGGCGGTTAGGTCAATATTCATAGGGGTCGGATCGGGGGGGCGTGGACATCGGGGTTTGGCTATGAAAAAGATCCTGATACTTATTATCCTTGCGGGTTTGCTGGTCGGGGCCGGTGCCTTGTATTGGAACCGCGGTAGTGCGCCGAGCGTTGTTTATCGCACGGAAACGGTCAGCCGGGGAAATTTGGTTGTCTTTATCCCGGCAACCGGCACCATTGAACCGGAGGAAGTCATCGATGTCGGTGCCCAGGTGGGTGGTCTGATTCTGTCGTTCGGCACGGACGCGGACGGCAAGACGGTGGATTACGGCTCGCCGGTAGAGGCGGGAACGGTACTGGCGCGGATTGACGATGCCCTCTACAAGTCTGAGTTGGTCCAGGCCGAGGCCCAGGTCTTGTCCGCGCAGGGCGGGTTGCGCCGGGCCGAGGCGGACCTGGAGCAGGCGAAGGCCAAGCTGTATCAGGCCGAGCGAAACTGGGAACGAGCCCAGAAATTGGGTGCATCATCATCGGCGCTGGCGGCCACGGACTACGACAACTACAAGGCGTCCTACGAAGTCGCCAAAGCGACGGTCTTGATTAATGAAGCGGCGATCATCGAGGCCCAGGGCAACCTGGCCCAGGCCAGAGGCATGGAGGAACGGGCCCGGCGCAATTTGGGCTATACAACCATTACCTCGCCGGTCAAGGGGGTCATCATTGATCGACGCGTCAATATCGGTCAAACCGTTATCGCGAGCATGAATGCCCCCAGCCTTTTCCTGATCGCCAAAGACCTGACCCGCATTCAAGTCTGGGTGGCCGTCAACGAAACGGATATCGGTCGATTGCATCCCGGTCAGCCGGTAACGTTCACGGTAACCACGTTTCCCAATGAAACGTTCAAGGGGCGGGTGGGCAAGATTCGTCTAAACGCGTCGATGACTCAAAACGTCGTCACCTATACCGTCGAGGTGGTGGCCGACAATCCTCAAGGCAGATTGTTACCCTATCTTACCGCGGATGTTAAGTTCGAGTTGGAACGTCATGATCATGTGCTGATGGTCCCCAACGAGGCTTTGGAATGGACCCCGACCCCGGAGCAAATTGCGCCCGAAGCGCGCAAAGCCTTCGAAAATGAAACCGCCGCGGCTTTACCGAATCAGGAAGCCCGTCCCGCCGCTTCCCGACCGACCGAGCGCGTGCATGATCAGGATCGTCCCGGTGTATTGTGGATTCCCGAAGGGCAATTCGTGCGGCCTGTTTTCGTCCAAGTCGGCGCTACGGATGACGTTAAGACGGTGGTGCAAGGGGAGGGATTGACCGAGAATCTGCCGGTGGTAACCGGCGAGGAAGAAAACCGTACCGCCAGCCAATCCACGGGTAGCACCAATCCGTTCCTGCCGAAGTTGCCGCGCTTCCGAAGAAGCGGTCCACCACCGCCCATGTGAGCGCAGCGACATGGTTGTGAGGCTGAGTCATGCCTATGATTCAACTTGAAGATATCTGCAAGACGTACTATCTCGGCGAAATCAGCGTGCCGGTACTCAAGAACGTTTCCTTGACCGTCGAGCGCGGCGAGTTGGTCGCCCTGATGGGCGCCTCGGGCTCGGGCAAGAGCACCTTGATGAATATTCTGGGCTGCCTCGATCGGCCGAGTTCCGGTCGATACTGGTTGGACGGCAAGGACGTATCGAAGTTGTCGATCGCGCAGCGGGCCATGGAAAGGAACCAAAAGATCGGCTTCGTGTTTCAGAATTTCAACCTCCTGCCGCGCACGAGCGCCTTGGATAACGTGGCCATGCCCCTGACGTACACGGCTGAGCATCTTTCGGAACGCGAAACCCGGCGCCGGGCTCGGGACATGCTCTGCCGGTTTGGGCTGGAGGATCGTTTGGATCACGAACCCTCGCAGTTGTCGGGCGGCCAGCAGCAGAGAGTGGCCATCGCCCGCGCTCTGGTCAATCATCCCCCCCTGCTGTTCGCCGATGAACCCACGGGGAATCTCGACTCCAAAACGAGCGTGGACGTGCTCCGTATATTTCAACAGCTCAACACGGAAGACGGTCTGACCATCGTCTTGGTTACGCACGATGCCAATGTCGCCAAGTACGCCAACCGCATCATTCATATTCGCGACGGTGCTATCCTGAACGGGGTATTGCCCGACCGCAACGACCCGCAAAGGATTTCAGGAGCGCAGCCCTGCGAGATGGAAGGGGCCGGTATATGAGAATCTTACGCACCAGCAAGACCGCCATGAGGGCCCTGCGACGCAATCCCATGCGGGCGGCGCTGACCACGCTGGGTATCGTGATCGGTGTCGGTGCGGTCATCGCCATGATGGAAATCGGCGCGGGTTCCTCGTCGCAAATTCAAAAGGGTATCTCCACCATGGGCGCGAACGTGTTGCTCATCATGCCCGGCACGACCACCACGGCGGGGGTTCCTTCCGGTACCGGCCGCAGTACCACTCAAACACCCCAGTATTGCGACGCGATTCTCCGCAAATGTTCCGCGGTGCTTACCGCCGCCCCGGTGGTGCGGGCCCGCACCCAGGTTGTTTATGGAAGTCGTAACTGGGAACCCAATAATATCTACGGCACGACCCCCGCCTTTCTGGAGGTCCGGCAGTGGGGCCGTTTGGCCGCAGGCAAGATGTTTTCCGAGCGGGACATCCTCAACGGCAATCGCGTTTGCGTCATCGGCCAGACGTTGGTACGCGAGTTGTTTCAGGGTCGCTCGCCCATCGGCCAGGAAATCCGCGTGAAGAATGTTACCTTTCGGGTCATCGGCGTTCTGAACAAAAAGGGGGCCAACATGATGGGCATGGATCAGGATGATATTGTCATCGCTCCCTGGTCCACCATCAAGTACCGGGTGACCGGCTCGGCCCTGGGCTCGACCAACCAAAGTATCAGCAGCTCGAGCGGCAACAGTTCCCTGAATACGCTGAGTAATCTCTATCCCAGCGGACAGACCAGTCTCTATCCGGAGCAATCCGAAGTGCAGGCGGCGAACAACCCCATGTTAAGACGCTTCACCAACGTCGACCAGATTCTCGCGGTGGCCCGGGATGCCAAGTCGATCCAACCGGCGATCAAACAGATCACCGAGTTACTTCGGAAGCGCCATAATTTGCAAGACGCCGCCGCCAACGATTTCGACGTGCGGGACATGACCGAGATGCACAACATGCTCACTTCGACCACCTCCATGATGACGAATCTGTTGTTGTGCGTGGCCACGATTTCCCTCATCGTCGGCGGGGTTGGGATCATGAACATCATGCTGGTTTCGGTAACCGAGCGTACCCGCGAGATCGGGTTGCGCATGGCCGTCGGCGCCCAGCCGCGCGACATTCTTCGCCAGTTTTTGGTCGAAGCGGTCGCCTTATGTCTGCTCGGCGGAGGGCTGGGAATTGCCTTGGGACGGGGAGCGTCGGCCCTGGTGCGGATGATGCTTAACTGGCCGACCGAGTTATCGGTGGGGGCGATCGTCGCGGCCGTGGTGGTTTCGGCGAGTGTCGGCATATTGTTCGGATACTACCCGGCGTGGAAAGCCGCCCACCTCGACCCGATTGAGGCTCTCCGGTACGAGTAAAAACATCCTTAGGCCCTCGACCCGCGCGGCCCCGGCCGTGGTTCATGATAACGTGGAGATGTCCCATGAGACAGGTATCGGTTTGGTTGATTTTTCTGGCTGGAAGCGTAACCGGCGGATGCATGGTCGGACCGAACTACACGCGTCCGGACGTGACCACGCCGGCCGATTGGAGCGAACTGAAAGCGGACGCGGCGGCGACTCAGCCCGCGAGCCCGACCACCCGGCCGACCAGTCAACCGTGCGATGTGGCCATGTGGTGGAAGCGACTGAATGATCCGACGCTCGATTCGCTGATCAGCCGGGCCGTTGAATCGAATCTGGACCTGAAAATCGCCACGGCGCGCGTCCGCGAGGCCAGGGCCCAACGCAACTCCGCCGCCGCCGGTCTCTGGCCGCAGGTCGGTCTGTCCGGCGATTACAACTATCGAGGATCCAGCCTGAATACGGGGGCCAAGTCCTCGAACGACACCAACCTGCTCAAGGACGCCCGCAACACGGCCATCAATTCGGCCGTCCAATCGCTGGCCGCCGGCCAAGGTATTGATCCCGTGGAAATCGCCACCGGGACGGCCAACCAGGTTCTCACCAGTGCCATCAACAATAAAACGTCGGATGACAACCAGGCCGCGCATCGTGGTCAGAACATCTTCCAGGCGGGATTCGACGCCAGTTGGGAACTGGATGTGTTCGGCGGTTTGCGGCGTGGCGTCGAGGCGGCCGAAGCGGATATCGCGGCGTCGGAGGAGGATCGGCGATCGGTCATCGTTTCGTTGGTGTCGGAAGTGGCCCTCAACTATGTACAGTTGAGGGGATACCAGCAACGATTGGCGATCGCGTTTGAGAATATCGAAACCCAGCGCGAAACGGTTGAGTTGACCCAGGAGAGGGTCTCGGCGGAATTCGCGAGCAGACTGGAAGAGGCCCAAGCCCGGACGCAACTGGCCACCACGACCTCGCAGGTTCCCGTGCTGCAGGATGCGATTCGTCAGACCATTTACCGCTTAAGCATCCTCCTCGGACTCTCGCCGGGCGGGCTATTACCTGAGCTCGAACAGGCCGCGGCGATTCCCGCGCCGCCTGCCGATGTGCCCGTCGGGTTGCCTTCCGAGCTGCTCCGTCGGCGACCGGACATACGTTCCGCCGAAAGGCAACTCGCGGCGGCCACCGCACGCATTGGTGAAGCCATCGCGGACTTGTTCCCCAGGTTCTCGCTTACCGGCTCCTTTGGTGCACAGAGTCGGGACATCCGGTTGCTTCTTGAACGCGACAGCCTGTTCTGGTCGGTGGGACCGGCGATTTCCTGGCCGATTTTCCAGGGAGGAAGTATTCGGGCGAACATCGAAATTCAAAACGCTCGCCAGGAGCAGGCCTTGGCCACCTACGAGCTGACCGTGCTGAACGCCTTGAATGAGGTGGAGGCCGCGCTGTCCGCCTATTCGAACGAACAAATTCGGCGCCAGTCACTCGAGGAGGCGGTTCGGAACAGCCAAAAAGCCACCGAACTGAGTATGCAACTCTACACCAACGGCATGGCCGCCTTTCTGAATGTACTCGAAGCTCAACGCACATTGTTCGCGTCTCAAGAAGCCCTGGTTCAGAGTGAAACGACCATTACCACCGACCTGATCGCCCTGTATAAAGCGCTGGGCGGAGGATGGGAGGAATGATAGGTATGAAATGCACCTATTCCCACGTTCCTGCTTAATTTTAAGGTGCCAAGTAACTTTTGGGAGCCGACGAAGCGTCTCCTGTAAAGTGCCGTGGTTTCTCAATCGGCGGGATGTTTACCATGCTCCGCGATTAAAGATGAGGTTGTCCTATCCATCTCGGCGGCCGTACGTCAGGGTTCGTGGGCTGGGTTTTTCTTTGGTGGGCTCACCTTTTTCCGTTCCGGTTTCTCGGGCATCTCACCGGGCTTGTCCGCGTAGTCCGGGACGACATAACCGGTGATCTTGACCTGCCGCTCGAACTCCTCCTGCATTTGCGTCAGGAGGTTTCCATATTGCGGATCGTCGACGAGGTTTTTCGTCTCGTAGGGATCGTTCGCGAGATCAAACAGCTCCGTCCACTCTTCGTGGCCGGGGTATTTGATGAGCTTGGCGGTCTCGGTGCGGACGGCGACCACCGATGGGCTGAAAGCATATTGATTCTCCAGGAAATATTCCGCGAGAAACGCCTTTCGCCAATCCACCTTTTTGCCTGTTAACAGCGGCACCCAGCTTTGGCCTTGCATATCGCTGGGCACGGCCACCCCCGCGAGTTCAAGGAAGGTTGGGGCCAGATCGATATTCAAAACCATTTCGTCGAGCGTTTTCCCCTTCGGTACAAGTTTCGGATACCGAATAATCAGCGGGATACGGAGGGATTCATCATACGCGGTGCGTTTGTCGCCCAACCCGTGCTCGCCTCGGTAATACCCGTTATCACTGGCGAAAACGACCACGGTGTTCTCGGTCAAACCGAGTTCGTCGAGCGCCGCGAGCAGTCGTCCGAGATTATCGTCCGCCGTTGAAACGCTGCGGAGGTAATCGAGATGTCCTTTATTTTTCTGGTTGGCGGCCGGGCGCGAAGCGGCGTCCTCCTTCTTTTTCGACTCGTCACGAGCCGGCCGGTAGATGGCGCGGACATCCAGATTGGGAACCGGCCGGACAACGGCGTTAGCGAAACGGTCCTTGGCCCGTTCCGGTAAGTCATACGGTCCATGACAGGCCTTGTAGCCGACGATCATGGAGAAAGGCCGGTCGCGATGCTTTTTCATGAATTCGATGGCATAGTCGGTCGAGACATCATCAACCCACCCGCTGGTCGGCGTGACTTGGCCGTTGATCTCGAACGGGCAATCGAAGTACCTGCCCTGGCCGACGAAACTCGCGGAATAATCGAAACCCGGGCGCTGGCCGCGCTGCTGATCCATGTGCCACTTGCCGATATACGCCGTCGTATAGCCCGCCGCCCGTAAGAGGGTGGCGTGGGTGATGTTGTCTTCCGGAAAAGGCGTGGCATTGTTGGCCACCCCGTTCAGGTGATTATATCGACCGGTGAGAAACGCCGCGCGGCTCGGGGAACAGAGCGAGCAGGTGACGAACGCATTGCGAAACCGCACACCCTCGGCCGCCAGGCGATCCATGTTCGGCGTCTGGAACTGCGGGAATCGGCCCCGCTCGCCTTGCTCGCGTTGCACGACCCCCATGGCGTCCCAGCGCTGATCGTCGGTGTAAACGAACAGAAAATGGGGTCTGCCGTCGGCGGCCCGCGTGGTCGGGGTTGCCGACAAGGCGTCCGGTCGCGTATGGCCTTGGTCCCGGGCCGCGGATAGAAACTTTCTCATCTTCGCCGCGATCTCAGTGTTGGCGGCCAAAACATTTTGAGTTTCCGATGGATCTTCCTTGAGGTTGAATAATTCGTCTTCTTGCGGCGTGATTTTGGCTCCCTTGGCGGCTTGCTTTGGGCCGCTCCTTTTGCGAACGGACTCGAACTGCGGCACATTGGCCCGCTCGATCAGTTTCCAATCGCCCATACGAAGGCCGTAAATGGCATTGCCCGCCTGAACAATGACATGATCGCGTATAGGTTTGCCGGGTTGGGGTTCCGTGAAAGCACGCAACATGTCGAAGCTGTCCTCGGCGTTATCCTTCGGTAGCGGCACCTGGAAAATACCGGCCAGGGTAGCCAGTATGTCCGTAAGACAGATAACCTGATCGCTTACCGTGCCGGCGGGGACTCGGCCGGGCCAGCGGACAATGAACGGTTCCCGAAAACCGCCTTCCCATTCCGAGTTCTTGCCGCCGCGCAGCGGCCCGTTGATCGCCAGGCCCGCCTTGATGGCCTCGGCGGAACTCTGGTTGCGCGGATTCACCACGCCCCCGTTATCACTCGTGAAAATAACCAAGGTCTTATCGGCGAGCTTGAGTTTGTCGAGTTGCTCGAGGATCTGCCCCACGCTCCAGTCGAGTTCCTGGATGAAATCGCCGTATTTGCCATAGGGGCTGCCGGTGAATTGCGGATGAGGCGTGATCGGTTCGTGGACTGCGATCGGCGCATAGTACATGAAGAACGGCCGGTCGTGGTTGGCTTCGATCCACCGGGTGACGCTCTTGGTCAACGTCTCCATGACGCGGTCGGGCTCCCATTGTTTTTGAATGCCGGTCGTTATGGTGGTTGCCGGGCCTGTGACGTGATTGATGATAGGTTCGCCGGGAATGTGCCCGGTGACTTGTTCATTTTCGATGAGGCTGTTCGGGCCGTTACTGATATTGGCCGCCAGGCCGTAGAAATAGTCAAAACCGATATCCCGCGGGCCCGGTCGGAGCGGTTGGCTCCAATCCTTTACGCGACCGGTTGTCAATCCCAGGTGCCATTTGCCGATCGCGGCGGTCGCGTAACCCTGGGCCTTGCATAAGGACGCCAGGGTGAGCCGATTCGTTTCGATGTGCAAAGGCGCATCGACATGTAAAACGAAGCCGTCCTTGACGCCCGTGCGCCAATAATAGCGGCCGGTCATCAGAGCGTAGCGGGAAGGAGAACAGAGCGAACCCGGCGCGTAGGCCTGGGTAAACCGCCGGCCTTCGCTGGCGAGCCGGTCGAGGTTCGGCGTTTTCAATTCCGGAGGCGCGCCATAGCAGCCGACGCTGCCCCATCCGTAATCGTCGGCCAGAATGACGATGATATTCGGCTTGTCCGGTGTTGCGGAAGCGAATACCGCTGTCGCCAGGATCGGTGCAATGAGGAAGGGTAGTAATGTTTTCATAATGCGGTCATTCTATTCCTGCATCCCTGCAAGTGCAACTTGACCTCATTTCCGACAAGGTGTGACTTTGGCAATTACGTGACCTTCATGGTGAATGACCCCGTTCGTCGCCATAACGAACTCGATGAGAGATTTCCGGCCGGTCAACGGGTGGAAAGCGATCTCCGCCAGAGCTATGCGCCCTGCTTCCGAGGTGATATATCCATTTCCCCGCCACCAATCGCTTCTTGGTTGGCAGGACCGGTTCCCGTAACCCGGCGGTGATCGTCGTCCGCGATAGTCCTATCGCCACCGCCGTTAATCCCGCCCCGACCCAGTTTATGGGCCTCCGCCACTGCCCATCCACCTCGCCGCCGCTCGTCCAGCTCCATATATAACAAGGCGGCACTTGCGTCGAATTCGTCTGATGGCCGGTATATCCTGATCATGTAGCGCTAGGCAACAGATGACGAACGAAAGGAATAATTGTCCAAGTTATTTTTGAGCGAGCCCTTAGATGGTTTCTTTGGGTTCCTGCAGCAGGGTATTGAGCTCGTCGCGCAAACGGGCGGCGTCCTCGTAGCGCTCATCGCGCAGGGCGCGGTTGAGCTGGCTTTTCAGTTTGCGAATGGGATCCACGGGCAGAAAGCCGCGCACCTGCCGGCGCAGGGCCTTGAGGACCTGGACCTCTCCGCTCATCCGGTACGCGTGCGGCATGCCGAAACGCTCGAAGAAGTTTTTTATCGTGGTGAGGCCGTTCTCCACGTGGACCAGGGCCGTGCGATACGCCCCGTGGTCCATGCTCAGCAGCCCCTTGCTCCGCGCGTTCATCATGATGATGTAAGGCCGATATTGTTCCATGGCCAACTGGTCCGCCTCGTTTTCGGCGTACTTGGCGCAGAAGTCCAGCAAGTCGAGGTTGCGCTGCGTGTCTCGGATGACCGCTTCGTAATCCTCGAGCACGAAGTTGGCCAGGTAGCGTTTGTAATACTGCACTGCCTCCTCGCGCAGGTCCTGACATTCCTCCGCGTTCAGGACGAACCCCAGGTCGGTCCCGTTGCGTTCGATATAGATGGCGCATTGTTTCTGATGATATTCCAGGAGCGATTCGCAATTGTGCGGACGCCGACCGTCCGGCCGGCCGTGCGGCTCGATCTGTAATACACCCAGATCAACCCGCATCTGAATCTTGACCTGATTGTTCTCGCCCCGGATTTTACGGACGTTGATCTGGCCCGATTCATAAGGCCAGTTGCTGATGATCGGTTTTAAATCTTTTGATGTAAACATCTTAGGATCGGACATTGGCCGTCTCCCATCTCAGGCCGTCGGGTCGACTCCCCACCGGGTCGTCCCCCTCTACTATCATAGACTATTGGGGGGGCGGGTTCCAATAAAATATTTACCCCCCACCCTGGAAAAAAGTTTCATCAAGGATACCCTTGTTGATTATCGGAACATCGCCACTGATTGCCGCACAGCAAGTCGTTAAAAAAATAGCCCCTTTACCGGACGTGGTTTATACTCTTTCATGGCCGGCTGGCCTAAACTCCAAAGAAAGGATAGGGGCTTGTCGGTTACAAAGTAAACGAAAGCTTTAGCCGTCTGGGACTGGGATATAAAGTCTCTTACCGAAAAGGAGTTACGCCGATGAGAATCAAAACCGTTGTTACCGTCCTACTGAGTCTGAGCTTCTGCGCCTTGGTCTACACCCAACTGAACGCCGCATCCGCCGCGGCTGAAGCCAAGGCCGAGATCGGGAAGGCGGCCCCGGACTTCAGCCTGAAGGATTCCTTAGGGAAAACCTTTACCCTGTCCGAGTTCAAGGACCGGATCGTGGTCCTCGAATGGCTGAACCGCGATTGCCCGGTGGTCCGCGAAGCCCATCAGAAAAAACGGGTCATGCAGGAAACCTACGCCAAGTACGCCGGCAAGGGTGTGATCTGGCTGGGCATCGATACGACCCACGGACGCCAACCCGAACAGAACCGGGTATGGGCCGCCGAGGTTGGGTTGGCTTATCCGATTTTGTTCGACGAGGAGGGCAAGGTCGGACGCGCCTACGGGGCCACGAACACACCGCATATGTTTGTGATCGACAAGCACGGCAAGCTGGCCTACATGGGCGCGATCGACGATCAGGGTAAGACCAACTACGTCGAGGAGGCCATCAAGGACTTGCTCGACGGCAAGGCGGTCAGCAAACCGGAGACCAAGCCTTACGGCTGCTCGGTGAAATACCCACCGGCGAAGGCTGAATAAGGCCTAGCGGATAGGGAAAGGTTGCATCCGAAGTTCAGGGGCAGGGTGGCATGGGCAGGCCCTGGTCACGCCATAGCGGGACAAGGGTTTGCCCGTGCTTTTGAGTTCGCGCAGCAGAGCGCGCATATTCCCAAGTAAGTCGAAATTCCCCGTGCCATCTTTCTTCGGATGCATCGATACGCAAGGATTTCGGTCATAAAATTTTTGCACAGTTCGGTCGGTTCATGGATAATACCGGCAGGGTGGCATGGGCAGGCCCTGGTCACGCCATAGCGGGACAAGGGTTTGCCCGTGCTTTTGAGTTCGCGCAGCAGAGCGCGCATATTCCCAAGTAAGTCGAAATTCCCCGTGCCATCTTTCTTCGGATGCATCGATACGCAAGGATTTCGGTCATAAAAATTTTTGCACAGTTCGGTCGGTTCATGGATAATACCCCTCAGGCCGGTACGCCGGTATCTGATGGATAGTCCATGAACCGATCCGTAATTTCATGTTTACGATCTGGGGTTAGGCTGACGCTCGGCGTGATGACGGGTCTTTGTGCCATCGTCGGCTGTCCGCCCACGGACTCCTCGACGCTCGACCGCAAACCGGCAGCCACACGACCGTCCTACGTTTATCCGGATACGCCGCCGGTGGTGGACCGCCAGTCGCTCGACGCTTTTCTGGTTCAGTTAGGCGGCGACCTGACGGTTATCTGGGTCATCGGAGATAGCGCCGACGAGGGCGGGGCGACGGCGGCCGCTCTGGCCGAAGCCCGCGACGAATTGAAAGCGCACAACTGCCCGATGGTTGCGCTCTATACCGGCCCGGCCCGCCAATGGTGGCCTCAGGTCGTCCCCATGCTCCAGGCGGCCGGGGCCAATTATCCATGCGCGGTGGTCGCCCCGCCGGCGTTTTCGGGAATGGCCGCCTGGCTGGCCGGAAACACACGCCATCGGCAGCCGGGTATATATGTGGTGGATCGGCTGGAACGGGTGATCGGGCGGTTCGGCGCAAAGCCCAAGGAAGTGCGGGCCATGGTCGGCCAGGTGACGAGCGGGGAACTGGTCAAAAATCTCCAGAACCAGTCCATGCTTTGCGTGCGTTTGCGATTGATTCAATTGGCCGGGGGAGAGATCACGGCCAGCGCGGTCTCCAACGCCGCCGACGTGAATACGGTGGCCCAGGATTTGGCCCGCCAACTGACAACCAGCAAACCGCTGGGCACGGTAGCCATGCTACCCTTGCGGAATATCGGAGAGCCCACGCCGGCCGAACAGGAACAGAACCAAATGATCTGCGAAAGACTCCACGAGCGGCTGGAGGCCCACGGCTGGGCCTCGCTGGTCAGCACGGAGGCCGCCGCCCGAGTCCTGGCCGAACTAAACCTGACCCCCGTGGCCATCGAATTCGACCCGTCTCGGCTGACTCCCCATGTAACCTGGTACGGGATCCTGGTCGGGTCGGTGGAACACCGGTCCCTTATGAGGGAATGACGGTTTCTCGCCCCCAGGCCGCCGGACTCTGCCGCAGCCACGTTTTTCTGGGCCCAGTCACCCGACGGGTGCAGCCGAGGTTTAAGGGCAGGGTGGCATGGGCAGGCCCTTGTCACGCCGCGGCGAGACAAGGGTTTGCCCGTGCTTATAAGACCGCCGAGCATATCGCGAATATTCCAGGCAAGTCGGATTCCCTGTGCCACCTTTCCTCGGATGCCTCCTCACCCGACACCCGCCTTGATCGCAGTTTTTTCTTGCCAGAACCGCGAAAGATGGATAAATTGATGGCCTTTGAAAGGTGTAACCCTATGCAGGAAAAATCGACCCGCAAGATTTATAATATCTGGGCCCATTTTTATGATCTCCTCTGGCCCGCCATCGTGCATCGCCGCACGACCAAGGCGATCGCCCACATGAACATTCGTCCCGGCGAAAGCGTACTGGATGTGGGGGTGGGGACAGGGTTGGCGTTGAGCAGTTATCCTCCCCACGCCCGCGTAATCGGGATCGATCTGAGCGAGGGCATGCTTCGCCGGGCCCGAGAACGGACGATCAAATACAACATGGATTGGGTGAATCTGGTGCTGGGTAATGCGCTGGAATTACCTTTCGAGGAAAACACCTTTGATCACGTGCTGCTCAGCCACGTGGTCACCGTGGTCAGTGATCCGGTGCGGTTGATCGAGGAAACCCGGCGGGTGACGCGGCCGGGCGGGCAGATCGTGATCATCAATCATTTCCAGTCGGCCAACCGCGTAATGGCCCGGCTGGAGAAATGGCTTTGTCCTCTGTGCCAACATCTGGGCTGGCGCAGCGACTTGAACCTGCACGATCTGATTCGCGAGACGAATTTAGAAGTGGACTATCGTTACAAACTGGACCAGGTGGATTTGTTCCAGACGGTTTTTGCGACCAACCGACCGGCCAAGCCGGCAGCCCAGGCGATGGTCGCCGCCTGATAGCCGCGAGACGGGGGTTTTGTTGGATAACTTAACGGCCATGAATAACCGCATGACGATTTTGAAGCGGGTTCGGATGTATTTCTGCGCGGCGGCGGCCGGTTTCATTCTGGCCACCAGCAGCGGGTGTTTCGCCTATAACTGGCGGTTGGACCATTCCGAATTCGGGCCGGCCGAGGCCGAGGCCCGGGAGAAGGGCAAATACCTGTTTATCTTCTACAAATCGTGGACGGACAATTCCTCCAACCGGATGCTCAGCAGCGAGGTTTTATCCGATCCCAAGGTTGAAAAGCATTTCGCCGATACCATCAACCTCCTCGTGGAAGCGGGCGGCGGGCCGCGCTACGTCGATTACATGGCCAAGTACGGGGTCACCTCCTTCCCGGCCGCCGTCATCGTCGCTCCCGACGGCAGCTACCAACGTGCCGTCGGTTTCATCCCCAAGGAACAATTCATCGAATTTGTCCAGAAAGCCAAAAGCGGTGACAAAAATTAGTAACTTTTTTAGCATATAAACTTCCCCTTTGCTAATGAGTAATGGAGGGTTCGCTCTATTTAGCATTGCGTTTTATTATTCATAAGCCATTTTATGGAAGATACTTATGGACGATTATACTGTTTTTTGAACCTATGCAAAATGCCTTATCATTTGAGTATAAACCATTGCAATAAAAAAACTTATGTATTTTTTTGACCATTTGATTAAACACTTTTTCCGATTGAACCTCTTAAATAAATTGGAAAGCATAGATTTTTTTGTTGCATGCGGAAATACAATTGTTTATAATGCGCGCAGGTGTGTTCCGGATCAGGTGCATGTCCAATCCGGGCAAACGGGAAAACATTGTGCCTCCATCCAGATCGTGATGGAGCACGAAGTGTTCGTTCGGGTCGTAATGAGGTGGAATCAAGTTTGTGATGTAAGGTCACAACCCAAGTCCTTGGAGGGAAAGGAGGCATCCTATCGCGAATGAAGCATGTCGATTGTTTGCGTCTCGTTGGGTTAATGGAATCAGTTTAAGTGCCGTGTGAATTGATCACGTGGATCAGTGTCGCGACACAAGTTTTTTCTTTTGGAGGAAAAGGAGGTTTCGGATGAGAAGCGGTTTAATTATTGGTGTTGTCTGCGCCATGTTTGCCAGCGTGGCGTCGGCAGCGGTGATTACTTGGAATATGGGTGTGGATCTCTCGAGCGCGAGCCAGACCTCCCCCATGACGAAGTCGGAGGATGGGTATGGGGATATCGCCGCCGGCGATTTTAATTCTCCGATCAACGCGGGGATCAACGCAACCTCGATAGGCAGTTACGACGCCTACTCGCGGTTCGTCGACACCGGCTCGCATGGGAACGATGGGTTCACCTACCAGAACGGCGTCAACGGGACCGTCGCTCAGACCTTTACGATCGATGCGATCCTCTGGGGTGAGAGCGCCCTCAACAGTGCGGGACGATCCGCGAGCATTCGAGTTGGAAATAATGGCGGGACTTCGTCCGGCCAGCTCGGGATTGAGCCCGGCTCAGTTTGGGGTAGTGTGCCAGGCCTTACTGATCCCGGTGGCAACTCGTTATGGATAACGGTCCGGAACGGTAGCTTTGTTCCGTTCGGTTTCCTTTTTACACAGACCACGACCGCTTATGGCTGGCGGGCTGTTCGGCTGGTATCGCCCGGCGACGGCAGCCTTCAGTTCTGGGATTTTGTCGACGGTTCCGGTACGGGCACCTTGATAGGCACCGTTCCCAGCGGCAGCATGCCCGGAGGTGGGCAAGTGAGCGCCCTTGGTTTCAGTCTGAACAGCATCTCGGGCAGCACGGTATTGAGCAGCGGCTTCTCTTGCCTGGGCTTGGCCATGGATAACGCGCAGGCACTGGATGGCAGCGCCCCGTATATGCTCCCGGCCGTTCCGGAACCGGCCAGCTTGGTGCTGTTCGCGGTCTTCAGCGGTTTGGCCCTGCTCCGCCGTCGTAGCTAAGGGGTTGAATCGCGTGTCATAGCTGTTTTGCTAAAAACAGTCTCTATCACATGGAACACCGGCCGGAGTTGATTAACTTCGGCCGGTGCTTTTTTTACAGGCCGCTCTGTCGAGATTCCTGCCGCCGCTCTGTCGAGATTCCTGCCGCCGCTCTGTCGAGATTCCTATCTCGACACTGGACCGCTCTGTCGAGATTCCTATCTCGACAGTCCTGCGTCGGGATTCCTATCCCGCGTTAGAGGGGAAAGGATTCCCCTAGTGTGGGTGCGAGAAAGGATTCTCGCACCAGCATGGTAGTGTGGGTGCGAGAAAGGATTCTCGCACCAGCATGATTCTCGCACCAGCATAATCACTCAGGATTCTTGGCGTTACACAACTCCGACCCCGTGCTCCCCCGCCACGGCGGGTAGACTGCTTGGGGGTCAGATAGGCACCGCCATCAGAACCTGGAGCAGTTTACCTCGCTTGCCTCCCCCGCCACGGCGGAACTTCGCTTTAGCGGGCCTCGCCTGGGCGGGTCTCCATGGTAAAACCCGATGAGTAATCCGAGTCATGTGAACCATATCGGCGTTAGAGAGAGAATGACCGGTGCGGCAGACCCTTGTTACTGGGAAACCGGGTGACGATCCGCGAGGGACAAACCTGTCGGCGTGGTGGTAGCGGCCAGTTCGCCGGCGATCTTCTCCCAGAATTCGATTTTATCACGGGCGACGGTGGATACCCGACGGCCATTGAGAAAAATCGTGGGAGGCTGCTCCACGCTCAGTCGGTGGCCCAGCTCGATATCTTCCCGCACGCGATCCCGAGCCGCCTGGCCGGCCCTGTCCTTGTTGAATTGGGCGGTGTCCAAACCCAATAGCGTGGCCACGGTGGAGTAAACGAAGTCATCAAGCTCACCGGCCCGGCCGAAAATCTCGTTACGCATACGGGTGAACATCTCCTCGCCTCCTTGCAGGCGGGCGGCTTCCGCCGCGTACGCGGCCGCGCAGGTTTCTGGCGACAAACTGACTTCCACATAAGAGTTGTATTTCTTGCAGAGCGGATAATGCTTGAACACCACGCGAATCCCTTGGCCAAACAAAGGCTCGACTTGTTCGGTCAATACCGCCTCCAAACGTCGGCAGGCCACGCAGGTCATATCACTGAAAACCAATAACTCGGCGGTTCCCCCGTTCGCCGGATCATCTCGAGGGGGTGCGATTTCCTGCTTTTGTTGCTGCCAGTATAGAGCGGTCAGAACCTCGGGCTTTTGGACAATGTCTTCCAACATGTTTTTATATGCGGCGGCCTGGACGGGCTGTTTATAGCCGATGACCGAGGTCAGGCAGACGGCCCAGGTCACAAAGGCCAGAATAAACGTGATCGCCGCCATGCGCAATGAGGGGTGTGCCGCCGCCACGATCAAGCCCGGCGAGGCATCACGAAGGGTGGAATGCGCGGGGGCCGTCGCCTTTTGTCGGCGAGGCCAAAGCAGCAACATGAGTATGAGCAGAGTAAAGTTGATGCCGTGGATCAGGAGGCAACTCGGACACCAGGCCTTGATCACGCGGGCCATCAATAGAATGAAAGCAACGGAGCCGAGGCAGCTTACGATCACCAGCCCCAGCGGAAGCAGGTGCCAGTAGCGCCCGGCGTAATTACGGCCGACCCACTCCCAGAAACCAGGCGGTCAGAAACGTGAAATATAAGACCCCGAAAGAGGAAACCGGGATTCCGAAATAGCTGGTCGAGGACATGGCCAGGGCTTCCGATTTCCAACTGGAGTTTTGCAAAGTCGTCCTAAAACCGCCTCCTTGGGGGTGTTGACCCCCGCTGACGGGGGTAAAAACGAGGGTCAGGATATTTACCGAGGGCATTTTGCAAAACTCCAGTTCCAAGACGAACCCATCAGCCCCGATGGTACTTCTTTTTCCGGTCTGGGTGGTAATACCGCCCAGCGGCTATTGATCACCTTATCGCAATTCGCCTCGGACCCACTGCACAGAGCATGGAGTAGTCCGCTGCCGGCCTTGCCGGTCACTTGCCGCATGGTGAGTTGGGCGCAAAAATAACCCCCCGATGCCGATAGCATCAGGCCGAAAACCACGCCTGACTGAGACCATCTTTTCATCATCGGACTCCCATAAAAAATGACACCCGTGTGCGTTGTTGATCACGGGTGACTGTGGCCTTCCCTGGCGTCGTTTACAGGTACCGCCTAAGCGGCAATTCTCCGCTCCCGAAGCAGTTCTTTCATATACGTTTTTTCCTTCCAGATCTAGACCGCCTCGGCCGGCCATGGTATGTGAAAAAAGGCCTGGGCGGATTTTGATGCATTGAGAAGGTTACATCTATGTTGCATTTTTGACACAAAAAACAGGCAGACCTTCGTTTTGCCCGAGCGGAACCCAAGTGTGCCCACGCCTGTATCCTCGGCTTATCCCGATAAGCTGGGATTATGGATTTTTTGTCCGCACACCGGACGGTTGTCAAACCGTTGCTCCCTTGTCACAATACCGGCCATGAATACCGAAACGGAAACGATATCCAGCGTGCCCGCGGCCGCTCCGGTCGCGGAAACCAAGCGCATCAGCCTGCTCGATGCCTTGCGCGGCCTGTCCATCCTCGGTATCGCCGTGGTCAACGTGCAGTTTTTCGCCTGTTCTTATTTGCGGTTACCCGACTGGCGATGGGGCGAGGTGTCGTTGTCCGAGGCGATCGTGCGAGCATCCATAACCTTCTTCGCCGAACACCACTTTTTCTCGATTTTCGCCATGCTCTTCGGAATGGGTCTGGCGTTGCAATACCGGCGAGTACAGGAAGCGGGGAAACGTTTCGGCGGCCTGTATTTTCGCCGGTTGTTCGTTCTTTTTTTATTCGGTATCGCCCATGCCATACTGCTCTGGTTCGGTGATATTCTTGCGCTTTATGCGCTGGTGGGGATTGTTGTTTTCTGGTTTCGCAACGCATCGTCGCGCGTGTTGTTGATCAGTGCCGTAATCCTTTTTCTGGTGCCGGTGGTCGCCCACGTCGTCATGATTTCGCGGGATCCGATGCGGGAGGGGAAAACCCTGGCGGAGAGCAAAGCCGAGATCGTGGATTATTTACAAAAAGAGGCCGCGTCGAAACCGGCCACCACGCAGGAAATCGCTGCCGTCGAGAAAAAGGTCGAGATGGCCCAACGGTTGATCGAGGGCATCAACTGGATGGCCGATGATACCGCCATCTATCGTTCGGGCAGTTTGAGCGAGATGATGTTCCATCGTCTCATTTGTTTCGCGTTGATCAGTCCTATGGTGGCCATTACCCAGATGGGTTGGCGGGCACTGGCCCTGATGCTGTTCGGAATTTATTTGGTCAAACGCGGTTTGTTCTGCACGACGCAGTACTCGCCTGACGTTTATCGTCGCCTGACGCTGATCGGTCTGCTGATCGGTCTTTTGCTGCAAATTGCCGGTACCCTGGTTCATGCCTTTGGCCCCCACGTTTTTTGGGTTTCCGGCCTGTACTTTATTTTTATCTACCTCGGCAGCATGGGCATGACCCTTGGCTATATGGGCATCGTGTATCTGCTTTATCAGCGCCAGGACCGGCAGATATTCTTCCGGCCCCTGGTGGCCGTCGGCCGCATGAGCCTGACTTGTTACATTGGCTCCTCTGTTTTGTTCGGCTTGATTTTCTACGGTTACGGCCTGGGACTTATGGGCCAGGTCAGCTTTTTCCAGGCGGAGATACTAACCGCCGGCGTACTGATTTTCCTGATGGTTTTCAGCATGGTTTGGCTGAAAATATTCCAAATCGGACCGCTGGAATGGCTCTGGCGGGTTTTAACCTACCTGCATTTCGTCCCGTTGCTACGGCGGCGCGCGTGATATTGAAACGCTGTCCTGGTTCCAATACACCCCTTTGGGCTACGCGAATTGGGCAATGAAGCTTTCTTTTTACGGCACGTCCCAACAGACGAAAATCCGTTAAACCTTTTGAAATCGGCCAGTCGATATACACTCTCCGCATCGATGAGCCGAGTGCGCAAGCTTGGTTCGATCGAGGTGGAATAACAAACCCTACGTATTGTGGATGATACCTTCAAACCCTTGTCCTCAGGAGAAAGACCATGTGGAAGAAAATGAGTTTAATGGCCGTCGCAATGATGTTGTTCTTGATGAACGCGGCCTGCTGCCCGACATCGATGTTGTCCATGGCGGCCGTCGCGGCCCTGCTGGCCGGCGGAGGCGCTGAGCCTCAGTAATCCCTTTGGGTCTATAGTCCCGCCGGACAGGACGGTCCAGCGCAGGACGTGATCCTTGGTTCTCTGAGTCAACTCGAGCGCGAGATTTGACCACTAAAACAACGGCACCCGGAGGTGATTCTCTCGGGTGCCGTTGTCGATTTCCGGGTTATCGAGGACTGTTGAACTCGAAGATCGAGGTCAATTGCCCGTCGTGCCGGTCCCGCCGGCGGCCAAGGCAGCCACGGCCGCCGCAATCGGAGCCAGCCCGGTCAGCGCACAGGTCACACAGCAACCGGACAGCCACACCACTGATAACAACACCGACACATAAGCGATTTTCTTTAACATTTTTTGCTATCTCCCAAATAAGATGACACAATTCCAAGACGCGATATCCCCCCGATTCGCGTAACAGGGCGAAATCCTAACCCTCGTTTCTGTTGGCGTCAATGGCCGCCCCAATTCTCAAATGCCGAGAAGAAACGGAAATGAACTTTAGGTTAAATAATTGTGTTGAGTTAAATACCTGTAGGCACGATGGTTGCGTCATTCCGGAAATGCTATGGCAATGGCAGAGATGCCGAAATGCTATGTGGATTTTCCCAATCTAGATTCATGGCGACACTTTCATGGGCACTAGGCGTACCGGTCCGAGGAGGCCAGAGGGGAAGGGTTGCCAGTCGGCCGGGGTGGTGTTGGCCCGATTGATGTACATGAACAGGTATTTGGCCCATTTTTCGCCGCGGCGTTCCATGTCGATGATACGGTTGGCCGCCAGATTGGTGGACTCAATCTCCAGGAGATTATCCTTGTCTTTCAGTGCCTGGCCCAATGCGATACGGTAGGGTTGGCTGAACAGGGTGCCGAGATCTTGGCCGTTGAGGCGAATTTTGGCGGTGTGGCAAACCTGCCCCAATTCGAGCATCCAGTCATCGGCCGCACCCTCGGGCTTATCGAAGCTAACGGTATACCGCGCAGTGCCGGAAAAGGCGCTGTAGGCAGCGCCAGCTTCGGTCGGATCGAAGTCGGTCCAGGATTTGAGGCGTTCGATGGTCAGTGGTGGCGGCAGGGTCGGCCCGCCTTCGATGAACTTCACCTGCCAGGGCCCGTGAATCTCACGGGGTACGCCCGCCGGCCAGGCATAGACCCAACGCGGGCCTTGCGTGTCGGCTTTGAAGGCTCGGATGATCCGCGACACACCGGGGACCAGTTGCAGGTAGACCTCGAGGCGGCCGTTTTCTCCCCGCCGGATGTCGGCCAGGCCGCTGCGGTTTGTCATGGGATTGAAAATCGCGGCGGTGGCGGCCGGCACGGACAAGGGTAGCCATTGATCCACCGTTCGGCGGCCGGGGTTCGTGATGAAGTAAATCCATCCGTGCTCATCCTCGCGGCGGATGAATTCGATGCCCAGATCAACCATCGACTCGCGGCGTAGAGCGGCCGTCTCCAGCAAGGCCTGGAGATTGTTGCCGAGCAGAAAACGCCCTTGACCCACTTTGGCCTGCTGAAGTCCCGTTGTGGTGGTAGGCTCAAATTTGATTTCCGCCAAAATTTGTTTCAAGGCGGCCCGTCGGCGGGCCAGTTGGTTCAGGCCGGGTACGTCGTCGGGCAACGCACCCGTGACCAGAACGGTCGCGCCCTGGCGGGCGAGTTCGACGATGCGTTTCATGTTTTCGGGTTGCATGAATTTGCATTTCGGAAGAAGGAGGGCCCGATAGGAGCAGTCGCCGGAAGTCAGGCGGTCGCCTTTGACGACCACGTTTTCGGTCAACTGCTTGTCGGAAACGAAGTCGAACGAATATCCCAGGTCCCACATGTCGCTGGCGGCCAGATGCAGCCCGCGCGCCCCGTGGCGTAACCAGCCTTCGGAATTGTGGACCTGGAGCGGGACCAATAATTGATCCGGTCCCGTCTGCATGGCCCAGATATCCTCGATAGGGAAATAAATCAAGGTGTCGTTATCCGCATGGCCGGCCTGGAGAAACGACTGACAGCGGGCGATGTAGCCAAAGAACGCGGGCATATCCCGCCAGAATGGGTTGTAATGGCCGAAATTGGTTTCCGCGTAGAACAGCCAGCCCGGCCAGCCGGCGTCTTTCGGGGAATATACTATGCCATGAAAGGTGACATGGTTGACGCCCAGGGTGAAGAGCACGTCGAGAGCGGCCTTGGCCTCGGCGGGCGAGACCCGGAAATGGTCGCTCAGCCAGGTGAAGGCTTCACAAGTGACCCGTCGCTTGCCGGTTACGTTGGCGGCCGAGGCGGCCATCTTGTTGACCAGTATATCCGGGATATCACCACCAACCGTTCGGAACATGCCCACGGGGATGTCCAGGCCACCAAACGTCAGATAGGAAGTTCCAAAGGCCTCGGTTTCAGGTATATCGGCGGCGGCATAGATATCGAGGATATTGCCGGGAGCGCCATGAGCCTGGTTGCGGGTGATGACCCCGCGCTCGTGTGACCAGCGCACCCAGGGGGTGATGAAATTTTCCAAATGCATGGCGGCCAGGGTGGCCCGGTAATCGGAACGCACCCGGGTGATCAGATCGCCGGGGCCTTTGCCGAACAGGGCGGGCAGATAATACTGTAAACGATATCCCTTTCGGGCCTCGAATTCCTTGAACAAATCGTCCGTCCAGTCGCCGGCGTATTCGTAGGAGTCGTGATAAAAGGCTCGGGGCATGTGACCCTTGTAATCAGCGAAAGCCTTGTCAAAGCGTTGCAGATAATTTGTGATGGCGCGTTTGCTGAAAGGGTTGGCGGCGTTGCCCTCACCGCCGGGAGCGGCGCGTTTGACCTTGCGGCCATCCTTGGCGGATTGGGAGATGGCATACAGTTCCCATCGGCCGTCAGGGGCGGTCCATTGGAGATGGCCGTTAGCATCCACTTTATCCAGCAGCTCGACAGGTTCGCCTTTATCGGGAAAAGCTATCAAGGTCTGCAGAGCGGATTTGTCGAGGGATTCTTTCAACTGTTCGCCGGCCGCGAGCGTAAAGGTTTGTCGTACGACGTGGGCGTCGGCGTCGGCGTCGCTGACGTTGGGTCCGCCGAAAGGCCAGCCGGTGCCGCAGGACATATCGATGCCCAGGCCGAGCCGCTCGGCTTCGGCGGTGGTGTGGGCGAGCATGTCCATCCATTTCGGAGAGAGGTATTCGATATACTGATCCTCGAAGCCCTCGGCCCCGTAAATCGGGATGATATGCAGGCCGCCCAGGCCGGCCGTGCTGTACATTTCCAGATGACGGGTGAGTTCCGCTTTGTTCACCGCGCTACCCAACCACCACCAGTAGCACCAGGGCTTGTATTCCTTGGTCATTGCCGGCCAGTCGAGATTGCTGGTGCCGGTCTTATCCTGTTGGCCGACAGCCTGATCGACAACCGATGTCCCATACAGCAGGGCGGCGGCAAGCACAAGCATCCTTGTTCGGTGGATTGGCGTACGCATACGATTCTCCTTCGAGCTTATACCAGGGAAATACACAACCTGTGTCTCACCGGTTCAGACACAGGCGAGACGCCTGTGCCACAAATAGATACTAATAGATACTAATAGATACTAAATCAATGCTGTTCTCTCAGTCTCTTCGTCCCGCCATCTCTCCGTCGTCTCCAATCTGTGGTGGTGTAATTTAGCGCATTTGTGCCGTGATTCGTTATGCCTTTTTGGCTTCCGGCGGATCAATCCAGATCGGGCTGGACCAGGCGAGGTGGCCGTTGTGCTGCACGACACGGACATAGTAATAGTCCGGGCCCTCGGCGGGGTTGCGCTGGTCCTGGAAACGGGCGGTGGCCGTGTAACCGGCGGGATTGAGCAACGGACCGACGATGTGACCTTCGCCGGTAAATCCGCCGCTTCCGGTAACGATATTGTTGTCGATCAGATCGGCCAATTTGGCCCGCACGGTCTGCTCGACGGGTTTGGTAAGTTGGATCACGAGTTCAGCGTCCGGTCCGCCTTCCAGGTCGAGCACCAGGGTCTTGGTCGGGTCTTCGGCGTAACATTTTTCCCGCGAGGTGAAGGATTGCAGGCGGATTTCCGAGGCAGAGACCTGTTGCAGTTTGTCGCGCAGGTCTTCGGCGTACGGACCGGATTGCCAGCAGGGGATAACCTTGTGGAATCGGCCGCCGTTGAGATGGACGGTCATTTCCCAGTTGCAGATTCGCCCCAGGCTCAGATCGGCCCACGGTCCCCATCCGTATTGAATTCGACATTTGGCCCGGCCGGGCAGGGGGAGCCGCTCGCGGGCGGCGGGTTGGTCCTCGGGGAAGTAGCGGTCGATAACCTGGCCGTTGCGGACCAGTTCGATGGCTTGAATGAGGTCCTGTCCTTCGACGCGAACATCGATCTGGCGGTCGCGGACGGCGGATAGCTCGGCACCCATGGGACGGCCGTTAAGACTGACGTCGAGCATGATACGGTCGCCGGTGGCGGCGTAGGTGCGGCGGGCACAAATGGCCTCGAAGAGGGCGGCGGCGGAGAGTTCCGTGGCCCAGACGCCCGCCACCCCCTCGCCATAAGCTCCGGGATAGCCGCGATGATTGTCGGTGGAAGCCACGAAACCGAAACGCAGCCCTTTGCGTAACTGCGGTTCGATGGTGTTGGCGGTGGAGCGTCCGTTGTTGCTGTGGCGGAGGTAAGGATAGGGGGCGTGAACACTCATGGCGCAGCCGTGCTCGGAATAGATTTCGACGACGGGAGAGGGGCCGGGCCGGAAATAATCGAAATTGGTACCGCGCCAACCGCGGTTGTAGGCGGGGTGGTGCGGGATGGCCACGATTTTTTTGGCTTCGGCGAAATCGAGCAGCTTGTTTATGTGGTCGGGCAGAAACAGCTCCGCGCTCGGTTCATCGGGGAACAGAACGCAATAATCGCCGAAAAAGCTGGAATGCCATTCATAGCCGACGAGGGCGACGAATTTGTCGCTATTGGCCTCGCGGATCAGTTGACGGGTCTTGGGCCAGTGCTCGGCGTTGGCCTTGAAGCCGTTGACCCATTTCATATGCCGGTCGCCTTCCATTTTAGGCATGTCATGCCAACAGGCGTGGCCGGTGAAGGCGAAGAAATCCAGATGGGCCCGGGCCAGATCAATGGCCCGTTCCAGCGAGCCTGTCCCGTAACCTACGGCACAATGATTATGCAGATCGCCCCAATACAAATGGTAGGAGGGATCACCAGCCTTGGCCTGTGCGTGGGATTCGGTCTTCAGACCGCTCAGCAGCGAGACGGCCACGGATCCTTTAACGAATTGACGCCGAGTCAGTGCTGTATGGATGGGCATATTTTACACTCCTGTAAAAAGGGTGGTCGAATCCGGAGGTCCGCATGGAAGAATTTTAGCCGACGGCAAAGGCCGCGGCCAGATCAGCTCGTGCGGCCGTATTCATTGATTGTCTCCGCGATGGCGCCGAGGCTTTGCGGCCAGCAATCCGGCGGGATGTCCTCGGTGACGCCGATGAGAAAGCGATCACCCGGAGCGGCCTCGGATAATAGTTGCCGGGTCGTTTGCCGAATGACCGCGTCGGAAGCCAGGTGAACCGATGACGGGAAATTGATCCAGATAATCTTGTCGGACCAGACCGCCCGGGCCTCTTTCAGAGGCAGATCGCAATCGGGCGGGGGGGTGAAGGCCTCGATTACGTCGATTTTCGAGCGGGCGACGATGTCCTTGTACAGCCGCGTGTTCGCATCCAGATGCACGCCCAGCAGCTTGCCGCGTTCATGCAGATGGTCGGCGAATTCGTGATAGCAGGATACGATATATTTCTCGAAGCGTTCCGGGCTGACGATCTGCGGATGCACGTTTCCGCAGTAGAGCGTCAGCGGAGCGGGCGAGGCGGCCGCCACCGGATAGGCCCGGCGCATTTTTTGACAGAGCGACTCGTAGAGCGTCCAGAACTCATCCTCGTGATCGAACATCTCGTAGGCGGCCTGCTCGATGCCGATCAGTTGGATCATCATTTCCATCAACGGGGAATACCCGAGTTGGGCCAGCACGTAGCCGTCGGCGCCGAGCTGCTGGTCGAGTCGATGAAAGTTCTCGTAAGCGGCGACCGGGCGGGCATCATCGGCGATGAAGCGAAGGACGCGATAATCCTCCGGTTTTTTGAGGAAATAATCCAAGGTCCACGCGCTGGTGCCATACTCCGGCTCGGTCGTCGTGGTCGAATACACCTCGCCCACCGGCGTGCGCCAGGTAACCCGCTGGAGGTCCCTGCCGTCCTGGGTGAACGAGACGGTTTGCACGTCGCAGTGCGGATATTCCCAGCGCAGGACATTGGTCCGCCAGACGATTCCGAGACCGCGCTCGCGCAAGAAGCGTTCCCGCTCACCGCTGGGCAGCATCAGCCAGTAGATCGTGAAAGGTATCTGATCCGGCCGCTCGCCGCGTAATGCCGCCTCGATTCGTTCGCGAATGGTCATTTCACTGTTCCTTGTAGTTCATCATCGCCACCGAGGCAGTTCACCAATATACGATATACAGCCCGGCCCAGAAGAGGCCGACCAGCAACCACCAGGGCCAGGGTCTTTTATAAATGGGCAAAGCGACGCGTTCCGTCGCCGGCAATTGGGCGGTCGTCGGGCTCCAGACCAGCGATTCGACCTTCCCGGCCTGTGGTGCCGGCGTACACAGACTGATGACGATCATCAGGGGCATGCAAATGAGCCAGGTAACCGCGCCCAGGTAAAAGAAACTCACACCGCCATTACTTGCCAGCGCCGGCCAGACGGTCGGGAGAATTTGTTCCAAAAGAAAAGACATGGGGATACCGCAGACCATCACGACGAAGGCGGCCTGACGGGTCGCTCGCTTCCAGAGGACGCCGGTTAAAAACACAACAGCGATGGGCGTGGCCAGGTAAATGATGAACTTTTGGAAATATTCGAAAATCGAGGGGAAACGGCCTACCTGCGGTGCCCAGAACATGGCGATGATCAGGACGACGATCCCGATACGCTTGCCGATGGATACCAGGCGGGCCTCGCCGGCCGAGCGGTTCACATGCTTACGGTATAAGTCCAGGGTGATGATGGTGGTGGTCGAATTAATCAGGGCGTTCACGGTGGAAATGACCGCGGCAAGGAAGGCGGCGAGAATAAGGCCCCGCGCTCCGACCGGTACAAGGTTTTTAATCATAGTGGTCAAGGCCAGGTCGGGGTTTTCCAATTTGTACAGGTTGTAAGCCAGCATACCAGGAAACACTTCCACGATCGGCCGAATGGCGGCCACGGCCCCGGCGGCGATGATCGCGATGCGCGTATCCCACTCGCTACGGGCGGCCAGGCATCGTTGAATCAGCGATTGGTTGGTACAGGAGTACCATAACCCCGAGGTCAAGGGGACGATCAGCAGGGCCGGCCAGGGAATCAGGGGATGGTCAAGAGGCTGAACCAGATGGCCTCGTGCCGGTGGGCCGGCACTCATCATGGTTGACCAGCCGCCGTCGACAGCCTGCAAACCCAGGACGAACAGCACGATGCTGCCGCCAAACAGGACAAGAAATTGAATCACGTCCGTCCAAACGACCGAGGCCAGGCCGCCATAGATGGTGTAAAGACCGCCAACCAAGGCCAGACAGATGATGCCCCAGCGCAAGGGCAGGCCCAGCATGTCCTGCATGACCAGGCCGCCGGCGTACATAACCGTACTGAGGCTGACAAAGACGTAAACCGCCACGGTGATGAGGGCGTAAACGTCCCGACAGGTCGCACCGTATCGTTTTTCGAGATATTCCGGCATGGTGGCGATTTTGTTGCGCAAATACAGAGGCAGGAATATCCAGATGAGTAAGGTATAGATGGGAAAGAAAAGCCAGCACCAGTTGGCCAACACGAGCCCATGCTGATAGGCCTGGCCGACCATGCCGACCATCTGCTCGCTGCTCATACCGCTGGCGACGAACGAGGCGGTAATGGCGAACCAGGGGAGCCTGCGGCCGGCCAGAAAGTAATCGTTCGACGTGGCCTTGCCCCGTCGGCCGACCCAGAACCCGACACCCATGACCGCCAGGCAGTAAACCACGATCGTACCGATATCGATGTATTTATCGTTCATGCATACCCTCACGGTCAGGTCATAAGGATTCGATCTCCCGCCACCGCTCCGGAGTGAAGACCTTTTCGGTCAAGAGCCATTGTTCGGTATGCACCCGCTCGGAGCCGGGGTAAAGAGTATCCATGCCCCCTAGGGTTTCCATTTCGACGAAGTCCTTACAGGTGTAGATTTCGACGTTACAGCCGCTGTCGGGGCAGGCCACTTCCGGGGCGATCGGCGCGAAGCGTATGACGAACGTACCGTCCGGTCGCAGCCAGGCCAGCCAGCCGCGATCCGTATAGAGGCCGACCTTGCCGGTCTCGCCGCTTGGCTCGACGGCGAATAGCTCGTTACCTGGCCGCCATTGGGGGGTGGCGACGGCGAATGGCTCCTCGCCAACGCGATCCCAATAAACGGCCTTGTTGGTCCGCCATTGTCCGGAGCCGCTGCCCCAGGGGACGATGAGCTGGCCGCAAGGTTGGATGCAGGTCAGGGGCCAGGGCGCTCCGTGCCACATGAAGGGGCTGGGGTTACGCAGAATGTGACGGATTTCAAAACCCTCGCCCTGCGATTCAATTTCGAGAATTTTGATCAGGCCGTTGCGTCCCGTCGGCCGGGTGATCCGCAGGGTCGAGCCGTTGATTACGGCCTTACAGCGATCATTGTCCGGTTCATAGGATTCCATCGATTCAGGCGCGGTCAGGAACCGGTGCCCGCCATAGATGTGCCAATCGTTGTAAGACAGGCCGGTATGGTCTTCGTACAAAATGTTTTTACCGTCGCCCCTGCGCAGGGACATGATCCGCGGCCCGATCTCGGTCACCACGATCAGCTCCAGCGGGCCGTGAATGCAACGATAGGCCTCGGTCCATTGCGCGAAACGGGTCGGTTCGATTTTCATATCAGGTCATCCATGAAATCGTTACGGCAGAATCCTATGGGTCAGCCCGCGTTGATAGGCTTCCAACCTCCGGAAGCCCTCGGCATATCGGCACCGGGCGGCGAACCCCCGGAAACGAGCCTGAACCTCGATCATTTCCAGCATGTCGGTGTCGGCCATTTCCTTCATGGATTTAACCTGACTGACATGACAGGCGAGCATCCTCTTTTTGGTTTCCATCACCGGCGTGATATCGACATATTCGGTCGGCTCGAAGCCGATACCGCCCAGGTTATCCATGTAGTACACCTGCGTCTGGGCGAAACGGCAGGCGGGCTCCTGCTGGCCGGGGATGTGCGGCAAGCCCTTCTGGAAATACGCATCGAAAACCAGTTGCGATACGTAACGGTGGTCCGGGTGATAATCGTTCGGGCTGTGGGTGATGATCACGTCCGGGTCCGCCTGGCGCAGCAGATCGATCATGATGCTCCGCTGGCGTTCGTTGGGGAAAACCATTTCGTCGGTCACGCCCGGCCAAAGCAGCCGTGCGCCGATGATCGCCGCTGAGTTTTCCGCTTCGCGCTTGCGGGTGGCGGCCAATTCGTCCGGTGGGATGGACAGATCGCCCATGTCCCCGCGGGTGAAGACCGCAATGGTGAGGGCATGTCCCTGTTCCGCGTAACGCGCCAGGGTGCCGGCGCAGTTGATCTCGATATCATCGGGGTGGGCCCCGATCGCCAGAATGTTCATCAGCCTTTCTCCATGAGCTGGATGGCCTTGTGCAAGGCATCGGCCTGCTTCTTCGCCTCCTCGAGGGGCAGGAAAATCAGGCTGACCGTGACCAGACGGGGCATGACGTCCTCCACCACCGGGCACAGGCCGTCGCGATACTTATAGTTGCTTAGATTCGTAAACGGCGGTGTATGGAAGGGTACGCCGTTGCCGTAGATATCGCCCTTGCGGAAGAATTCATACTGATAGGGGGCAACCTCATTGAAACCGAAACGCAACCCGATGTTCAGCTCCTCGTTGAGCTTCTTGAACCGATTGTAATCGAGGCCTTGCTTGTCGCCCTCCCAGGTACAGGCGAACCAATAGCCGGCCTGGACCGCCTCCTTGGGGATATGCCGTTTTTTGAGCCACTTACAACCCTCGATCGCGTCGTTGAAGATTTTGAGGCTGACATCGTAGTAATCATGAACGATCTTTTCGACGCGCTGGAGCTGGGCCAGGCCCATGGCCGCGGTCATCTCGTTCATCCGCCAATTGAGGGTCATGCGCGTCGGGCTCTCGCCGGAGAAGGCCCAGATGGTCTCGAGCATTTCCGCCAGTTTCGGATCGCGCAGAGTAATCATGGCCCCGTCGCCGGTGGAAAGCTGCTTGAACTCCTGGAAGCTGAACATGCCGAGGTCGCCGAACGTACCGACGTGTTGTCCTTTCCAATAGGCACATACGGCATGAGCACAATCCTCGATGAGGAACAGTTTGTGTTGCCCGCAGATGTCGCGGATTTCATCGATACGGGCGGGCAGGCCCCACAGGTGCGTACAGATGACCGCCTTGGTGTTCTCGGTGATGTTGGCCCGCAGCGAATCCGGGTCCATGTTGTAGGTGTCGGCCTCGATATCGCAGAAGCGGGGGATGCAGTTGTAGTAAAGGGAGGCCAGCGCGCCGAAATGCACGACCGGGTCGCAGATGATTTCGTTGCCGGCCTTGGCCCCGCTAACGCTGACGGCCTCGGCCAGGGCGCACATGCCGTTGTTCCGCGCCAAAGCGGCGTTTGCCCCGGTGAACTTGGCGAAAGCCTTTTGGAACCGGGCGACGAAGCCGTCTTCATTAAACAGGCCGGTCAACTTGCCGCGTTGAAGCAATTCCTGGAAATAACCCAGTTCCAGATCGTCGAAGCCCCGCATTTGCCGGGCGAATGCGCCGTAATTCATACCCTCAGTCTCCTATGCAAATGGCCTTGCCTTTTTCCGCGGACTCGATGGCCGCGAAACAGGCGGCACTGGTCTGGTACGCGCTGTCCACGTCGTTCAGGCACGTGGTATCCGCGACCAGCATGTCCACGAAATGATCGATCAGTTTATTCCACGGTTCGCTGATGCCGCCCTGGACGTTATCCGGAATCCAGGCGGCGGGCAATTCGATGCAGTCGTTTTCATGACCGGCCTGGTCGAAGCGGGGAATGCTGTCCAGCCAGACGCGGTTATTGATGACCGATCCACGGGTGCCGTAGAGCTTGAAATTGAAGGTGAAGGGAACGATCGGCCCCACGCAGCAATGGACTTTACCCAGACTGCCGTTCTTGAAGCGGAAAATAGCCAGGGCGGTATCTTCAGTTTCCACCTGTTCGGTGCGGGGCAGGAAAATGCCTTTGTAGCACATGACTTCCACGATATCGCCGCAGAGGTAGCGGATGAGGTCTACATTGTGCCCGCTACCGGCGTGAAAAATGCTGCCGGCGATGTCCTTTTTACCCAGCCAGCTCCAGATAGGCAGATCGCCCGGTACGTAGTGGAGGTAGTCCGATTCCACCAGGAAAGGTTTACCCAGATCGCCACGGTCGAGCAGTTGCTTGGCGTATTGATAAAGCGGATTGAGACGCCGATGGTAACCGATCAGATATTTAACGCCGGCTTTTTTCACCGCATCCCGGATACGCTTGCAATCATCCAGGGTAATGGCCATCGGCTTCTCGCAGAAGATATGCTTGCCGGCCTGGGCGGCCTCGAGGCACATCCGTGCGTGCAATGCATTCGGCGAAGCGATGACCACGGCCTCCACGTCGGATTTGAGGACCTGCCGATAGTCTTCGTGCCGCGCGCATTGAAAACCGGTTTTCTCGAAGAAGGATATGACGTTCTTCTGCTCCGGGTCAGCGATAGCGATTAGTTGTACGTGGGGGTTGGCCAACAGGTTGCGGGCATGTTCGCTGCCGATCCAGCCTAAACCGATGACACCTACCTTGATCGTCCGCATGTTTAATTCCTTTCCACAATCGTTCGAGGGGGCCAAGCGCGTTGGGATTATAACCCGCGACCCGTGAGCGGGGCCAGTGTGCGCACTTTGGAATAAGGATGATTCCGTTTGTTTTTTGTGGCAAACGAACACGATCAGTCGAGCGTTAGCACGGTCCCTGGGCGAGCCTCCCGGGATTGGCCGTTGATAAGCACGCGGTTCAAGCCCTCCACGGGGGGAACATGCAGCACCACCTTGCCGGGGGCGTGGTGGAAGTCCGGCCTCCAGGACACGTCCAGCGTTCGGCCTTCGTCGGCCAGCTTGAAGCGCAGATTCACCGGTCCAAACTCGGTCACGATCTGGTCGAACTTCGTCAGGTAATCCGCCTTCAGCCAGGCCTTGGGCACCAGACGCAGCAGGTGCAATTCGTTATCGGCGATCTGATCGTCGATGACCGCCAACCGGGCCAGGTCGATCATCAGCGGATTGGCGAACACCGTCCCGTAGATACCATGTCGCGTTTCGCAGGAGACGTAAGTCTGTGGCGACAGGGCGCCGACCAGCAAGCTGTACATACCCTCCAGATAGCGATACCGATCGCCCAGTTGCCAGGAATGATAGACATTCCAGCTATAGCACGGCTCGGCGCTGGACATCTCATGGATCAGGATAGCCCGCTGGAAGAAATTGAGGCGGGGATCAAAGATTTTCGTGTTCGGCCCCTCGCGGAAAAAGGCGGCCGTGTCTTTCATCGCCTCGTCATCCGCTTTCAGCAGGCCGCTCCAGACCAGAAACAGCGGGCCGGCGTCGAGGTAGAAGCAATGAAACATGTCCTCGCCGTCGGAGAGGGAAATGGGAACCATGGCGCGTTTTTTGCCGCGGTTGTCGGTCCAACGCGGGGTATGTTTCATGGCTTCGTCAAGTGCTTCGACAAAGCGGGTCCGATAGGCGTCGGCCTCGGCGGCGAATTCGGCCGCCCGCGGATGGTTTAACCGCTGCAACAATTTGATGGCCGCGCATAGGCCCTTGTAATTCCAGCCGATGTTCCAGCCGGACTGGCAGGGGATTTTTCGATCGGTGGAGACGGCCGGCGGCAACACGCCGGGGACTCCCTCGTGGCCGGTGATCGCTCGCGAGTCCTTGATGAACGCGCACCCCTTGACGATCGCCGGCAGCCAGCGGTCGATAAAATCCCGATTGTCGGTAAGCAGGGCGTGGCGAGAGGCCATGTAAAGAATGGCTCCATGATCGCAAAGCCAGTCGATCGAGGTCAGCGTCTTGGGCGAGGAGAAATATCCGGGATGCAGCGTGTAACTGTCGCCCGGCGGCTTGACCGTGCCCTGATTCAACCGGAACAACTCGATATGTTTGTCCACTACTTCGTGGTAGCCGAGCGGGTCGAACATCATGTGGGCCACCATGGAAGTCGGCGTCGGCCACAGGGCGTCATATTTCCACGATCCCGATAGAAACGATTTCTCGCCGGTGTCTGGATTTTTTTCGGTGATGACTCGGGCGAGTTTCAAGCTATGGACCACGGCTTCGTTCAGCCACGATTCGGGAGTATCGATCATCGCGGCCGTTGCCGGCTTGACCGACCAGTAGGCATCACCTTGTTTCAGGGCTTCCTCGAATCCGACGGAAAGCTCCGCCTCGATCGCCGGACGCGAGGCCGACAACAACGGTAATAGCAGATCCGCATGGGCTCCGCGGCGGGCCGGCAGAGTTATGGATAACGAATAAGCACCGCTGTCCGGCTCGATTTCGCCGAAGTTGAAAGCGTCGGCCTCCGCGGAGATGCCCATCAGCCGGATGCGGTCATCTTCCTCCACGATCCGACACCCGTTGCGCGGACCGACTGTAAACATCTCCGCCTTCAGCGCCGAGGGATACTTGACCCTTTCCGGCCGGATGGTCAGGTTTTTATCCTGAGGCATCGACCGCTCGATATGGGGAGCCGCCACATGTACGAAAATAACCGCTTTGTCGTTGTTTTGTAACTCGTCCACATGACTGACGGAAAGGCGAATCCATGCGTAAAGCGGATCGATACCGGTCTTGACTTCTCCGGTGCCCGGCAGATGGGCGAAAACTTCTTGACGAACGATCAGCCCCGGCCGGCTCAGCGGCCATTCGGTCCAGAGCAGCGGCGTGGCGCGATCCGCCCAGCCCTGATGACCCACCCCGCCGTCGGGAAGGCTGCAAAGCTGGTACGGCTGGCTGGTTGGCCGATGGGCCGGTTTGCCGTCCAGGGAGGGAGCGAAAGACAGTTGCACCCCCTGGCCGTCCCACTTCAAAGTGGTCGCTCGGGATTTGAACACGTGCGGCTGGGCAACGACCGTACCGTCATAGACGACGTTGAAACGAAACAGATGATTAGGCCAGCCGATCGGCGTCCATACGTTTCTCTGCGGCGGCCACCAGGTGGCAGCCAGCTCGGCGCTCGGTTCGGGCGGTGCCTCGGCCAACACAGGGCTTAACAGTCCACAAAAGATGATGTATGCCGTCAGTAACCGCAACCCATGCGTGCTCATTATTATTCCTCCGTACGGTAGATCGCTTGGGTTTCTTGCCTGCCGCAAAGAACAACTTTGAGGAACGACTATTGCGCAGCCGCCTATTCTTTCCTTTTTCCGGTCATTAAGCCGACCGAAGGGGTAGCCTTGCTCGCCCTGAATCGGGTTGTCGTTTATGGCTTGGGCCCGAAAGTCACCTCGGCGAAGCGACCCGGTTGATGGAAACCGCCATCCACGGGCGATAGCGCCGTCCGTTCGCCATCCTTCCAGCCTTTCTTCCGTGCCTCTTCGTCTTCCGGTGGAGTGAAAGTGAAGGCCGTGCGGTAGACCGCGACGCCCCACTTGTCCCCGGGTTTCGGGTTAGCCTGCACGGAGGCGAACGGAATTCGGACTTCGCCGATGTAGCGATCTTTTTCCCGGCGGACCTTGCACTCCCAGGGATCATTGTAAAGACTGAAATTATGATACTGCCCCTCGGCGAGAATGCCGGCCGAGTTAGCCACGAATTGGGTGTAGGTCAATTTATCGTGATTGCTGTCGATGAATATCTCGAAAGCGTCGTCCACGAACAACATGCCATCGTCGTGCTCTTTAGCCGTGGCTTTCAGCAGGTCCATCCGTGGTTCCTCGCATTCAATGGCCACGTAAAAAGCGTCTTTCCCATAAGCCAGGCGCACGTAGGTCGGCTTTTCGCTCGGCGATCCATCCTGACAAAGCAGAGGTCCGATCCGCTCAACCTTTTGCCAGGCCGGATCGTCCAGTTGGCCATCGATGGTGATACCTTCTACGTAAGTGGCCGTGAAGGTCGGCACCGGTCCTTTCTGGGCGTCCAGGTACCATCCTGGAAGATGAATGACCCGCTTCTGCGGCGGCCCGTCGGGAATGTTCTCCAAGACGATCTCGGCTTCGTTATTGCCTTCGTAGATTTCCCGGATCATATTGCCGCTGTCCACCCGGACCCGCACGCCCTTGGCCTCGGGGCTGACCGTCCAGGGCATCAGCACGCTGACGTTGCTGGGGACCATGTTCCTGGGCCGGGGGATGATTTCGATGGTTCTCTGGCCGATATACTTACCCGTGCCCAGTTCCTCGGCCCACACGTCCACCGCCCCCGCATCGAGTGTGCCGATATTGTGGACGCGAATCTCCAACTCGGCCTGGGTGCCGGGCTGCGGGGCGGCCGGGCGAGCGAAAATGCTCCGCGAACTGACGGCCACATCCGCCCGCGGTTCCCATTCCGGCCCCTTGGCCAGTTGTTGCAGCTCAAGCAGGTATTCATGACCGCGCTCGAGATCGAAGAACACCTTGCTGCCCCGCTCGATGTTCACGTGGTCCTCGCGGATGATCTTGTCCGCCTGATCGTCCGCATTGGTGTCCATCCCCAGTGTCAATCGATAGGTGCCCGGCTGCAGATTGAAGAATTGCACGCCGAACTGGCGGGTCTTTTCGCCTACGTTGCAACACAAGGCTTTCAGGCCGGTCCGGCTGTTGTTCAGCAGCACGACGGCCAACTCGTAATCGCCCTTCAGCCAGCGCACGGCCGGCAGCGGGAAGCTGGTGGGATCCAGTGCCCAATTGTCCACGCCGTAATACAACATGGGGTAACCACGGCCCAAGTCGTCGATCTTGGCCTGGTAATTGGATACTCCGCCCAGATCGTCGATATTGATTTCCTTGGCTTGGACGAGTTTTTCAGCCGCCCGCTTGACGGCATCCTGTCCCGTTTCGAGGGCGAATTGGCGCGTCATGGTTTTGGGCGAGCCCCACCAGAGATCGTAAGTGTGGTCGTCCGTGGCCGCCCGATAAAATTGGATCAGTTCATCGCCGACGCGGAAGTATTGCAGTTCCTCCCATTGGCCGTTGGGAGCCTGTACCTCGAGGTTGCTCCGGCCACCTTGTTTGATGCGGATGCCGTGCCCTTCGGGCACGATTCCCTTCCGAGCCTGTCCGAAGAACGCCATCTCCGTTCGCGGCGGAAGCAGGAAATCGGCGTCGCCGGTAATCAGGTAGCACATGATGAGGATTTCGTGGAGTTGAAAGCGATGAGCATAATGGGTGATCGCGCTGATCGCCCAGTTTTTGGTAAAGCCGCAGGGCTCCCCGGTTTTGAAAACCACTTCCGCCGGCAGCAGGCCGTAGGGTTTACCTAAAGCCGTACTTTTGGCCTGAGCAACCCAGGCCCGGCCCCATTCGAGGACATACCTGGCCAGGTCGGGGTCGCGGTTGTACCAGAGCAGATGGGCCATGGGCAAGGCGGCGCGCCCGTTGATCGGTGCGTCCGTGCCGAAATAGCCCTGCTCGTACATTTCAAGCGAGCCGAAATAGTTGGATCGGAAATGGCGATAACCTTGCGGGGTGATCCCCGTCCAGTGCTCGATGTGCTTGGAGGTCTCCATCAATCGTTCGATCAGCACCGGGTTGCCGTAATCCATGATGGTCAGCAGCGGCACGGTGCCGGTGGTGATTTCGCCGGCGTGAGCCGAGTCGCGGGCCCCACCGAGAAAACCGAGCTGCATCTGATCGTGATGCCAGGCCCACTCCACCGCCTTGTTCAGCGATTCGACGATGCGTTGATCGTCGGCGGCCATGACCAGGATCGGCCAGCCCTCATAGAACTCGCAATCGTCGTCCAGCCCGAAGCCGAAGCTGCCGTCTTCCGCCTGCCGGTCGATCCAGTAGTTGACCACCTCCTGCCAGGCCTTGAGTCCGCGACATTCCATCACCGCCCACTGCGGCGGATTGGCCGCGGCCGCGACGGAGACAAGACTACCAAGCAGAATCAACAGGCCGATACAGGTCATGAGTCGAGACATTGAGTTGCTCCTTCTGAAAAAACAACGAATGAAACCGCGCGATACAAACGGCGCTGCCGAGGCCTTCGCTGGAGAGTGAATCATCATATCCACCGACGTGGGCGGGTCAATATGCCGGTACGCTCTGTATGATCCATGCGTGTCCAATGATTGTGCATGAATTGTTCATTTATAGGTTTTGTAATCGTTCGCATTGGATATTTTCGGGGATGGGAACATCCCGTGATGTTGTGGTATTTGCCCCCCCCAAAAAAATGACTTATGGGTCTGTATTAAGAGATTTTTACGAACCATGAACCCGTGGATGAACAAGTTCGGCACTCTCCGCCGGGCCAAGATAACGTTGCCTTTGTTGTTGATTACGGCTAATCCGTTTCGCATATCTGTATTTTCATTTTGTTATCAATGTATTATTTGTAATTGACAGAGAGAATCGATCGCCCACCTGGGAATCTGTTTCGTCAGCGCGCGATGACCGCACAACAACGGCCGCGAATGACGATGCGTGTCGCTACAAAGCGTCGCTTGTAAAGATGTCCAAGTATCAAAAACCACCGAGAAAAGATGGTTTTTTTGGGTTTTTTTCTTGATTCTTCAACTCTGCCGAGGTAAATTGAAGGTGCCTGTCGAGACGATATTAATGCGGAGTATCGCCGCGATGTGAAACATGTTACCTTAAGAGTGCGGGAAGGGCTACGCAGCGGAGCTTAATAGAACCTTAAAACTCTCTTTCTTGCCGGCCATTCCATGAGTTGAGGTTGTTTTCGTGCTCCCCCGAAAGAAAAGAGAGGAGGGAGCGGGATCGTTTCACGTGCGATTTAACACAATACCCAATGCGTAACGGAGGGGAGTGGTATGTGGCCATCCCCCATAAGACCAGGCGGGATGGGCCGTCCCATCCCAAAGAAAGGATCAAATGGAGAACCGTTTCATGTTCAAGTCTTTTCAAAAGGAGGATCAGAAAATGAGAAAACGAATCATGGTAATGTTGGGCGCGGCCATGTTGGCCGGCTGGGCCGCGGAGGCCCTTGCTCAACCGACTTACAACTGGACAAGGATGTGGTATTACGAGGGATTGGTTCCCCCGGACATCGATGGTTGGCGCAACCCCTTTGAATATGCGGTTACGCATATTCCGGCCCGCAAACTGGAGGACGGTTTCGGTGATATGGCCGCGGGCGATTTCGGTCCTCCTAAAAATGCCGGATTGCAGGGCGATGGCACGATGCGTTTCGTGGATACCGGCGTTCATGGATATGATGGTTTTTCCACTTGGGCTTCTGAGCGGGGCAACTTCTATCTAAGGGTCAAGGTCAACAGTGGTCCGACGGGGACCCTCGGCGCATACACCTTGGGGGTCCATTCTAATGATCCTGATCGCTATATGGCGATTGCCTTGGATACCGATGGGATACGCTTGGTAGGTGTCTCTGGAACTCTGGTTTCCTCGGGAACCATCGATATGACCACTTGGCGGATCATACGTATTCAGCAGGATAATCGCGATACCGTACACGGTGGCGTAAGCAACGTCGGCTATGTCCGGATTTTCGTGGATAACGTTAAGGACTCTGATACGCCAGTAATTAACTGGTACCAGATGCATAGTTACAGCTTGACTCCTTTGAGTAGCGAGGCCGTAAACCACAACTGGGGCGGCTTTTATTACATCATGGGGTCGAATGCCAACGTTACGGATTGCGATATCGTGGTGGATTGGATGCGGCAGACCTATAACTCGGACCAGCTTACCGCAGACCCCACCTATCATCCCCACGGTCTGATTCCGGCGTCGACCAACAAGCTTTGGATCAAACGTACCGATTGGCGGGTTTATCCGCACTATGTCAATATGGCCACGGCGCAGGCCGGGGGGGCCGCTACTCCCGCTTCCTTCTCCTATCAGGTGATCAATACAAGCTATAATAATCCCAATACGGTTCCGTACACCGTCATCGAATGTGACAGTAACGGAAACGCCACGGATTATGGCTGGATCACCTTGGATAAAAGTGGCGGCACGCTGGCCGCGAATCAAGGCGCTTTGGACAACGTCACGGTTACGCTGAACGAGAATGTCAGCGGTCTGGCCGCTGGCACCTATGAAGCGTATATTAAATTCACGCCTTCCTATACCATGCCGGCCGTCGTCCCGGGTATTACCGTAGACCGAACGTGTTGCCTGGCCACCGACGAGAACGGCAGTACCACCCAATTTACCGTGGTACTCGATACGCAGCCCACGGCCGACGTGGTTATTCCGGTAGCCAGCGCCAACACCAATGAGGGAACGGTGGATAAGGCGAGTTTGACCTTTACCAGCAGCGACTGGAATATCCCGCAGACGGTAACCGTGACCGGCGTGGACGATGCGACGAGCGGAGATCGTACATGGTACTACGTTACGCTCGGTCCGGCCACGAGTACGGATACCGATTACAACGGAATGGATCCCGAGGATGTATATATTGTCAACAACGATAATGACGCGTATGGCAACTGGACGGTCACGGTCAATCCGCAGTATATCATCACCGACGAGAGCGGAAGTACCGCCCAATTCTCCGTGGTGCTTACCCGTCCGGTTGCTTCGGGCGGTTCCGTTACGCTCAAACTCGGCGCGAATACCTCGACGTATCCCAATGTGACTACCACCTTCGATGACTCCGAGTGGCAGTTAAGTGCGTCCCAACTCGTTTTCACCAGTGCCAATTGGAATGTTCCGCAAACGGTGACGGTAACCGGCTTGAATGACGCCTGGGATGATCCTGATCTCGCCTTGGTTATCAATACCGCCAACACGATTCAGAGCGGCGATGCGAACTGGCAAAACCGTCGGGCGGATGAGGTCATTGCCATTAACCGGAACACAACCCCGACTATTCGAAAGATCAAGCTGGTGGTCAAAGATCCGGAGGACTACGTGGTGTTCGAATACTGCGGGGATGTTCCGCCCACCCAGAACGATTCGGCCGGTCCGGGCTTGCGGTTCCGGCAGTGGGGCTTGTTAAACGATGGAACCACGCGGACCAGTGATCCGGAAATGAACAACTTCGTCAATGACGATCAGTTGGTTACGCCGGCGGATTTAGATCCCGAGAATGCCGCCGCCGCGTCTGGTGCTTGGAACAAGAGGGCCTTGTATGTGCAGGGTTGGCGGGTTATCGATACCGACAGAAGCGTGTATCTCAGCGACAAGAACACCGGTGCCGGCGCCGATCAGGATGGCTGGCCGGCGATCAACCCGGTGGTGGGTGCTACCGTCGTGGCTCGTTTGATGTGCCTGACTCCCGGGGATAACACCTACTCGGCTGCTCGGATGTTGGGCGTGCAAATCAGCGGTGGTACCAATGAATGGCCGGTACCGAAAGGCAGCAACGCGGCTGAGGTGTGGGCTTCCATTACCTATTCAGGGGCCGCCCCATCGGTACCCGTGATCTTGGATGGCTTCCGTCGGAACAGCGGGTACCTAGAAGCTGACCAGATCGTCGCCCGCACTTCTCCAACGTCGCCGGACGGCTATCACATCATTCGCCTGGCCCTTGTGCCGGGACTTAATGATACCTCACAAGATCGAATGTTCCGTGGTGATGGATCGGCCAGCGGTTATAAAACCAACGCATACGGCCGCGTCATCCGAATATGGTGCGACGAGGACCTTGGGAATACCGCTCCAGTTGTGGATATTGCCAATAACGTGGCGGCCAACTTTGGCAGCTCAACGTATGCGTTTTACAAGGGCTTCCAATTCGGTGTTCAGGAGAAGATGGACCATGAAGTGTTTTTCGATTGGGTCACTTTCACAAATGCCGGAGCCTTTGGTCCCGGGGAGGAAGACGCGGTCATCGGCCGCAGCCTGATCCCGACCAGCACGCGTTGCCAGCCATGTAATACCGAGTACTGGGCGGATGTGGATCGAGATGATGACGTAGATCAGGATGATTTTGCCCAATTCCAAGCTTGTTATAGTGGCAGTGGGAACGATTACCCCTTGGAACCGATGATTTGTGGTTGTTTCGATCGCGATGGCAATGGTGAAATCGATATGGACGATTTCGATGCGTTCGCCGCCTGCGCGACCGGTCCGGGTATTGCCGGTCCGCCGGAGGGCTGTACGCCGTAAGGATCTTGTGACCACGTTGTTATCCGATGTTTCCCATACCCGCCCCGGCTTTCCAAAGTCGGGGCGGGTTTTTTAACGACCAAGATGGATGCACGCAGGACCGATTCTGCCGGTGGGAATTGCGGTGCCTTAAGTGTGGGGTCGCGGCCGGCGTTTGGTTTCCGGGGCTTCGGCCAAGCAGGTGCCGAGCACGCCGGCGGCGGTGCGAAGCAGTTGGGCGCTGCGCTGGAAGGCCCGGGTGGGAAATGAACCGACCGTCGGCCAGCCTCGCTCGTCGGGGGTCAGCTTTTCCCAGTTCAGAAACAGTCGCCCCCATTCACTTCTTAAAGCTTCTTGCATCTGTCGGCGGCTGAAACGTGGGTACCAGTACATGTCGTGGTACAACACGCTGGCCACATAAGCCCACGGGGCCAGCCAGGTCCGCAGCGACCATTCCAAAGTGCCCTTGAGCCGGCCCCAATAGATTTTGTGCTGCATGCGGCTGGCGAAGGTCATCTTCTTGAAAGGCCCGTCGAAATGCCAGTTCTCGGCGGCGGCCTCGGTGTCCCCGACGATCTCGATGTCCCGGATGTCTCCGCAGCCCAGGCCGCGCTCGTGAGCCAGGCGGATGAATTTCACATCGCGGAACGGATCGAAGCCCATCAGCCGGGCGGCCACCGCGTCGATGGCCACCTGATCGGCCGAGGCCAGCAGCACGTTCTTGACGTACGGGGTCATGCAGCGCGGCCCCGGTCCGTCGCCGGCGAAGGTCCCGTCCATTACCGCGAAGAGGCCCTTGTGAATCCGCTTCTGGATCATCAGCAGATCAACCAGGGTTTCATGGATGACTGGGTGCGTCCAGTGGCGGTGTTCGTTGAGCAGGCCGCCGAAGGCATTCTTCATCGCCCCGGTCATGGTGGTGAACACGTGGGTCTTGATCGTGGGCAGATGAATGATGTTCTCGCCGATGAACCGCCGGGGAATGAAAAAGCCGTTCGGGTAGACCTGGTTGAGGCAGAGAAACTCCTTGGTCAAATCGCCGACGGCCTCGCGGATATGGACCCATTCTTCCCCCTCGTAGAGGTGTACGTTCCGCAGGTTGTGGGCTTGGATGACGTTAAGTTGTTTATTTTCCCGCTCGCCGAGATGGGCGTCGATGACCACGGTGCGGTTGTGGCAGCCGTGGATCAGGTTCGGATCAAATCCGTCGCGCTTCATGGCCCGGATCACGCCCTCGAGTTGCCAGGGCGTGGTGCTGCAACCGGGGAAGAAGAAATGCCAGGAGATGTTGATCTTCAGGGCGGTATCGGCCAGCGGATCGAGCGCGTCGCGATAGCCGGCCAGGTTCATCACCTTATGATAGTCGGCCAGCACGGTGGCCGGTGTGCTCCGCACGATGGCGACTTTCGAGACGCTCATGTTCCGGTTCCCGCAACCGCCGTCCGCCGCCAGGGGGTATGAACCGGTGACAGCCGGAAGTCCGGCAGGATCGGTCGGTTATTCAATATTAGGTCATCAATCGTTTCTTGCGTTTTTTTATCCTCCTCGGTTAGCTTTTCTTTGGAGTTGACAGGGGTGCCCGGATTCAGGTCACGCCCGTAGCGGACGATTGCTATAACTTGCCTTCCGGCAAGGGGATATAAGCGTATTTTTGAGTTTGGCTTCGTTTGGCGCATTTTGTTTTTTTCCCGGCGGCTCCTTTTCGAGTGTCCGCATCGCGAGCGAGCACATACCAGAATAACACAAAAAGGGTTCCCGTGGGATGGATAGCGGCGGAACGGTTTATGGAGGGTTGACCCGCTGTATCGAGATTCCTATCTCGATACCACCCCCTCGGATTCCCAATCCCATGGATGCGGGAAGGGCGAAAGGATTCGCCTGCCTGTGGGTGCGAGAAGGGATTCGCGCACCAGCGTACCGCGAACGAGAAAGGATTCTCGTTCAACGAGAAAGGATTCTCGTTCAACGAGAAAGGATTCTCGTTCGAGCAAAACCGGATGTTTGGAAGGTTGTCATCGCTCCCCCACCTCGAAACGAGGTGGGCCACCCGGTGGATGTTCGGAAGGTTACCGCTGTATCGAGATTCCTATCTCGATACCACCCCTTGTGGGATTCCCATCCTATGAATGCAGGAAGGGCGAAAGGATTCGCCTGCCTGTGGGTGCGAGAAGGGATTCGCGCACCAGCGTACCGCGAACGAGAAAGGATTCTCGTTCGAGCAAGGGTGTCATCGCTTCCCCGTATCCGAAGATGTGGTCCACCCGGTCTAATCCGCCAGAGGCGGACGAAAGCGAGATCCGCTAAAGCGAGACTCCGCCTTGGCGAGCTCGCCGTGGCGAGCCTAACAGTTCGCCAAAGCGGGACTCGCCGTGGCGATCCTAACAGTCTAACAGCCTTTTCCCCTCGCGGCTTGTCATGCGGGCCGTCGGCGGCTATATAGTTGCGCCCTTATGGATATGCCTTATCGACTGATTGCGGTGGACGTGGACGGAACACTGGTGGACTCGCGCGGGCAGGTGCCGACGGCCAATCGGCGGGCGCTGCACCGGGCCCACGAGGCGGGGATGAAGGTCTGTATCTGCACGGGGCGCTCGCTGTCGGAGACCCGGGCGGTGATCGAGGCGGTCGGGCTGGATTCGGATGCCGGTGTTTTCATCTTCGGGGCGGTGGTCAGCGCGCTGCCGGAAGGGCGAACGCTGCGGCGGACGGCCATGGATCAGGCACTGGCCGAGCGGTTGACCGAGTTCTTTCAAACCCGGGGCTATCCGCTCCTTGTCGCCTACGATGGCTGGCAGAGCGCGGCCGAGTTTTGCCTGATCCGGGGCGAGCGTCTGTCCGAGGGCGTGGAGCGGTGGCGCAACAACACGCCGACGCCGGTGCGCGAGTTCGGCCACTGGTGGGAGTTGCCGCCCGAACCAGTGCGGATCGGCGTGCTCGATGAGCCAAGGCATATTGAGCGGACCCTGGCCGCCCTGGATGCTGAATTTCCCGCCGGGCAGATGAAATGCAACGCGATTTACGCGCCGAATTACGGCCTGCACGTAGTGGAGTGTTTCGCCCCGCAGGTGAACAAGTGGTACGGCATCACCATGCTGGCCGAGCCGCTGGGCATCCGCGCCGAGCAGATCGTGGCCATCGGCGACGATGTGAATGATCTGGAGATGATCCGCGAGGCCGGGCTGGGCATCGCCATGGGCAACGCGAACCCGAAGGTGGCGGCCGTCGCCCGCCGGCGAACCCGCGGCCATGACGAATGCGGCGTGGCCGTCGCCGTGGAGGCTATTCTTGACGGTAAAGATCTCACGGAGCCGTGAGCGGGTGGTTTGCTCCCTTTTCGCGTCCTTTTGAACTGTTGGATGTTTGCTTACCTCCGGAAAGAGAGTAGAGCACTAGCCCGCATTATTCATTGGTTTTACCATGGTAAAACTAATGAATAATGCGGGTTATCACCCCCGCACGCCTGGCATCCGTTTTTCGCCGGCCGTGGCCAATCGGATTGAAGCGATGTCCCGCTGCGCGGATACCGATCCTTCACTCCGCGCGGTTATCATGCCTGTTGTCCCCGTCACGGACGGGGGAGCTGTCTATAAGTCTTTTATTGAGTTCCCCCTGGACCGTGTGTGAATCGAACGTATCACTTTTATTAAGCCTCCTCAGCAGAATCTGTGGGTAAGTTCCGGCTCGGGTAGCTGTCCAAGGGC
>CAYNYK010000004.1:0-90038 GCA_964401335.1 uncultured Planctomycetales bacterium
CACGACGATTGGGAGATGGTACGCCGGTATTATCGCCTCCGCGACCAGCATGCCCTTGAAGCCATGCAGCGATTTACCACAGGTTCACCGCAGTCGCATAGAGTAGCAAAGGGCCACGAAACGGCTCCAGACGACCCCGAACGACCTTTTGGGGAATATTTGGGGGATCATCGCGGCGAAGAAAATCGCGAAGGCCGAAAACAAGGATCGCAAGCCACGCAGAAAAAAGTACTTGCGCCTTGCGGAGCACATTAGAAGGTCAAACTAAACGGAGAGGGGGGGATTCGAACCCCCGGTACGGTTGCCCGCACACTGGTTTTCGAAACCAGCTCCATCAGCCACTCGGACACCTCTCCAAATAATTTATTGCCTAAATGGTTGCCTAAACCTTTCCGGATACACGAGGGTTTGAAACCGGCCTTTCCCGCAATTAGCAGGAAAAGCAGAGACTCCATCGGACCACGTTCATCGACGAAACAAACGAGCGGGTAATATCACCTCGTTCATGCCAGCGGTCAAGCACCCAATCGTCTGGCATCCCTTTGCCCCGTCAAATGACCTTATTTCCGCCAAAGGCGACAACCGGCCGACAGCCACGTTAAAACAGCGAACCCGTGAGGGTCCTATTTTAACCAACGAGCATGGCCGATGCCAAATCTCCGCCAAACGCGAAGTAAATACATGTTCTTTAGGTCTCTTAATAACGGGCGACGATCTCCTGCGGCCCTTCGACATCGCCGGGCAGGATGACCCATTCCTTCTTCGCGTCAAACTGATCGTAGGCCTGGCCGTTGACGGTCACAGCCTGGATCGGCTTCTGTTCCGGATGGCGGAAACGCACATAAATCCGTTTCGGCCGATTCCGCGATAACGCCGACAATGTCGCCTTGATCTCACCCTTGGCTATGTTGGAAGTCATCTTGAAGGTCAGCGGGCCGAAATGGGTCGCCGCCCGCTCGATGCCGATTTCTTTTCCGTCCGCCAACCAATAACGCGGTACGGCCTGCCCCAGATACAAATCTTTCCCCTGCTCATGAATGAACATCAAGCGCAGCCAATACGTCGCTTGAGCCTCGTCGCTGCTCTTGAAGTGGTCCCCTACCGGATAACTCAACTCCGGCAGGCAATGCTCATTACACATGCGGATTTCGGGATAAAAAGAAGAGGTAAAACCGTTGAAAAAGGCACGCACGTAATGTTTGATCTCGTCCCGCCGCAGATAAGGTATCGGCCCATCCAGAAGCTGAGGCTGCATGGAAAAACCGCCCCGCGAGAACCAGAACCAATCGAACACCGGGATGTCGTAGCCGTAATCCTTCGAGATATACAGATTGTCCTCGTAGTCCTTGAGTATCCACTTCGTTTCCGGGGCCTCCGGGGACAGCAGGCCGTAGGCGGCCAGGAAAAGCGAGCCCTCCAGCGTCTCGCGCAGCCAACCCTGGGACCGCCCCCGCTCGTACAACCGCGAGGGGATTTTTGGTACATAGGTCATGTCCCGCAGCTTGACGACCGGACAGCGAATACGCGATTCGGTCCACCCCTTCATCAGGTCATCGTAGTAGGCCTTGGCCTCCTGACGCAGACGCCCCGCCTCGGGGTGACCGAAATCGGCCAAAGCCTCCGCCGCCGCGGTAAAGCCCCAGGAAGCGGCCGCGTTCGTCGCCAGCCAGTACCAGTAATCCTGGACATCCTCGAGCGAGCCGGTGGGCAGGAAGCCGTATTCGATCGGCCGCTGCCCCTCAGCATTCGGTTTCATCGTCGCCTGACGCTCGCGAATAATGAATTCGCAACCTTTGATGATTTTCGGAGCCACCCGCTCCATCCAGGCTTGATCCCGGGTATACCACCAATGCTCGGCCAGACCCCACAAGGTATACCCCTGGCTCTTATTGTATTCGCCGGATTCATGGCCCCCCGCTCCGTAAAAGCAACCCTCCACCGAAGTGTAATTGCCCTTGAAAAGCCGCGTGCCCTGGTAATGCAGCATGTTTTCCAGACATTGCTCGGCCATGCGATGATAACCGCGCCGGTCGAGGTCCGTAATCATCATCATCGATTCGTTGAAATAATCGCCATAGCGAAACGAACCCACATGGGCATGCAGGATATCGCTGTCCAATTCCTTCCAACAGTTGACCGCCATGTGGCGAACATGAGCCTTGTAAAAATCGTTGAGCCACGGTTCCGGCGTGATGAGTTCGCTGCCCTGCGCGGTCAACACCTTCCAGAATGCGCAAACCCGCTCGGCGGCTTCCGTGAATTCTCGCTTGCGCAGCGCCTCGATTTCCTCATCCTTGTCCAGGGTGATCGAAGGAACGGCCAGGAATACCTCGTGCGTTTCACCCGGAGCAAGATCGAGCGACCAGATGATTCCCCGATCTTGGGTGGCAAACACTCTCTTTTCTATGTCCCAAAACCGATGGACTTTCAGCAATTCATGCCCCCCCGGCCCTTCCTGAACGAGTTCGCCCCGCCCCCGTTTGTCGAACAGAAACTGGTAGGTCAACTGCCCATCCGATCGGCACTCCAGCCAATCTCCCCGTATGCTCATCCGCTGGCGCTCGTTATCCGCCACCGTCAAATTCAAACTCGCCCGAGCCTTTTCCGAAGCGGACGTGTTCACCACGCGCAACTTGATGAGTAAAACGCTGGGATCGTCCAGTTCAATATCGCTTAAGTTACCATCCAACACATCCAGCACGGTCTGGGATTCATAGTAAATCGGCCCGTTTTGCCACCACGTGCTCACCTGGGGTAAATATCCGTCGCGCAATTCGCGTCCGCCGACTTCGCCATCGACATCAAAGCGAATCTGAAACAGCCCCCCCTCCCAGGCTTTTCGGGCGCTGTCCCGCGGACTTTCAGGTAACTTGAACCACCGTTCCGTCGAGGAAATCTCCATCATGCCGTCGCGATGCTGGCTGATCACGTTGCGGTTGCCCGGCAGGCCATGTACGAAATACAAAGGACGCTTCAAGGGCATGTCGTCCCAGGACCGCATGAGCGTTTGCTCGGGAACGTCGAAAACCATGTCATACACGGATCGGCCGGTATGCTCCTTTAAGATGCCACGGTATTTCTCAAGGGTCATGGGGTCTTCGCCGTGAACGACCGACATGCCCAGATCATCCACCAGGATCCGCTGGCCGGCGGCCACGTCCGCAATCGCGAACGAAAACGGCCGATGCTTGGAACGCACGGTCATGATCGTCCGGTCGTAAGGCAGAGGGCTGGGATCAACCGCCTGCAACAGGTCCACCTCCAGTCCGCCGGATTTTCCTTGCGGAAGAATATAAAAATGGATGTCGTCCTTGCTCATCACCTGAACGCCGGTGATCGGCCGGACCTGCTGGATGAAACCGTTAAATATTTCAAGATACCCCAGATCGTCGGTGTCCACCTTGATCGTCGGCTCCGCCGGCTCGCCAAAAAAGATCCGCACGGTCAACGGTTTCAGCACCGCATCGGTCAAGACCCGCAAACGTTCGATCACGGGTAAAGCCTCTTCCCCCCGTATGCGAATTTGCAGCGTTTTTCGATAGGTTACGCCCTCCTCCTTCAGGTCCGGAAATTCGGCTTGCGTCGAGTCAAACGTGTAGGTCCACTGTCGTCCCTTCACCTTCCACCGGCCGTGGGCCGCCTTCCACTGGCCGTTGGTCCAATCATCCATGTCGCTCCAGCCGTGCATTCCGGGATCGCCGACCATCGGGTCGGCCTGCCCGTTCCAGCCCTTGCCGTGCCAGTATTCGATCTTGATTTTGTTCGGATCAGGCAACACCCCCTCGCCCGCGAAGTCCACTACAACCTGACGGACTTTCCTCGGCTCCGCCCAACGTACCCCGTGAACCTTCGGGTCGGTCTGCAGCAACGGCATCCCGAACAAGGCCGCATCGAACGACGCCCCTGCCTCGGCCGCCGATGATCCGTGAACCAAGGTCAGCGTCGTCATCCAAGCCATCGTCACCGCAATCGTCATGAAATGTGCCATACCCGGCCTAGCCGCTTTCGTTATTGCCATAAGTTACCTTCCTCGTCTTTATGCCCTTTGGACTCAACTATTCACATGGCCGTCATTATAGGGAGAAACGCGGCTTCGGCCAGCATATTTACTTTCCGGTACCATCGGGTTATGTTCACGGAGATGTTCGCCAACATCGTGCGATTGCTCCGACATGTACTCGCAAGGAGAAAAGGATGAAGGCGCGTCATTTCTATCCGGAAATGTTGCTCGTTCTTTTACCGGTCCTGTTCATCGGCTGTCAGGCTCCCCCCAATCCTACGCACACCTGCATGATCAATGATACCCTCTGCATGATTCCCCCGGGCGTGGAAAGTCGGGCCATCACGTGGGAAAATCGTACCGGTGCACCCGGCGCCGGAGGACAGGCGGCGTCGCGTCTTGGTGTTGGCCGAAAGGGCTCGGCCTGTGTGAAAAATATCCCGAACGGCGACACCGTGGTCCTGATGGACTATCAGGGTTGTGGTATTATCCGTCATATCTGGATGATCGTCCGCCCCCGTGAGCCACAGCATCTGCGTAATCTGATTTTGCGCATGTACTGGGACAACAGCGTGGTTCCCAGTGTCGAGGTACCTCTCGGCGACTTTTTCGGTACGGCTCACGGCCGTATGGCCGAACTGTCCTCCGCCTACATGGTCAGCCCTTGCGGGCTCGGCTTCAACTGCTACTTTCCAATGCCCTTTGCCACGGCGGCAAAAATCACTATCGAAAACGACATGCCGGACGGCGAGATTCTCCGCACCTTGTTCTACCAGATCGACTTCGAAAAACATCAACGACTCCCGGCCATCGCCGGTCGATTTCACGCCGCGTTCCGCCGGCAGAATCCCACCGTGCTCAAACAGGATTATGTCGTGCTCGACGGGGTCGAGGGGCCGGGCGCCTTTGTGGGATGCGTGATCGGAGTGCGTCCGCTTTCCGAAAACTGGTGGGGCGAGGGCGAAATGAAATTCTATATCGACGACGATCAGGAATTCCCCACCATTTGCGGGACGGGCACCGAAGATTATTTCTGCTTCGCCAATGGAATTCGCCTGTACCATTCAAGCTACCAGGGTTGCACCCTGGATCTGAAAAACGACTTTTTCAAACACGGCCTGATCAGTCTCTATCGCTGGCATGGCCCGGACCCGATATACTTCCAGAAAAGTCTGAAAGCGACGATCCAGCAGATCGGCCTGAAAGAGGGTGGTTTGTATGAACGCAGCGACGATTGGTGCAGCGTCGCCTATTGGTACCAGGCGAAGCCGATTTCGCGAAGGGAACCCCTGCCGGACCGTGCTGCGCGAACGAATGGCATCATCGAACCCTGAGAATAAACGGAAAGTCAAGGTAACATGCCGTTGCCCTCATGCACGGGAGAAACAAGATGAACATTTGGCGTAGGTATTCAGCGAAAATTTTTACCGTTTTGCCGGTGGTATTCATCGGCTGCCAGGCCACTCCTGCCGCTCCGGGTATCAGCGTCACCAACGACGCGCTCTTTGTGATTCCCGCGAACGTGGAGAGCCGGTCAATCACCCAGGAAAACCCTACCGGTGAAAAAGGCGCCGGCGGAAAGGCGGCATCCAAACTCGGGCCGGCTCGAAAAGGCACCCCTTGTATCCGTCAGGTTAAGAATGGCGAAACGGCCACTCTGATGGATTACCACGGTTGTGGGATCATTCGTCATCTCTGGATCACCCTTAAACCGAATGACCCGCAACATCTGCGTAATTTAATCCTTCGCATGTATTGGGATGGCAGTAAAGTGCCCAGTGTCGAGGTGCCCTTGGGCGATTTCTTCGGTACGGCCCACGGCCGCATGGTCGAGTTATCCTCCGCCTACATGACCTGTCCGCGAGGTCGGGGCTTCAACTGTTTCTTCCCCATGCCCTTCGCCACCGGGGCTCGAATCACCGTGGAAAACGACATGCCGGACAACGAAGCCGTTCGCGCCCTGTTCTATCAGATCGACTTTGAAGAACGCGACCACCTGCCGAACGGCTCCGGGCGTTTCCACGCCCAGTTTCGGCGGCAAAACCCGACCATCCTGACGAACGATTATGTTGTCCTCGACGGCGTGGAGGGACCGGGCGCGTTTGTCGGCTGCGTGATCGGGGTGCGCACCCTCAGCGGCAACTGGTGGGGCGAGGGTGAAATGAAATTTTTCCTCGATGGAGATGGCGAGTTTCCCACCATTTGCGGCACCGGTTCCGAGGATTATTTCTGCGCCGCCTATGGCATGGGATTGTTTCAAACCCTGTACCACGGCTGTACGCTCTATCTCGAAAACGAATTCTTTAAGACCCCCTTGGTCAGCATGTATCGCTGGCACGGTCCCGACCCGGTCTACTTCAAGAAAGACCTGAAGGCCACCATTCAGCAGATCGGCTGGGTCCGCGGCGGCATGTATGAACGCAGCGACGACTGGTGCAGCGTGGCCTACTGGTATCAGGCGAAACCGATCAGCCGGATACCCCCCCTGCCGGACCGCGCAGCCCGAACCGCGGACATCATCGAACCGCCGAAACCGAAGAATTGATAGCCGCGTCTGAATATGCTTACCGGAGATTTATAGGCGCGGGGCTATGACGCGCGGCCCCTGCAGGATATGAAGGCGGCCCGCCATGGCGCTCCACCTGAAAGGGTGTGCTCTCGTCGGCGTGTTGACGAAAAGTAATTTTCTTTCTAGATTATCCTCCAGAGATTTAATGGACGGACTTTACACCGCGCCGGACCGGGCAATAAACGCCTTCGGCCGGCCCCTTTCGGGAGCAACCCGTCGTGCCTGATGATTCCTATCGAAACAAGTCGTTGCGACAAGTAGCCGCCATAGCCACCGCCGTAGCGGTAACAGTTGGGCTGATTATCATGATTTGCGGGCTGGTGGAACTGGTCCGCAGCGGCCCCGCCGGTTTCTATATGTTGGCCGGCGGTGCGGTCCTGGCGGCCGTCGTGTTGCTGCTGCAAGTACTGGTATCCATGCTCTTGAAGACGGAGGCGAACCTTGGTCGCCTGCATCAGGTAACGCTCGATCAACACGATATTTTGCTGCGCATGGAGCCGCTGGTAAAGGTGATCGCCGACAACAGCCAGATTTCCGATTCGGCACGCTCGCTGTCCAATCGCGAGAAGGAACTGGAAGCCCTGCGCCAGGCCATTCGAGAAGAGATGTACAAGGGTGACTGGGAAGCGGCAAACTACCTGATCGAGCAGATGGAGCAGCGGTTTGGATACAAGGAAGAAGCGAAGAAACTGCGCGAGGAGATGGCCACCGCCCGGGAAATGACCATCGAGGAAAAGCTTCACGAAGCGATAGCCCATATCTCGAAATTGATGGACGAATTTCGCTGGACGCGGGCCGGACAGGAAATCCAACGGTTGATCAAACTTTTTCCCCGGCACGAACGGATCAATGCTCTGCCGACCGAATTGAATCGGCGTCGGGAAGCCCGCAAGCAGGAACTGTTAAATCAATGGAACATCGTGGTGCAGCGCGAGGAAATCGACAAGGGCATCGAAATTCTCACCGAGCTGGATCAATACCTGAGTTCAAGCGAGGCCGCCCAACTTCAGGAATCAGCCCGGCACGTGTTCAAGGCCCGTTTACTGCAAATGGGGGTTCGTTTCGGGCTAGCCGTCCAGGAGGCCCGTTGGCGGGACGCGCTGGAGATCGGCGTGCAAATTCGCGAGGAGTTCCCCAACAGCCGTATCGCCCGTGAAATCGGGGCGAAAATCGAGACTCTGCGCTTGCGGGCCGGCTTCATCAGTTCGGAGGAAGGTACCGCTAAAGATAAAGAACCATCCAAGCTCGCGGAGGCGGAGCGAACGAACAAATGAGGCAGAGCGGGCGCACGTCAACGTCGAACCAGTGGGTCGCCGCACGGTGCATTCAGCTCGCGTTGACTGCGTCGAACATGGCCACAATGTTCGCCGGAGGTACGTTCGCTTGGATATTGTGGACCTGCTGAAACACAAACCCCCCGCCGGGACGTAAAATGTCAACCTGACGGCGGACATGATCCGCCACTTCCTGGGGTGTGGCCTGCGGCAAAATCCGTTGCGTATCACAGCCGCCGCCCCAGAAAACAAGGTCTTTTCCGAATTCCTTTTTCAATTCGCCGGCGTCCATGCCCCGGCAGGAAATCTGCACGGGATTGATGGCATCCAGCCCGGCTTCGATAAGATCGGGCAGCAATTCCCGGACCCCGCCGCAGCAGTGCAACAGTACCTTGACATTGGCCAGTTCCTTGGCCTTGTTCCATAGCATCTGATGTCGGGGTTTGAAAAATTCACGGTACATTTGCGGCGAAATCTGCGGACCGCGCTGCATGCCAAGATCATCACCGAAGACGATGATGTCGATATGACTGCCGACCGTCTTCAGAAAGTTTTCCAGGTTGCGCAGGTGCATTTCAGTGGCCCGATCGAGGAAATCGTGCGCGGTTTTCGGATCGGCGGCAAGCAGGAATAAAAAATTATCGTTGCGCCAAAGGAATTGTCCAAGCTCCAACAAGTTGCCACCGAACAAGCCGAGAACGGCCTTATCCGTCTGCTGACGGAGCTTTTCGGCACCACGGCGCAGTTTGTCCTGCCCGTCGGGTCCACCAACCAGCGGGCCGGGCGGCGCGGCACAACCGACCCACATGCAGTCCTCCAATACGTCGGTCATCCTGTCGAGGTCGGCGTTTTCGGCGAAGGGGTAATAAACCTGCTCAAAATAGAGGCCGCCGTCAGGCATGCGGGCGACGACCGTTCCGTCATCGGCCTGCATGAGCCATTGACCATCTCCACGTTGCGGCCGACACCAGTAAGGCATCAAGCACGGCGTACCGTCGGGCAACGTCCAATTCACCCAACAGTCGTCATCGAGGGCGAATCCCCGCCCCAGCTCGATGGTGTCCACGTTGAAACGGGTTAAAACATCATCATCCACGATTGCCAATTGCTGCACCGGGTCATAGACGCGGATGGGTTTCTTTTCCAAGCCAAGGTAATCGCGCAGCTTCACATAGGCGATGGCGCTGATTCCCGAAGAGCGGTGTCCGGATAAATCGATGGGTACCCGATCCGACTCCCGGTGATTCAGCGCGGCCAATATACGTTCACGCGAGGTCATTATCCTACTTCCTCAAGAAGAAAGGCTTATCATCCGTCCGGTACGGACGCTCTCGGCCTCGGCCAGGGCGATAGCTACCGCCTCACGGCTTTGTTGGGGGGTGGATACTTGCGGCCGGCGATTCAGTTCAACGCAATCCAGAAAATACGTAATTTCATTTAAATAACCATCATCCGGCAACATTTCCGGTGTTTCCATGCCGCCATTAAGCAGAAAGACGGTCAACGGTTTGCCCGAAGCACAGTCCCAAACCACCCCCGCCTGTTCAAATAAGGCGGAGAAGCCCATATTGAAACCGTGTCCGGGCGGCATATCCCAATAGCCTTCAACCAATACGGGGACGTTGGAGGGATAGTGCCAGAATGAATAAATATGATCCACGCCGCGTCCGGGAGAATCGATCCCGATGGCCTGTACCGCCCGTGGCCGACCCAGCAGATGGTAAGCATAATCGGTGTCGTGGACATGCAGATCGAGGACCATGCCTCCGGCGTTCTTTTCATCCATCAACCAGTTGTCCATGGCATAGAGGGGAAAGAAGGACTGGCGTCGAAGGTGCAACGATTTAAGCGGACCGAAACGCCCATCCTCGTAAACCTGTTTGAGCCATTGATACTCCGGCCAGAAACGAACACACTGGGCAATCATGAACTGACCCTTGGCTGACCGGGCGGCCTCGAGCATTCGATCACACTCTTCAACGGTACGGGCCATCGGCTTTTCGCAAAGCACGTGCTTGCCGGCTTTCAGGGCGGCCATCGCGACCTCGGCATGAAGATAAGTGGGCAGACAAATGTCCACGAGGTCGATCTCGGGATCGGCCAGCAACTCGCGATAGTCGGCATAAGCCTTGAAGGTCTGACCGGCCTGCCGCCGGGTCTCCTTGATTTCAAGGTTGCCAACCACATTCTCGATCCTGCCCATCCGGCGGTCGGACTGCTTATCACACAACGCCACCAGCCGGGCCCGGTCGGCGAGCTTGAGCCAACTATTAAAATGAATTCGTCCGACAAAGCCGACCCCGATAATCCCTACGCCAACCATGTTGATACTCCTGTTCCGTGAAAATCCCTGCATTTTCAGGCGACTCAAACGATTTTGACCGGTGTTCCGGTTCGCACGCTTTCGCCCTCGGCCAGAGCGAGGGCGACCGCTTCCCGGCTTTGACGGGGCGTGGAAATCTCCGGTTCTTTCCGCTGCTCGATGCAATCGAGGAAATAACCGATCTCCGCGGCGTATCCGTCAGCGGCGGGCAACTCCGGCGTTTCCGACCCTCCGCCGGCAGGGAATACGGTCAACGGCTTCCGGGATACCATATCCCACACGACACCCGCCTGCTCGAATAGTGCGCTGATTCCCGCGTTGAAAGGGAAGTCGGGCGGCATATCCCAATAGCCCTCCAAAACAACGGGCACATCTTTTTCGTAATGCCAGAGGGCGTAAATCCGATCGACACCGAATGGGGGATGATATATGCCCTGTACTTCGATCGCTTTCGGACGACCAAGCAGGAAAAGAGCGTAATCCACATCGTGAATATGCAAATCAAGGACCATACCGCCGGACAACTCCGGATTAGCAATCCAATTATTGAGGGTGTAACCTGGGCGGGCGGCCTGACGCCGCAGATGCAGGGCTTTTAGCCGGCCGTATTTTTTTGTATCCACCAGACGCTTGAGGTAAACATACTCCGGCCAGAAGCGGGTACATTGAGCAACCATGAATTTCCGATCGGTTTTCTCCGCGGCGGCGATCATGGCATCGCATTCGGCAACGGTGCGAGCCATCGGTTTTTCGCAGAGCACGTGTTTGCCCGCCGCCAAAGCAGCCACGGCGACCTCACGATGCAGAAAAGTCGGGGCGCAGATGTCGATAAGGTCAATATCCGGATCGGTTAAAAGTTCCCGATAATCGGAACAGGGCTTGACCTCGCTGAAATCACGTTGGACGGCACCGGCATCGCCGAGGTTGCCGATAGCATCCTTCCAGTCACCGATCCGCCGGCCGGCCTCCTGGTCACAAAGGGCCGCAACCCGGACACGAGCGGCGAGCTTCTGGTATGCATCAAAATGCATCCGCCCCATGAAACCCGCCCCGACAATACCCACACGAACCATCGTTAATCTCCCTGGCGGTAACTCCCCAAAAAACCATTCCAATCAAGGGTATGGTACAACGGACAGCGAGATTGGGAAAGAAGCTGCTGGAATCCGGCAATTCATCGGGCCAGTGCATGAATTGAACCATGGTCCGAATCTACAGTATAATGGACGCGAGGTCCGTAATGACTTGGGGGCAACCGAGAGGGTAGTGAACATGTCGATGAAACTCGATCTGGTGAATGATCCTTTGTTAGGGCATCTGGCGGCCTTGAGGGATAATATTCATCGCGTTTTTTTCGGTAAGCCGGCGGTGGTGAACCAGATTCTGATCGGCCTGATGAGCCGCGGGCATCTGTTGATCGAGGACGTACCGGGAGTCGGCAAGACAGTCCTGGCCCGGACCCTGGCCCGCAGTCTGGATTTAAGTTTTTCGAGGATACAATTAACACCGGACATGCTTCCGTCGGACATTATCGGGGTAAGCATTTACGATACGACCGCCGGAACGTTCGATTTCAAGAAAGGCCCTATTTTCGCCAACATCGTCCTGGCCGATGAAATCAACCGGACCACCCCGCGAACGCAATCGGCCCTGCTCGAAGCGATGAATGAAGCTCAAGTCAGCGTGGATGGCCGTACTCTGAAACTGGATCAGCCATTTCTGGTCATGGCCACCCAGAACCCGTTTGAGTTCGAGGGTACCTATTTTCTGCCGGAGAATCAGTTGGATCGGTTCGCCATGCGTATTCGCATCGGCTATCCATCGCGCGAGGTGGAAACACGCATTCTGCATGAACAACCCGCCACAGTGGCTTTGGAAGCCCTCCAGCCGGTGATGCGGAAGGCGGAACTGATCGCCATTCAGGATCGAGTAACCCTAGTCCGCGTTGACGACGCCTTAATGGGTTACGCCTTGGATTTGATTGAGTTGACCCGGAGTCACGAATATTTTGAGGTGGGAGTCTCCCCGCGGGGCACGATAGCCTTGATTCGAGCGGCCCAGGCCCAAGCCCTATTGACCGGACGGGATTACGTGATTCCCGACGACATCAAAACGCTGTTCGTCCCCGTTTGTGCCCATCGCGTGGTCTGCAAGAGTTTTTTACATGAAGGCCAACCCATCGGAGCCGAAAGGGTCATGACGGACATTCTCCGACAGGTGACCGTACCCGATTAATCGGGCGATCCTGATTCGAGATAAGTTGTGTTTCCCATGAGCACCGACGGTTCAGTTCGTATCCTTTGCACGATGCCACTTAAGGGGGTTACCGGGGCGGCGCAACATCGCCCCGCATGGTGGGGATTGCGCATCACCTTCGCGGGGCTGCTTTGCGTAACGGTCCTGGCGACGGTGACCATGGCGGCGATGAACAGCGAGGCGAATCTGCTCCTGTTGTTGACCACCATCGGCTGCGGTTTGCTGATGGTTAATGCCATGTGGGCCGTCTGGTCGGTCAGTCGCGTGGGGGTCGAGCGTATTCTTCCTGAAGCCGTGATAGCCGGCCGGCCTTTTTCGATCGCCTATGTGTTGCGTAATCCCCGTCGCTGGTTTCGATGCTGGGGATTATTGATCGGAGAGGTCCCGATGGGGAGGGGCAATCCGGTACGAAACCGATGCTTCGTAGCTTTTCTCGATCCCGGCCAGGAGCAGCGGATCGAGGGGTGGCAGATCGTGCCATATCGCGGGCGTCTCCGATTGAAGGGGATTCGGGTACAATCACGTTTTCCTTTCGGATTGTTTTCCTGCACGGTGGACTATGGGGCGCCTGCTGAGCTGATCGTCTATCCGGCCATCGGCCGCTTCCGCCGCGATCCCTGGCGCGAAGGCCTGATGACTCCCTCCAAGGGGCCTTCCACGCCTCAACGCGAGGCGATTCGCGACGAGTTTTTTGGGCTACGCGAGTATCGGCAGGGAGACAATTATCGCTGGATCCACTGGCGTCGTTCCGCTTCCACCGGTGAACTGCTCGTTCGCGAAATGCGCTCGGTCCAGCGTCGCGAAATGGTGGTCATCGTGGATCCCTGGCCTGAGCAGGGAAGCTCCGGCAATTTGCCAGGCAGGGACCGTTTCCATCCGCCGGCCGAACAAATCATCAGTGCCGCCGCCGCCGCCATCTGTGACGGTCTGGCTCGCGGTTATCGAGTGGGGCTGGTCGGGCGGGCGGCCAACCCTGCCCTCATTCCAATGGCAGGTGGACACATACATCGCCAGCGTCTCTTGCGGGAGTTAGCCTTATTGAACCCCGGCGCCTCCGATCGTTTGACCGATCTGATGGCCCGTGTGCCATGGGCGTCTGCCTGGCAGGCGCGAACGGTCGTTTGCACACCTCGTTTGTCCAGCGAGCACGAAACGTTCATCCGCTATCTACGTCGCAAGGCCGAGGCCGTGATCGTTCTTTGTCCGGAATGGGGGAATTTCACGGCCCTGGTGGATCTGGGAGACTCGTTGAACGACGAACGGAGGGGCCCATGACCACCCGACGCGGCTTATTTTGGTCGGAAATGGTTCTGCTGCTGGCCGTTACATGGTCTCTGGCCGTTGCGGAAGAAAAAACCTGGTACGCCACGGTCGTTTCGCTACTTTGCGCGGTAGCCGGCGGATGGACCCTGACCGGTCGAAAACCGCTTTTATCGGGACGAAGCAGCGCCGTGCTGATTGTAGCTGGGTTTCTATTCATGATCGCGGATTATGTGTGGTTCGGCGCTCTCCCCGTCATCACTCTTTCACATTTCATGATCTTATTCTGTGTCTGCAAACTGCTTGCGGAACGATCGCTTCGGGACGATGGACAATTCCTGTTGCTTTGTTTGTTCATGCTGGTCGTTTCCGCGGTGACCAGTGGCAACATGCTGTTTCCGGTAACGTTGTTCCTTTATCTGACCGTGGGGGTATACGCCTGGTCACGCTTTTACCTTTTGTGGCTGGAACATGAATCAGGACGGCACACGAAAAGGCTTGTTGCGCAGAAAACGGATACGCAGAGCGTTCCATGGGCAAGGCACCTGTTTTACGGCGCCGTCGCGTTATCAGCGACGAATTCCCTGATCATAGGCACGGCGCTTTTCATCATTTGCCCACGCGTGGGGGCAGGGGCCTTTTTCGGTCAAGCCGAATCGTCCCTGTCCGGACGCAGTGTCGGCGGGTTCAGTCCGACCGTGGATTTTGAGCATCGAGAGAGTATTCAAGAGTCGGAACAACCGGTGATGCGGGTGCAGATCAAGATCGACGACCAAGGGTCCGGGCCGGTGGACGAATCTCTTCTCTATTTTCGTGGATCGGTGCTCAACCAATACGGCCTCGTCTTTTCCCGATACGGAACCAACCTGAAATGGCGTTGGGAATCACGGCGACTCTGCGGCGTGCAGAATTTCCGGCTGTTGGCATCGCCGGAATACGGGCAGGGAGTCGGGCTGTTGCCCGATATCGAGCCCACCCCCTCTGCTCCATTTCGTACGATTACGCAATATTATTGGATGCAACCCAATCTTAATCAACTTCTGTTCACGTGTTATCCGCCCCTGTGGATCGGATCGAACGATTTCGACAAACTGCGCAAATGGATTGACGGCCAGGAACTCCAAGTGGAGAACATGCCGACCAAGGGAGTTCGCTACGTGGTCCGGTCAGCCTGGCCTTCGGAATTGCCGGCTAAGGTGTTGCACGCTCTGGAAGAGGAGCGCTCCATTAATCCTCGTGAATTTGTCACCTTGCCGGACCCTCCCTTGCCTCGACAAAAGGAAATCATGGCCCTGATCGGGCAGGAAATCGGTGACCCTGATTCCTTTCGGCGTCCCGAACAGATGGAGCTGTTTGCCCGCCGGATCGAGGCTTTCCTGCGTTCGGAATTATTCAGTTACACGCTGGATCCGCCCTTGTTAAAGGCAGACGAGGAACCGATTGGCAAATTTCTACTCGACACGCGCCGCGGCCATTGTGAGTATTTTGCATCGGCCATGGTCTTGATGTGCCAATTCAGCGGACTCACCGCTCGGTTGGTGACCGGATATCGGGGCGGCGACTTCAATCCGATAGGGAATTTCTACCTTGTCCGGGCCAAGCACGCACATTCATGGGTGGAGGTGTATATCCCGGGGAAAGACTGGGTCATTTTCGATCCTACGCCGGGGCTGGATCGTTTACAGCGCGGGAAAACCAAATGGTTGCCCGTCTTCGACAATCTATTTGATTATCTGCAGTTCTGCTGGGTTACGGAGGTCATGTCCTTTGATGCCCAAAGCCGTGCGAATATTTTCAGACGATGCAGAGAATGGCTTCTGCGTCCGACGCTTAATCAGCAGACGGTGGTGGGGGCGATCGCCGCCTTTGTGAAGGAGTTGTTCGGTGGCACGCTTCCGCTTAGTCGGCGGGAACGGGCCATTTACTGGGTGTTCGCTTTGTTGGCCGTGGCCGGGACGGTGATGGTCGGGTATGCGTTGGCGTTGATCGGCCAATGGGCAGTCCCGCGTTTGAGACGGTTGTTGCAGTCGCGGGCGGTACGTGATTCATTGGTCATGGAAGTCGAATTTTACAGGCGGTTTTGCCATTTGTTACACGATCTGGGACTCACCAGACGGGACGAGCAAACCCCCGCCGAGTTTGCCGCCGAGTTGGCTGAACACTATGCCGATTTTAGCGAGGCTCCCGATCTGGTGCGGGCATATTACGAAGTGGCCTATGGTCGACGCTCCTTGAGCACGGAACGTCAGACCCGCATCCATACTTTCCTGCGGCGACTTAAGCGGCTTAAACGCAACAGATTCCTTACGACGCCGTCAGCAAACATTTCCGCCTAATGCGGACTGTCCACCACAAAATCAATGTCCGGCGATCCCTCGTACTTCCACACGCCAAGTACTTCGCGGCAAAGGGGATACCGCCCCATACACAGACGAGACAAGGGGGAGATTTTCTGCGATAATTGTATGATAGGTGGTATGATGAAGGGTACGAAAATCGGTCATGCCGGGTTTCGGATGTTCACGATTGTTTGGGTGCCCGCCGTGGCGCTGCTCCCAGCACGAGCGGACGAGCTGCCGCGTTTGCCTCCCCTGATTACACCGGCGACGCAGGAGGCGATCCAGCGCGGGCTGGACTACCTGGCTCGCACGCAAAATCGGGAGGGGGCTTGGCGAAACGCCGGGTACGCGGGCGAATATCCCGTGGCCATGACCGCCCTGGCCGGTCTGGCCCTGCTGGCCAATGGGAATACCTGCACCCAGGGCAAATATGCCCCGAATGTCAACCGGGCCATGAACTATCTGCTCGATTCGGCCCGGCCGGATGGATTGATCGCTCGTATCGAGGAAGAAAGCCGTTCCATGCACGGACACGGGTTCGCCATGTTGTTCCTCGGCGAGTTGTACGGCATGGAAAGCGAGATCGACAAGCAGGAGCGGATTCGCCAGGTGCTCAACCGGGCGGTACAACTGACCGCGCGCAGCCAAAGCCAGTTGGGCGGCTGGTTGTATACGCCCGACTCGCGCGGCGACGAGGGTTCGGTTACCGTTACACAATTGCAGGGTCTGCGAGCCTGCCGCAATGCCGGAGTGGCCGTCCCGAAAACAACCATCGATAGGGCGCTGGAATATCTGGAAAAATCCGTGCTGCCCGACGGGGGTATCGCCTACCGGGCAGGCATGGGGGGGGCGAGCCGTCCGCCGATCACCGCCGCCGCCGTAGCCTGCTGGTACAACGCCGGCGACTACCAAAACCCATTTGCGGTCAAGGCCCGCGAATATTGCAAGGCCAATGTCGGCCGGGGGCTCGATGGGGGCCGGAACTGGGGACATTACTATTATGCCCATTTGTACATGGGCCAGATCATGTGGCTCAGCGGGGAAGAGGATTGGAACTGGTATTTTCCCAGCATGCGCGATCAACTGCTCACGCGGCAGATGCCGGACGGGTCATGGATGGGCGACTCGGTCGGCAAAGTGTACGGGACCGCTATCGCTCTGACCGTGTTACAGATACCCTACGGCTATCTGCCGATCTTGCAGCGATAGGGAAACAATCGGTGGGAGATCGATGGCCAGGTGTGCCTTATCGTAACGTATGGATTGCATGGGAAGGAGAGATTGTCAACGCTTCCCCACCTTCGGAGAAGGTGGGCCACCCGATGCTGATCGCTGACCGCTGACCGCTGAATACTGATTGCTTAACGCTTTTTCGAGGTTTTCATCAATGAATGATGCGTCTTACAACAATCCGAAGCCTTCGATAGATACACCGACGGGCCATGATGAGGCGGCGGTCGCGACCTTGCGCAATGCGTATGCGGATATCCGCCGCGAGCTGGGCCGAGTCATCGTCGGCCAGGAAACGGTCATCGAACAACTGTTGATCGCCCTGTTCGCCGGCGGGCATTGCATTTTGGAGGGTGTACCGGGTCTGGCCAAGACGTTGATGATCTCCACCCTGGCCAAAGCGCTAGATCTGACTTTCTCGCGGATTCAGTTTACCCCGGACCTCATGCCGGCGGACATTACCGGCACGGAAGTTCTGCAGGAGGACAAGACCAGCGGGACTCGCACGTTCCGATTTCTCAAGGGGCCGGTCTTTGCCAACGTCGTGTTGGCCGACGAGATCAACCGCACACCGCCCAAGACTCAGGCCGCCCTGCTGGAAGCCATGCAGGAACGCCAAGTGACCGCCGGCGGATCACGCCATTGTCTGGAGCCGCCTTTCTTCGTACTGGCGACCCAGAACCCGATCGAGCAGGAAGGCACTTACCCGCTTCCGGAAGCGCAGCAAGACCGGTTCATGTTCAAAATCTTCGTTGGATATCCCAGTTACGAAGAGGAATTACTCATCGCGGAGCGGACGGGGGCGGACATTGCCCATGCCATCGAGACCATCCCGGCGGTTTTGACCGCCCGGCAGGTGTTGGACCTTCAGGAAACGGTACGCCGCGTACCGGCGGCCCAAACCGTGGTCCAGCACGCGCTTGATCTGGCCCGGCGTACGCGGCCGCACGAACCGCAGGCCCCCGCTCTGATCCGCCAGATGGTCACCTGGGGGGCCGGCCCGCGGGCGGTACAGTTCATGATGCTGGCGGCCAAGGCCCGGGCCTTATTGCACGGCCGCTGCCATGCCGCTCTCGAGGATGTGCGGGCGATGGCGCACCCGGTACTGCGGCATCGCATCGTCACCAATTTCTCGGCCGAAGCCGAGGGATACACGACCGACCGGATTATCGACGAATTGTTGAAACAGACTCCAGCCCATGAATCTACGTTGACCCAAGATGGCCGATTACAGAAAGTACTTGAAACCTGAGGTGCTCACCCGCATCGCCCGCCTGGAACTCCGGGCGCGGCAGGTGGTGGAGGGGTTCATCTCCGGAATGCACAAAAGCCCGTACCAGGGCTACAGTGTCGAATTCGCCGCGCATCGTGAATACGTGCCCGGCGACGACCTGCGGCACATAGACTGGCGTCTGTATGCCCGCGGGGATCGGTTGTATATCAAACAGTATGAAGAGGAAACCAACCTCCGCACGCATGTTCTGCTGGACTGCTCGCGGTCCATGCTTTATCCCGAGCATGCTGAAGCGGACCGTATGAACAAATACACCTACGCCTGTACGTTGGCCGCCTCCCTCATCTACCTGCTGATGACTCAACAGGACGCCTGCGGGCTGGTCCTTTTCGATCGAGCGGTGCGCGAACAGGTACCCCCAACCTCCAGCACCGTGCAGTTGCGGGCGATGATCGATCTGATCGAGCGCCACCCGCCGGACCAAGGCACCGATGTCAACGTTTTGCTGAGCCAGATGGCCGAGCAGCTTCACCGGCGCGGTTTGGTCGTTCTCATCAGCGACCTGCTGGCCGACGTTGAAGACGTGGTTCGAGGCCTGCAACGGCTGCGGCATATCGGGCATGATGTGATCGTGATGCATGTGCTGGATCATGACGAAATTCATTTCCCCTTCAAGCAGAACATGCTGTTCGAGGGGCTGGAACCGCCGGGGGCCGAGCTGTTGACCGACCCGCAAGGCCTGAGAGAAAGTTACCTGCGCATCGTTCGCCGCTTCGTCAGCCGGGTACGTTCGGCCTGCGTCAATCATCGGATCGATTACCAGATGCTCTCGACGCGCGATCCGCTGGAGGCGGGGTTGAGTGCGTACCTGGCCGGGCGAATGCATCGTTTGGCCCGCAAGTGATTTTTAACCACGGAGTACACTGAGAACACGGAGGTGAAAGAAATGGGCAAATGTGGAGGGGAGCAAAATTTATTGGATCGTGTTTGGCGTGATTATTTGTGTACATGCTCAGGGATAAAGTGACGAGTAACAGATGAACCTCGGACTGCCCATCAGTTTTTCGCTCATGGCGGCCATGCTCTGGCCGGCGCTGTTTTATGCCGGGGCGGCGGCGATGGCCGTACCGCTGTTGATTCATCTGTTCAGTCGGCGACGGTTTCAACGCACGCGTTGGGCGGCGATGGACTGGCTGCGCGAAGCCCATCGCGAAAATCGGCGACGGATGCGTTTGCAGGAAATCATCCTGCTGGTCTTGCGCTGCCTGGCCATCCTGCTCATCGGCCTGTTGCTCGCCCGCTGGTTTATTCGGCCGGATACGCTGCTGGCCATCGTCGGCCGTCAGGCGCAGACCGAGCGGATCATCCTGCTGGACGATTCCTTCAGTATGCGGCTGCGCGATCACGAGGATACGGTGTTCGGGCGCGGGGTCGTGGCCGTACAGCGTATAGTCGACACATTACGCAATGAGGCACCCGATGATCCGCTCATCGTCCTGGTAACCTCGCGTCCCGATCGGCCCGTATTCAGTGAGGCGACCGTCGGCAGGCTCGATGTCAAGATTTTCAACGAGCAACTCAACACCTTGAACTGTTCCAATCGGTCGTCCAACCTGCCCGCCACCTGCACGGCCGTCCGGCAATTGCTGAAAAGTCGTCAAGCCGGCACCCGAGCCACCGTTTATCTGATCAGCGATTTTCAGAAGATCGACTGGGTGAACGCCGCTGACTCAACCTCCGCCACGCCCGTGGCCGCTCTGGCCGATTGGATCGACGAAAACCGCCGGCTACGAATCGTGTTGGTTGATGTCGGAACGGATGCGGACAACGTCTGTGTTCGGGCGATTGAACCGGAGCAACGGCAGGCCGTTACCAGCGTGGCCGGACGCTATTTGGTCGAGGTGGCCAACTACGGACGCAACGAGGCGCGATCGTTGAATCTGCAACTTTACGTCGGCCAGGCCGCCCAGCCACCCGCCCCGCTGCCGCCGATCGCGCCGGGGGAAACCGTCACCCTAGCCGTCGAGGCCATTTTCACACAGGAAGGCAGCCAGAGCCTGATCGCGGAGCTCGAACCGGATGCATTGAGCATCGACAATACACGAGGGCTGGCCGTCCCGGTCACCCATGCCCTGCGCGTGCTGTTGGTCAACGGTGAACCGGCAACGGACCCGTTGGATGATGAGACTTACCTCCTGGCGATCGCCTTGCGGCCGGAGGGCGCCGAATTTAGCGGCAACGAGGTCACCGTCGTCGATGAAAACGAATTCGAGGACACCGACCTAACCAATTTCCACGTCGTGGTGCTGGCCAATGTCTATCGCATCACGGAAGAAACCGCTGCTCGCCTGGAAAACTATGCGGCCGGTGGAGGCGGCGTGCTGTTCTTCCTCGGCGATCAAATCGATGCGGATTTATACAACCGTATGTTGTACCGTGACGGCAAAGGATTATTGCCGACGGCACTGACGGAAACCATCTCCGCACCCGCCGATCGACCGGGCTTTCCGGTGGGCGATCCGGACATCACCCATCCCATTCTGCGTCGGTTTCCCCAAACAGAGGTATCCTATTTCGACTCCACCCGGGTCTGGCGTTTCCTCGATGTCCGGCATGAGCAGTCTTCGCAACCTGCACCCATCGCTGGGCAGCCTCTGGAACCGCGGGATTCACGGGGAACCGCAAGCGTATTGCTGCGTTTTGTGGATACCGATCGACGGCCGGCGATCATCGAGCGAACCTTTGGTCAGGGTCGGTGTATCCTCATCACCACCACCGCGGACAAGGAATGGAATAACCTCGCGGATCAGCCTATTTATGTTGTGCTGGTCCAGGAAATGATTCAATATTTAGCCCGATCCGGCGGACGGGGCGGGGAACAACTTGTCGGCCAGCCGATCCGCTTGATCCTCGACCCGGCCACGCAACGGCCGACGGTCACCTTGAAAACGCCGGGATTTCCCAACGAGCCGGCGGTGACGATCAACGCGCATCCCGATTCACGGAGCGGTCATCCGGTCATCGAATGGACCGACACCGAGCAGCCGGGTTTATATCGTTTTGAAATCGCCGGTATCACCGAGCCGCAACAAGATGAATGTTTCGCGGTCAACGTGGATGCTCGCGAAAGCGACACCCGCCGGGTGGACCGTCGAGATCTTGAGGCCGCGGTCGGCGATGTGCCCATGGATTATTTGCGCGGGGAGGAACTCGGCCGGCCCAACGGGGGGCCCGCCGAAACCCGGCGAGAACTCTGGCCGGCGTTGCTGGTCGCCCTGTTGATCGTATTGTTGACCGAACAGGCCCTGGCCTGGCGGTTCGGCTCGGGTGGAAGCTGGAAGGATTTGATCAAAGGGAATGGAGCATGATTCATCCGCTGCCCATCCTGGCCCAGCTTATGGAGCGGCGGCTCGAATTGGCCCGCCTACCGCAGGGCTGGTCCGCCGTCGTGGCCCTTGCCCTGCTGATAGTCCTGCTTTACATGACGACCTTGTTTTATCGACGCGAGCGGCGGGCGAGCGCTTCGCGGCGCGTGCGTCTGACCCTGGCCACCGTGCGTTGCGCGGTGTTGCTGCTTCTGGCGATCGTCGCCCTCCAACCGGTACTCGCCACTTATCTGCACCACGAGCAAAAGGCGGCTACGTTGGTCCTGATCGATAACTCGGCCAGCATGTCCCTGCGTGACCATTATTCCGATCCGGTCGAAAGGCAAAAAGTGCTCGCGAGCCTCGGCGAACACCATGCCGACGAAATCGGGAAAATCACGCGGGTCGAACTAATACATACTTTGCTCAATGATGATGGGCAAGACAATTTGTTGAGCCAGATGACGGCCAACAACCCTGTATACGTTTATACCTTCGGCGACAGTTTGCAGGCCATCGGCCAAGTAAGCGACAACCAACCGCCAAAGCCAGACAAGGCGGCGGCGGATCCAACCCCGCAATTCGACGCGTCGGCTACGCGCCCCGCGATGATGGTCGAGGCCAATGCGCCGGCCACGGATATCGGCCGAGCCGTTCGCCAGGCGATCGAGATGCAAGGTAATGCGCCGATCGCCGCCGTCGCGGTTTTGTCTGACGGTCGATTCAACCGCGGTGAACCGCCGGACGTAGTCGGACGTTACGCCGCCTCACGAAAAATCCCCGTTTTTTGCGTGGGCATCGGCGATCCATCACCGCCGCGTAATCTGGCCGTGATTGGAGTAGAAGCACCGCCGAACGTCTTTGTCAAAGACGCGTTCAAGATTAATGCCCAATTGCGTGTCCAGGAGTCGGCGGGCAAGACTATCGATGTGGAACTCCTCCAGCGTACCGGTGGTGACGACAGCTGGGCACCGCAAAAAACCCGACAAGTCAACATCCCCGAAGGGGCCGGCACGGTATCGGTCACCTTCGAGCACCAGATCGGACAGGCCGCCGAAGTCCGGTTGATGGTTCGCGTTCTCCCACGGGAAGGTGAAACGATCCTGGAGGACAATCATCGCGAAATCACCGTCCGGGCTTTGGAAAATAAAATGCGCGTGCTCCTGGTCGCCGGGGCACCAAGCTGGGAATACCGTCTTTTGTCCCGGTTGCTGGAACGGGATGCGACCGTGACGGTCAGTTGCTGGCTGCAATCCGCGGACGAAACCGCCGTGCGCGATGGAAACGAAGTGATCGACCACTTCCCCCGCGAGCGCGAGGAACTGATCGCCTACGACGCTATCATCCTGCTCGATCCTCAGTCCGGCGATATCGATCCTGCCTGGTCGAGTATCGTCGAGTCGATGGTCACGACGACCGGCGGCGGGCTGCTCTACGTTGCCGGGCGGAAAAATACCCCGCGTCTGGCCCACGACACCCATGCCCGGGAGTTATTCGCTCTACTGCCCGTGATCACCGATGCCGGAGAGGCCGACCTGCTCATCAACGAGATGGGTTATTTTCAAACAACCGCCTGGCCGCTGGTCGTTCCACCAGAAGCCTTGGGGCACCCCGTCCTGGCGATGTCGGAGCAAGCTGACGAAAACGCTCGCATCTGGGCGGAATTGCCCGGCGTTTACTGGCATTACCCCGTTCGACGCGAGAAGCCAGTCGCTACCGTACTGATGCGGCATAGTAACCCGCGAATGCGTAATACCTTCGGCGGGCATGTGCTGCTGGCCACTCAATTTCTTGGCTCGGGTCGGACAGCCTACCTGGCGTTTGACACGACTTGGCGATGGCGACGGTATGGGGAGCAGTACTTCAACCGCTTCTGGATCCAACTGCTGCGTCATCTGGTCGAAGGCAAGCTGCTCAGCGGACAGAAACGCGGACTGATCCAGATGGACAAGGATTACTATGAGGTCGGCGAGCCGATGACCATCGAGGCCCGGCTCATGGACCCCCGGCATCTTCCATTGGAAGCGGAACAGGTCGAATTAACCGTGCGGATGGATGAGGAGGTGCTGAGCATGATCTCCATGCAGAGCCAGCCGAACCGACCCGGTTGGTACCGCGGACAATTTGTCCATACCCGTACCGGAACGCATACGCTGCAGATCGACCTGCCCGGCGAGGCCGGCACGGAAGCGGCCGTGATTCGCGGCGAAGTCCGCGTCGCCCAGGCAGATTTGGAATTCCGCCAAACGGAACTGGACCGAGCCTCGCTTCGTCGCCTGGCCGAATCCAGCGCCGGTGGTCTGTACCTCGACATCGATCAGGTCGGCCAATTGGTTACGCTGATACCGGATAAGACTACCCGCATGATCGTCACCGGCCAACCGTTCAGCCTGTGGGATCGCTGGTGGACGCTGGCGGTTTTGATCGCCCTGCTGGGGTTCGAATGGGGTTTGCGCAAAAGAACGGGGTTGCTCTAATGGACACCATGATCGATTCAACCGTCAAACAGCGTTTCGAGCATGGCGTGCTTCGTCGGCTGGATCGTCTGCGCCGACGCATACGTTTGTACCTGCTACTGGAGGGGCTAACCGCAGTCGGGGCCTTTTGTCTGCTGGCCATGCCCTTGACTCTGCTGATCGATCATACGTTCCGCCTGAATCGGGACATGCGCGGCCTGCAAGGGCTGGTCTGCCTGCTTATCCTTTTGGTTATTTCCCACAGAACGCTGGTGGGGCCGTTACGTGTATCCATCCCTTATCGAAACCTCGCCCTGCTTCTGGAACACATTCATCCGTCGTTGTGCAGCCGGCTGATCAGCGCCGTGGACTTCGTGCAGAGCCCCGCCGTATCCTCGCGCTCGGCATCCATGATGGAAACAGTGATCCGTCAGGCAACGGAATGCACGGCCACCCTGCCGTTCAATCAGCTTTTGGCCCATCGCCGTGCCCTTCGTCGCGGGGTGGCGATCCTGAGTTTGACGGCAATTCTGGCTGCCCTGCCGCTGTTGGCCCCGACAACCATGCGTTTGTGGTTCCAACGCAATGTGTTGCTGATGAATGTGGATTGGCCGAGACAAAACCAACTCCGCGTCGAAGGGTTGCAGTATGGACGACTGCTGGCCGCCCGGGGTGATGACGTAACGGTCACGGCCATCGTAGACACGGGGTACGAACCGCCCCGACAGGTTTACATTTACTATCAAAGCGAAAGCGGCGGGCAGGGCCGCGAACAGATGCCCGCGATCCACGGCCAGAGCGTGCGTTTCACACATACCTTCACGGCCATCGATGAAACGTTGCGCTGCCGAATCACCGGCGGCGATGCTGACACCGGCTGGTTTACCATCGAGGTAATCGAGCGGCCTCGGATCATGGATGTCACCATTGGTATCGAGCCACCCGCATACACGAACGCCCCACCCTACAACCTGCGGCCTGGACAAACCGTGGCCGAAGCCCTCAAAGGCAGCACCATCCGCCTGCACATCAGGACCAACAAGCCGGTGGTCGAGACCAAGCTGTTTCGGCGCATCAACGAACAGGAAACCGAAATCCCCTCGGTCGGTTCCCTTAGTGACCATGAATTCATCGCCGAGGACCGTCCGCCGGAATCGGCCACATATTTTTTCCGACTCGTGGACGGTTTCGGTTTCAACAACTTCGGCGAACGAACCCCGCCCGTGCCGATGACTATTCGTTTGGTCGCCGATCAGCCGCCGATCGTCAAAATGCGAATCCGTAATGCCGGCGAAATGCTCACTACCGAGGCGGTCCTGCCCGTGGAACTGGTTTTTTCCGAAGTGTACGGGTTGGCGTCGGCGGAAATGGTTTATCAGCTTTCCGAAGAGAACGTCAACCCCGTCGCCGAACAGCTTCCGGACTTTTCGCCGGGAGTCCGCGCTTATACGCAAAACGTGGACTGGCCGGTCGCCAACCATGATCTCAAGGAGGGGATGCGTTTCAGACTGTTCGGCCAGGCGCGCGATTTTGATGATGTTTCCGGACCGAATGTCGGCCGCAGCGCGACCATGAGTTTCCGCCTGGTCAGCCGGGAAGAGTTGCTGGCCGAGCTCAACCGTCGCGAACAGGAATATCGGCGCGATTTCGAACGGCTTTTGCGCATGCAGGAGGAACTCTACGCCCAGCTTTTGACGCTCAGCACGTCGGCTCAGCCAACAACGGAAACTGAGCTACGGGCTGGACCGTATGCTCAACTGGCCCGTCGCCAGCGTGATTACGCGGGACGACTCAACGGCCTCCGTTTGCAGTTCGAGCAGAACCTTGCCGAGTTACGGATCAACCGGCTGTCCAGCCCGGCCGTCGAAGGTCGCCTGGCCGGCGGGATTATCCAACCCATGGAGCAACTTCACCGAACCGGTATGCCCCAGGCCATCGCTACCATCGAGGAACTCAACCGAAAGGTAGACCAAGCCGCCTGGCAGAATGTACGGAAGGCCCAGGAAGAGATTCGGTCGCAAATGAACCAAATCCTGGCCAACATGCTAAAATGGGAGGGATTCCAGGAGGCCGTCATCCTCCTGCGCGACGTGCTTAAACTGCAGCGAGAATTGAACATCGAAACTCAGCAGCGGATCGAAAGGGAGATTTTCGGGAACCCCCCGGTCTCGCAGCCGTCTAAGTAATAGACGACCGAACTGGAAAAACTTATGAGCCAAACCATACCACATTACCAGCCCGCAGCGCAAACGAGGCCTCCCCAGCCCAAAGCGCTAGCGAAGGACAACCACTCCGAATCCGGCAATGCCGTGAACATAAGGTTTCATTCACCCCGTTCTCTCTCCGTCCCTCGGTCTCTCCGTCCCTCCCTCTCTCCGTCTCCTCCTCTCCCCCTTTTTTTCATCGCCGCGCTACTCCTATGCGCGACCAACATATCCCTCCTCCCCGCCGCGCAAGACCCCTTGGCGGCCAAGCAACAGATCGTCCAGGACCGCATGGCCCAACTTGAGGACCGCATGTTTCGTCTGGCGGAGAAACTGGCCGAAACCGATCCGCATCAGGCCCAACGACTTACCGATGCCCTGCGCAAGGCTCGCGAGGCTTTGCTGCGTCGCAATATGGCCGAAACCATTACTCTGCTCGAACAGGCCCGGTTGGCCGAGGCCGCCGACCACATGCAGGAGATTGGCGACGGGCTGGAACAACTCCTCAAAATCCTGCTGGACGATCCGGACCAGCAAAAACGCCTTCAGGAGGAATTGGAACGACTGGCTGAAATCCGCAAGCAACTCGACGGATTGATTGATCGACAACAACAGTTAAAAGACCGGATCGAACAGGTCCAGGCCCCCGCCGGCGAGCTGGCGGAAATCCAGGCCGCCATCGCCCGACTGGAAACCTTGATTGATCGCCAGAAAAAGGAAATCGCCAAAAACACGGCAACCACTCAACCGGAGAAGTCCGCCGGTCTTGAAGAATCACAGAAAAGCCTGCGGCAAGATACGAACACGTTGGCCGACGATCTGCGACAAATGGGTAAGTCCATAACCTCGCGACCGGGGTCCCAACCAACAACACCATCAACCGAAGAGGCCGCCAAGTCCACTGAACAGGCCGGCAACCACATGCAGGCAGCGGAGAAGCCTTTAGGTGACGGCCAGCCTGAACAGGCCCGTCCTCATCAAGAACAGGCCTTGCAAGACCTGCAAAAAGCCCTCGAACAGATGCAAAAACAACAAAAGACCCTCCGCGAGGAAATCGATCTGGCCAAAGCCGCCGAAGAACAGAAAGACCTTAAAAACGCCACGGACAAACTCGCCGAGGAAATGCAGGGTAAAGATCCGTCCCCAACCGACGGAACCGAGAATGTGCGGAAGGCCGGCAAACATATGGACCAGGCCGCCCAGGAACTTGATCAGGAAAATCCCGGCCAGGCCGCCGAAAATCAGCGGCAGGCCCTCGATGAACTCAAGCAGGCCCGCGAGGAGCTGGAGCGTATCCTTGAGCAGAAACGCCGTGAGCAACAGGAGGAAATCCTTCGCGGCCTGGAATCGCGTTTCCGCATCATGCTGGCCGAGCAGATGAAGGTCAACCAGACCACCCAGGATTTGGAAAGCAAGGGCCCCCCGAACTGGACGCGCGAAGACGAGCTTACTCTGGCCGGCACGGCCCAGAACCAAGGCAGCCTGGTCGAACAGGCGGAGCAAGCGTTGCGCATTCTCAAGGAGGAAGGCACTACCATTGTTTTTCCCCGGATGGTCGAGCAATTATGCGAGGACATGCGCGATTCGCGAGGCCGCCTGCAAGGCAAGGATACCGGTTCGGGAACCCAGCGGATACAAGTTGAGATCGTCAACACCCTCAAGGAGTTGATCGAAGCGATCCAGAAATTGCGGGAGGAAGGCATGCCTGGCGGCGAAGGAGGCGGCGGACAAGAGACAGGCAAGCAACCACCGCCGTTACTCCCCGGTTCGGCGGAATTGAAACTGCTTCGCTCCTGCCAGCAACGAGTCAACCGGGACACGGAAGCGCTTGAGAAAAACGCGGCCTCCGGCGCGTTACCCGACCCACGACAGCAGAAAGACCGCACCCGACTGGCCGAACGCCAGCACGAACTGGCCGAGATGGCAGGCAAGATGCATGAACGGATTACCGGCCGATAAGGACACAACACCATGAGCGTACCAGCATTGAGCAAGGCATACTCACCTACCAGCCCGAAGCGCCAGCAAGGGTCCACCCTCTCGAATTTCGATACACAACGCCATTCCCGTACAATCATGCATACCCTCTACCCGTGCATTGCTTTCCTCGTCCTGCCGATGATAACCCTCGCTCAAACCACCCAACCGACCTCCCTGCCGGAAATTGAGGTACGTTCCATTCGTTCACCCGAGGCCAAGCGCCAGGCCGCCGCTGAATTACTCGACCGTTTCATCGCATATGTACAGACCGCCGAGCAAATCGATCACTCCGCCCAAACGACGCTGGCCGACGCCTGGGTCCGACATCGAACCGAAGAAAATCCGGCGGATTTTCTGACCGCGGGATTAGCGATCATCTCCAAACCTTTTCACGACGCCCTGCAGGCCATCGAGAAACAACAACACGAACAGGCCGAGCAAATACTGCGTCCGCTGCTCGACGCACAAAACCCATACATCGCTCTGCACTCCCAGATCGCCCTAGCCCGTTTGCTCTGTGAGCAAGACCGCTACGAGGAGGCCGAAATCCTTCTCGCATCGTTGGCCGGCCGCGAGCAGGACCTTATCGACAAGACTTTCGCCGAAGCGGAAGTCGATTTTCTGCTCGGCTACTGCCGACTGGCCAACCTGAAATACGACGAGGCCCTGGCCGATCTTGAAAAATTCGAGCGCCAACACCCCGACGCGGCGGATCAATACCGGTTGCCGGCCCGGCAGATGATCCAGGAATTGAAAGCCCGCCAACCGGAAAGCCTCGGCGAGGTATCCGACCTCATGACCTTCGCTGCCCGTCGCTTGGCTGCCCAAGGGCCATATCCAACCATCCGGCAGCGTCAAAACCGCGCAATCAAACTGCTTGAACAACTTATCCAACAGGCCGAGGAACAGGAAAAACAGAGCCGTGGCACCGGCTGTAAACAATGCGGCGGCAAAGGCTGCAAGGCCTGCCAAAAACCGGGAACAACCCCGTTAAACCCGAGCCGACCCATGAATGAATCGCGTCTACCCAGCGGCGCGAGCGAGATCGGCGAATTACGCGCCTCGCCGCGGGCCCGACCGGGCGAGGTCTGGGGCAAGATGCCACCCAAGGAGCGCGAACAGATCCTCCAATCCCTGCGCCAGAACTTCCCGAGCCGATATCGGCAGTTGATCGAACAATATTATCTACAATTGGGCAAGGAGCCATGATGCCGTGTTGAATCTCTTTTTCATTCTGTTAGCCGCTAACATGGCCGCCATCGATCCGTCATCCATCGAGGCCGTCACCCTGGAAGGACAAACCATTTCCGGAAAATGGGAAGGCCTAGCCGCGGAAGGCATGGTTTCCTTGCTGGTCGAGCAGAAAGTAACGACCATCCCCATCGATCAACTGATGCTGATCCACCGGACCCACTTGCCCTCATCCGCCCCCGCGTCCGACAGCCGGCCATCCTCGCACGGTTCGCTCATGATTCACCTGCATGACGGCAGCCGGTTCCCGGCCACTCTCCGCGGCGGTTCGGCCCGTCAAATCGAAATCGAAACCCTCCCCACCGGCCCGCTGACCGTTCCCCTGACGGCTGTCGCGGCCGTTCGCCGCATGGATGCCGCCGCCCCCCCCCACAACGACATATTCGACGAAGCCCTCAGGCGTTGCGACGCCACTCAGGATGAGCTTTTTATCATCCGCGATGGGCGGGCCACCAATGTTCGCGGGCTGACCGAATCCATCGCGCCCGAGGCCATTACTTTCAAATATCGGGAACAAAGCCGCACCGTTCCCTGGCCTGACCTGTATGGATTGATCCTCGCAAAGGGCGTTCAAGCCGGCGAACCGCCACAGGCTCGCTGCCTGCTGGATGACGATTCCATCTTCGCCGGGCGCTTGCTCGGCGGTGACCGGCAATCGATCGAAATGCAATTGAGCATCGGGGCGACTATCACGATCCCGCTGGCCGCTTTGCGTGAAATCCGGTTCCACAGCGAGCGTGTCGTTTTTCTCAGCGACCTTACACCGGCCGATTACACTTTTGAGTCGTTCGGCATTACCCACTGGCCTTACCGCCTGGATCGATCGGTCGCCAACCGGCCGTTACGCATCGGGGGTAAGCAATATGCCCGCGGCATCGGGATGCATTCGGTATCCACCTTGACCTACAAGCTGGATACGGCCTATAAAACCCTGGCCGCCGATATCGGTATCGATGCGGCCGTGGGGCAGCGCGGCGATGTCGTCTTTCGCGTGCTGGCCGACGGAAAGGAAGTTTTCAACAGCGGACCGGTCACCGGACGCGACCCACCGCGTTCCATTCTTGTCAAGCTCGAAGGCGCCCGGCAACTGCAACTCTGTGTCAACCTCGGCGGGCAATTGGACATCGGCGACCAGGCCAACTGGGGCAACATCAGGTTGATCAAATGACTTGCGCGTTATCAAGTATGCATCCCAAAGCCAATGTGGCACCGGCGTCTCGCCGGTGGTTGTCAGTTTCAGAGGGTCGCCGTTGGGGGTGTTCCAAAAATCTTCCAAGAACCAGACAACTCGCAGCCGTCGTCACCACAATACTGTTGACCACCGCTTCGCTTCCGGCATATGACTTCGACTCGCCGCAACCCAATCCATCCGTTTTAGACGCGGAACAACGGCGCATCGACGTAATCGCAAGGGTCAGTCCCACGGTTGTCTGTATCGTTGATGAAAATTTCGGCGGCGGCGGTTCGGGTGTACTGATCGACTCGGAAGGTCGCGGCCTGACCAATTTCCACGTGCTGGCCCCCGTAATGCAGGCCGGCAAAGTATTCGGAGGCCTGGCCGACGGGCAACTTTATCCGCTGGAAGTCCTGGGCATCGATCCCACCGGCGACGTGGCCATGTTCAAGCTTACCGGACGCGAGCGCTTCGACGCCGCGTCACCAGGCGATTCCGATCGGGTCGGCGTCGGCGATAGCGTGCTCGCCCTGGGCAACCCCTTCATGCTCGCCGAAGACTACACCCCCACCGCGACATTCGGCATCGTCAGCGGAACCCACCGTTATCAATACGGGGCCGACGAACGCGCCTTGGTTTATACCGACTGCCTGCAGATCAACGCCTCGATCAATCCGGGCAATTCCGGCGGTCCACTGTTCGACCTGCAGGGATACCTGATCGGCATCAACGGGCGGGCCTCGTTCGCCCGTCGCGGCCGGGTCAACGTCGGCCTCGCCTATGCGATTACGATCAATCAGATCAAGCGCTTCCTGCCCGGCCTCAAAGCCGGCTTTCTTGTCGAGCATGGCTCGCTTGGTGCGACGGCCATCGACCTCGGATATCACCGTGTCGCTTTTCAGCAAGTCCAACCCGACTCCGCGGCCGATCGGGCCGGCATCCGACCGGGTGATCGACTGTTGCGCTTTGCCGGACACGAGATTCAGACGGCCAATCAGTTCACCAATCTATTGGGCACCTTCCCGCTCGGTTGGCCGGTCGAAGTAGAATGGGAACATGAAGGCCAAACTCGGCAACAACGCATCCACCTCAACCGACTGCCGGCCAATATCGCGAAACCCATGCAAAACCTTGTCGAAAAAATTCCCGTGCTCGGTGAGCGGGAGGCCCGAAAACTCTGGGGAGATTCGGCAAGCGGACTTTCGGCCAATCCGCCCCAACCAAACGCCCTTTCGCCGGCAATTGAACACGCCCTTAACTGCACCGTTAAAATTCACGGGGCGAAAATCGGCACCGAGCATGGTTACGCCGGTGGCTTGATCGTCTCGGCCATAGGCGAGGTCGTTACCCCCCTTTCCGTCGCCTTGGAGGCCGTTAACCTGCGGGCCGTCACCCGCGACGGGCACATCTATTCCGCCGAGGTCGTTAAACGCGACGAATACCGCCAACTCGCCCTGCTCAAGCTGGCCGATTTCCCGCAAAACGCCGACACGACCGCAACGGTCGACGAACAGATGACCCCGACGCAATTTCAACCCTTCAATCCCGGCCGCTCGGCCGACCTCAAGGCCGGCGATTGGATTTTTGTTGTCGGAAATCCCTTCAAGGTCGCAGACGGACCCGAGTTGATGTCCGTAACCAAGGGGATCATCGCGGCCAGGACTACGCTCGAAGCCGTTCGTGAAAGCCACGACTTCCCTTATCGCGGGCAGGTCATTCTCCTCGATGCCATCACCAGCAACCCCGGTTCCGCGGGCAGCGCGGTCGTGGATATGGACGGCCTCGTCGTCGGAATGGTCGGTGAAAGCGTCACCGCCCGCCAAACCAACACCTTCGCCAACTACGCCTATCCTATCGAGGAAATACAGGCGTTTCTCTCGGATACCGCGCCAACCCGACCGGAAACACAACCCGCTTTGACCGAAGGCATACCGGGATATCTCGGCCTCACCTTCAGCAAGATCGGTTATCGCCAGCGACTGCCCTTCGTCGATCGCGTCGATCCCGATTCACCGGCCGGACAAGCGGGCATCCTGCCCGGCGATCTGATTATCAGCACCAACGGCGTGGCGATACCTGGACAACGTGCTTTTGAGGAACTCCGCGGACAACTCCACGCCGGCGACAGCCTCAAGCTGGTTATCAAACGTGGCGAGCAATTGCATACATTCAATCTAACCCTCACGGAGCCGCCGAAATGAATACCGTCCGTGTAATCGTGCACCCTGAAACCGCTGCAAAACCGGCGTCAATCGGTATGGTACCGGTGTCAATGGGTTTGGCACGGACATCAATCGGTATGGCACCAGCCTCAATCGGTGTGACACCGGCATCAATGGGTGTGGCACCGGCGTCAACGGGTTTGGCACCGGCGTCAACGGGTGTGGCACCGGCGTCAACGGGTTTGGCCCCGGCGTCAACGGGTGTGGCCCCGGCGTCAACGGGTGTGGCCCCGGCGTCAACGGGTGTGGCCCCGGCGTCAACGGGTGTGGCACCGGCGTCAACGGGTGTGGCACCGGCGTCTCGCCGGTGTTACTCATCGACCTCGTGGTGCCGATACTGTAGAGTTCTAATGGCCGCTTTGAATCTGCTGCTTATTGCGGCCGTCAATTCACCACCCCAAAGTTTGGCAAATTCAGAGACGAATCGCATTTCGCGGGTCGAAGCCCAAGCTTTTCGCGAGGCGGCGGCGCGTATCGCCCCGTGCATCATCACCATCGAAACCGTCGGCGGAGCAACCCCTCTTGAATCGACCCCCCGCGGCTCGCGCCCACCACGTTTCACCCCGGCCGAGGGGCCGACCACCGGCCTCGTCTGGTCCGCCGACGGGCTGATCCTTACCAGCAGCTTCAACTTCGTGCGTGATCCGTCGGTCATCACCGTAACGCTCGCCGACGGCCGACGTTTCCTGGCCGAGTTGCTCGCCCGTGACGAGATCCGCAAGCTGGCCATGCTGAAAATCGAAGTGGCGAATTTGCCGGTGCCCAAGTGGCAGACCGAGGTGGGGCAGATGCGGGTCGGTCAATGGGTGGTCGCCCTTGGTCGAGGGTTCGGCGGCCCGGAATGTTCGCTCAATGTGGGTATTATCAGCGGGCTGAACCGTATGAGCGGATTGGCCTTGCAGACCGACGCCCGTCTCTCGCCGGCGAATTTCGGCGGGCCGTTGATCGATCTTCACGGCCGCGTCGTCGGCCTCTGTGTGCCTATGGGTCTGCAACCGGGCGAGTTGTCCGGCGTCGAGTTTTACGATTCCGGCATCGGATTCGCGATTCCTTATACACAGGTGGCCGCCGCTGCTCGTGACCTGGCCGGCGGACACAATTTGCGTCAAGGGATGCTCGGTGTGGCCATCGACCGGCGTAGCGCCAAGACGGTTCGCGTGGCCGGAATCGGCAACCCCTCACCCGCCCGCCGCGCGGGCCTGCAAACGGGTGATGAAATCATCGCGATCGATAATCAGCCGATTAACAATTACCCGGAACTGAAACGCCTCCTGCGTCCGCGCTGCGCCGGTCAATGGGTGACGCTGCGTATCCGCCGTGGCCAAGGCGAACTCGACATTTCCGTTATCCTGGCCGTCCCCGAGGACATCGGACCGGTCCCTGCGCCTGCGTCTGCGCCGTCTACACAACCCACCGAAAGCCAACCTGATCGGGATTGATGTGCTATTTCACCACTGAGAAACAGAGACGCGGAAATAAATTGAGGATCAAGAGAGGAAGACCAAGGGACGGTAAGACGGAGAGACAGCGAGATGGAGAGAAACAGAATCTTGGCCGGGTGGCATGCAATACCGGAGGGTGGCATGGGCATGCTCCGGTACATCGAGGTCTACTCGTGTTATGCTCCAGCGGGCTAAGCAAACCACCTTGTCGAGCGACATGGGCAGGTTCGGCCCCAACGGGGCCGAGGAATGCAGCCACGGGTGCAGCGCGGCCCGCATTCATGCGGGCGAAGCGAAACCCGTGGTAAGCGATCCCCCCTTCTCCGCTTGCCCTGGAAGGGCAAAGGAATCGCTGCCTTCGCGCCACGCTGTTCACCAGTGACCTCATATAAGACAATCATGCATGGGCGTGTTAAAATATCCGACAATGAAGGTGCTTCATGTCATTCGCCGCCTGCTGATACTGTACTTGGTAATGATGGTCCGCGCTTACCAGGTGATGCTTTCGCCCCTGCTGATCGGCTCCTGCAAATTTTACCCCACGTGCAGCGAATATTGCATCCAAGCCGTCCGTGAATGGGGTATTGTTCGCGGCGGCTGGCTGGGCGTCCGCCGCCTGCTCCGCTGCCACCCCTTCGGCCCCGGCGGCCTCGACCCGGTGCCACCCAAATCCATGAAATCCCTGTAAATCAAAGCATAACGCTGCACAGCACCACCAAAGGCAGTAACACGATAAGCCACCCGGCCAAGGCAATCACGGGGATGAGAAGGATAACGACATAACGTACCGATGACGGCCCGCCCCGTATGGCCACGGCTGTACCTAAGTTGACCCACCACCACACAACACATGCACCACACAAGTAGCCAAATATCATCACGACATCGCTTTCATCCACCGCATAATCAAAGCAATGGGATAACAAGATATTTTCGATACCGATTAACAAACAAGTAATAACCAGATGGCCGGAATAGCACTGACACACCGTGCGCCAGAAACGATAACGGCGTTGGGAGGGAACCATACGCGGCTTAAGGTTTCTTGATATAGTTCGGGCAAGGGATACTTCGCAACCGATCGATATCCCACAGACAACCAATGGTATGATAAAGACCGCAATACCATTGTCTCCAGGGCCAGGTCTTTGGGCCAGGGAACCACATAACAACAGTATCGCGCCAGCTATTACCCTTGTTGCAACGCTATATTCCGTCGCCAAATTAATCCCTGGTGCGGGCGATATCTGGCGAGCCAGTCGGACAGGATGGAACAGACTGTCCCGGAAGATCCGGAGAATGGCTGGTGGTCCCGTTGTCCCGTCGATCAGCAATGGCGCATCCTTCCGTTGCTGCAACCTACTCCAGTGAAGAAGTTCCTCCCGGTCGAACGGCTCCCCGCACTCCGGGCAGCGCGGTTCGGTCAGACCGGTCAGGTCGTACTCGCAATTCGGGCAAAAAAGGCCCTCGGATTGCGGACCGGTTTGCGGATCACATGACAAACGCTGATCAACCATCGATAAGACTTCATCCTCCAGGTTTCAACGGGTTTCGGCCTAGCCTATTTTGCCTACATTGCCCATCTGTCCCCACCAAATAGAAACAAAGTAAAAAAACTTTTAACCCATATCGGCCTTAATCAGGTTAAGAACGAAATAATTCATTTTTATCTAGCACGAGTCTCTGAATCGGTTTATATTATAATAAAGGGCACCGCACGGAAATGGGTATGCTCCCAACACCCCTTTGGGTGCCTGTGCATTTCATTTTGAGGAGGTTAATCCCATGCGTTCACATTTATTTCTTATTGTGCTGTCCGTGATGGGTCTGTTGCTGGCGGGTTGCGAAAATAATGAGGGTTTAAGCATGCCCGGCAAAGCTAAGGACTCGGGTGAGAAAAACGCCGTGGCCTCGGCGGAAAAAACGGTCGCCGCCTCGAATGAGACCATCCAGAAGGCCCAGACCATGATGGATGAGGCCTCCACCGCCATTCAAGATAATAAGCTCACGAAAGCCGAAGATTTGCTCGGCAAGCTCGAAAAGATGAAAAGCTCGCTGCCCGAGTCCATGCAGGAAAAAATAGCTACCCTGCAAAAGTCATACGATACCGCCAAGTCCGCCAAGGATGCCGCGGGCGGCCTGAAATTACCGGGAGGTTCAGCGAAATAACCGATGTGACAAAAAGGCGCGGACCATTGACCCATCGCTCACATCGAGTCGGTTGACGAACAACCGTGCAGGCAGTCACGCCGACAGATCGATGTGACCAGGGGCGGATCAAAACGGAAATTCGAGGCGATTAAATCATAGCCGCAAGCGCAAGCGTCCGGCGGAGGGGTTTTTATCACCTTCATAAAGGCTGCAAGGTGGCCTTATCCCCTTCCATCGGAGTATGATAGATGTGTATTTGATATTCGCAGAAACGATGACGACTGATTGGGTTTCATCGGCCGTCCGTTTCGCGACGTGGCGATCGACGAGCAATCTGCTGACATGAAGGTTACGCAAAATTAAAGCCCATACCACACCGAAAGGGGGCGTTCGTCATGACTCAGGACAACAGCAACGGCCTCCCAAAATCTGACCCTAAGAAATCCATATCCGACGGGGAATCGCCCGCTGATCGAAAAACGAGGCCGAAAAGACGGCGTTGGTTGAAAGTTTTGGGAGTGCTGCTGCTTCTGGGCCTCGTTGTCATTATTGCGCTACCGTGGCTGATCTCAACCGCTCCGGGATTGAAACTGCTCGTCGCGACAGCCAACCGCTGGCTCCCGGGCGAGCTGGCCGTGGAGAATCTCTCGCTAAGCTGGCGAGGCCCCTGTACGGTTCAAGGCATAACCCTCAAGGATCCGCAGGATCGCGAGGTCGCCAGCATCAGCCAATTAGCCTGGAGTACCGGCTTAATCCGGGCGGCATTCTCCCTCTTCAACTTCGCGGAAGTGCGGATCGAGCAGCCGGATATATCGTTGCATTTCGACCGTGACGGCCGCATCTCTTTGATCGATGCTCTGGCCTTGCCCACCGCTCCTCAGCATAAGGATAAACCCACAACGCTGCCCGCAGTCGTCGGCCACGTCGTCGTCGAAAACGGTACTTTGCACGTCATTCGCCCAGACAACCGCACGCTCGAAATCAAGAACATCAACACCACCATAAACCTCGACACCCTTAACCACATCGAAGGTCGACTGGACCTTCAGACACCGCAGGATGGCCGCCTTGCCGGCGAAATGAAAATCAACAATCTCGCCCCCGGCGGCCAACTACGCCCGCTTGATGCCACCGTGGTGGTGCAGATATCCACCCCGCAAGACATACCTATCGCCGAACTGGCCGCTTTCGCTCTCGACCGCAAAGACCTCAGCGGAAAAATCAACCTGAATCTCCAGGCCAACATCGAGCAAGGCGCGGGGCAATTCAAACTCATAACCAAGGCCATCGGGCTTCAGACGCAGCCGGACGATGGAAATAAACCCGAACCGCTTGACCTTCAACTGGCCGCCGATGTGCAGGTCGATCGTGAAAAGCTGGCGGCCCAAACCACCCTGGAAGGAGCCGCGGGCAACGCCGAGACCACTTTTGCCTGTCCACTCCCCATCGCGGCCGACGAACTTTCATTCGACACGCTGCTGGCCGCTCTGCTCGAAGGCAAAACCGATACACTCCCGCAGTTCACCGCGGAAGGACGTGGCAAACTGGACCTCGCCAGGTTGGCTCGAACCTTCCCCGCTCTGCTGGCCATCCGCCCGGATGTGGACGTTGCCAGCGGCACCCTCGATCTTGATAACCTCCGAATCCGCGGCGGCCGGGAACCTTCGCTGGGCGGCGTGCTCGCCCTGAGCAACCTCGTTACCCACACCGAAAGCGGGGATATCCAATGGACGCCTACGGCAGTCAAGACCGAACTACTGCTCGAACCCGGGCATGGACTTAAAATTCAGCAGGCTGAGTTTTCAGCCGGTTTCGGCCGTTTAACCGCCACCGGCGGCGCCAACGAACTACGTACCGCCTTTCAAATCGATCTCACCGAACTCAACCGGCAGGTCAGTCAAATCGTGGATACCGGCGAAATGAAGATCGCCGGCCAGATATCCGGCACCGTAGACCTCAAGCACACCGAACCGACGCGGATCGAGATCGCCACCGCTTTCAAAGCGGAAAATATCCATTACCAGACCGTGGATCGCCAATGGCAATCCAATCGGATGACCATCGATGCGGCGGGCCAGATCGGTCTGGCTGACTCGCGACCGACCGAAGTGCTGATCTCCAACGTGAAAGTCAACGCGGACGATAAAGTTTTGGCCTCCGCTGCCGGCCGCAGCGCTTTGCCCGCCGACACTTTCGATGGTCAACTCGACATCGCGCAGGCCGACCTCGCGTATCTCGGCCGGCAGCTAATAAACCTCGGTTTGTTCGACGCGGACCAATACACCGGAACCGCCCTGCTTAAAATCAAAATCCGCAAGAGCGACGCCCAAGGACCGCTGCAATCGGAAGGCGACTTGCTCCTGCGTGACGCCCACGTCGGGCAAACCATCGTATCCACGGAAGACCTGACTTTGGGATGGTCTGATTTGAGCTATGCTATGAATACCGGCCAACTCAAAATCAAAACGGCAAAACTGGCCGGCTCCATGGCCCATCTTGTGATCGACGCCCTCGATTGCCAATTTTCCGAACCCCTTCGCCTCGGCGGCAATTTCCAGGGTGACGCCGATCTGGCCGCCTTGTTGGAAGTCATAAAACGCGTAACCGGCGGGGACAAGCCGCCCGCCATCAAAGGGCAACTCGCCTTCAAAGGCCGCGGCGAATCCACCGCCGAGCAGGTACATCTGACCAGTGATTGGCGCATCGACAATCTCGAAATCGACACCGCTGAACAGCCGGTGCGAGAAAAGCAAGTCACCCTGACCGTTGATTCGACGCTAAACCACAAGCAGGACATCCTCGATATCGCCCGAGTGCAACTCGATTCCCAGATACTCGCCCTCCAAATCGCCGGCAAAGTCACGGAGTTTTCCAACAATCGGCGACTGGCCCTAAGCGGCGAATACCACGGGAACTGGGATACGATCATGGCCCTGCTCCACCAGTTCGCTCCCGCAACCGCCCAGACCGTGGCGATCAAAGGCGCCACGGGTAGCCGTTTCGAAATCACCGGCCAGGCCTACCAACCCGACGTCCGGCCGGTATTCAAGGAAGTCGCCACCGGTCTGGACCTGACTTGGGATTCCGGCCAGGTCTACGGGCTGGAACTGGCCGCCGCCAAAATCTCCCCCGTCCTGCGTCAGGGAAAGCTCCAGATACCTTCAACCACGATCCCCGCTTCCGGAGAAAAGTTGAACCTCAACGCAATGGTTGATTTTCAGCATGATCCGCCCCTTCTGACTCTGCGCGAGCGAACCGTGGTCATGGAAAAGATCCGCATCACCCGCCAACTGGCCCGCGACCTCCTCAGCCGCATCAACCCGATCTTCGGCCACCTCGCCCACGCGGAGGGATCGGCCTCGTTATGGATGCAGGGTGTCGAATTACCCCTCGGTCCCCAGATCACCAGCCAAGGTGCCGGGCAGGGGCACCTGGATCTACGCGATCTGAAAATCAAACCGGGCGGCCTGCTTGCCGAGGCCATCGCCCTCGGCGGCATAGGTCAACAAGAGCTTTACGCCGTGCAAACCGAAGGCGTCGACTTTCGACTGCAGAACGGGCAAATCGTCTATGAAAACTTTGCGTTGATCTTTGTCGACAATTTCGACCTGCGGTTCCGCGGCGCGGTCGGGTTTGACGACACGATTGAGATGTTCATGTCCGTACCGGTCCGTCCCGCGCTGCTCGAACGCTTCGGCGTCCGGGGGCCGGTTACTGATTACGCCCGCCTGCTCTCCGACGCTCGGGTGGAAATTCCCATTGGCGGCACGCGCGACCAACCCAAACTCGACTTGGCCAAGGTCAATATCATGCCGTTGATCGAACGCGCTATCCGCGATTCGGCCGGACAAAAAGCCGGTGATCTTCTCAAAGGTGCGGGTGGTCTGCTCGCCCCCGACAAATCCAAAACTAAAACAGAACCGGCCAAAGCCAAACCCGGCAAAGCCACGCCGCCCCTTGGAAAACCCGTAGAAAAGAAGCAGCAACCTCTGGATCTTCTGCGGCAACTTGAGAAAAATATCACGTCCAAACCCGCGGATAACACCAAGAGGAGTCGGTAATGAATACCCCGCATATCAAGCAAAACAGTCGCGAACGGTCCGAAGAACAGATGCCCTCGACCGCCGGTCCTCTGTTCAAAATCATTGCCTGGGGTCGCCTGTGCGCTCATCGGCTCTGGGAAAACAACGTCACGGCCATGAGCTCCGCCCTGTCGTTTCGCACCATCTTCGCCCTGATCCCCCTGCTGGTATTGGCCTTCCTGTTCCTCAAGTCGGCCGGCATCGTCGAAGACCGTAAACAAAGCCTACGCCAAGTTTTGGACGCCTCCGGTTTCTCCCAGATCACTCTTTCGTCGCCGGTGGACGCGGACGCCGACGGGACTGCCTCCGCCCCGGCCGATCCATCGCCGCGGGTGTTCAACGTCGCGGATCAGATCGAGCGCTTGGTCGGCTTCGTCGAAGACAAGCTTACCGTTGGTCGCCTCGGACCTATTGGTATCGTCCTGCTGATCTATACCGCGACTACGCTGCTGACCGCCCTGGAACGTTCGCTCAATCGCATTTTCGGCGCCACCCGTAGCCGCTCCTTGATGCGTCGTTTACCTTTCTACTGGTCGGTGCTGACCCTCGGACCTTTACTCTTGACGGCCGGCACGTATATCGGTCACCAAGCCACTGATACCCTCGGCCACGTTACCGGCCTGTCGCGATTGCTGGCCGGCGCAGGCGGCTGGTTGGCTCCTTTTCTCGGATACCTGTTGGCCCTCTGGGCGATTTATAAACTTCTGCCCAATACGGAAGTTCGTAGCCTCTGTGCCCTGCTCGGTGCCGCCGTGGCCGCCCCTCTATGGCTGATCGCCAAGTGGGGATTCGCTCTTTACGTCGAGAAATTCGTCAGTACGGGGAATCTCTACGGCTCACTGGGACTCGTCCCGCTCTTTTTGATCTGGCTGAATCTTTCCTGGACGATCCTGCTTTTCGGCGCGGAGGTCGCCCATACCGCCGCCAGCCCCCGGTTCGGGTTGACTACCGAATCGCCCGGCGGCCCCACGGTCAATCCACCGGACCTGCTTGCTGCCCTGCTGGCCGTCGCCCGGTCCTTCGCCGCCGGTTCCGGGCCAACTTCGCGGGAACAGGTGATCGCACAACTTCACCTACCCGAGGAAAGCGTCATCACCCTGCTCGATCGCCTGAATACTCTCGGCCTGCTTTGCCCTGTTGAAATCAACAACGCGCCGCATTATGTCCTGACCCGTCCGGCCGACAAAATCGGTGTTGCCGAAATCCTGCACATCGGCAAGAGTGCTGGACAAGCCCGTTTTCATCCTGACATTGACGCCGCCGTCACCCAGTTCAACGAACAGGCCACGTCCGCCCTTTCCTCGCTCACCCTGGCCGACCTGCTCCGGCCAGCCTCCAAGGCCGTTCCCGAAACACCTAAAACCTGAGCACCGGTAAGGAAATAGCCTTGGCTTAAAATCCGCATAATGCTGTCGAGGTTATTACCCTGCAAGCCAAAACGGATAGCTTCAATTCGATCGATATTCGGCAAGACGGTTCAGTCGGCGGGCCATCTCGCTGGTATAGTGACGCCCCAGGGTATCCCTGTGTCGAATGATCCAGTCGCTTAATTTCGTTTCTCCCAGCGGAGGAGCTTTAACAAACAGCCGGCCTTCCATCAGGCCCTGAATCTCTTCACGAGTGATGATAATGTCACGAACCAGTAGGCCGGCCATCCGACAAAACCAGTACCCGAACTCGGGGGGCACGCTCACGATACATCTCTTCAGGCCCAACCCTCTCATAATCGTTTCAACCAATCCACGATAGGTGAACGTCTCCGGACCGATGGCGTTAATGATTTGATTTTCATCACTCTCCACATTCCTGACGGCGGCCACGGCCAAATCGTCAACGTAGATCGGCTGTAACCGATATGATCCGGACCCGAATACACCAAAAACCGGAAAACGACGCAAAGCCCAGGCGATATTGTTGATCAACACATCTTCCTTGCCGAATAGTACGGTGGGCCGCAAAATACAGTAAGACACACCCAGGGAGGTCAAGGCGCTCTCCAATTCCGCTTTGCCCTGAAAATAGGGTAATACCGAGGTCATGTCTGGATTCGTGATACTCACGTGGATGATCCGGCGCACGCCTGCTTCCCTTGCGGCGGTAAATAATCGTTTTGTATGGATCACGGCCAGCCGATGATTAAAAAACCGATGGTCGAAGCGGACCCAGTAGGTGTTGATCAGCGCATCCATTCCCTGAAGTGTCCGAACCATGCGATCAGGTTCATCAAATGCAAAGGGATAAGCCTGCACCTGCTCACCGAAAGGATTAGGACGGCCAAGGGAATTCGTCAGGGTAATGACCTGATAGCCTCGATCCAAAAGCCGCCGAGTGATATAACGTCCCGAGTAACCGAACGCACCGGTAACCGCGATGTGCATATTTCACATTCCATGATTTTCGCCATGGTGTCATCAAGCTACACCAGCGTTAAACTATCGACAGGCAAACATTACGTCAACGCCTTATGTACCCTTCGAGGAAAAGCTGCTTGCGGCTCGATGGTCGGCAACTTGTCGCTAATAAATAACCTGTTACCTGACATCAACCCTTGTCATTCGTCCACCGAGAAGAATACCAACATATGAATTATTGTCGCAGCCCGGCGTCTCCGGGCTTGTCCGGTCAATATATGGGCAGTATAGTCGAAGTCTGTAAACGTTCTGCTTATCCGAAAGGAAACCAACATGTCTCTTCAACGCATTTTTCTCATACTATGCGGCTTGGCCCAATTCGCTCATGCCCAGACCCTTACTCTCCCGCTCGATCAACGTCCTGAATGGATTCGGCGCGACGGAATCGTGATGGCCGGCAGTTGGGAGGCCCTGCCTTTTCGTTTGCACCAGAACGGTAAAATCCGCGAAATGACCCCGGCCGAGCAGACCGGCTATCTGCACGAACACAGCCCTGAAATGATCGCCCGTCTGATAGAACTTGGGGTGAACTTCGTGATGATGCACGCCTATAAGGGGGCGGGGCTTGAAACTGAGCGCCAGAGCATGGCCGACTCCGTGCGCTTCGCCCGTTTATGTCACGAGGCCGGTTTGCGTGTCGGGGTTTATAATTACAGCGGGGCCTTTCTGTGGCAAGTCTTTTTCAAGGAAATGCCCGAAGCCAGCAATTGGATCATCCTCGACGAAGAAGGCCAACCCGTCCCCTATAGCCCCTCGAAAACCCGTTATTACTGGAATCGCAATCATCCCGACGCCGAGGCCTTCTACAAAAAGCTGATTCATTTCGCCGTAAAAGACATCCAGGCCGACTTACTGCATTTCGACAACTATCTCATCGGCCCCGGATACGACGCTTTTTCCGTGCGACACTTTCGCGAGCATCTGCGTAAACGTTTTTCATCGGAACAACTTGCCAGGTTGGGTATCGCGGACCCGGATGCCCTTACCCCGCCGAAAAAAAATGATCCCAACCCGTACCTTCAATACGTCTGGCGGGATTATTGCTGCCAGGCGCTGGCCGACTCCTATCACGACATGGGCCGCTACGCCCGCTCGCTACGTCCCGACATCTTGCTGGAATGTAATCCCGGCGGGGTCAACAAGTGGACCGTCCCCCCCATCGATCATGCCCGGCTCCTGACCGGCGGCGAGGCTTTCTGGCATGAAGGCCGCGAACCGCTCTACTCAGCGGACGAATTCCGTACCCGCATCCGCAACTTCAAGGTCGCCCGGTTGATGAATAACATCCTGTTCACGTACACGACCGGCCCGCTGGCCATGGCCGAATCCATGGCCTTCAATCTGGATTTCTGCGGCTGCATCTGCTGGTTCCAGTTCGGCGATATCCGCTCCCGTCCCGGCGAAGACAATCATGTTTCCGAGGAATTGGCCCCGTTCATCCGCTTTTTCCATGAGCGTCGCGAGTTGTTCCGCGATGCCGAGGTCATCGCCGACGCCGCCATCCTGCGCAGCTTCCCTTCCCAGGTCTTCGCTGATCCGCGATGGGCTGACCTGACCTACCGTGTCGAACAAACCCTTATCGAAAGCTGCATCCCCTTCCAGATCATCTACGATCAGCATCTGGTCGATCCGCAACGCTACAAAACGCTGGTGCTGGCCGGCTGCGTGGCCATGTCCGATCAACAGTTGGAGCAGGTTTGCCGATTCGTGAAGAACGGCGGCCGATTGTGTATCATCGGGCCGGCGGCCACGCATGACGAATGGATGTTCCCCCGCGAAAAATCTCCCTTGGCCGACCTGTCGGCTGGGCAGGTCGTCCGTATCGAGGAAGAACAAGATGTCGGTAAGGCTATCCGCCGGGCCTGCGTGGACCGCCGGTCATTGTCCATTGAGCCGCCCCCCGGCCTGTGCCTGGAATTCACCCGCCAGCCCGATCGCCTTCTTGTGCATCTGGTCAATTATCATCTCGAGCAACCGGCGGAGCAGATAAAATTACAAATCCCCCTTCCAAAAGGCTCGAAAGTCTCCGCCGTCAGCCTGGCCGGACCGGAACAGACCCGCGACCTCGATCTGCCCTTTGTCGCGAGCGACGGATCGGTCACATTCACCGTACCCAAAGTGAAGATCTATGCTATCGCCGCCGTTACGCTTGCCTCCGAGAACGCGTTGCTACCCTGAAATCACAAACTCCGGCGTCTCGATGCCATGAATTTACTGGATAAGTTGGGAAAATCACGGCCGGCAAAGCAGTGCATCCGCAAGGATACCGGTCACGATAAATACGGATTGTCCGAGGAGCCCGTCATCGTTTCACCGGTGCACTTCCGCGATATTATTGAGCTCGTAACTCTCATCGATCCGCTCTTCGGGATCGATCACGATCCGGCAGCGGCCCCGGGCCTGCGCGGCCGCGCCGCGAAACACGATTTCCCGCCGAACCGGTTCGAGATTCGTGATTTCCGGCAAGCCGTCCACCGGAACCCGCGCCAGAGCGTTCCATTGTTCGCCCTTTTGAGCTTCCAGAACAACATCGAACGCGCCGGCGGCGGCCGCGCCGATATTGTGCAACGTCACGCGCACAGACTCCCCATCAAAACGAACGTCCCGAGAATGAACGGCCAAATCCGGCCGTCGAGCGGGGACATCCAGCTTCTCCAGCAGACGCACATCCACCAGCCATGTCCGCCGGGAAGGCACATCCACATAAAGAGGCGTCCCGCGACATTTGTACGTAAGCGAACGCCCCTCTTCCCAGAGGATCGGCCGCAACCGCTCGCCGTCGGTTGCCCCACAGGTCAACCGGTACTCGCCGGGCACCAATCGCCATGGACGAAAACCGACACGTGTCGGACCATCGTTGAAATTGTATATCAACAGACGCAGACGCTCCGGTAAACTGTTGCACACCACGGCCGCGAAATTCAAGTCCGGCGAGTCCCACGTAACCGCCATTGTCGGAATCAGCCCGTCATCCAGCACATTAAGAACGCCGCCGGTGTACCCCCCGTAAATGGCGAAATCGCCGGGAATGTCCGAGCGATCCGTCTGCATCACCTCAACGGTTTTCTCCGACCAGTTAACCCGTAACGAAGCGATTGCACCTTCAAAGGTTTTCATAAATCGGTCAAGATCCTGATCGTTCTGAAAACGCAAGGGAGCGGACAACCCATAGGCATCATGAACCGAAGTACCGGTCATCCAGCGATAAAGCGTGGATACCGTAGGGGTTGCCTGCTGCGTACAATCCGCGCGGAGATTACGAATATCATCACGGGGCAGGTTGGCATCCAGTTCCTTTGGCCCGGGCAACATGGCGGCCATCTCCATCATCCGGTCAATAGGTTCGAGATACTTGCGGTCGCCACTGAAATAATACGCTCCCAGCAACGCGGAGTGATATTTATTGAGGCATTTACCGAGTTTGTTCATCATGGATCCATAGTAATGGGCGTCCGGATTCAGCCAATGCAGGCCGCCCGGTGGATCGATTCCGCCGCTAGGCCAGAACATCGAAAACGGCATATAGCCCGCCGGTTTGGAACCGATTTCCGCCATCGCGATATCGCGCAGATTATCCGCCCAGCGGAGATAGATATCCCGAGCCTCCGGGACACCGTACCAGGCCAGCCAGATAAAATGCCGCATGGCCCGGCAACTGAAGATGCTCTGGTTGGCCGCCCACGGTTTCAGGTTCGCCTCGGTCGCGCTGAATTCGTTGCTTTTGAACTGCAATCCGCCGCGTTCGTTGACCCCCATCGCCACTTCATACAGCACTTTGGCCGTTTTGAGATTGCGTTCGACATATTCCGGATCGCCGTAACGCAGCAGCAGCATCAGCGGATGCGTATCCGCTCCCGGTTCGACGGCGTGTTCAATATCTCCCATTTCCGGCGAATAACCCTGCTCCTTCAATACATGCTTCCAAACGCCGTCAGCGAGTTTCTGAAAACCGGCGAGAGCCGTTTCGCCCGCGCTGGTAATACACACATACATGCCCCACGAACGCATCAACTCCACATCATCGCCCCAGCCGCCGCCGAGCTGCCCATCCGGCTGCTGGCGTTCGGTAAACCACCAGTCCATGATCTTGTGCGCACGCACCAACCCCTCTTGCAGGTAGCGGGCCCAGGCCGGGCCTTCCGATTCCGCCCGGATCAGATCTTCGCCCCACGGAATCTGTTCACCAGTCAGTTGGGCGATACCCTCGTGATCGGGCCAAAGTTTTTTTAACGATACGAAGATATCCATCGCCTCCTGCTTCTGCCGCTCCAGATGTTGTTCCTGACCCCAGGCCAGATGATAACGGCCGCGGAAAAGCAGGTTTTTATAGTAGAACGGATTGTGTTCCGGCCCTACGGCATGTATACGCTCGCACCGATACTTGTCTCTGTTAGCCAGTGTAACCTTACCGGCCCAGTCGGCCAGCAGAGCATAAGCAGCCGCGGCCGGGTCGTTCCGATTGCTGTCGGCCACCTCCCGGGCCAAACGGGCAATCTTTTCATGATCTTCCTCGCCGTGGATATAGGCCGGATCACCCAGCACATAGGCCAAAGCCACCACGCTTTCCAGACTGGGCGGCTGGATTGCGGCCAGTTGCGTATAAGCCTTTTTGTATTCCCGTCGGTTATAGGCATCGATACCGTTCTTGATCGCATCCGAAAGCCGTTTTTCCCCTGCGTAAGACAGACGCCGATCTTGCCAGCGATAACCAATATCCAAGACCCGCGGATCCTTGATATACGTCGGCCCCTCGGGCACGGGCGTGGTTCGTTCATACACCTTCACATTGTCCACATACATACCCATCCAGGTCACAACACTGACATGCTCAAAACCGGACCCACCGATCACGTCAGGATCCGTAACCTCCAGCAGCCGGGTTCCGTTGACGGTGTAGCTGACGCTTCGGCCTTCCTTAACCGCCACGCAACGATAGGTTTTACCGTATTCAATTAAAAATGGCGGATGTTGATCGAGCTGACGTACCCCTTTAATTTTGATGGGGCTCGACAGTTGATTGACCTGATTGCTCCACGCGCCAAACTGCAAGAGATAACCGAACCCCACGAAGGAATTGCCCCCCAAGCCGCAGGCAATATCACACGCAGGCTTGTCGGGATCGACCTGGGCCTCGAATTCAAGACGCACGTCGTCGGCGAAACCACGCGTGATCATGGCATGCACCGGATTGGGTTGTTCGCGGGAAAAGATATACAGACGGCCATCGACGATTTGTCCGTGGCCCTGAATGATATCCCAATCGCCGCCGAGTTCCGGCCGCTCGAAGGCGTCCTCAAACACCAATCGCCACTCCCTGTCGCCCGCCTTGGTTGCTCCCGCGGACAAAAACAAGACAAAACCCGCCATGATCCCTTTCATTTGCTTGTACTTGCCATGCATGAAAATGTCCCTCTTCGCTGACCTAATGCCCCCCATAACCCGGAAAAATCGATATCACAATGGACAGGGCGATGAGAATGATGATGATCCATTCCAGCACTTCCATGCGCCAGTTGGTGTGATGATCCGAAAGCTTCTGATAAATGCTCTCCAAGGCCTGAAGCTTGCGCAGAATGCCTGCTTCCCATTCATGCAGATGGAGACGCTTGGAGGTTGCCCGATAGACCCGAGCCAGGTACTGGTCGCCCAGCAGCTTGATCGCGTTATGCACCCCTTCAAAAAGCAAGGCCCCATCCACCTGCAATTCCGCCACCCTTCGCAGATCCTTGTCCTGCGCCCCGAACAACTGCCGCCACTTTGCCCGCCGCCGGTTCAAGGCCTGATACGCTTCGCCCAAGGCGGCGTCCAGTTGCCGGTCCAGATAACGCATCTCCAACAATTCAATATTCGAGAATTCCAGAACCGCCCGCACGTCATCCGCGTTCTCGTCGAACAGGATCGCGGCGTTCCAGTCGATAATCACCAGATCGTCACCCCCAAAAGATAAACGGCAGGCCAAGGCCTCCTCGATCTCCTGTTGCGAGAGATCGCCGCGTTCGGCACGCAGAATCCGGGCGAGCAGCGAGGCCTGCTCGGCTAAAACCCGTTGGCAGTGCTCTCCGCCGCGCAACGAACCTATATTGTAAATCACGTAATCCTCGACCAGACCGGAGATGGCCGGCTTGTTCACCGCCGACTGGATCATGGTCACCAGTTGTTCCACCCGCGCCCGCGAGTCGGCCAGCAAGCATTCGTTGTCATACAGATCATCGCTCAGAACCAACAGCCGATCGATATCGCCATCCAGGGCAATACGGTATTCCACCGAGATTGACCCGAAATCATGAATCGTCGCCTCCACCGCCCCCAGGGTGTGAAATGACCCGATGGACAGTGGTTCCACATCCATGCTGGCGAGCAACGGCGGCGGATCATACTCGAAATACCGGGGCGCTCGTCGCTTGTGCTGGATCGTCTTGCGATACTTGGCCGTCGTGATCCCTTGTTCGGCCTTGTCCAGATCGATCGACAATCCGACATCGTAAGCGAAAAAGATATGGGCCATTCCCTGCTCGATCTCAAACGCCACGGCCTTTGCTGCCCCGGTTTGCACCTGTTCCGCCCTAGAGCTGACCTCATCCATAAGTCACTCCCATGCGCTTTCGAACGGCAATCACTCCATCCGAAGAGTCTAACATAATCCTTCCGCCAGTACCTTGTGTCCGAACCCTCGTTATGATCCCTTCCTGCATTTTACGATCGCTCACCCGCCAATCGTAAAGCGATCGATTCATGAAATAAACATTTTTCCGGTATCCAATTGATCACAAAGTCTTCGATACACGTCGGTTAACATGGACATCGAATACTCCGCACCCAACGCCCGGTCGATCCGTCGGGCTAGACAACCGTGTCGGACCATCGTTTCCACCTCGGCGGTGTAATCGTGAAGATCGCACCTTGGACCGGCCAGTGCTTCGCGAATAATATGTTGCCATAATCTGCCGGCCGGACAAGCCGACCCCTCGCGCCATCCAAAAGCGGTCAGGTACTCCGGGTCATCGAGCAACGCGCCCTCCCCGTCACGAACCGTCCTTGCATAAATATGCGCCAGTCGCTCCGTGGCCCAGGTTTTCTGCTCCGCCCATCTCCCCCACCGCTCGGCCACCAGCATTTTCAACACTGTCACCACCGCGGCGGTGATGGCCAGATCGGCTGCCGGGCATTCCTGCATGTCGATCACTCGAATCTCAATCGTGTTTCGCTCGAATCGAGCAATGGCCCCCCGGGCATTCACCCACTCGTGTAATAAAAGCCCTTCCGGATCCAGCGGGCGCAAATCCGCGTAGATCGGTTCAAGTATCTTCTCATGATACGCCTCGATATCAAACACCGGCTCGGGAATCACTCGGCCGCTGACCCGCGGCACGCGGGCGCAATTCTTTCCATACGCGATCAAGCGGTTATCCATCATTCCCGTGCGTCGCCCCTCCACGATCGGCGAGGAGGCCGCCAGCGCCGGCAGCAACGGCAAGAGCAGGCGGATCGCCGCGTGCAGCCTGCCGAATTCCTCATCGCCATCGAACGGAAGATTAATGTGCAGACTTTGCAGATTGGACCAGCCGTGTCCGCGGCAATCGAAAATCCGATGAAAGGTCTCGTAAACCTGACCATATCCGTGCGGCCATAGCCGGGTCTGTCGGTGCGGATGCATCCAGGGATGCATCGCTCCGCTCATCAACCGCCCCCCCAGCGGCGCCGCCAACTCCCGAACCCGTTTCAAATGTCGATCAAAAACCGGCGCCACGCCCGCCAAACGTTGCACCGGACCGGTGGTCTTCAACTCGATGACATGCAAAACCAGTTCGTTGGACCAACTGATATCCTCGAATGCCACATCCCCCGTGATCTCCCCGGCGGCGGCCGCAAGTATCTGATCGACAACCGGTAGCACCTCCAAACGGTCACGATCGACCAGCATGTACTCCAACTCGATCCCGATACCCTCAAAGAGTCCCACCGTTGGCTTGTCGGACACGCCGATATACTCCTTCGCGGATGTGCTCGATTCTTCGCACAAACGATCGAATGATACGCTCATAAAGGTCGTCCTTTAACACGCGATCCTCGACCCCCGCATCTATGTTGGGGTTGTCATTGATCTCGATAACATACGCCTGATTACCCACCAGCTTCAAATCAACCCCATAAAGCCCCTCCCCAATCAACCGGGCGGCTCGAACCGCTGTCCGGACAATCTGGGGGGGCGCCTGTTCAACCGCCAAGGTCTCCGTGCGCCCATAACCGCGCTTACCGTCCGCTTGCCAATGCATGATCTGCCAGTGGCGGGGCGCCATGTAATACTTGCATACATACAAAGGCTGCCCGTCCAGAACTCCCACCCGCCAGTCAAAATCGCTCGGCATGTACGCCTGGGCCACGACTACGTCCGAATCCTCCAGCAATTCCTCCACCTTCCGCCGATAGCTCTCCAGGTCCTCCAGCTTGCTGACTCCCATGGAAAACGCGCTGTCCGGTTGCTTGAGTACCAGAGGAAAACCCAGCTCTTTCGCCGTTTCCTCGATGTTATCTTTCTGTACGATCACCGTACGCGGTGTGGGGATGCGGTGCAAGGCGAGCAACTCAGCCATGTAAACCTTATTAGTACACCGGGCAATCGACATGGGATCATCGATGACGGCCATCCCTTCGGCCGCCGCGCGCCGGGCAAAACGATAAGTATAATGATTAACGAATGTGGTGGTACGAATGAAAAGGGCGTCGTATTCCCCCAGGCGGGCATAATCGTCCTTGGTAATCAGTTCCGCGCCGACCCCGAGGTGACGAGCCGCGCGTATAAATTTCCGAATGGCCGCCGGATCGGAGGGAGGCTCGTCCTCTCCCGGATCATGAAGTATTGCCAGGTAATAACGCGGAAGGGGCAGGAAACGGTTGTAACGTTGACGACGCCTGAAATACTCCTCGGCGGCGGCCACCACCATCGGATGGTGCGTCGGCGGTATCTCGCTGGTCGGAATCGGACGCACGCTCCGCAATTGCCATTTCAGCTTATCACGCACGAAATAAGCCCGCAGCAGCGGACTGCGAAACCGCCCGAACAGCCGCCGCCCTAATTGGGCATCCCGCCGGGTCAAGGTCTTGCCAAAATAAATGCTCAACGAAAATTCGTCCGGCCGAACCGGCCGTAACGTCTTCTGGATCAGATCATCCATGTCCTCCGAGATCGCCCGCACCAGCGCCGAAGATTTCATGTCCTGAATGGCCATGATGTCCGGCTCCGGCTTATGCTCCCGAGCTTCAGCCAACAGCGATACATAGTACCCCAGGCTTTGATAACTATAGGATCGGCAAAGATTGAACACCCGCGTGTTCGTCATCCGGTGATACGTCGGGTCCGTCAGGTAACGCCGCGCGCCCACCACTTCCACGCCGGGAATGGATAAAGGCCAGTGGTCCGGCTCACGTACAACAATTAAGATCGGCATGATCGCTCCGCCCCACGGCCGATCTTCGGCCGAATAACCAGTAATTTCGCGTCATAGGTCATGATGCCAAGCATGATCGCCCCGATCAAACGGTCGGCATGAACCTCGTAAAAATGGCTGTTGGGATACGGATGGTGACGGTAGGGATCGGCGATGCTCACCAACTGGGCGGTGCGATCCATCCCATGAATCACCACGAAATGCCCCACAGGTACCCCCGCCGTGTCGTCCGGCTTGAAATCCCCCGGTCGCTCCCGCATGCAATGATACAGCCAGGTCGCGCTTAACCCGGTAATGATTGGAATCTGTTCCGCCAGGATTTCCTCAATCAGCGATACCGTGATTTCCTCCAGATAAACCCGCCCACCCCTATCCAGAAATTCGACATACGCCTGGGAAGCCTCGCGTAGCTTGGCGTCGGTTTTCGCCTGCTGCTGGGCGATCAATCGCTCCCGCATCGGCGGTGCTCCCGGCGTGAACCAGCTCGGGTCGAACATCTGCAAATCGCAAGTGTAGATGGTCGCCTCGTAACCCCGGCGCAAAGCGTGCAACGCAAGCAGGACGGCCAGCGTCCCTCCGCTCGAAAGCTGGGGAACTTCCCGAACCACATCGTCCAGCGGAACCTCGTCGTTATAGTAGCGATAGACCGCGTGGAGGCAGGCCGGCCCGCACGTCCGATCGTCGGGCTGCGGAGTGATGTCAAAGTCAAGCTTACGGTTCAAAAACAAATTCCTCTGCCGCCAACCAAGTGCGGCCGTAAGCCATTATAGACAGCTCTTGTAAAAATTCGCAATACCCTCCCCCTGCCCATTCCAAATCTCGCACCGGGGCTCGGCTAATACCCAGACGGCGGCGTCGTGGTCAACCGGCTCAGCGGCCGGCGCGAGCAGTACGTAATATAGCCGTGCTGCTCGCCCCTTTGGTACGCCTCGTCCGCCTGCTGCACGGCATATTCGCAATTGAAGACCGGCACGCCGGCGGCCAGGTATTGATCGAGGTAGGCGATATACTCTTCGGACATCTCGCTATCAATCGGATCATCGGCACCGTCCGGGTCATTCCAGTTATCGTAAGAGGTTCCGTCAAACCAGACGGCCTCCTGGGCGATGGCATCGATCACCTCAAGCAATTCGGGATGGCCTTCAAGCAAGGCCGCGGCATTCTGCTGAATGACCAGGAAATTCGGGTTGCGCTGTCGGGCATAATCGCGGATTTCGCCGATAAACCGGATCATCTCGGCAGCCGGATCAACACCGGCATCTGCCGCGGCGGCCACTACATGCTCATTTTCATACCCCTCGACCCAGTCCAGATAGACGCCATCGAAACCGCTATTAAGCACTTCGTCCAACATGCTGGTGTAATCGCCATAAGGCGCGCTGTCCTGATTCTGCCCGTAAATCATGATGTCCTTCCAACGTTCATCCCAATAGGCCACGGGGTAGTCACCCACCCAGCCGTCGGGATCGACCGTGAGAATATAATCAGGCCAGTCGGCGGGCAAAGGATCGCCGGCCGTATATTCCGCCGACCATGTCCAATACCAGCGCCAGTCCTCGGCCTCACCGATATCGATGTAGGCGATAACCAACTTACGATGTTGCCCGTCGCCGGCCGCCGAATTCTTCAAGCGATCGACCATCTGCTTCGTATCGAAGTCGCGGGTTTCCTCGGAAGACCAATCGGTACGTGTCGGTTCAATAACAAGCATATCGTAGCGCGAGGCGGCTAGGGCATCGACCTGGCCAGAGTCAGCGATCTTCTGAATCTGATAAGCCCAGGTACCCACCTGATCGAGCGACAGCGGACCTTGAGTAGGTAGAATGTCGCCATTGTCCGTGTCATTATCCATATCATCATCGTTTTCGGAACAAACCGCATTCAGGCTGACACCGACCAATAAACAAACCCCAATCAACCGCAACCATCCGTTATCCAATCGCATTTTTTTACCCTTTCCTGCCGATCTATTCGGGACGATGCCTCATTCTATCCAATTTGCCTCAGCGGTCCGAGATGTTTATCTCTCGCTTGCGCTGCGGGCTGGTAAGCGTTAAACACCTATGGCTCGGGCACTGTTGCATTTTCCACGACCTCGAAATTCGCAATATCGAAAGTTGCGGTAGCGGGATCTTGATTCGGGATCGCCGAGTAAGCCAGGGGTATGGTTTCGAGTTCCTCGTTCAACTTTTCCATCACGGCCTGCCACTTTGTTTTATTCGCAGGAAGAGCGGTCGCCGCCGATTGCCCAATTAGAGTGTTGACCTCGTCTTCCGGTAAGTCCAGTTGGGCGGTATGGATATCTTCCGCCCAAAATGTAAAGGAACCGGCATTATCCACGAGATAGGCCCCGTATTTCCGCAGGGCTTGCAGGAACATTTGGGTAATCGGAGCCAAGGAGGATTCATCAATAGGCTGCCCCAGCTCGTCCACCAGTGACGGTTTCAAACGAATGCGCTGGCCGGCGGCCAAGGCGTTCGGATCCGTGCTGTAATAATCGGTTTCCGTGGTCGTGGCGGGATAGAAATAATCAGATTCCAGGGGTTCATAAGGATCCAGGGCCAGGTTCCGCGGGCCGGGGATCGCGAAAGCGAGGGCATGGTTGATCTGACCGGCCTCGATATCCTCTGGTATAAGCAGACCGGCGAGCAGCGGCGTACCCATGGCCCGGGCGCTGTTCAGGCCGGCCAGATTTGTGCCTGATTCACGCACATCAAAGAAATCAATCGCCCCGGCCGCTAGCACCAGCGGACCTTGTCGCCCTCCGCCCAGGCTATTGCCGGCGGCATCCTGGGCGGTTGTGGCATTCCAATAATCGTATTCCACGTAAGAATCAGGATCGTAGAGCACGAGATGCCCGTCGGCATCGGTATCGGCCGGACCCGAAGGGCGAACATCATCGTCCGGAGCGGGGACATCGACCGTACCATCAGGAGCAATAGGCAATTTGGGATTATTCAGGCCACTCGGGTTGCCTTCGTAATCTTCCAGTAGCACAATCTGCCGGTCCGTCCCCATGAGGTAAATCGGCATGCTGTACTCGTCGTAATTGACATACATAAAGGGGAAGGGTTCCTGCAGGCCTGTGCCCGAGGGCTGGAGCGAGGTATTATCGCCCAACAGCACACGATACAGGGCGAGTATCTGCTGGTCGCTCGTGCCCAAGGCATTGGCTTGGTCGGCCGGCTGGTTCCAGGCGCTGTTCGCGGCAAACAGCGGAAGGGGCAGAGAAAAATTCCTCAGCAACGTGACGTCATTCCCCCCGTCATCCACATCGCCGTCATCCCCGTCACCAGAATCACAGACGGCCGCCAGAAAAAAAGGTATGCAAATCAGTGCCAAGATAACTTTCGCAGGTATTCTTCGCCACATAATTATTTCTCCATCAAAGACTTACTTTTGCCAATGATAGGTTGTTTGAATAACTTAATTATCAAGCTGGTTTTCCCAATATGTTGGCATGTCCAATTGCATCAGCCAGACCCTTTCCCGGCCGACGTTTCGATTCCAATTCGTGGCCCAAACGACCCGACGGCCGTCGCTGGTAATGGCCGCCTGGGTTTCCTCCCAATACGCATCCGTCGTGCCGTAGACCTTGGATAAATAGAAAGTCCTTGGGGCAATCGGATCAAGTTCGATCAAAATGATACTACGATCCAGCCAGTTTCGCTCGGCCATCCCGGATTCGATGTACGTGGACACCACCGCATAGCCCGGATAGTTGCACGATATGTGTATGCCACTGTTCAAACCGACCGGCGACTCCGAATCGTAAAATAGTCGCACCAATGGCACGCGATGGGTTCCTGAATAATCGCCGCCGGCCTGAAGGATAGGTAATGTGTCGTTGGCTAATGGGATCATGTCGATATAATCGGTTTGTACATTCTGCATGACGATGATTTCATTACCCTGGGTGTCCAAACCAACATCAGAATGGGCAACGCCATAATCAAGACGGTGAAACTGCGTTAGTTCCCGATTGGCCAGGGTCAAACCGGTCAGTTGGCCGCCGTTGTTGTAATCCCCGCCGATCAACACCCAGTTACCGTGGGGCGACATACCTACCCAGTCGATGGAAGATTCGCCGACCGTTAGCGTATGCAGGCCGAGCACCTGGTCGGTTTGCCGATCCCAGGTAAACAGGTAACGAGGGCGGTAATCGTCGTTCATGCCTTGCAGTAGAAAAGCCCAATAGCGTTTGTCCGTGGAAGATTCGCCTTCGTCGCGCATGGTGATGCGATAGAGGTCGCTCTGGGCCGCGATGATCGGGCCGACCGTAGCGTCCTGGCTGAAATCCTTGATTGTGGTAATCTGATTGGTCTGCACATTAATGGTAACAATACTGAAATCCTGAAGCCCCCAGATCAAGTTGGTGTCGTTGGGGTCCCAGCGCGGTTCTTCGATATTCAGATCGGTGACCAGTTGCCCGCTTTGATCGTAGGGCATGCTTTGTGTGCGATAAACGCGGTAACCACCCTGCCGCACGTCGGTCAGAACGATCATTGATTGGTCGGCGTTGAAGGGATCATGGCGGGAATATTCATGTCGCAAATCCTCTGACTGCACCACCCGGGTCTGGGAAGTGCCGAACGCATCGTACGATACGGAAGCCCCGACGGCAGGAACACTGACCGAGCCGATCTTGTAGGTGGGATTGTCCCCGGAAAGCGGGTCGGGCACCTCCCGAAAGGCGCCGGTAAAGGGCGTGTTTTCGCCGGTCCCCGTATCTCCATCGATGTTATCATTATCCTGATTCTGCTCCTGACATACCTGACCTATGCAGGTGACCGCCAGAACAGTAATGAAAAGGCCCCTGCGACACATACTCGAGTTCATGACTGAATCTCCCTGTGAACTGAATCTCTTGACGAAGCGGTTCCGACTTTCCTCGCCGGATGGATAACGCCGCCGATTCAATTTCCATCCCAACCGGCAATACGGGCCATCATCCACCAGAAGGCCCGGCCTTTCTGGTAGCAGTTGAAACACACCGAATGCTGGCAATCGTCGTCGTCAACGCAGTCGAAATCCGGACACGTATGCGTGGAACACCACGTCTCACACCATTCGCACCAGTCGCTGCCGTTCGGATAATAGTTGCCCGCCGGGTCGTAGCTCTCGATATCCGCGAAATCGTACAGAATCTTATTGTTGGTCGCACAATAGTCGCGGATCTGATTGTTACGCTGATAAAGAGTGCCGCCGGGACCGGTTCCATCCAGATGCCCGGTCATGTAGACGAAAACGACGTCAGGATAGTCGCTTTCGAGTTGATCCATGGCGTCCAGATAAGCGTCGATACCCGCCTCGGTATTGCCGCCCACCCCCCCACACCACGACCACATCACCATATTGATATCGCTGCCCGGTTCATCCAGCACGTCGCGGGTAATATCAACCCAGGAAAGGTCGCCTTGCTCACCAAGGTCCACATCGTCGCGATCCTGGAGTTGAAGGGAACCGGGACCGGTATTAAAGGCAAAGTCGTCGTCCAGGTCGTAAATGAGCTGCATACCGGTGATGATCTGGCTGCCATGCGAGGTGTGGCCGTAGAAGATGCGATACCCGGACTTGGCGGCCTCAAGGTAGGTGGATGGAATGGCCTCGAAATCCGCCGCCGCCAGGTGATCGGCCACGATACCTCCGGTCACAACGGTCGCGCAGGCATCCCCCGTTCCGTCCTCGTCGCTATCGGCCTGGTCAGCGTTTGCTACCAGCGGACAGTTATCCTCGGAATCCGGAACTCCGTCGTCGTCATCATCGTTGTCGCAGACATTACCCTCACCATCGTCGTCGGTATCCGTCTGCGCTGCGTTGGCGGCATCGATACAGTTATCGCAAGCGTCCCCCACCCCGTCATTATCCCCGTCGGACTGATCGACGTTGTAGGTCTGGGGGCAGTTGTCCTCGGCATCGGCTATCCCGTCCCCATCCGCATCCGGCCTTCCTCCGCCGGGGCAGCCATTCTGACCAAGGCAAAGAATAACGCAACCAACAAGAAGGAAATATATAACTCGCTTTTTATCGAACATGAGAAAATCTCCTTTCAAAAACCGGCCGGAGGCGAAAAATTCCGGCGCAACCTTGGTTATCCAGACATGCACGCTAAGCTTTCACGGTAACAGTCAAACATCGTTCGCACAACAAGCAAAGCATTTATTCAATTGCGGCCCACCTATAATATACCCCCTATCCGTGAATATGCCAAGCCATTGTTCGATGAAACATACAGGCCGCGAACCCAAATGAACATGTCTTTTCTCGCAAGAACCAAATCAGCTTGCCGACTGCTCACCATTACGCTTAGACCGATTACCACCTTGCATACCACCTGGTCGCCGCTCAGGTTCTTTACGCTGGAAAGGGTTTTTATTACGATCATTCTCGACAGGCCGACGATCAGACTCGTCGGAGACGAGGAATCGCACACGCCGGATAAAAGGAATCCCAATGAAATACATAACAAAGCTGTCCCTGGTCCTCTTGGTTATGGTATTCGGCTGTTTCACCACGGGTTGTGCGGTAACGAGATCAAGAAACCTGACCGCCCCGACCGGCGGCCTGGCGGGCTATTGGAAACTGGCCGAGGACGGTCGGGATTCTTCCGGCCACAATCGCCATGCCACCAATCATGGGGTTGTTTTCACGGACGGCGCGGCGGAGTTCAGTGGAAACCAGGCTTATCTCGAAGTGCCCGATCCAAACGCATTCCGGTTTGGCACGGGCGATCTGGCCATTTCCGTCTGGGTCCAATGCCGCACGCCAATGACCGACGTAACCGGCGATATTCTCAGTAAGTTTGATCCCGCCCGGCGACGAGGCATCAATTTCCACATCTCCGGCAGTTCACCCGCCTATTGTTCGGTCAGCGACATCCGCCATGTTTATTTCGGCATCGACAACCAACAGGACGGTGTGTGGATCGATCACGGCCGCCCCAGTCCGACCAATACACTGATCAACGCGATGATTGTTTACCACGGTGACTTATATGCCGGCATCTCCGACGCGACGGACCCGGAGCAGGCCTGCCGAGTGTTCCGTTTTGCCGGAGGACAAAAATGGATCGACTGCGGCCGAGTCAGCGAAGACCTGAATACCCACTCGGTTATGTCCATGATTGTCCATAATGGCCGACTTTACGCAGGTACCGGCACCTATGACTGGACCGTGGCCAACAAAGGCGAGTGCGGACCTTCACGCGTCTATCGCTACGAGGGCGGGACCACGTGGACCGACTGCGGGGCACCGGGAATCGCCTATCGGGCGACTACCCTCGCTTCGCTGAACGGAGACCTTATCCTCGCCGATGACCGGATGAACGTCGCCCGCTATGACGGAGACCAGCGCTGGACCTTGTTGCGGGAATCAAAGGAAAAAATTGAGCGGATCGATTCAATGATGATTCTTCACGGCCGGCTTTATGGATCACGCACCTATCCATGGTTGTATGAAGGAGATCGAAACTGGAGAAGAATCGGCGATTTAATCGAAAGCCATCAGATCAGCCAGATTCATTCGATGGTCATTTATGAAGGCAAGCTCATCCTTGGCGGCTGGACATCGGGCTTTATCATGCGCTACCAGGGGCCCGACAACTGGGAATATCTTGGACAGGTGGGCATCGATCCAAAACACGCGATCAACGAAATCAACGACTTTACCGTCTACAACGGCAAGCTCTACGCGGGCGTGCTGCCGAAAAGCGAGTTATGGCGTTATGAAGGTGGAACCCAGTGGTCACGGGTCCGACAGATGGTCAACCACCCGCACTGGGCAGTGGGCGATCGGGACACCTGGGGGCGCATCACAAGCATGGCGATCTACCAAGGGCGATTGTTCCTCGCCCCCTCGACCTGCCGGGGCGTAGCCGACGCCAGGAATAAAACCGAGACCGGACATGTTTATTCCTGGCAGGCCGGTCGTTGTGTCTCCTATGATGACGACCTGGGCGGCACGTGGCGCCACCTGACCGCGATACGCGCCGGCGCGCAACTGCATCTGTATGTGGACGGCCAAAAGGTGGCCAGTTCGGAGGCGTTTAATCCTGCTGATTATGACCTGAGCAGCAGGCAACCGTTACGGATCGGCTTTGGCGCGGAGAATTATTTCAACGGGCGCATGCGCGAGTTGCGTATCTATAACCGCGCCCTGACCGACGAGGATATCCGTCGGCTGGCCGACCCGCGTTGATCCTTTTTCCAAAATGCAATGGAGACGACACATGCGCTTGGACTATCTAGTATTGGCCATCTCGATTCTTGTGGTTTCAACCACCTCCAACTTGGCTGGAGCCGATGCTTCCGCCGCTGACACGTACGTGCTGATTCCCCCGCCGCAACAGATTGAATGGCGGACGGGAACCGGGCTGACGAGCCGTCAACTAAAAATCTGGTCGCCGGCCGACTGGGCGGAACAAACGGAGCGTTGTCTCTGGCTGATCAACGATTTGCCGGATAAGCCGGGTTTCAACGCAACGATGGTTTCCGACCCGTCCCAGGCAACGGTACTCATTCAAACAACATCAGCCTCACCGGGCCTGGAAGGTTATCGACTGGAAATAAGCCAAGCCCAGGCGCGCATCGAGGCGGCCGATCTTGACGGGGTTTTCAACGCCTTGGCGACCCTGGCCCAACTGGCCGAACAATGCCCGGCGGAATCGACCGGTTTACCCCCCTGCCGGATCGTCGATTACGCCAATCTGCCATTGCGTGCCGTTCATATCGATTTGACCGCCCAGCAATATACGCCCGGCTATGTGCAGAAACTGATGCGCGAGCTGGCCCGTTTCAAGATTAACGGTATCCTTATGGAATACTCGGACAGTTTCCCCTTCCGTGATCCTCATACGGCCATTCGGCGACCCGATGCGTTTACTGAAGCGGATATCCGCGCGATCCTGCAAACCGCCGCCGCCTGCCGGCAGGAAATCATCCCCCTGCAACAATGTCTCGGCCACCTGGACTATCTGTTGTACCAGGAACCATACGCGCGATTGGGGAAGGATCATGGGGCCTATATGGTCTGCCCGCTGGAAGAGGCATCGCTTAAACTGGTTTTCGAGCTGATCGACAACATCGCGGATCAACATCCTGCGCTGCGTTATTTGCATCTGGGCGGTGATGAAGTAGGGCCGCAGGGCTGCCCCAAATGCGAGGCCTACGCGGAAAAACACAGCTTTTCTTCGTTGTACGTCAACCATTATCGCCGGGTGGCCGAGCACTGTCACCAGCGCGGAATTAGGCCGTTAATGTGGTCCGATGTCATCCTGCATAATCCGGAGGCTCTAAAAGAGTTGCCAAGTGACATCGTTTGGGTGGAATGGGACTATCGCTGCACGACGGACCCGACGCCCAACCTCATGCAGGGGGCCACCTTGGGCCATCTGGATAAAATCAAGCCCATCTACCGGGAATATTTCGGCGAGGGAATCGGCCTGGCCGAGGCCGAGCAGCGCGGGGGCTTCGCCGCCTTCGGTCACGTGGCAGGCTTCAAGAAGCTCGGCTACGACGCGATCACCGCGCCGGCCGCCCGTTTTTCAGGCAACAACTTCGCCCTGCCCCGGTACGCCATACACATGGAAAACATACGTCTGGCCATGACCAAGGCGGTCCAATACAAGTCGCTGGGGTCAATCATCACCAGTTGGTCTTACCGTCTGTCGCCTCATGAAGTTTGTTTGCCGTCCTATGCCTGTGCGGCCTACGGCTGGAACGTGTCCACCCCGGATATCGCCACCCTGCTGAAACAATTCTTCGTCCTGCGCTACGGCATCGATGAGCCAAGCTTGGCCAAAGGACTTCTTGGTATCCCGGAAGACGCGCCGCCAACCACCGCGGCGGCTCCGCGTTGGGACAAGGAGCATCGTCGCTGGGTGATGACCGGTGCCCAACAGTTCGATCAGATCGCCAAATTCACGGCCAAAAAGTCGCCTCTGTCTCCCGAAACCAATCGTCAGCAGGTCAAGGAATTAAACGATTTGGCAAAGATTCTTGAGCATGCGACCAACCAGGCCCAACGCCGTCGCGCGGAGTTGACCTTCTGGAAGTTGTCACTCAATCACCTGCGACACCGTCTGCAATTGCTGGAACAGTTATACCGGCTGGTACCGCCGAAGAATGCCAAACCGCCCGTTCAGGATAAATCCTTAATCGACGATTTCATGCAACAGATCTTGACCCTTAAACAACAACACCTTGACCTCCGTCGCGATTGGTCGGAAAGCTTTAACGGAATACTCACCAGCCATTACCTGCTCACGGATCTCTATATCCGTTTCGATGCGGAAGACGAAATAGTCGATCTGGTCATCCAGTCGGCCACGAAATCGCCGTGACCTGTTGGAAAGAAAGCCATTTTTCGGCTTAGCCCATGCCAAGGAGAACAGGTATGAACCGATTTGACTATCGACACTGGTTAATCGCGGTACTGCTGCTTGCCCTCGCGGGATGCAGTAGCCGTTACACCGGCCCCTGGAACCTCGCTGAGTTGAAAAAGCCGCCGCGGGTCGAATGGATCGACACCACCGGTCCGGTGCGCTCACTTTATTATGCGGGCGAACCATACGGCGGCCAACCGACGCGTGTATTCGCGTATTACGCGGTGCCTGAGAGCGCAGGAAAGAAGGCCCCGGCCATGGTGCTGGTGCATGGCGGCGGAGGCACGGCATTTCGCGAGTGGGTCGAGCTCTGGGCGGCCCGTGGCTACGCGGCCATCGCCATGGACCTGTCCGGAAACGAAGCCGACAAAAAACGACTTCCCGACGGCGGTCCCGCTCAGGGTCAACGACAACAGTTCTTCGATATCGCGAAAGGTATCGATCAGACCTGGCCTTATCACGCGGTAGCCAACGTCATAAGGGCCCATTCGCTCCTGCTTGCCCAACCCGAGGTCGACGCCCACCGAACCGGGATAACCGGCATTTCGTGGGGCGGATACCTGACCTGCATCACGGCCGGCCTGGACGATCGGTTCAAGGTGGCCGTACCGGTATATGGCTGTGGATACCTGTACGAGAACAGCAAGTGGCTGGACGCTTTCGGTCAGCTCCCGGAAAATCAGAAGGCACTATGGATCGAAAACTTCGACCCGTCACGTTATCTGCCGGGCTGTCGCATACCCATACTCTTTGTCAACGGCACAAACGATTTCGCCTATCCGTTGGACAGTTACCAGAAGAGCTATCGCTCGGTTAAAGGTCCCCGCACCCTGTGCATAAAGGTTGGAATGCAACATAGCCACCCCCACGGCTGGGCGCCCAAGGAGATCGGTCTATTTGTCGATTCGGTTTTGCGCAAGGGTCAGCCTTTACCCCGAATCCAAACAGCATCCCGTACCGGGAAAGTCGTGACCGCCGATTTCCAGACATCCATCCCCGTTGTCGAGGCATCGCTGCACTACACAACTGCCCAAGGACCATGGACCGAACGGAAATGGCACTCACTGGCCGCCGGCTTGGCCAAAAATCGGGTCACGGCCGAGCTGCCGGAAACGGAGAACATTGTCTACTTTATCACGATCACTGACGAACGCGGGGCTACCGTCTCCACCGAACACGAAGTGATCGCATCGAACGACAAGAAGGGATAAGCTTGTTGAGCGAATACGATATGGACCGACCCGCTGATCAAGAGTGCATCCAGAAACCGGTGTGGCACCGGCGTCTCGCCGGTGCTCGTCGGCCCGGCGGGGCCGACGCTAGCGGTTTTCAGGACATATTCTAAGTCATCTGGATGATGCGCGCATGCGAACGTATTCTTGTCATCCTGCCCGGTCGGTTGTTAAAATAAAACCATGAGCATACAAAACACGATCATGGACAAACACGCCCGGCTGGACTCGAACCAGCGACCGCGGGATTAGAAATCCCGTGCTCTATCCAACTGAGCTACGGGCGTATCGAAGCGTTCCGATTGATAAAACCACTATCCCCATCAGGATGCAACCGCAGGGTCGGTACATCATCAACCTTGCCGTGTTGCCCTCCGGAACAGCCAAGAGTATTCTAACATCCCGTAGACCGGGAATAAAGATTACATCGCATTCCAGCGAGGGTATCAGCATGTCGCAAACGAATCGGAACAGGACCGTTACCCGTCGATCGTTCGTCGCCGGGGTCGGGGCCGCCGCTGTCGGCTTGGGTTATCACACCATGCTTAAAGCCCAAACCCGGGACCGGGTCTCCAAAATCCGCATCGCCCAGATCGGCCTCGAAGGACACTGGGGGGAGATTCGCGAGGGGCTGCCGCTGACGGACAATTGCGAGCTGGCCGCGGTCGTCATGATCCCGCCCTACGACGACGAGCAGGAACTCAATGAATACTATAAACAGAAATGCCCGGCCTTCACCGACCAGACCCGCGTCTATATCGACGACTATCGGAAAATGCTCGACGAGGTAAAACCGGACATCGTGGCCACCTTCATGCCCTTTGGACGAATGGGCGAGGTCAACATCGAGGCCGCCCGGCGCGGCTGCCACATCCTCACGGAAAAGCCGATTGCCCAGAGTCTGGCCGAACTCGAAACCCTTCGGACCGAGCTGAACAAATCCGGCAAACACCTGACCGCCATGTTGCCGTTCCGGAAAATGGGCCCCTTCGTAGCCGCTCATGATGCCGTTAAAAAGGGGCTGATCGGCGAACCACTGCTTATCACCAGCCAGAAATCCTATCGTTGGGGTGGCGGCCGGCCGGACTATTTCAAGACCCGCAAGGAATACGGCGGGTCAATCCCCTGGGTAGCCATTCATGCCATCGATTGGATTCGCTTCGTGACCGGCCTGGATTACACCGAGGTCACTGCCCGCCAAATGAGCCTTGTCCAGAAGAAAACCACGAGCAATGAGGACTTTGCCGGCTTATCGTCAGGGACCAATCGCGTCGCCCGGCTGCACAAGTATCCGGAATGCGAGGATCATGGGGCCTTGCTGTTCGAGATGAATAACGGCGGGCAAGCCACGTTGAATTTCGATTACCTCCGTCCGCTCAAGGCGGCCAACCACCAGGATGACCGCATTCGCGTGGCCGGTTCCGAGGGTATCGTGGAAGTCCGCAACGGCAACCCTCCTTTATTCTGCGAACTGATGACCCATACGGAAGCACCGATGCAGCTTCCGGTGCCGGAAATCAAGGCTAACCTGTTGGTTGACTTTGTGGCCGATCTGCGCGGCGGCGAACCTGTCTGGGTTCCCCAAGCCGATGCCTTCCGGGCCACCGAGGTAGCCATTAAGGCCCGTGACTCGGCCGACACCAGGAAAACCATCGCACTTTAATATCGCTGACGGGTGACTTGGTAAAAATTTCTTTTAACTTCTTTAATTAGAGTTATTTATCGATCAAATGACACCTTCGAAATTGGCAAAATCTTAAAGCTTATAAGTTATTATTGTCCATAATCAAATAATCGCGTCTTCTTTCTGGCGGCCGTCTTTTGATAAGTTTTGTAACCGAATTATTGACACAATCCCGGCGGAACGATATATAATTGCGATAGAGACTAAGTCTCAATTACATGGATATCGGACGACGGCTCGGCGGCCGTACTCCAGGGAGATAGAAAACGTTGCCAAGTAATATACTTACTCGCCCCGAAGTTCGTACTCTGGCCAACGGTCCCGTGGGCAGGCAGCTTTACATCCGCGCGATCCAGGCCGATCCCGACGCCGCCCAGCGCTTGCGTGAATTGGGCATTCGTGAGGGAAAAACCATCAAACTGATTACCCGGAACGATCCTTTGATCTGCCAGGTCGGCTGCTGTCGATTCGGACTGTGTCACCGCCTCGCGCGCTGCATCCTGGTCGATCCCGCCGGCGAGCCGTTACCTTTGTCGGCCTGATCCGTGGGAACGTCGCCGTACGAATGGGCATTGACGGCCCATTCAAAAGAAGCCATGCGCGGGGACATTCATGCCTGTACCCAAAACCAAGGCGGCAACAAACATCCACAAGAAAACAACTCTGGTAGCCGTCATCGGCAATCCCAACTGCGGCAAGACCACGTTGTTCAACGCCCTGACCGGCTTGCGGTATAAAGTCAGCAACTACCCCGGCGTCACGGTGGAAAAACGGGAAGGCGCCTTGATCGGCCATCCGGCTATTCGCCTCCTCGATCTGCCGGGTTCTTACAGTTTACTCCCCCGCAGTCCCGATGAGGAAATCGCCCGGGAAGTGCTGCTGGGGGAAGTATCCGGCGTACCCCGACCGGATATGGTTCTTCTGGTGGTCGACGCAACAAATCTTGAACGACACCTCTATCTGGCCAGCCAGATTATCGAACTCGGGTTCCCCGCCGTACTCGCCTGTAACATGATGGACCTTCTCGAAAAGTCGGGTCAGCGGCTTGACCTGGCCAAACTTTCCGCTCATTTGGGCATACCGGTCATTGGCACGGTCGGCCACAACCGACAAAGTCTTATGGATCTGCGTCAGGCACTCGACTCCATGAGCCATTCCATAAACCCTGCCCAACCCCGCCGAAAATGGACGACCCAGGATACGCTTGAACGCGAAATCGAAAAGGTGGCCGCCGCCATCGATGACGAGTCGAGATCGGGTATCGTCAACCAGGACGGTCTGGCCGTCCTGCTACTGAGCCGGAACGGTTCTAACCACGATGTGCAGGTGCCGCCGACCCTATATAAAGCCCTTCAGGAGGCTCGACGAAAATGTGCCGAGTGCAGTCTTGACCCGGCCTCGGAAATCGCCTCATCCCGTTTCGCCTGGATCGAGGGCGTCGTGGCCGATTGCTTGAAGGTATGCGCGGAAAACGCGCCGTCTTTCGGCGAGCGATTCGATCTGTTCGCCACCCACCGCGTGTGGGGATTTTTATTCTTCGGTTTATTGATGTCGGCCATGTTCTACGCGGTTTTTATTCTGTCCAACCCATTGATCGATATCTTCGGCCAGGCGGTAGCCGGTCTGCAAAGTCTACTTGATAAAACTTTGCCCGATGGATTGCCTCGGGACTTGCTCTGCGACGGAGTGCTGGCCGGAGTCGGAGCGGTGGTGGCCTTCCTGCCGCAGATTTGCATTCTCTTCCTGTTCCTGGCGGTTCTGGAGGATTCCGGCTACATGGCCCGGGCCACTATCGTGATGGATCGGATCATGCGACGCGTGGGTTTGCCCGGCCGCAGTTTCATCCCCCTGCTCTCCTGTCACGCGTGCGCGGTGCCCGGAATTATGGCCACCCGAACTATCGAGAATCCAAGGGATCGGCTGGCGACCATCCTGATCGCTCCGCTTATGGTCTGTAGTGCACGATTACCGGTTTATACCATGCTGATCGCGGCCTGCCTGCCGGTTTCGGCCGCCATGAAGGCAGTGGTTTTGCTTGGGTTGTATCTGTTCGGCATGCTGGTCGGGCTTGGGTTGGCCATGTTGTTCAAGAAAACCATCCTGGCCAGTCCCCGTCCGACGTTCATGATCGAACTGCCCCCCTACCGCTTTCCGCTTTGGTCTTCGGTCCTCCGGTCGGTTGCCGATCGTTGCGGCCTGTTTCTGGCTCGGGCAGGTACGGTGATCCTGGCCATGACCGTGATCCTGTGGGCGATCATGAATTTCCCGCGTGACACGCAGCGTGAAAAATACTATGCCTCTCGAAAGGTGGAACTGGTGCAACGGGGAGCCTCGGCCGAGGTCATGACCGCCTTGGAAACCGAGCATCAATCGGCGATCCTGCAACACAGTCTGGCCGGCCGCATCGGCCGATTCATGGAACCGGCGATTCGACCGCTCGGTTACGACTGGAAAATCGGCCTGGGCTTATTAAGCAGCTTCGCCGCCCGTGAACTTTTCCTGGGCACGATGGGCGTCATCTACAGCATGGAACAGTCGGGGGACGATCCGCGCGAGCTGCGCGAACAGTTGGCCGACGCTCGGCGCGATGACGGCCGCAAAGTTTTCACTCCCTTGGTAGCCGCCAGTTTGCTCGTTTTTTACGCCCTGAGTTGCCAGTGTATCGGCACCATCGCCGTCGTCCGCCGGGAAACCAACAGTTGGCGCTGGCCTCTTTTTATGTTCAGCTATATGACTCTGCTGGCTTACCTGGCCGCTCTGCTGGTATACCAGATGGGAACAGTCTTGAGTCTAGGTAGGAACTGATTAACTTAAGGAGTACGACTTGTGATAAAACGTTCTCTCTTTCGTGTCGTCGTCGGTTTCGTGCAGTTGGCCTGTATATCGGCCACACAGGCTCAGCATACTCGTTCCACGGAAACCTATCGGCAAATGCGGGCCTTCATCGATTCGATCCCCGCCATCGATACACATGATCACCTTCACCCCTGGTCAAAATTGTCGCAGCTCGTTGAAACCCGTCAAGGGAAAGGTGTCAATCTGGCCGGCATACTGGGTAGTTGTTATTACTCCTGGTATCACCCCATGCCCAGATGGCAACCGAATCAGGATTTTGACGACTGGTGGACCGGGGCCAAGGAGGGCCTGGCCAACGCCCGAGCGACCAGCTTCTACCAGTTCCTGCTGCCGGCTTTCGCGGACCTTTACGGCGTGGATTTCGACCGGATCACCGATGCACAGGCCCGCGACCTCGACCGACGCATCTTCGAGAATTACCAGGACCGCCAATGGGTAACCCATGTCATCACCGAGCGAGCCAATATCGAATTGATGGTCAACGATCCTTACTGGGCGAGGCTCGATGAGCAACCCGATTATCCATTTTGCGCACTAGTCTTTAACGTAACCCCTCTGGTATGGGGATATCATCCCGAGAAAAATGAGAACCCGCATAACAACCCCTACGAGTTCGCCCGCCGTCAGAGCATCGAGGTTCATTCTCTGGACGATTATCTGGTTTTGCTGGATCGACTCTTCGCGGAACGCAAGGCCGCCGGTGCCGTGTGCATTAAGAACACGCTGGCCTACAACCGGACGCTGGACTTCGCCAATGTCCCGCGTGAACGGGCGGAGCAGGCGTTCGGAAAAAAAGCCGAAGAGCTGACCGCCGCACAGATCAAGGACTTCGAGGATTTCATTATGTGGCGGCTGACCGAGCTGGCCGCCAAATACGATCTGCCCTACCAGATTCATACCGGTCAGGCGCGGATCCAGGGATCCAATCCCATGCTCCTGGTGGACCTTATCGAAGCCAATCCGAAAACGAAATTCGTCTTGTTTCATGGTGGATTCCCCTGGGTGGGGGAAACGGGCGTGATCGTGATGCGGAACGCCAAAAACGTTTGGGTGGATTCCGTCTGGCTGCCCACGCTGAGCTACTCAACAGCCAAGCGGGCCTATCACGAATGGCTCGAGGTGATGCCTAGCGACCGAATCATGTGGGGCGCCGATTGTATCCATGTGGAAGGCATTTATGGAGCCACGGCCTTCACCCGCCAATGTTTGGCCGAAGTTTTAGCGGAGAAAATCGATCGCGGCGACCTGCACATGGATCACGCCATGCGGATTGCCCGGCAGATCATGCGCGAAAACGCTTTGAAACTTTACCCACAACTCAACGATATGCTCTGGAAACACAAAAAGAACGGGACCTTATCCCCCGCTAATGCGCCTGTTCAAAAAACCGACTGACTCCGGCCCGACCCTGACCGCGTATGCGGAACGATCAGGACGCCAAGCCGATGGTTTCCAACAACAACAGGAAACCATCCTGCGTACCGATGGGGCTGATGGTTTCGTCCAACACGGAGTTTTTGAACCGCTGGTCGTATAGAAAGGTTTCCGCGTCTCCGGTGGTGTCCATGAGGTCCAAAACGTCGGCTACATGGTTTAATCCAAGAAGGTGACCGATCTCGTGAGTGGCTACATTTCCGATGGCCGTGCCCAACTCGTCGGCGGACAAGATCCGTCCAAACCGGCTCGGGGTGAACATTTCGGTGAAGATGATGGCCTGATCGTTGGGATTGCTGTTGAAAGCGTCGATTCGCTGAGAAACGCCGTAAGCCTGAGAATTGTAACCTCCGAATAGTACCGTCGAATAGTCGCCGGTCGGCAGCGTGCTACCCGGCAAAACCCGCACATCCAGTGCTAATCCCTCGAAATTATCACGGACGGTCGTGACAACCTGCTGGCGCACCGCGGCGGTCATCCCTGTATACGCTTCGGAAATCTCGGCGGTATCAAACGGCCCCACGTAATACGTTTGGTCACCGGGGATGGAAATCGTGCCACCGTTAAAATTCAAGACCACCACCTGGCCTTCGGTAGCCGGCGGCTGGCCGCCACGAACCACTGCGATTTGAATCTCATAAGCGCCGATACTTTCCTGTCTCGTGGCGAACCACGATGCGTAAATCGCCAGAAAATACACCTCGCTGGAACGGCGAACCACTTCGTTGATGAAAGGATCCAGTTGCATTAGATCAAGGTTGCGATCATCGTTTTCGAATGCGATCTTCCCTTGCTCGTCAAACACGGCGACGGCCGCGTCGAGATCGCTGGAGGGCGTGCCTACGTCGATAAGCACGCGATCACCTTCGGCCATGGGCCCTAGGGAATAAACGTCAACATCGGTGGCATAACTGATACGTCCTCTTAATTGCCCCAGGTCCTTGCTGTCCAGAATGACCTCGACCGGCTCGGCAAAGGTATCGTTGGGCTCCCCCTGAATCTTCATGTTTGGATAGAGATTGGGATTTATGCCGACATTACCGTCCTCTACGGCGGTCCATCCTCCATCGCAGCCGCCCACGATAAAAATTGCCGAGAGCGCCACCCCAAGGTAGCCCATGCCTAACGGACGTCTTCGACTGAATCTCATGCAAACAACCTTCCCTTCTGGCGTCTCCGCGGCGAATGAGTCGCGTAAACAATACAGTATATGCCCAAACCAAGCGAGCGAAAGGCATTATTGATGGGAAATTCAATATCACTAATATTATGAATGCTAATTATTAGAATTAAGAAAACTCAAAATCTTAGATCATAAAATATGCACACTAAACCATCTTGTCTAATAAATAGGCATAAAAAGGTCAAGTAGCTAAAACTATCGCCTTTTTTAACCATTCTACGCAGGTTTTGTTTTTCCCGTTTCGTGGTACACCAATTGCACATCAGGATTGGCAGCATAATGATCGGGCAATTGGAGGCGAGGGTGATTGTTTCTGGAATAACAGGGGCACCACCCCGCATGAGGATGATTATTCACAAGAGCGGGAGATTTCGCTCAACCTGCCCGCTTTGGGTATGCATGGCGTTTTCCGAGCCGAAGCGGTTAAAAAGATCAGTTTTGATCACCGACCGCGGCTCTTATGGGATCACAGTTTTCTTACACAAGGATCGAAAGAGATGTCCGGAATCCAGAATTCATCGGTGCCCTCGAAGGCAAAAACACCCAAGGATTTTTTTGACTACTGCAAGCAGGTTGGGGCCGAGATCGTCGACCTCAAGTTCACCGACTTGCTGGGTACATGGCAACATTGTTCCTTCCCCGTAGACCAGTGGGACGAAGACACTTTCAAGGATGGTGTCGGATTCGACGGCTCAAGTATCCGCGGCTGGCAGGAGATTAACGTTTCAGACATGCTGGCCATCCCTCAAGTGGAAACCCTCCGCCTTGAACCGTTTTTCAAGGAACCGACGGTCAGCATCATCGCCGACATTTTCGACCCCATCACGCGGAAGGAGTATGAAAAGGATCCGCGTCACACCGCCAAGATGGCCACGAAATATCTGCTGGATACCGGCATCGCCGATACCTGCTTCGTCGGCCCCGAACCGGAATTTTTCATTTTCGATGAGGTCCGCTACGAACAGAATCAGCACCGGGGCATGTATGAAATCGATTCGGTTGAAGGGGCCTGGAACACCGCTCGTTTCGAGGAACCCAACCTCGGCTACAAGCCGTCTTACAAAGGCGGCTACTTCCCGGTCAGCCCGACCGACACCTATCAGGACTTGCGCGGCGAAATGGTCTATGAGATGATGAAGATCGGAATCTCCGTGGAAGCCCATCACCACGAGGTGGGTACCGCCGGCCAGGCCGAGATCGACATGAAATTCTCCCCCATGCTCGAGATGGGCGATCAGATGATGTGGTACAAGTACATCGTCAAGAACGTGGCCAAGAAACACGGCAAAACCGTCACCTTCATGCCCAAGCCGATCTTTCAGGACAACGGCAGCGGCATGCACACCCACATGTCATTGTGGAAAGACGGAAAGCCGCTGTTCGCCGGGGACAAGTACGCGGGGCTCTCGGACATAGCCCTCTGGGCCATCGGCGGCCTGCTGAAGCACGCGGGGGCGATTCTCGCCTTTGCCGCCCCGACCACCAATTCGTACCGCCGTCTGGTGCCGGGTTATGAAGCCCCGGTCAACCTGGCTTATTCATCGCGAAACCGTTCAGCGGCCATTCGCATCCCGATGTATTCACCCAATCCGAAAGCCAAACGCCTCGAGTTCCGTTGCCCCGATCCTTCGTGCAATCCTTATCTGTCATTCGCCGCGATCATGATGGCGGCCGTCGATGGGATCAAGCACAAAATCGATCCGGGCAAACCCCTCGATACGAATATATACGAACTCGCGCCGGAGCAGGCGGCGAACATCCCCAATACTCCGGCGAGGCTGGAAAAAGCTCTCGAAGCCCTCAAGGAGGACCACGACTTTCTGCTGGAAGGCGGTGTCTTCTGCGAGAACCTCATCCAGACCTGGATTGACTACAAAATGGCCAACGAGATTAAAGAGCTATACCTGCGGCCGCATCCGCACGAATTCCATCTGTACTACGACAGTTGAGAACGTCGCCTGTTTTCAGGATTTCTTTCACCTTCTCGCGCCCGCGATCAGTTGGACTGGTCGCGGGCGTTTTATTTCACGGGACGTCGTCACGGAATCGTCGGTAAGTGAAAAGCTTTCTGCTTCATTCGTACCATCAACCTCTAGTCAGATATACACACGATAGCTTATAATTCCGCCATGAAAGAAACCATCGCCATCATCGATTTCGGCAGCCAGTATTCCCAACTGATCGCCCGCCGCGTCCGCGAAAATCGCGTTTTCAGCGTAGTCTGCGCTCCCGACGTGGATCCGGATCAACTACGAGAGATGAACCTGGCCGGTTTGATTTTCACCGGCGGGCCAGCCAGCGTCTACGAACCCGGCGCGCCGCGCTGCCATAAGGGATTGCTCGATCTTGGCGTACCAATTCTCGGAATCTGTTATGGCATGCAGATCAGCAGCCTGCTGCTTGGAGCGGAGGTGAACGCCGCCCCGGCCCGAGAATACGGACGGGTCCGACTCGAAGTCCTCCACGATAGCGACCTGCTTAACCATGTCGCTTCCCCCACCAATGTCTGGATGAGCCACGGAGATATGGTCCACTCCCTGTCGGCGGATTTCATCCCGCTGGCCCGGACGGCCAACTGTCCGATCGCGGCCGTCCGCCATCGCCATAAGCCCGTATTCGGCGTGCAATTCCACCCGGAGGTTACGCACACGCCTTGCGGCGGACAGATCCTGCGCAATTTTCTGTACAACATCTGTGGTTGCAGCGGTTCATGGGAAATGCGCAGCTTCGTCACCGAAGCCGTCGAAGCCATCCAACAGCGCGTCGGGGCTCATGAACGGGTCATTTGCGGACTGTCCGGCGGAGTGGACAGCAGTGTGACCGCCGCCTTGCTCCATGCGGCCATCGGCGATCGACTCGTCTGCATCTTCGTGGACAACGGCGTGCTCCGCAAGAACGAAGTACAACTCGTCGAATCGACTTTCCGCGAGCATTTCAAAATCGATCTGCACGTCGCGAATGCCGCCGATCGTTTCCTGGCCAGGCTGGCCGGCGTTACCGAGCCGCAGGAAAAACGCCGACGGATCGGCCACGAGTTCATCGAGGTCTTCAAGGAGGAAGCCCGGAGCATCCCCCACGCCCGCTTCCTCGCCCAAGGCACGCTTTATCCCGATGTCATCGAATCGGGTCATGGCCTGGCCGGTCAGGCGGCCAACATCAAGCTGCATCATAACGTCGGCGGATTACCCGCCGAACTCGGTTTCGAGTTGATCGAGCCCCTGCGCGATCTGTTCAAGGACGAAGTCCGATCGGTCGGCGAACATCTCGGCCTGCCGGAGGAGATTGTCTGGCGCCATCCCTTCCCCGGTCCGGGCCTGGCCGTCCGAATCATCGGTGAAGTCACTCGCCGCAAGGTCAAACTCCTTCAGGACGTGGACGAAATCGTCATCGAGGAAATCCGCGCGGCCGGTTGGTACAACAAGATCGGACAAGCCTTTGCCGTCCTGCTGCCGGTCAGCGCGGTGGGCGTCATGGGCGATGGACGCAGTTACGAAGGTCAGCAGGTGGTGGCCCTGCGCTTCGTGGAGACCAGCGACTTCATGACCGCCGACTGGGTCCATCTCGACTATGAGGTGCTCGGCCGCATCTCCTCGCGGATCATCAATGAGGTGCCCGGCGTCAATCGCGTGGTCTACGACATCTCCAGCAAGCCGCCCAGCACGATCGAATGGGAATAAAAAATGCCCGGATACGTCGAGTATCCGGGCATTGAATCGCGTTACCGATTCACCCGGCGTTTTCACTCAAATTCCACTTCGCCGGTCACCGTATCCACCAGGATAAAACCACCGGCAACCGAGAAAATGTACTTGGGATTTTCCACGCCCGGATAGAGCGGCTGGAACAGTTCCCAACTGCTGAACGGCGGTTCGTAGCCCGCGTCCATCGCCAGGCCCCAGGCCTCCACCACGTCCATGGTCACCAAACTCAAGTCCACGAACGTGATACCGAAGGGCATGCTATCCCAATCTTCTACCGTCCATTCGCCGTCATAGGTCAACCGCCAGACGCGTACGTCGGGATCGTTAAGAGCCACGGCGAAGAAATCCCAGACATTGGTATCCCCGGGCGCCTCTAGCGGTTCGCCCGCGCCATCCCGGCCACCGGCCCAGATGATGAACGCGCTGCGGGCCGTTTCCTTGATTTTGGCGTCGGCCTGGGCCACATACTGGACGCTCACACTGTCCTCGCCGGGCGCCGAGCCGAGCGGCGGCTCCTCGGTCTCACCGATCGTTATCACGGTGACTTCCTGAGTCACGGTGTCGATGGTTACCGACTTATCCTCATAATTGAATCCATACAACGGATTGGGGTAATCCGGATGGAGCGGCTGGTACAGACTCCATTGCCAGAAGTCGTCGGCATGGCCGTCATTCGCGAGCAACGTACGAGCCTGGGCCTCGGAAAGAGTAACCTGGGTCAGATCCACATAGCCGACCCCGACGAGCGGACCGGTCAATTCTTCAGTCGTCCACGTTTGCTCGACCGCATCATAAGTCAGAAGCCAATAGGTAGCGTTGTTCTCCGGATTGACGGCCATAAAAGTGTAGGTCAGCGTCATGCTGCCTTCGCCACAGAGGCTGGCCCCATTGACCCCGCCGGCGGAGTATACGATCGCGTCGGGATCGCTCTGTTGGACACGGGTCGTCGCCTCCTGAATCAACGTTTGCGCCTCCGGCGTTGTGCAAGGTTCTTCATCCGGTCCCGCTGGGCAACCCTGCCCGATAACCAGCATGGCCAAGACCATCGCCAACATGGCAATTAAGACATTCTTTCTTTTTGACACAATCATTACCTTCCTTTCAACAAGAACCACTTACCCAAGCGCCGACAACAATTTCAAACTGAAACAGAAATATCGGCGTACCCGTGTAATGAGTTGAATCCATTTCGATCAGCAGGTGAATCAATAACGGCAAACAAGCCCGAAGATAACCTTTATGACGGGCGGGGCATGATTTCAACCGCCTCGGAAAAGGGCCATTGGGCGATACAGGACTCGAACCTGTGACCTCCTCGGTGTAAACGAGGCGCTCTAGCCAACTGAGCTAATCGCCCGGAGCAGGGACAGAGTCGGATGACGGCCGCACCCTGCGTTAACAGCTTATCAGCATAAAACAGACCCGGCTTAACCGCAAGACGACCATCGGCCGTGACCGGCTCGGATCAATGCTGCCACATGGCCTGATATCCCTTGTGCATCATCAGGTGGTCGACCAGGATCATGGCCATGAACGCCTCGGCCACCGGCCAGATGCGGGCCACCAGGGTCGGATCACGGCGGGTGACGGCCTTGAGTACCGCGGGGGTGCGCTCGACCTTGTCGATCGTATCCTGGTCTTTGCTGATGGTCGGCGTGGGCTTGACCGCCAGCCGGGCCACAATGGTCTGGCCCGTGGTCAGCCCGCCGGTGATGCCGCCGGCGTGATTGCTCTTGAAAATGACGTTCTTTTTCGCATCAGCGGTCATCTGGTCGTTGCATTGGTAACCGGTCATGTCCTTGACCCGCAGACCTTCACCGATCTCCACCGCCTTGACCGCGCCGATGCTCATCATCCGGCCGAGCTCGCCGTCGAGCTTCTTGAACACCGGCTCGCCCAGACCCGCAGGCACACCGGTAGCCACCACCTCGACCAATCCGCCGCTGGAATCACCGGCCTCCTTGATCTCGATAATCTTGCGGACCATTTCGTCGGCCGCCGCCAGGTCCGGACAGAACAGGCTCGGATGCACGCCGTATTCCTTGCGAACCCGAGCTTCGTCCATGGGGATGGCCGGGAACTTGCCGATCATTCGCTCAACCTCGGCCAGAACCGGCGTCTTTTCGAGGAAACGCATGCCCGGCTTGATCCGTCCTTCCTTGTAGACGAAGTTCCAGATCGGATCGTGTTCCTTACGCACCGTTCGATAGGCCTTGGCCTTTTCGCGAATCCGCTCGATGGGCATTTCGGGAGCGGTTACTCCGGCCGCCTCTTTTACGTAAGCGGTTACCTCGATACCGTGCAGAGCGAGGATGACCTTGGCCACCACGCCGGCGGCCACGATGGTCGAGGTATAACGCCCGCTGAAAATGCCTGCCCCGATGGCGTCGTCCCAGTGCCCGTACTTCTGATAAGAAGCATAGGAGGCATGGCCCGGCCGCGGCGTGCGGTTGGTCACCTGGTACTGCTCGATGTGCTCGAAGTGTCGATCGAGGTTGGGGATCAGGATGCCGAAGGGCGTACCGTTGGTCGCAAATGCATTCTTGAAGCCGGGCATGGTATCGGCCGCGTTGGTTCCCGTGAAAATCAGAGGGATGTCCGGCTCGCGGCGCGGGCTGGTCAGTTCGCCTTGCCCGGGCTTGCGGATCAAAAGATCCTGGTAAATCTCCTCCTCAGTGATGGTCAACCCGGGCGGTACACCCTGGATATGAATGGTCAACCCATCCTGATAGGAGCCGCCCGCCACGGTCACTTTGAACAGAGTTCCGATGTCGCAACCTAACATGCTTTCTGCTCCTTGGCGTCTTGCCCTAAGGTCTTGTGAGGCCATTGGTTATCGTAACGATCGGCCACGAGGGGCCCCGCTCGGCCCGCCCGAATGGTATGAGTATAGAATATTCGCTCGGGGATTCCAAGAGACCGGAACATGAGACCGTTTCCAAGTGCAACCAGGTGGATCCCGTGCGATGTTCGAGCAAACAAAATGATTGGATGAGCAAGTCAGCCCGTGAGCAAGTAAGCGAGGAGAATGATGGGGGCAGACAGCGGTGATACAATGATTGCATGGGTTTGTCGCTGTATCACCGGGGCTGGGAACATTCGACCCGCTTGTCCTCCTTGCACAGGGGAAATAGGATGCGCAACCGCTATTCCGCGGTCAGTACAGTGGAATGATGATGCGAGATAAGCCGTTTCCCGTAATTGTGATTCCGGGAATCAATTAATGTCCCATACGGTTATTCTTGTTGTTCTCATTGCAGCGGTCCTTACGAACACCGCTATGAGTCTCCTCTGTAACGTCAAATGGTTAAATGGTTTAATAATAGGAAACAGTCACTTATTTATATCTTCTTTTTGGCATCCTTCTGCCTTTTCGGCCGTCCGACCGGCAGCGGGCGGAGGCGACGGCCGAGCTTATGCTCCAGCCTGGCCAGCAGCCGATCCGAAGCCAGCGGCCGGCCCCGGCTCGTATGCAGCCGCAGCCGCCGCGTTTCCTCCGGGTCGTCCCCGGCCCGCAAGGCTTCCTTCCACTTGGCCGGCGACCACTCTTTGGCCCAATACTCCAAATCCAGCAAACCGCTGGCATCGGAGCCGCCCGTATGCGCCATCGCGCTCGACCACACATACATCCACGGCACCCGCGTCAGCCGCGCCCGCACCGGATTGCGTTCCACGTAAACCAGAGCATTCCACAGGTGCGGCTCGTCCAGTGTACAGGAAAAAAAGCGGTTTTGCCATAAATGCCCGCTCCGGCCGTGCAGCCGGTTCACATACTGCGTATACAGGAAATGAGTCCGCCCGACCGCCTGGGCCAGCGCTTCCTCCCCGGCCGGGACCGCCACCAGATGCACGTGATTGCTCATCAGGCAATAGCCCAGAATCGTCAGCCCGAACCGCCCGGCCTGCTGTTTCAACAACCCCAGGTACACCCGCCGGTCGTCATCCACGAAAAACACGTCCTGACGGTTGTTGCCTCGCTGCGTCACATGATGCGGCCGACCCGGTAGCACGATTCTGGATACGCGTGGCATGATCGTAGTATACGCCGCTATGCTCTAAGAGTCAATATAGGCGACTGTCCCTATTAATCAATCAGTAACGACCGCCCTTTACCGCCTTGTTGCGCCGCGGGCCGGTAAATGGAGGGAGGCGGACCGGCTTCGTGGAAACTCCGCCGCGTTTCAGGCGCGCGACGCACCCCGCCGCCGCCGCAAGAACCAGCCGCCGAGGGTCAGCAGGGCGAGCGAAGCGGGTTCGGGGACGATATAGATAATGTCCCAGGGGTCGCTCAGGCCGGTCACCAGGGGCTCAAGGCCGCTGCCGTCCAGGTGGGAGCGCCAGATCGTGCCGCTGCCCGGATCGGTGATGAACAGCCACCCGTCGGCCAGGTCCAGGGCCAGGCCGGTCGGCTCGACCAGGCCCGCGGTGATCAGGTCGGTCACCCCCGTCACGCTCGGCGGCGAGTTGTAGGCCAGATCGGCGCGGCGCACCTGGCCCGCGGCCGCGTCGGTGAAGATCACAAACGGCATCACCGGATCGGGGTCGGTATGTCCGACCACCTCGCGCGGGTCGCCCAGCCCGCCGAGCAGCTCGCTCAAGCCGCTGCCGTCCTGCTTCGCCCACCACAGCTTGCCCGCCCCCGGATCGCTGATGAACAAACCGTCATGGGCGTTGTCCAAGGCCAGCCCCGCCGGATGCACCAGGCCCGTCTCGACGATGGGGGTCGGCGGTGGGTCAAAGCTTTCGGCCCCGCGCACCCGGCCATAGCGATACAGCGTGCCCTCCGTGGCGTCCGTCCAGAGCCAACGGTCGTAAAAGACGCCAGGCTTATCGGGGTCGGCGGTCGTTCGGGAGACGATGCCGGTCGGGTTGGACCCGACGGCGCTGAAGGAACCCGGGCTGGTCCCATCCAGACGGCAGGCGCGGATCAGCGGCATGATCGGTTCGGGGTCGGTAGTATAGACATAGCCCAGGGCGGGGTTGTAGGTCAGGCCCTGGGGCGTGGTCCATCCCGTGGCCACGTCCTGGACGGCCGCCTCCGGGGTCAAGGCCAGCTTCTGCACCTTGCCCGTTCCGCGGTCGGTCCAGACGATGGTGGGCGCCTCGGGGTAGAAGTCCGCGTGCGCGAGCGGGACGCCCGCCAGCAGACCGAGCAACAGCGTCAGGTAGCGTTTCATGATTTTGGCCCTCCGGTGGTGACGGCCATGCCGGACATGGGCGGGGGCCTGGCCGTCCGCATCCCCACGCGTAGATTGTACCATTGGGCGGGCAGGCCATCAAGTTTTTTTTACCCCTTGCCTGGGTCGGGCTGTGGCGGGCAAGCAAGGGTCTCGTCTACCAGCCCGGGTGCGAAACGGGGACGCTAGTATATCCTGTGGCCCCGGCAGGGGCCTGGGAAGAGAGCCCCGGGTGGAGCGAAGCGCAACCCGGGGATATGATGTTTCCTCAGCCGATAAACCCTGAAAGGGTGATGGATATTTCCGCCGCCCCCGTGGGGGGCTTGCTGTCCGCAGAGAATCACCCGACCCCGGATTCCGCTGCGCTTCATCCGGGGCTTCATTCCGTCACCCTTCGCTTGGGGTGTTTCGAGGGGCGGTAACGAGGGGATCGCAAGCTTCGATTTCGGCAAGGCGGTTCATCCTGCCGAGCAAGCGAACATGGTTTTTGCGCGTGGTAACGGTGGCGACATGGTCGGGGCCGAAGGCTTTTTCATAAATGTCCCGAGCCTGGCGATAGAGGGGCTCGGCTTCGGTGAACTTCTTTTCCTGAACAAGCAACAACGCGTAATTGTTCAGCATGGCGGCCCTGGCGGGATGATCGGGGCCAAGTTGCTTTTCAGCGATTTGCAGGGCCCGGCAATACAGGGGTTCAGCCTCGCCGGTACGGCCGCTAAGCCGATAGACCTCGGCCAAGGCATTCAACGTCACAGCCACATCCGGATGATCGTTACCATAGACCCGCTGACGAATGGACAAGGCCCGCTGGAGTAGTTTCTCGGCCTTGTCATGGCGTTTCTGCAGACGATAGACGGCCGCCAGGTTGGCCAGATCCACGGCGGTGGCCTCATGCTCAGGACCGAGGGTTTCCTCGTCAATCGCCAAGGCCTTCTGATAAAGCACCTCGGCCTTATCCAACTCCCCACGACCTTTGTAAAGCAAGGCGAGGTTATTGACGACGGCGGCCACTTCCGGGTGGTGGTGGGTGCCGAAATGTTCGCGACGGATTTCCAGGGCACGGACGAGGAGTAATTCGGCCTCGTCATGGCGGCCAAGCACACGGCACACCTCACCATAACTGTTGAGACTGTCGGCCACATCGAGGTGATTCCGCCCCAGAGCCCGTTCGCGAATGGCCAAGGCCCGTTGAAGTAAAGGTTCGGCAGCGGCGTATCGACCTTGCCGCCGGTAAAGGTCGGCCAAATTGTTCAGGGCGGTGGCCACGTCGGGATGGTCATGGCCACAGGCGCTTTCATAGATGGCGATGGCCCTTTGATAAAGGGGCTCGGCCGCGAAGACCTCGCCACGATCCTTGTGCAGGGTCGCCAGGTTATTCAGGGTGACGGCCACATGCGGATGATCGGGGCCAAGGGTTTGCTCGCGAATGCTCAAGGACCTTTCGTATAGCGGTTCGGCCTCGCCATAGCGGCCGAGGTGGCGGTAATACTCGGCCAGATTATTCAGGCTGGTCGCCAGTCGTGAATCAAACGGCCCGAAGGTTTCGGCCAACTGAATGGTGGTTTGCATCAGCCGTTCGGCCTGTGCGTATTTCCCCTGCGTAAAATATAAAATGCCCGCCTCGTCACAAGCCTTCCACAATGCGTCCAGCGGATCGGCCGACTCGTGAAGGAACAATTTCAATAAGGCGGGCTCCTCCTCGATGCGCTCTTCGAGGTCTGTCGACTCCCCTTGGTCCGGACGAACGCCGGCATCACCCCGCGGGTCGACCGAACCCTGCATTTCAGCTTGACTTGGTTCTTGCGTCATCTTTTCCCGACCGGTTCATGCCACGTATCGATCCGCACAACAAATCAATGAATGATACGAAAAACCAGTATAGCCCGGCCTTGGCAACACTTCCATCAGAAATCGTGACGATGACGAGTTACGAGAATATGGGCCTGGCGCGTGGGTTCAGGCAGACGGTAGCGCCGCACGCAGGCCATCACGACCCGGACGGCATCATCGAGGGTCACGCGATGGCCACAACTAACGAAAACCGGCTTGACACCGGGTTGAGTACGAAGAACGGCACCGATAATCTCCTCACGGTCGATAAGCGGACAGGATCCGCCGGCCCGGGCCGGAGGGTCATTGTGTGTCCCGCAAAGCCGGCTTTTTGCGCAGCCTATGGTAGGACGATCCATGAGCAGACCGACATGGGCGGCCAGTCCCATGCGCCGAGGATGGGCCGCACCTTGAGCATCAAAGATGAAAACGTCCGGTATGTGTTTGAGCTTGCGAATAGCGGCAAGCACGGCCGGCGCTTCTCGGAAACTCAACAGGCCCGGCACATAAGGAAAACGGGTTTGCCGCCAGGCTAAGGCCTGCTCGATCACACGGCCTTCTTGCACATCATAGATCACAACACCGCCGAGACATCGGCGACCGTCGGCACTGAATGCCAGATCGGCTCCCCCGACAAGACGAACATCGGATGGTAGTGGCTCACGACGAATAAGCTCGGCGAGATGTCGCTGAAGGCGAATAGCCGCCTTGGGCGTCATAGACCAGCGATGAAGAGGCGGAGGCAGTTTCATGGATTTCGGCCGGGATTACCGGAGTTCATACGTCGCTTGGGCCATATTGTGAACAACAGCATAGCCAAGGGCAGCCCGCCAGGCTCGGGGGCGTGTCGGCCGATTTCCAGATCGTCCAGCCCGAAGTCTTCTCCGGCTTGGACCTCCAGGCAAATACGCCGGATTTCTTCATCGCGGGCGCACATACCCAACCAACGCCGAAAGCCAGCGGTCGCCACCGGCGGAATCGTACAGGTTGTTTCCCTGACCGTCCCTTGCACGGTCAACCGGGCGGACGACTCCACTCCCATCAGCGCAAAACCCAGGCTATTGACCGGCTGGATCATATCGATCCATAGTTGGGTTGTGCCATTGCGCGACGCTCCGATGTAAACGGCCAAAGAATCCGATACAGGCTGCACACCGGCAACCGGACCCTGTCGAGCCTCGACTTTCGCGGAAATGGGTTTGACCGAAAAATAAAAACCGCCAAGATCGTAAACGCTTAGATCTTGTCCGGAAGACAAATGGTCGAAATGATGCTGCGATAGAATCAGCGGAGCAATGGATTGCACGTAATTCGCAGGTTTGGTGATGTCGCCGGCGCTATTCGCCTTTCCAACCCAAAAGTCAACGGCCGCCGTCGCGGATATCACCGGCAAAATCAGTAGTAAACCGGTCGCACAAAGAAAATCGGAAAATCGCCCGATGAAGGAAAAGCGGAGAGGATGCATAAAACACTGATCCGGAAAAAAGCTCGTCAGAAATCATCCACCACATGGGGATCAACGCGCATTTTCCAAAATCTGCATCCGTGCAATTTGCCTAAGGCTCTCTTTGGGTTAAAGTCCCTGATGCGCAAAAAAAGAGAAGCGTTTGCCACGCCTCTCTTCCCCAGCTTCTTTCCCGATTCTCTCTCGCTTCTTTCCTATCCTCTTTCGCTTCTTTCCCGAATCTCTGCTTCTTTCCTCTTGCGCTTCTTTCCCTGAAACTTCAGTGCTTCCTTACTTCTTCGCACCCTCTCATTGATCCATGTAGGTGAAGCCGGGGTTGTACCTACATGAATCTGATATTGATTATACAATACCCTCAAGGGGATGCAAGCCTAAAAAAGGGGCAAAATGAAAAAAACTATTCTTTTATAAAAAGCCTGACTAGAAACACTTTCAAAACTCATAAGTCTTTTTATAATATGATGTTATGCACAGCTAAAGGTTGCTTTTTGTTTCATGGTGTATAACAAACCGGTGCCCTAGCTGAAAATATCGGATGACGGTTGCCGCGGCCAGGATTGAGGCAGCCCACCATAAAACAACCGGTAATCTTTGCAGAGAGTGCGGCAAATCCGGCGAGAGGAGGATAGCCATAATCATGAGCAACTGAGTCAGGGTGCACCATTTACCCACTTTGCGAGGATCGATGTAGATTCGCGATGTTGAAAAATAGATCACGCAAAAACCGATTACCACGATCAGATCCTTACCAATGGCGATAATCGCAACCTCGGCGGGCAGCAAGGCCCCTTCCACGTGCGTGCCTTGATGAGCGAGCAGGATAACCGAAAAAAAGATAAGTATTTTGTCGGCCAGCGGATCAAGAATTTTCCCCGCGGCGGATTCGGCGTTGAGTTTTCGAGCCAGGTAACCGTCAAGTCCATCGGTAACGGCCATCACCGCAAAAATAATCAACGCAGTCCAGCGAGCCCAATCGGACCAGACAGGATCCTGCAAATGCATCAAAACCATAACGAAGGGTACGACCAGAATAATGCGGGTCAGGGTAACGCGGTTGGGCCATGATATTTTATACATACCCGTTGATCACTTTAAGTACGCGCTGTGGTGTAGCCGTCATTCAATTCCCTCAAGTGCGGGAAACCCTCCGAACACCCTACCCGGGTCATTTCTTGACACTCCCCCCGCCAAAGCATATACAGGGGTCGAGGCGGGGGCAAGGCATGAAAACCGGCCGTCGATCATACCTGGAGAATTAACCATGCGGATCGTGGACCTGAAAGAGGTGGAAGGTCGAACTTATCCTGCCCGGCGACGAACACAAAATCTTGTGGGCGGAGCCTCGCCGATCAAGTGCATGAACTTCTGCGTCGGTTACGTTACCCTGGAGCCCAAAGGCGGACAGGTTCCCTGGCATAATCAGCAACAGGAAGAGGTCTATTTTATCATCGAGGGCACGGGGCAAATGTGTGTCGGGAATCAGATGCGCACGATGACCGACGGACAGATCGTGGAGATTCCGCCGGGCGAGTTTCATCAGATCACGAATATCGGCGAAACGCCCTTAAAGATGATTTACGTGTACGGGCCGGCCGGCGATGTCGCCCACTGGCGTCAGGAATTGGAGGGCACGCTCCCCAAGGCAGGGGTGGAAGCCCCCCCGCTGCCGATTGGCGCGTGGCCACAGTGTACGGAAAAACCCAAGGCATGAATTCGAAAAAAAGGATTGGTTGTTGATGTCGGGTATTCAGATTCACAAAGTCGGCATTATCATGAACGGCGTAACCGGACGTATGGGCACTCATCAGCATCTCGAGCGCTCCATTATGGCGATTCGAAAACAAGGCGGGCTGCGGATTTCGGAGGACGAGATCATCATGCCTGAACCGCTGCTGGTAGGTCGTAATGCGCATAAGCTGGCGAAACTGGCCGCCTGGGCCGGGGTGGAGAAGTGGAGCACCGACGTGGATGCTGCTCTGGCCGACAAACAATACACAGTCTATTTCGATGCCCAAGCCACCGATCGCCGCGCGGAATGGGTCAGGAAGGCCATCGCCGCAGGCAAACATATTTATTGTGAAAAACCTACCGCTCTATCAACTCGGGATGCCCTCGAGCTGCATACCTTGGCCGAGAAAGCCGGTGTCCGACACGGCGTTGTCCAGGACAAGCTTTGGTTACCGGGCATCATGAAGCTCAAAACTCTGGTTGATATGGGTTTTTTCGGGCGGATTTTCGCAGTCCGTGGAGAGTTCGGCTACTGGGTCTTCGAAGGAGACACTATTCCCGGTCAACGCCCTTCCTGGAACTATCGTAAGGAAGACGGCGGTGGGATTATTTTTGATATGCTCTGCCATTGGCGCTATGTACTGGACAACGTACTCGGCGCGGTACGCTCCGTTTCGTGTCTAGGTGCCACACATATTCACCAGCGTTGGGATGAGCATGGCCAACCATATACCTGCACAGCCGATGACTCGGTTTACGCCACTTTTCTTCTGGACGGCGATATTGTCGCCCATTTTAACTCATCCTGGTGTGTGCGGGTGCGTCGGGACGATCTGTTAACCATCCAGGTGGACGGGACCAAAGGGTCGGCCGTGGCAGGCTTACGGCAATGCCTGATCCAACCCTTGGCCGCTACTCCCGCGCCTGTATGGAACCCGGACATTGATAGTCCGCTCAATTATTACGATACCTGGTCACCAATGCCTACGAACATGAAATACGACAACGCCTTCAAAGTACAATGGGAGCTTTTCCTGCGGCACGTAGTCAAGGGTGATCCTTTCCGTTGGAACCTTCTGGAAGGAGCCAAAGGTGTGCAATTGGCGGAGTTGGGCCTGGAATCGTGGAAACAACGCCGCTGGTTGGATATACCGGATTTGGTTTAATCCGAACATGTATCCGAAACCATTCAGGTTGAGAATCAGCTTGCGCGGTTGGTAAATAAGGCCGAGGGTCGGGCATGCAGGTAATCTGGGGTATTGAGTCGGCGAAGTTTTCGGGAGTGGTGCTGACTATTGGCAATTTTGACGGGGTACATCGGGGGCACCAGGCCATCCTGGCGACCGCTCGAAAGCGAGCGGACCAGGCCGGAACCCAATTGGTGATAATGACTTTCGATCCGCACCCGTCCGCCGTGTTGAAACCCGAGCATGCTCCCGAAGCGATTACCCCCCTGCCGGAAAAACTGCGATGTCTGGAGGCCGCCGGCACGGATGTAATTGTGGTGGTCCGCGCTACGCCCGATTTTCTGAGCATTTCCGCCGAGGATTTTATCTCAAAGCTTATTCTGGAACGCTTCGCCCCCCTAGCAGTCGTGGAGGGTGCTTCCTTTGGATTTGGGCGAAGACGCCAGGGCGACGTAAGCACGTTGCGGGACGCGGCGGCCCACCATGGCTTTGAGGTAGAAATTGTCGAACCCATCAGTATCGCCCTCGGGGGGCATACGGATACGATCATTTCCAGCTCGGTCATAAGACATTTATTGGCTTGCGGAACGGTCGGCCAGGCAGCCTTATGTCTGGGGCGACCTTACCGGTTATTGGGCCGGGTCGTTAAAGGTGTCGGGCGTGGCCGCCGGTTGGGTGTACCGACGGCCAATATCGGTGTTGAATCACAACTCATACCAGCCGAAGGGGTTTATGCGGGACGAACGGACTTTGATGGTCGATTCTTCCCTGCGGCGGTCAGTGTAGGTCGAACTCCCACTTTCGGCGGAACTCGTCTTGTCGTAGAGGCTCATTTCCCCGGTTTCGAGGGCAATCTATACGGGTCCCAGGTTTATATTGATTTCCTGGCCTGGATACGGCGGCAGGAAAAATTCGATACGCCAGAAACCCTCTATCGACAAATTCAGCAGGATATTGGCCAAGCTCGCGAGATTGTCCAGGCCTATCCAAATCATCCCAAGCTGAACATAATGGGATAATCGAATCATAAGCATGGGGCTTTTCGCATCTTCTTGTTACGCCGCATATTACGGCAATTGCAGCCCCGGTTCAGAGGTATCTCAAATGGGTTTTTCATAGTAAAAAGGTTGTTTCAGGCTTTGCATGTCCGTGATTTGTCTGCTAGACTCACCGCACCTGGCGTTGAAAGGTCTAATACCATGCGTTAACCTTTGTCGGCGCGGGCAAGGATAAGATCGCCGGGTGCCGGCCTTTTAGGGAGTTTATACAGTGCTGATGGAAGAATACGAAAAACTGAAAAGACTTGTTGAACAGGCTTATGAAGATGTGGCCAAGGCCCAGGGGGGCAACAAGGCGGCGGGTACACGGGTGCGCAAGATGATGCAGGACATCAAAGCGGCCGCCCAGGAAGTGCGTAAAAAAGTCCTGGAAGTACGTTCGGATAGTTGAGCCGGTTCTTTACTTTCGGGTCACCGGGCTGGTCTGCAACCTCCCCCGAATCGATTTCCAGTGTAAGGCCTAGCCGGTCTTCGGACAACGGCGTCCTTTAATGATGCGCACAACCCGATATATATAATGACGAGGTTCATGTATGGCCGCTACTGCATTTCTCGATCTGAACTCGATCGACCTCAACCGGGTCGTGGCGACGAAGGAGGAAATCTACCGGCGTCTGCCCCACCGTTATGAATTCATGCAGCTTGACCGGATTGTCTATTTCGACAAGGCGCAGGGGTTGGCCGTCGCCCTGCGGGAGGTGCGCGAGGATGAATTTTGGGTTAAAGGGCATATTCCCGGCCGTCCTTTATTGCCCGGAGTGTTGATGCTGGAAAGCGCGGCCCATGTCGCCTCTTATTGCTCGCAGGAACTTCGCCCTGACGAGCGGTTTCTTGGTTTCGGCGGAGTGGAAGGCGTCAAATTCCGCGGCATCGTTCAGCCGCCGGCAAAGATGTATTTTGTCCTGAAAATGGTGGAATGCCGCCCGCGTCGAACCATTGGAGATGCCCAAGGTTTTGTGGATGGCAAATTGGTTTTCGAGGGGCGAATTATCGGCCTGCCGTTTTGAGCGCGTTTGACCCGTTTATTCCGAAGCTTCCGGTAGAATCACCTCGGTGGTTACACGTACACCGCCGGGCTGGGTATCGTCCAAGTCGAAGGTGTAGACCACCAAGGCTTCACAGGGGTAATCCGCACCCTGAAGAGTAACGAAGCCGGAAGCCCAAGCCGTGATATGCGTGCCGGCGTCCTCGGAATCGAGAGGCCGGTCGGAAAAGATAATGCCGGCCTTTTTCTTGCCGGTTTCCTCATCCACAATGGGCCGCAGGGCTTCCGAGTATACCGGAGCGCCACCGGTTGTCTTCTCCAATTTGTTCTTCTCGATAATCTCGACCAGCGCAGCGTCGCCGACGCCGATGGCGCGGCCACACCGAAAGCCATAGGTTTGGCTGGTGCTATTTCGTTCCAAACGATAATTGGGGTCCGGGTCGATATAAAACTGCTCGAATTGGATGGGAAAAGCCAGAGGCCCCTCCTGATCCGTATTTAATGGATCATAAGTTCCGAAGGTAAAAATGGCCCGATAAGGGGTGTTGTTCACAAAAGCCATCTGGATATAGGATCGTTGACCCGGAACGGTACCGCCAAGCGTTTCAGTGTTGTTAAACCAGAAATCGATGGGATTCATGGTGGATCCGCAGCCGACACCGCTAGCCGATATCAACAACCAAAGCCAACTCGCCCGGAAAGACACCCGACTGTTTGCTTTATGAATCATGGGGTTCACACTCCCTTTGCGTGTATCCTGAAATTTTAGCGGTCGCGGACAGTCCGGCAAAGCCGACCGGCTTGTACGGCGTCTCGTATTCGTCGGTCCCCGTCATTTTACAGACTCCAAGACCCGTGGAAAACGCCCCCGTTACCAGTCCTGAATGAATCGGCTGGTTTCAGGTTTGATCTTGAGCTATGCCGAGAAGAGTTGAGAGAGACAAAAGGTTCCAAAGGGTATGACTGGGTCATCAGGCCTTTTCCAAGTCCGCAATCGTGGTCTGTTCGAGGAAATCGCGTAATTGCCCGATCACCGGCTTCCATTTGTCATGGAGGGCACAGGGGTTTTCGTCCGAACAGCGTGTCTTGCCGAAAGGGCAACGGCGCATGACCAGGATATCGTCGAAGGGCCTTATGACATCGATCAGTTTGATGGCGTTGCTCTTACGCCGCAAGCGGAACCCACCGCCGATGCCGCGGTTGCTGGTCAACACTCCGGCCCGTACAAGATCACGCAGAACTTTGGACAGATATTTGGCCGGGACCTTTCCGGAAACTGCAATCTCCTTGGCCAAAACCGGACGCGTATCGGAAGCACGGGCGATGGCTACCACGGCACGCAAAGCATATTCGGCGGTTTTGCTGAACAACGCAAAGATCCCCTTCAAAAACAACAAATTGATCGATATGTCAAGATCTGGACTTTTGCAAAATCGAAAATCCTAGGCATTTTATGGGCATTTTGACGATA
>CAYNYK010000005.1:0-79388 GCA_964401335.1 uncultured Planctomycetales bacterium
AATAACCACCAAGGAGCGATTGGGAGCTTTTTCCGTAATCATTAGCCATATCAATCGCTATCCGCCTGTCCGAGGTGAGTTATACGTACAGGATCGATTATTTGATACCGCCCAGCGCGGAAGGAGGACCACGGTGTTTACGAAAAAGATGATCGAAAGAGCGTGTCTGCCAATCCTTGTTTTCTTTTCTCTGATCACCCCGGCCATCGTTGAGGCCGCCGTGTCGGCGGGAGGAAAAGGTGCATATTCGTACACCTATAACCCTGAACGGGATGGCGTAGGTCCGGCCACATATACAACAAACATGCAGTGTTATGATGAAGGTACTACCAGTTTTCTTTGTCGCAAAGTGGAAACCCCCGGAACGGATTCGGCCACCTGGCAATTCCAGGCCAACACCGGTTGCCGCTGGGCCGCCGATGTCGAGGTCGGCGTAAAAACGAATATATTTAATTCGTACGGCTGGCTGAGAGCCTATGCCAGCGAGGATGGCACCAATTGGGTAAAATTCCATGAGACAAACCAGGCCAATGAGCATACATTTACCTCCATAAAGCTTGAAAATAAAGGTTTTTGGGGCACCAAGGGCCGAGATTTGTATATCAAGCTCGAGATTCAGTACACCACTACGGGACCTTATAACAACATGCAATGGTGTCGCTGCACCGGCACCAGCGCTACCGGCTTAAGCGTTACGGGTACGATCATCGAGGATCCGCAGACAACCCCTGTTTATGGTGTCGGCGGAGATACGGCGTCAAAGATTGACATCTATCGTTGGAATCCACGACGACAGTGGTATACGACGCAGTTTAACGGCCATACGGGGCACGATGGAATCATTCCTTATTACGATGGTACTGTTGTCTTTTTCACCCCCAGGCTAACTACCGGAGTTCACTGCCCGGCTACCGGCACGATGACCTTCCACTACCAATCGGATGCCGGTACGAAAATCCAGAACGACGCGACCGCCAGATTGAGATGGTCATTTTTTGGAAACCTCAGTGCGGATAACCTGATAAAAGGCCAGTGGAGTGCGGACGGGAGCACCTGGACTGATTTTTACACCCGAACGGCGGCGCAATCGGGCACCGATAGCTATGCGGATACCGTTCTCTCGGGTTTCACGGGGAGAGACTTGTGGATCAAATATACGGTTCAACATAATGCTACCGGCGATCCCAATAATGTACAATTAGGCCGGGATTATTCTACTTATACCAATGACGTGTTTAAGGTCTCCGCGACCATCAGGCCTGACCCGCCGACCGGGGGAAGCGCGACGGCCAACTCAACTACTCAGATCACCTGGGGGTGGACAAAACCGACCGGAATTGCGGATGCCTATGTATATAGAGGCTACGATGCAAGCACGGGAGGCAATCTCAAGTGGACAACCGCCACCGGCGGGATCCAGTCCTACCAGGAAGGAAGTTTAACGGCCAACACTCAATACACGCGTTACGTGGAAACTTACCGGAACTCGTCGAGCACGACGCGCCTGGCCATCGGACCCCGTTATACCCTGATTCAAACGGCAACCGGGGTAACCTTCGGAACCATTACGGTCAACAGCATCCAGGCCGCGCCGGCCGGAACCTTTACAAACCTCACGACCGGAAGCTCCGGGGTAAGAACGAAGAATACGACAGCAGGCGGAGACTCCGGCTGGGTACAAAACCAGAACCTCTGGACCTCTTCCTCATTGAATACCAATACGCAGTATACCTTCGAGGTCGGATCGCGCAATGCCGAAGGCGTAAGGAGCGCCGATGTATCAGCCAGCAAGTATACGCTCCAGGCCTCCGCCACCAAGCCGACCGTGACGGCCAACAGCATCAGCCAATTGACGGTGGCAACGACGGGGCCGGTGAACCTGAGTGCCGGTTCATCGGGCGTGATCTTCAAACGAGACGGCACCACGGACCTGACCAAGGTCCAGGCCCTGAGCCGGGCGGACACCGGATTGGGCACCAACACGGCCCACACCTACACGGCCCGTGGTGTAAACGGCGACGGGGTGGAGACTGCCCAGTCCGCAGCCTCGGACGCTAAGTATACGCTCCAAGCAGCGGCTACTACCCCGACGGTGGTAGCCGACAGCACTAGCCAGTTGACGGTCTCCACTACCGGGCCCACCAATTTGACCGCCGGTTTATCGGGTGTGATCTTCAAACGGGACGGGACCACGGACTTGGCCAAAGTCCAAGCCCTGAGCCGAGCGGACACCGGGCTGGGCACCAACACGGCCCACACCTACACGGCCCGTGGTGTAAACGGCGACGGGGTGGAGACTGCCCAGTCATCGGCCTCGGCCGCCAAGTATACGCTCCAAGCAGCGGCTACTACCCCCACGGTGGTGGCCGACAGTACTACTCAGTTGACCGTCACGACCACCGGTCCGATTAACCTGACGCTTGGTTCATCGGGCGTAATCTTCAAACGCGACGGCACCACGGACCTGACCAAGGTCCAGGCCCTGAGCCGAGCGGACAGCGGTCTCGGGGTAAATACATCGCATACCTACACGGCCCGTGGCGTAAACGGCGACGGGGTGGAGACCGCCCAGTCATCGGCATCGACTGCTAAATACACACTTCAGGCCACGCCGACCGCGCCGACCTTCAGCAACGTCACCACGTCGGGCTTCAGGATAAGCACGACGGGGCCGGTAAATCTGACCTCGGGAAGTTCCGGCGTGATCTTCCACGACGGCACCGCCGACCGAACCAAGGTCACGGTCCTTTATGATGATGTTTCCGGCCTCACGGCCAATACGCAATACACTTTCAAGGCCAAGGGGGTCAATGGTGACGGCGTGGTCACGGCCTATTCCGGTACCGCCAGCCAGTGGACGCTTTCCATTCCGCCAACCAGTGGTAGCGTGACGCCGGACGACACGTCACCGTGTCCGGGTGACCCGATCAACTGGACGGCCGTGGGCGGCTTCGGAGCCGGCAAGGTCCAGTACTACCGCTATGTCTGGGACCAGAACGCCACGCACTCCTGGACGGATACGGAGACGCAATGGTCGAGCGGCACCATCCAGACTTCACCTACCGCCGGCGGCACCTGGTATCTGCACGTGAAGGGCTATAACGGAGCCAATGTCGGCAACGGAACCTATGACTATGCCGTCACCGCATTGCCCGCTCCAGTCGCGCCGACCGACGATACGCCATTCGAGGACGGGACCGACACGATCACCTGGACATGGTTTGATGTTTCCGGTGAGCAAGGCTACCGGGTAAAGGATACGTCAGGGAACGACAAGTCCGGCGACTTGGCGGCCGATCTGACCGAATGGCAGGAAACCGGCCTGACCGCCAATACCCAGTACACCCGCAAGATTTATTCATTCAACGCCTGCGGCGAGTCGGCCGGTTCGAGCGGACAAAGCCGGTGGACCTTGTCCCTCCCGCCGGATGAAGAAAGCGTAGAAACCGCTTCGTCGCCCTGCGTGGGTGATGACGTGGTCTGGACGGCCGTCGACGGTTTTGGGGCGGGCGGCGTTCAATACTATCGGTACGCCTGGGACCAGAATGCCTCCCATACCTGGACCGGCTCGGAAACCCAGTGGTCCAGCGGCAATCTGTCCTTGCCGACATCGGCCAGTGGCACCTGGTACCTGCACGTGAAGGGCTATAACGGAGCCAATGTGGCCAATGGTGATTATAGTTATTCCGTTCAGGTCAAGGCCGGCACCGAGGTCACCGCTCATCCGGAAGATCAGAACGTGGTGGATAACGGCACGGCCGTCTTCACCGCCGCCGGTACCGGGGCGGGTACGGTAACTTACCAGTGGCAGAAATACAACGCGGGGACCGAAACCTGGGAGGATCTGGACGGGGAAACGGACGACACCCTGGAAATAGAGTATGTAACCGAGGCCGACGAAGGCTTCTACCAATGTGTCATCTCCGCGGATTGTGGACCGGTTGAGACTACGGCCGCCGAATTGACCATCGCCCCGCAGATCCTCTACTGGGAAAGTGTCAAGACCCACGGCGGCGTGGGTGAAATCGCCCTGGCCATGCCGTCGGGCATGCCGCTGGTCGAGCCGCGGCGGGGTGATCTGCTCATCCGGGTCGTGCTGGATCGGGAGGTCCTCGCCGTCGACGGGACGCTGGACGCCAATGATTTGAGCATCAAGGATTCCGGGAACAACGGTTACACCCCGAAAGCCCTGGCCTTCAATAATGGCAGCCAGGGGGACGAGCTGCAAATCACTCTCGACGGGGCCCAGGTGGACCAGAAGCGGTTGACCGTGGAGTTGACGGAGGGCAAGTTCCGTCGGCCAAGTTCGACCAAGGCCCTCCTGGCGGGAACCCGCAATCGGCAGGTTCGCTGCCTCGTGGGAGACGTGTCCGGGGATGGGGTGGTTGATACCGCCGATCTGAGCACGGTCAAGGCGCAACTTTTCAAGAACACCGACACCGGAAACGCCCGTTGCGATGTGAACAACAGCGGCAGCGTGACCATCGTGGATCTGAGCCTGGTCAAGAGCAAACTGTTTACCAGCGTACCCTGAGCAGGGTATCATTATATTTATAAAGGATGGTGGATCATGAAAAACAGGACTGTCACATCCGTGACCTTGGGTGTATTCCTCGGTGTGGTCGGCGGTGTCTGGGGGTTTCCGACCCTTACCATTGTGGACACGGTCGGTGACCCCAATAGTATCAACACGACGGCCGGGACCTCGTTTGATGTGCAGGTGCGGATCAATACCGATGTGAGCATGACAGGCCTGCAACTGCGCGTACAGGAAACCACGGCCTCGCCCTCCGGCCTTTTCCAGTTGAACTCGGTCAGTTTCAACGCGCCGACCTGGAGCAGCGACCCCGGCGATCAATACGTGCCCGCCCTGCCGGACCTGATGGACGGGCCGAGTTATAAAACCGACTACATCGCCGACATCGCCGGCGACCTGGTCAATGGGACGGGGACCGGCACGTTTTCCTTCGCGACCCTGAACCTGACCTATATCGGGGTGCTGCTGGGCACCTACACCCTGAACTTGTCGGACATTCTCTACGGTGATCTCAATTTCGACGAGTTTACCGATGCCGTGAGCGGTCAGGACTACGTGGTGACGATCATCCCCGCACCCGGGGCCACCCTGCTGGGCATGATCGGCCTGGGCTGCGTGGGCTGGCTGAAAAAACGCATGTCCTGTATGTCGGCCCATTAATGCCAGAAAACGAGCGGACTAAACGCTTATGATCCCCCCTTCATACAGAAGACGGCCGTTATTCAGGACGGGATTAACGGCCGCCTTTTTTTTAGCCGTCATCCCCCCCCCGTTTGCCCGGTCCGATTTCACGAATGCGGAATCCGGTGATACCGAGAACCATTTGAACAAGATACCCCGAAACTTACCGCCACCCGAGGCCGTGGATGATCCATACATTACCAAAGCGGATCGGTTATACAACGAAACCACCTTATTGCAGCGAGGGACAGAAAAATTTTGGTGGAACCAATGGGAAGATATTGCCTTGCTGATGTTCGTGGCTGGATTGCTGGGATTTGTCGCTTACCGGATACGAGGGAGATGCCGTTTACGGGAATAATGCACCGATTTTTGTTGCCAGTCATACCCCGAAAAAGGTACACGTCTGCCTTGCTCCACCCCGGGAGCAGGACAAACCTTACAGGGTAAGAGGAACTTCACACCGCGGGCATGACCCTATGGACCGCGCGCAAAGACTTTTTCATCTCCGTCGGGCTCCGCCCTTTCGAAGTGAAGGATAACTTTCGCTCCAGGTAGGCGGTTCGATTTTTTCGACAAGATCACCGGCCACTTCGACGCTGACACTCTGCCCCAAAATGGTCACGTTAAGATTGAGCTTAGCGCATTTGGTGAAATACTCGATGACTCCTTCCAGGCCCTGGAGCGGACCGGCAATGATCCGGACCCAGTTCCCCGTTTTTAAGTAACGGGCGACGAGTAATTCGGGAGTTCCGGTCAGCAGCCGTTGAATCTGCAATAACTCGCCGATCAGTTGTTGTTGATCAGGAACATTGAGCACGTGGGCGATACGATTGGTCTGCAAGGCCCGATAGCGCTGCTCCTCGCTGCCCTTGAAAAAGAGGTATCCCCGGAACAACGGAACCAGGCTCCGGGATATCCTTCGCGTGGTCCGGCTACGGGTCACGCTCTGGTGCAACGGCAGGTAGCAAGGGATTTTCAGACGCGACAACTCCTCCGCCAGTTTCTTCTCCTGACGTGCTCGGGTGTGGGCAACATACCACCGCCCGGGCCATTCGGCGGTCAATTGAAGTTCGTGTTGCGTCTCGATGGCCATCGAAGTCGCCTGATCAACAGACGTTCAGGACCGGAAAGTAAGCCCATCTCCGGAAGCGTTCCCGGACTAATCATTCATTTCGTTATCACTTTTTATATATCGAACTATTTATCGAGCGCCCGCCACAAAGATTGTCCCGTTGTTGGGTTCCGTCCGTTGTTTCGCCGGAAACCGGGACAAACCCAAGGATTTTCCTTAACCGCAACGAAGAAACAGAAAATCAATGATGCTGTAAGAAATCTCCCTCGTCTCTTGCTGATCCGGCGGACGAATCCCGGTGATTCGGCATCACGGCAGCCTCAAACCCCTGCTCGACCGGATACCGGATACCGGATAACATGCGCGCCAGACATATATGGGAATATCGGTTCCGGCCTTAAGGTAAACCAATAGTCAGCCGGGCAGCAATCCCCACGCTTTTTTCTTGTCGTGTGGATTTGTAGGGAGACAGTTGGGAGACAGACGAATCCCGCTATTGTTGTGCCAGGGATCAGCCCCCCATGATCGATCGAAAACCGTCATCTTCGCGTTCACGGTCGGCCTCAGCCGGCGGCTCGCGTACAGGCGGGCGGAAGGTAAAGTCAGGGCCGACCCGTCCCGTGCCCTCGGCCTCGAAGGTTGCCCCCGAAAAAGCGGCTCCTCTGCCTTCGGCCGCCATGGAAGGGATGCTCGCCGTTCGACCGGACAAGGGTATAAATCCACGGTCCCGGCTCGACCTGTCGCTTGCGGGGTTGTCAGGAATCATTGAGCCGCTGTCGATCCTGGTCGGGCTGGCCGCCGGCTGGCAGTTATGTGGGATGCGGATGATCGTGGCGGCGGCCTTGGATCCGCTTCCCGCAACCACCATCATGGTGGTTGCCATCGCCTTACTGGCCGCGGCGTTGGGTCCCTGGTTTCCCGAACGTATCGTTTTGTGGATCACGCGGATGGTCGTCAAGCGGACGCGGATACACGCAGGGCCGGTCGGCGACTTTTCCGGAACCTTCTGGATGTTGCGGGCGGCGCGAGAACGTGATCCGGCCACGCACTGGCTGGCCGTCTCCGTCTTGTCTACCGTGGCCGCCCTGGCGGCCCTGCTCACCCTGGCCCTCAGCGGACCGGTCATTCAACTTTACCATTATTTCCTGGAGCGCTTTTTCTGGACGAGCACCACGCTGGCCTTCCTGGAATGGGCCGGCGTGTCACTTTTCCTCGGGAGTTCGTGGGCCCTGAATGGGCTGGTCATTTCCACCCTTTGGTCGGTCTGGGGCGCGGGGCAAGTCGCTCCGCGACACTCGGTAGGCGTTCCCACGGGTTTGATAACGGGTTTTACACTGGCGGCCTGGACCCACGAAATCTGGGTTAATGGAGGATTATCGGGTGGACAGAGTTATATGCTTGGCATTTTGCCGATGTTCATACTGGCGGGGGTGGCCGCCAAGCGTTCCCAGCAGCTAGACTTTCCGCCTCGTCAACCCTTGGTAGCGGACAACGCCACCCCGGAATTCAGTGCCTCGGCCGAGGGACTCATCTGGATATCCCTGGTGACCTGGGGTGTAGCCACTGCATGGGCGGTACAAGGATGGATAGCCTGTCGGGGCATGATCACGCCGCATCATTCCCCTGCTCTTGAACTTGCCGGCTTTCTTTTTGTCATCGGGCTTGGGTTTCTTCTTCTATCTAATAAGAACTGCCGGCACGGCGGCACGGCCTCGGGTTGCGGCATGGCCTTGTGGGCTGCAGGATTGGGCATAGCGGCAACGGCTACGTGTATGGCTTTTTGGCCGGCGGGTCATCTCGCGGGACTCCTGCAGGCTCTTTGTATAGGCTGGCCGATCGGCTATGCTCTGCGCTACACAAAACGGGCCTGGCTGGCCCGGGTGGGCAGTGAAACCCTAGGGCATGAGCAATTGCTCAGTGCCGTCTTCGGTGGGCTGGGTATCGGTTTGCTTTCCGGCTATTTCTGGGTCGGCCCGAAACTCGGGGCCATGGGTGTGCTGAGTGCCGGCGCGTTGCTGCTATTGGCCTGGGGCGGTTTATTGCAAATCTACGTCAATGATCGGCCGGTGCGTATTCAGCACCAACGACTGGCCTTGGTATTCATTTCGTTGGCGGGAGCCATCGCTCTGCTGCCGATCGATGCACGTAAATGGGCCGAGTACCGGCGAGGTCGCGCTCAATCCGCTCCGGTTGGCGTACAACTTGATTGGCCTGGCGCAGACGTACCTTTGCTGGGGCGGCGAGTGGCGTTAATCGGAGTCAGCGCCGACGAGGCGTTGATGTGGCCCGCTTCGCAAATGACCAATGTTGAGGTTATGCCTCTGGCAAGTTCCTGGTCATCCGCTCGGCCGCCGGTCCATCTCTCGAATCACGTGATCTCCTGGGGTGACAGCGCCTTGCGCCGTTTTCGATACGATCGAAGTCTCTACAATCTGATCTATCAGCGATGTCGCTCCGCTCCGTGTTTAACGCGTTTCGCGGAATATTCCGATGAATGGCTTGTTCTTCTGGCCGCTCATGTTGCCTCGGGCGGCCAGGTGATCGTGGATGTGCCGATTAACGGGTTGAACGCCGAAGCGGTGGGCGTCATCGCCGCCACGTTTCGGCAAGCCATGCCCGGTCCGGTCGGTTGGACCCTGGTACAAACCGAGCAAACCTATTTACGTCTCATGGCGCTGATGGGTGATCGGGCACATTCCATTCCCTCGCTGAAGGGTCTATGGATGCCGCTGGATCGAATTCTGACCGAAGATGGCCGCCCCCATTCGATACGCCGGGACCGTATAACACAGCGGCTCTCAATCAAGGGCCTGAAACCGGTGGCTTGGGAGGACATGCTGAAACCTTGAAACGGCCACCTTGGTTGAGCAGCGCTGCCGGAGATCACCATTTGTCCCGCGCGGGTTTCAGTATGAGAAAACACACCGTCTGACTTTTATTATCCTTACCCCCCCAGGATATCGCCTATTGGTTATCGGAACACGACTCCCCGGCCGTCATTTCCTTGGAATCGATAACATAAGTTGCCCTCGCCGCTTTCCGATACAGAGGGATGCGGTTTATCTCCAGAAAACCCTTTGTTTCATCATGGTCCCCGGCGTTGACGGCCTCGGATCATAGTGAAACTCCGCTACAACTGATCGATTCCTTCGCTAAACGTGGATGGACCATCGTGGAGGTGCTCATCGTGATTATTGTGCTGGGCATCGTGGCGTTCACGGTGGTGCCGCGCTTTACGAGGGCCGAGGAGAGCGCCGAGGAAAGCCAATTGAAAAAACACCTTGAGGTGGTTCGCCGCCAAATCGAGTTGTATCGCATTGAGCACGGCGGGCAATATCCTTCGGCAACGACCGAGGAAGCGTTTCTTCAACAGATGGTTCAACAGAACAAGTTCGATATTTCGGAGAACGAACCGGCCTTGTCGGCTTCGGATCACGGCCCCTATTTGCCAGGTATTCCCATCAATCCGTACACGGGCGGAAAGCGGATCACATGTGGCGGCCGTCCGGGCGAAAAGGCCGGCGATTGGTACTACGACCCGGCCACGGGCGATTTCCGGGCAAACCGCCCAGCGGAAAAAATCCCCTATTAGTTCGTCAAATCTTTTGGAAAACGACACTATCGGGCTCGTCAGACCGTCAGGGGGGAACGGTCTGGCGTCCCGTTTTTTATGGCCGGCGCATCCTTATGGAAAGGCCGGGCAGCGACACCCGCCCATATCCCGATGTTTTTTGCAGGATGGACGCAAAAGCGTATGATGTCGCCGATGTTTGGTTTTGAGATCATACAGGGTGAACCGGGCGGGGCGGCACGGTGTGGGCGGGTGGTGACGCCGCACGGGGCAATCCGCACGCCGGCGTTCATGCCCGTGGGCACGCAGGGGGCGGTCAAGGGGTTGTGGCCTCGGCAGGTCCGCGAGAGCGGGACGGATATCATTCTGGCCAACACGTACCATCTGGCGTTGCGGCCGGGGGCGGAGTTGGTCGAGCAGTTGGGTGGACTGCATAAGTTCATGGGTTGGGACGGGCCGATCCTGACGGACAGCGGCGGGTATCAGGTTTTTTCGCTGGCCGAGCTGCGTAAGATCGATGATGACGGGGTGACGTTTCGCTCGCATATCGACGGGCAGTGGCTACATCTCGATCCCGAATCGGCGACCAGGGTGCAGAACCGGCTGGGGGCGGACATCATCATGGCGTTCGACGAGTGTCCGCCTGGTGATGCGGAGCGAGAGGTTGTGGCCCGGGCGGTCGAGCGGACGGTGCGGTGGGCCGAGCGATGCAGGAGATTTCACCAATGCCAGGAGCAAGCCTTGTTCGGTATCGTGCAGGGTGGGGTTTTCCACGACCTGCGGGCGTTGTGCGCCGAGCGGCTGATGGCTTTGGATTTTCCGGGTTACGCGATCGGGGGGCTTTCGGTGGGCGAGCCGCACGAAAAAATGGTCGAGGTGCTGGGCGAACTGGTACATCGGCTACCGGTGGACCGGCCGCGGTATTTGATGGGCGTGGGCATGCCCCGGGACATTCTGGCGGCGGTCCGGGCGGGGGTGGATATGTTCGATTGCGTGTTGCCCACCCGTAACGGCCGTAATGCTTATGCCTTTACCGCCCGGGCCCCGATCCGGCTTCGTAATGAGCAATATCGGGCCGACGAGCGGCCTTTGGAGACCGATTGCTCCTGTCCGACCTGCCGGCAGTTCAGCCGGGCGTACCTGCGGCATCTGTTCATGGCGCGGGAGATGCTTGGCCCGATCCTCGTTTCCCTGCATAATATATGCTTCTACCAGCGGTTCATGAGCCGCTTGCGAGACTTGATTCCGACCAGCGATTGGGCGACCATGCTGGCGGAGTTCCCTGTGGCCGGCGCGGGCGGCGGGGACCATGGCGTATTTAATGGAGACACATAGTGTTCAACATATTTAATCTGACCATTCTGGCCCAGCAAAACCCGAACACCATCTGGTTCGGCTTGCTGTTGATGATCGTGGTGTTTTACGTTTTTGTGATCTTCGGCAGCCGCAAGGACAAAAAGAAACGCCAGGATATGCTGGCCGCGATCAAGAAAAACGATCGCGTCATGACCATCGGCGGAATTATCGGTTCGGTGGTATCGACCACGGATCATGAAGTGGTTCTCAAGGTCGACGAGTCCGCCAACGTCAAGATCACGGTCATCCGCAGCGCGATCCAGAAGGTACTCAGCGAGGGCGAGAAGCCCGGCGAGGGTAATTGACGTCCCTGAGGGCGCAGCAGTCGGACGTAATACGAATCGGGTAGCCGGCAGGGGCATGCACGGGCAGGTTTAACCCCGTTTTTGTCAAACGGGGTTAAACCTGTCCATGCCACCCAATACATTTGCTTATGACACCCAGCAGAGCTGTCCATGCTACTCAATACAACGGCATATGCCCTTTAGGGCGGGGGATTGATCCAGGCTATTTGCAGAAGACGAGCCAGCCGAACTTTTCCGGGCGGTGGAAATTGATGATACCCGGCGGCGACCAGGCGGTGTATTCATCAATCTGTTTGTCCGCCGGCCGATCGATGCGGTACAGGTTCCAGCGCCAGCGATCGCCGGCAACCGGGGGGTGGTTCGGGGCCTGAGCAAACTCGCCGAAGGGGATGGCGATTTCGACCGACCAGCGTTTGCACCCGGCCGGGTTCGAACCGCGCTGGTTACCAACAGTGCCTTCGACAGCGACGGCCGAGTGCAGTCCCTCGCAGGTGTATTCCTTAATGAAGAATTTGATCCATTTGCCCTGTCCGGCATTGAGCACGTAGGCGTCAAACACCGTGTTGTTCGGGCTGATTTCCAATTCGAGATAAGATTTACCATCGGCGTTGTCGTCGATGAAAACCTCGACCACCTCATGCTTGAAAATCGATGCATCCCGTTCGGTTTCGCTGGCCCAGATATCGTCATCGATGCAGTCGAAGGCGACAAACAGGTGTTTGTCGGACCATAAGGCCCGCGCGGTTACCGGCTGGCGGGGTGGCCGCCCCGTGTCGGCCAGGACCAGATTGACCACTTGGGCTTTTTGCCAGACCGCGTCGTTGAGACGCCCGTCAATCACCGGCGATTGCTCGGTGTATTGACAACGGTAAACCGGACCCGCCAGAGGGGCTTGCTGGCAACCGGCGGCGAGGAAAATAGACACACAACCCGTTATAAACAATCCAAACTTGATGTTCATGATCCGCTCCTTCATGTTCTTGAACTATATCAATCACCCGGCCGACAGGCCCGGATAATATCCTCGGCCCCGGCGGCGCGGAGGTCGGCCACCACGTTGTTCACTAATCCTACCATATCCGAAACCGGTTGGTGAGAGGAGGCCCGGGCCTCTTTTTGAGCTTTGGGATCGATGACCAGGGCATCGCAGTATAACTGTCCACCTTCGACACGCACGTAGACCGCGACGGGGGCCCGGCATCCAGCGTCGAGTTCGGCCAGAATCCGCCGCTCGCAATTGACGGCCGTTGCCGTCGGCTCATCATGTATGGGGCTGAGAATCTCGGCTAGTCGGCCATCGTCACATCGGCCTTCGAGGGCCAAGGCCCCTTGCCCCGGCGCCGGCAGCATCAGCGACAGATCGAGCACCTGCGTTATTTCGCTTTCCAGGCCGACTCGTTTCAGGCCGGCGACCGCCAGGATCGCGCCCGCACAATCTCCACGGCGGACCTTGCGGATGCGCGTGTCCACGTTGCCGCGCAAGGCGACGAAACTCAAATCGCCGCGCCGTCGGAGCAATTGGGCCTGACGCCGCAGGCTGGTCGTGCCCACCTTGCCGCCCCCGGGCAGTTCCTCAAAGGGACGGCCGTCGGCGGAGATAAAGGTGTCGCGTGGATCCTCGCGCGCCGGCCAAGCGAGGACGGCCAATCCATCATGAAGCTTTGTGGGCAGATCCTTGGCCGAATGCACCGCCAGGTCGATCGAGCCGTTGAGCAGGGCCTCTTGAAGCTCTTCGGTGAACAATCCCTTGCCGCCAATTTCAGGCAGCGGGCGGCCGCGCAGCCGATCACCCGTGGTGGTGATGATCTGTTGACGGATTCGCAGGCGAGGATGGACTTCGGTCAGCCGGTCGATCACCCATTGGGTCTGGGCGATGGCCAGCTTCGAGCCGCGCGTCCCGACGACGAGCGTATCACTATGGCCGGTTGTGCTCACTTGAGTTTCCGAATGATCGCCTCGGTGAACTGGTCGGTGGTGGCCCGGCCGCCGATGTCCGCGGTGAGCTGGGCCGGATCACCTTCGGTCAGAACGGCGTCGTACGCATCGCGAATACGGTCGGCGGCCTGATTTTCGTCGAGGTGGCGAAGCATCATCACGCCGCTCATGATGCAGGCCAGCGGATTGGCCAGCCCCTTGCGGGCGATGTCCGGAGCGGAGCCGTGCACCGGTTCAAAAACGGCACAACCGGTGCCGAAATTCGCCCCCGGTACCACACCCAATCCGCCAACCAAGCCGGCGGCCATGTCACTGACGATGTCGCCGTAGAGGTTTTCAAGCAGCAGAATATCAAACCGGCCGGGGTCGCGGACCATCTGCATGCAACCGTTGTCGATAATCAGTTGGTCGTAAGCCACGCGGCCGACATAATCACGGTGTACTTTTTGGGCGCAACGCAGGAAAAGCCCGTCGGACATTTTCATGATATTAGCCTTGTGGAAGACGGTGACGTTCTGACGCTTGCGGGAGACGGCGTAATCGAAGGCGAAACGGGCGATTCGCAAGCAGGCCTCCTCGGTGGCGATCTTGAGGCTCTGGACCACGCCGGGGATGATCTCGTTTTCGATGCCGGAATAGAGACCCTCGGTATTCTCGCGAATGATGACCATATCGACGTTATCGAAGCGGGTCTTGATGCCGGGCAGGTTGCGCACGGGGCGGACGGCCGCGAAGAGTTTGAGACGTTTGCGGAGCTGCACGTTGACGCTGGCATGGCCGCGACCGATGGGCGTGGTGACCGGACCCTTCAGGGCGACGCCGTGTCCGGCGATGGCCGCGATCGTCCGCTCGGGAAGCACCGAGCCGCAGAATTCGACAGCCGTCTCGCCGATCGGCAGCGATACCCACTCGATATCCACCCCCGCCGCCTCGATTACCCGCTTGGTCGCCCCGATTACCTCCGGGCCGATGCCGTCACCGGGCAACAAGCAAACCGTATGGGCCATTGTTGTACCTTTCGTTCATGGAAGAGGCCGACAGGACGGCCTGGCGTTTACACGACGCTACCTGCGATTCGCAACGATTTTCCGATTATAACCGGTCGGCGTCTGGGAGCAACGTAAAGCAGGGCCGTTCGGTTATAACGGCATAGCGGGTTGCCGGTTAGCCCTGTAGCATGCCTGTGAAATATGCAAATGTAACAGGGGTCAGAGTGGCATGGGCAGGCCCTTGTCGCGCCCGGCGGGACAAGGGTTTGCCCGTGTTTCTCCGGTAATTCAATGATGGGGTGACCTCACCAAGCCATTCGGAACATACCTGTGCCATTGTTTTCGTATGTAACCCGAGAAAACAACGATGAACCGCTTGGCAACGTTCGTGATAACCAGCATAATAACAATGCCTGAAATATGGAGGCGGCGATGAAGATCAAACCGGACCAGATTATTAATGGCGATTGCGTAAAGGGCATGGGGCAGATCGAGCCCGGCTCGGTGGACTTGGCGTTCGCGGACCCGCCGTTCAATATCGGTTACAAGTACGACGTGTACGACGACGAGCGCGGCGACGATGAATATCTCAACTGGTCGCGGTCGTGGATGGGCGCGGTGGTGAGGGCGCTCAAACCCAGCGGCACATTCTGGCTGGCGATCGGCGACGAATACGCGGCCGAGCTGAAAGTAATCGCCACGAAGGAACTGCACCTGATCTGCCGAAGCTGGGTGGTGTGGTATTACACGTTCGGGGTGAACTGCGTGCGAAAATTCAGCCGCAGCCACGCCCACCTTTTCTATTTCATCAAAGATCCGAATAATTTCACCTTCAATGCCGACGACCCGGCCATTCGGATTCCCTCGGCCCGGCAACTGGTTTACGCCGACGCCCGGGCCAATCCCAAGGGACGACTGCCCGACGACACTTGGATACTGCGTCCGCAGGACCTGCCGGACGGCTTTGGGCCGGAGCAGGATACGTGGTATTTCCCGCGGGTGTGCGGTACGTTCAAGGAGCGTAAAGGCTGGCACGGCTGCCAGATGCCCGAGCAGTTACTCGGCCGCATCATTCGGGCGTGCTCCAATCCAGGAGAACTGGTCCTGGATCCCTTCGCTGGCAGTGGGACGACGTTATCGGTGGCCAAGAAACTGGGGCGTCAGTATCTGGGTTTTGAATTATCGAAGGAGTATGCCGAGCAGGTTCGCAATCGCCTGGCCTCGATCAAGACCGGCGACCCGCTCGACGGGACCGCCGAGCCCCTGCGTAGTGTCCCGGCCACACCGGAGCAGCCGAGGCAGCGACGGCGACAAATCACGAGTAAACCGGATTCGTTGTCGCAAAGTTTGTTTGCGTGAGAAAGCGGATCAGCATTCAGCGGTCAGCTTGCAGTAATCGGCGTTCGGCATTGCGGGAATGTTCATGAGCTTGGGGAACACGAAGCGGAAGTTGCTCCCGGTCGCCAGCGCGGTATAGTGCATGGTGTTCACCAGCTTTCACGGAGTTTCGGGGCCTCCGCGCAAGCGGCCGTTACGGCCTCCATATTCCCGCCCCGGCCAGTAGAAAGGTGGAACCATGCGTCTCTTATCCTACATCTTCGTTGGCGTTCTGATCGGCAGTCTTGTATGCGTCGTTGGTTGCAAGAAGGAAGAGGAGAAACCGGCGTCAACCATAGGCGGTGCGTTGGAAAAGGCCACCGGCGAAATCGAGAAGGCTTCCGAGAAAGCCGTCGAGCAGGCCGAGAAGAATCTCGAAGCCGTCACCCAGGCCATCAAGGACGGCAATCATGATGCCGCCGAGAAAACCCTCAAGACGCTGGAAGACATCAAGAACACCTTGCCGGAGTCATTGCAGAAGAAGATTGACGACACCCGCAAGGCGTTGAACGACGCGAAGAAATAAGTCGTCCGACCGGGGACTCTCGGAACGTCAATACCGAGCGAAGGGGTGCTAGTTACCGTTGTCGGCAAATCGGTGTTCATCTGGGCAGTTCGTACAACCCCTGACCCGCATAACGAAGCTTGCCTTGTTGGACAAGGGCGTCCCACACGATCTTGGGATATTGATTGGGTGGTTGGATGGCCTGGATGCTCGACTTGCCCCCGCTGCTCATGGCTCCACGTCCGAGACTTGATTCATCATCAAGACGGGTGAGCTTGAGCCGTTTCTTGAAAGCGTGATACGCCTTTTTTATTTGCTCGGGGGGAATGCTCGATTCCGATTGATCCCGGTTTTCAGGTTGATCCATGTTCATCAATCGCTTTCCTTGGCGAGCAGGGTAACTTCCTCGTCGTCAAAGCATCATGTTGCCTTTGTGATCTGTTCTATCTTTACGTTGCGATAGAATCCCTCCGCGATGATTTTATCGTGTTCCACCCTTGCCTCGGCCTCGGTGTCGTACTTGCCAAGCGTCACGATCTTATTGTCTGATGAACGGCCTCGGATACGCCAATGCCAGACCTTCGGTTCGCCCTTTGGTCGAATAATCATGAAATCCTCAATTCAAGCCCAGATACTCAGTCGCAGGTTGCCGATTTTTCCCGCAGTAAACGGTCTTCGCCCCCCTATTCTACCAGAATTGACTCAAGAAGGCACATCGGGTATTATACGGTTCGGTTGGTTCGTCGAAAGAGCCGGATACGACCATCGTCGCACCCTTCTCGTTCGTCTTCCTGCCATACCGGGTTGAATGTCAGCCCCTTTCCACTTGGACCCGGAAAGCAAAATGCGGGTTCCCCAAGCCATTCACACAGGAGATCGACGAATGGGCAAAAAATTATACGTTGGAAACCTGACCTATGACATGACCAGTTCCGCCCTTGAAACGCTGTTTACGGAGCATGGAACCGTGCAGAGCGCGGAAGTCATCATGGACCGTTCGACGGGACGAAGCAAGGGCTTCGGCTTTGTTGAAATGGGTTCGGATCAAGAGGCTCAGGCGGCCATCTCGGCACTGAACGGCCAAGACCATGGCGGGCGAGCCCTAACGGTCAATGAAGCCAAGCCTCGCGAATCCCGCGGCGGCGGTGGCGGCGGCGGTCGTGGTGGTTACGGCGGCGGTCGTAGCCGCTATTAGACCATAGTAATCCGTCAGACTATGAAACCACGGGGCCACGGAAGTGGCCCTTTTTTATTGGGAGTGAACGAGGGGCGTCGCCGGAGTCGGTAGTCGAACGATTCGTGCCCCGCCTCGACCGGATTTACGAGTTACAACAAATGTCCAAGTCCTCACGGGTAGCATGAGACGCTGCCGCCCATGGACGGCCTGGCAAACGAATTACTGGATCATGTAAGGGCATGCCATCGGGGGGGCTACCTATTTCGATGACCATTTGATTTTCCAGCTTGGGTTTCTCGGTACCAAGAGTGCATTTCCCACGTCAACCAACTTTTTGAGGTATCTGTACCCATTTTTCCGTCGCCTATATGATGGGAGATGAGGAAAGGATATTGGGAGGCGTTGGGATGAAGGTTGTGGATATTTTCGCGAATGGCGGGTTGATTGCCCGTCGGCTGGAGCGTTACGAAGCGCGGCCTCAACAGTTGGAGATGGCCGCCGCCGTCGAACAGGCGTTCGGCCAATCGCGGCACCTGCTGGTCGAGGCGGGCACGGGGGTGGGCAAGAGCTTTGCCTACCTCGTACCGGCTATTCAACGGGCTGTCCACGCCAAAGAGCGCGTGCTTATCAGTACGCATACCATCGCATTGCAGGAGCAATTGATCGATCGGGACATTCCTTTCCTGGCGGCGGTATGGCCGGACGAATTTTCGGCCGTCCTTATCAAGGGCCGACACAATTACCTTTGCATCCGCCGTCTGCGCCAGGTAAGTGAACGGCAAAAGACGCTCTTTGCCGAGCAGGAGCAGTACGATGATCTGTGGCGGATCGAGGACTGGGCGTACAAAACCACCGAGGGGTCGCTGAGCGAGCTTTCGCCGGCGCCGGACCCGGCGGTATGGGAAACAGTCCGCAGCGAGCATGGCAACTGCCTGGGGCGCAAATGCGCGTCCTATGAAAAATGCTTTTATCAGCGGGCCCACCGGCGGGCCCAGAACGCGCAGATCCTGGTGGTCAATCATGCCCTGTTGTTGTCGGACCTGGCCTTGCGACGGGAGGGAAGCGCCCTGCTGCCGGATTATGAGCTGGTGGTGATCGACGAGGCCCACAGTTTCGAGAACGTGGCGGCGGAGCATTTTGGCCGACGGGTTTCCGAAGGGCAGGTGCGATATCTGCTGAACGGCTTGTATAACGACCGCACCGGCCGGGGTTTACTGATCGGTTATGAGGACCTCAAGGCAATCAAGGCGGTCGGTGCGGCCCGCAACATCTCCAAGAACTTCTGGAAACGGCTGCTCGAATGGCATCGGCAGCACGGGCGGCCGAACGGACGGATTACCGAGCGGGTACCCGTGCCGAATCCGTTAAGCGAAGCCCTGAGCACGTTGAAGGCAACCTTGCGGGCGATGCGGAAGAAGCTTAAGACGGAGGAGGAAGTATACGAGGTTACCAGTTATGCGGAACGGGCGGGCGCGCTGGGCGACGAGCTACGCAAGTTGTTGGAGCAGGAGCGGGCCGACGCGGTACACTGGCTGGAGGTTGATAACGGTCCACGCGGGCAGATTGCTTTGTGCGAAGCGCCGATTACGGTAGGTGATGAATTACGGACCGCACTATTCGACGAAGTGCGCAGCGTGGTGTTGACCAGCGCGACGTTATCGGTAGGGGGGAGAGACGGGTTTGCTTACATCCGGGCGCGATTGGGGCTGGAGGAGGCGGATGAACTGCAGTTAGGCTCGCCATTTGACTATGCCCGGCAGGCGGAATTGCACATCGAGGCCGGTATGCCGGATCCCAGCGACAGCGGGGCGTTTGTGGCGGCGGCGACGGAAGCGATTGAACGGCATGTCATGGAAACCGCCGGGCGGGCGTTCGTGCTGTTTACCAGTTACGAGATGATGCGGCAGGTGGCCGAGCGGCTGCGCGAACGACTGGAGCAGGCGGACTTGGGTTTGATGGTCCAAGGCGAGGGCGTGCCGCGGACACTGATGCTTGAGCGATTCCGCGGGACGGCGACGCTGGGGGAGAACCGATATCGCGGCTGGGTACTGTTCGGTACGGACAGTTTCTGGCAGGGAGTGGATGTTCCCGGAGAAGCGCTCAGCAACGTGATCATCGTCAAGTTGCCCTTCGCGGTGCCGGATCGTCCGTTGATCGAGGCCCGGGTGGAGCATATCCGCTCGGCGGGCGGCAATCCGTTCATGGATTACCAGGTACCCGAGGCAATCCTGAAATTCAAGCAGGGTTTCGGGCGCTTGATCCGGACGGCCACCGACCGGGGGCGCGTAGTCGTGCTCGACCCGCGGATCAAGACCAAACGCTACGGGAGGATGTTTCTCGACGCGGTTCCCCGCTGCCGGGTAGTGACCCATTGATGAAAATGCACCACATAGAGAAAGACGTGAATCAATGGAGTCTATCGTGGACGCGGGTTTCCCTGCGAGTATGGCGGGATCAGGGACTAGTGTAAATCAACCCCTTACGGCTGCGACTGTGGGTTATCAGGCCGGTATCTCCCGAATGCAACAGCCAGTATTTGCGACGCAGAGGGAAATACGCCAATTCAATCTGATCGTTGCTATTCGGTATCCGGTCGAACTTGGGCGACTTCGGATCGGGGCCGACGCTCCAGACCGCGTAGGCAACCGGGCTTTTCTCCCGATCATTGTAGAAATCCTGATAATCCGCGCGCGGGGCCTTGTGGCAGTTGGGATAATCGTCGGGCACGAAAAGATAGGAACCTTTCTTCGAGTAACTGCTCCCTTCGTTAAGAAAGAGACCACCGGGCGCACGATATTTATACGTCGAGTCCGGATCAAAAACATCCGGCATGTCCGCCTGGGGAGCAATTCCCTGCTTTTTTGGAAGCCAGCGATTCTTAACCAGTTCGACAGGCAACTGATGGCAAACCCAGGTGTTGCAACTTTCGCGCGTGGGGGGGAACTCATCCTTGTTTATCAAGGCATAACCGTCCAGGGCGATGGTGATCTGGCGGAGGTCGTGATGAGCTTTAACCACCCGGGCCTGCATCCGGGCTCTATGCAACGAAGGGAGTAGCAGGGATAGAAGCAAAGCGACGATGGCCACCACCACCAGCACCTCGATCATGGTGAAGCCGGCCAAGAACTTGGAGGCGCATCCATTATGGCACGACGGCCGACAGGAATGTCGACCGTCGCGCCGCAGGAATCCACCTTCGATTGAGCCGCGCATTTTCATGGTACTTAATGAAACAAGTATGCCTTTGTTGTGGATAAGTCCAGAGTATTGATAATGCCATCAACAAAGACGTCACAGTTGAAATTTGTCGATGTCAACGGTTGAAATAGCTGAGATTTAACGACGGACAAGTCAAGAGTATTGACATGATCGTCAGCGTTAACGTTACCGGTATGAACCTGGATCGTCAGGTCATCGTCGCCGCTTAGCGGGTTATCGACCAGGTCGGTAATTCCGTTGAGCGTAATAGTCAACAACGAAGGAGAGGGTACCCCTGAAATAGCGAGGCGCATCTCCGCCCCGTCGACTTCGGCCGCGAGCAGCGTGCCGCTCGACAAGCTTATTTCCGATCCATCGAGATGGCCGTCGGCGGGCTGCACGGCTTTACTGAACGTGAGGACGACCTCGGTTGGTCCACCCACGCGACACTCGATCGCCGGTGTACCGCTTAAGGGCAAATCCAGATCAAATACGCCCGCCGACCCGTGAGTTTTACGGGATACCGCGCTGAGCAGCATCAGCTCGGAATTATACTCCACGATATCCGCCATCCGCAGCACCCATAGCCGATAACCACTCGTGTAGTCCGAAGATTCCTGATCGAAGATGCCCAGGACATCAAAGCTGCCGGCCGGCGGTGCATAGTCATTGAAATCACCCATAACAGACAAGAGCATGGAGAGGTTGGCCGTCCCGTCGCTGATGGTCAAGGTCTGGCCGGCACCCCAGGTACCGCCGACAATCTGCGCTTTGTTGATGCGAACCCAAGTAGCTTGGTAATACTCCGCGCCGGTCAATCGCGTCGAGTCAAATACGACAGCTTGGGCCAAGCTGGGAATCACCGCCGGCGCGGGACGCCCCACGCCGGCCTCAAGAAGAATCACATCGAAGTTGTTGGCCGGATCATTGCTATGCGCCTCGTTGATATTGGTTTTGCCTTTATTGAAGAGACCCGGCACGCGGGCCCGGACCTCGACCAAATCGCCTTTGCGGAAATGATGCCCCGTCGCTGGATCATAATTCACCCGGAGCATCTCGGCTTCCCATTGTTCGTCGGTATAGCGTAGGGGTAGCGGAGCGATGGGGGGGGCCTGTCCCATCCAACAGGCGGTCCCGCCCCAATCGCCCGATTCAACGGCCTGGATATAAATCTGCCACTGTCCTTTTACGACACCGGGGGCCCCCGCCGACATGTTGAGCATATCTTCCGGATTATTCAGGATGATACCTTTCATACGGATAGGCGGAGAGGGTAAAAATGTGCCGAATCCGGTGGCATCGACAGCCTGATAGGCGGAGTGGGCGGTATAGGGCAGGGTTTCCCAGTCGGGATCGTCGGCAAAAGCTAAAGAACCCGACAAAATAACCCCCCAAACCACGACCGTAATTAACCAAGGATTTCGCTGCATGATTCATTCTCCCCAAAAAAACCAAAAACCTCATTCGATGACATTATTACGATTTTGATAATCGTAATAATTTCATAGCATAACTAGTTTTCGGGGAGGTTCAAGAGGAAAAGGGGATAAAAACAAAAAATTTTTAGATTGGCGAGGGTCTATGTTAGGTCGGTCCCGGTGCTGGCCATGGCTAATTCGGCGTGCAGGACGCCTTTTTGCTGCCGCAAGCGGTCGGCCAGGTGCTCGATTTCCCGGGCCTTGGCCTTGAGCAGGACGACCTCCGCGCAAAGGTGCTTATCCAGATGCACATGGGTGGTGGCCAGCACGGCGCCATGATGATGGTGCTGGAGGTCGATCAGTTTCTCGCTGAGATTGCGGGCGTGGTGGTCGTAGACCAGGGTGACGGTGCCGACGACGGTTTCGTTGGCCTCCCACTGGCGTTTGACCAGGTGAGCGCGGATCAGGTCGCGGACGAATTCGGAGCGGTTTGTATAACCGCTAGCCTGGACCATTTTTTCGAGACGATCGTAAAGCGGTTTCTCGATGGACAAACTGAGGCGAACGAGTTGCGGCATGGGTGAAGTCCTCAAAAAAGTCAGCATCAAACGGGTACGTGGCAACATCAAACTATAGGGTATGTATGATAAGGCAAAAGATGTGGTTACCCAAGGGCTGAAAGGTCAGAGCTCTGCTTCGAGCATCACACGATCATGTCCTGTAGTCCGAAGGGCGGATTTGTTTATAATGCCGGCATGGACGAAATTTACCAATTGCCCATACCTGATTGGGGGCTGCGTTGCCCGCATTGTCGCACCCTTCTGGCCGGTATGCATGGCTATTTCTGTGACAATTGTCGAAAGGGATTCGACATCTTGCATCTTTTAGCCGAGCACAAACCCATTGCTCCTGTCGGATTGACCTGCCCTTTCTGCGAATATTCGCTGACCGGTTTAACGCTTAATCGCTGCCCGGAATGCGGCCATCCGTTTTCCGTGCGTGTAATGCTTGAAAAGAGAGTGCGGTGGGCGAGGGATCCGTCCGGGGGAATTGTCGAGTACGACCACCATCTGAAAAAACGCGAACCCTCGTTCACCGGCCGCGAGCGGCCGTTACCGGATTTCGGATTGATCTGTACTTCCTGCGGAGCGCCGCTGGCCGGCGCGGAAGACGACCGTTGTCCGGCATGTAATCAACCCTTTGATATCCACAATATTGGACAACAGGACGACTGGGTGGACATCAGCCCCTACGTGTCGCCGAGAATGGTACCAGTGGTTCGTACGGTCCTTTACGATGCTAAGGTTCCTTACGTTGTCGACGACGCGAGTTTGCACCGATTGTATGGAGGTCTTGTATCCATAGGTTCCGCCGCCATCCGGGTGCCCCGCGAGTTTATTCTCGACGCGCTTTATGCGCTTAGTTTTGCTGCCAAACCACCCTCCCTTTATGTCGATCAGGCCTGGTCTTGTCCGAATTGCGGCCAGCAGGTTCCCGCGGGCTTTGAAATCTGCTGGAACTGCAACGCGGCCTGTCCGGATTTGGGGGATGCGGAGACATGAATACGCCGACCGATTCGTTGCCTGAACGCCCACAGCGACGCGCACTACGCAAACGCCTCTGGTTTCGTTTACTGGTGTACGCGGCCGGGTTCTATGTTGCCTGGTGTACGGTCTTGTATTTCTATCAGGACCGGCTGGTTTTTCCGGCCGACGCCGCGCCTGCACCGCTGTCCAAGCCTTTCAGCAATGACGCGGTGGTTACAACCTTGCCTCTCCCCGATGGCGGACAGGTGGAATCCTGGTTCTTCCCCGCCGCCTCGGCCGGCATGGATAGTCCCCGCCCGCTGGTCATCTTCTTTCACGGCAACGCCGAATTGATCGATCAGCAGGAGGACATCGTAAGCTTGTTTCGTTCCTTCGGTTGCTCGGTCCTACTGCCGGAATATCGCGGCTACGGCCGGGCCGACGGCGTGCCTTCGCAAGCGGGTATCGTCGAAGATTGCGTGCGCTTCTATGACGAGATCGTTAAACGCGAGGACGTGGATGCAAGGCGGATCGTGTTTTACGGCCGCTCGCTCGGCGGCGGGGTGGCCGCCCAGGTTGCCGCTTGCCGAAAGCCCGCGGCCATGATTCTCGAATGTACTTTCGCGAGCGCGGCGTCCATGGCTCGCGGTTACTGGGCCCCCGAATTCCTGGCCAAACATCCGTTCCGCACCGATCGCGTATTGCCGAGCTTGGATATTCCCATCCTGATTTTTCACGGCCGACACGATACGATCATCCCCGTCGAGCATGGCCGAAGACTGCACAAGTTGACGCCGCGCAGTGTCTATGTGGAATACGATTGCGGACACAACGACTTTCCGGGATCAGCCAATCCTGATGATTATTATGATCGGTTAAGAGCTTTTCTTGTCGATTCGGGGATTTTGGAGTGATGGCGGATGGGCTTGAGTCGATGTTCCGCGAAGATCTATGAGCTGGCCATGGTGTGGTTGGAGGATAAGGCATGACCTCTGGTTCCGTTCCGTCCATGACCGCCGAGGAGCTTGCTCAAGGATGGCATCCCCTGCGCGTGGGTCGGCGGATCGAAGTCTATGCGGAGGTGTCCAGCACCAATACGGTTGCCTTGGAGGCGGCGGATAAAAGCGACGTCGACGGATTGGTCGTGCTGGCCGACTATCAGACCAGTGGCCGTGGACGTTTGGGGCGATCGTGGCAGTCTCCGCGGCGGGCCAGTGTCTTGTGCAGCGTGTTGCTCTTAATGGATGACCCATCGCTCCGCACCTCGGGCGGTAAACAAGACCGTGTGGCTTCAGCGGATGATCCCGGGATCGGCGGCAGATTGACCCTGTTGGCGGCTGTCAGTGTTTGTGCTGCCGTGCGCCAGGCCACGGAAATCACCCCGAGCATCAAGTGGCCTAACGACGTGCTTATCAATGGCCGTAAAGTGGGCGGTATTCTTATCGAATCGCGGGCCCTGAACAATTGCTTGCGGGCCTGGGTGATCGGGATCGGCCTCAATTGTCATCAGCAGGCGGGCCATTTTCCGCCGGAGTTGCGTGAGACGGCCACTTCGCTTGACCTGGCGGCCTCGCACCCTATCGATCAGACGGCCGTTGCCCGGGAGTTGCTCCGCGCGTTGGATGCACGGTTGGTTGATCCGGGAAAACCTTCCGACCGGGAACTGCATGATGAATGGAGTCGCTATGCCGAGCCCATCGGCCGGCGTGTACGGCTCCGCTGCGACGGCCGGGAATACGCCGGCCAGACGTTGGCGGTCGAACCGCACGGTGGGTTGATCGTCCAATGTGACGGGGGTGTGCGCAAATGGTTCGATCCGTTGCGTACCACCCTGTTATAGGCGTCGGCTCCGCCAGCTTTCCAGCGATGCGTTTTTTTCGATTCACGCCGATGCGTCATAAGGTGGCCCATCCTTTGCGTCAGCAAAGGGTGGGTCTCGTTGTCGTCAATGTAGCAATCCGTGATTCTCGAAACGCATCCGGAGAAATATATTGCTACGCGAATCCTATACTACGTCTTTTGCTTCTTTTTTCGGACAGCGGTTTTTACTTTGGGGTGTTTTGCTATACCGGTTGTATCTGCTTTGGGTTGTCTTGTCGCGACCGGGCGTTTGCGTGGCGAAGTAGTTGCCGTTTTTGTCAGTTGACGACGCGGCTTGGTTTTTGCGGCCTCGACCTCCACCTCGGCCACCGGGACCGGTGCCAAATCGATGTCGAAAACCTCAGCCAACTCGCCCTCATCCAGCGTCCTTCGGTCGGTTTTTCTGGCTTTAGACACGACACTCTTGGCGGCATCCTCCATAACCAGTTCCTGGTGATCGACTCCCCTCAGCAGAAACAGCAGTTCGGGTTTCTCGTCCAGCCGTGCCCCGATGCCATACATCGCCGCGGCGACATGTTTGCACATGACCGCCCAGTCCGGGCAGGAGCATTTCAGGCTGATTTCGCCGGGCAGGGGAAACAACCCCTGATTTTTATCCGTAACCACGTTCATGACATGGTCGGATAACCGCCCTTGGAGTAACTCAAGAAGCGAACCCACGCGACCGGTACAGGCATCCTTGAGCCGTTGCCACTTGTTCTTGGGCAAAGGCTTGATCGCTATCCGAATATCATAGATATCCGACCCGCTGACCTTCGCCTCGATCATGCCTTTCTGGATATCCAAGTGACAGACCGAGCCGTTCCGTACATACGTACGGCCGCGCGGCAAACGGTTTGCGTAATCGCTGAATTTCTCGAGATGCTCGCACCAGGCCTGTCCCCAAAACGTATGGGCGATTCGGCGTCCTTCCACTTTGACCGGCTGAATGTTCATGCCCTTCTTGCGCAGCTTCTCCATTTTCTTCTGCGCCTGAGCTCGCCGCTTCCATACCGGTACATAAGGCCGCCAGCCCCAACCCCATCTATGATACATGAGTTATTCCTCCATCGCTTTGTTTATATCCAGTCGAACCAAATCAAGCAATTCGTCGTCACTCATTTCGGTGACCAGTTGCGGTACGCCGTCTTCCAGGATTTCGCCGGCCAAGGCCGTCTTATCCCGGATCAAGGTGTCGATCTTCTCCTCAATCGTACCCTGGCAGACAAATTTATGCACCATGACCTTGCGGGTCTGGCCGATGCGAAACGCCCGGTCGGTAGCCTGATTCTCGACGGCCGGGTTCCACCAGCGGTCGAAATGGATCACGTGGGTGGCGGCGGTCAGGTTCAAACCCGTGCCGCCGGCCTTGAGCGACAGGACCATGAACGGCGGGCCGTCCTCGCGCTGGAAGGCATCGACAATCTGTTTACGTTTGCCGACCACTGTGCCGCCGTGCAACAGGAGGCCGGAGCGGCCGAAGACCTTTTCCAAAAAAGCGGCCAATGGCGCGGTGACCTCGCGGAACTGGGTGAAGACGAGGGCCTTTTCCTGCCGCTCGGCGATTTCCTCGCACAGTTCGCGCAGGCGATGAAACTTGCCGCTGTCGTCCGGAGCGTAATCGCCGGACCCCAACCACTGGTCGGGATGGTTGCAAATCTGCTTGAACCGCATGATAAACGCCAGAATAAGCCCGCGACGGGCGATACCGGCTTCCTGTTCTTTCAATGCCTGGCTCAAGGCCCGCACGGATTCCTCGTAAAGCACCGCCTGCTTCTTACGCAAGTGGCAAAACGCCTGCAATTCCACTTTATCCGGCAGGTCGGCGATGATCGACTTGTCCGTCTTCATGCGTCGCAGAATGTACGGGGCCACCAGACGGCGGAGCGGGCCGTATTGGTCTGTCGTCCGTCGCTGAAGACGCTTGACGAACCCTCCGAACGTCTGGACCGAGCCGAGTAACCCGGGGCAAAGGAAATCGAAGATCGACCACAGGTCGGTCAGCCGGTTTTCCACGGGTGTGCCGGTCAGAACGATCCTGGCGTCCGCTTTCAGTTGTTTGACCGCCCGGGTCTGGCGGGCCGCCGGATTCTTGATGGCCTGGGCCTCGTCCAGGATGGCCAATGACCAGTCGATGGATGTGAGCCATTCCAGCCGGGTCAACATCGAATAGGTCGTTAAAACCGCATCCACGCCGTCCACGGCACGTTGGGGATTTTTAGCCAATGCTTTCAAGCGCTCCACCCTGCTCTGGGAGGGGTGAACGAACAGACAGCGCAGCGATGGCGCGAACCGTTCGATTTCCGCCTTCCAATTGGCCAGCAGCGACGCCGGAAGAACCAGCAAAGCCGGACGAGTCTCGTCGGTTGAATGTTCCTTCTTAAGCATCAACAGCAGGGTAAGAACCTGAATCGTTTTACCAAGCCCCATGTCGTCGGCCAGGCATGATCCCAGACGCAACCTGCTCAGCAGCCACAACCACCGGACGCCGATCTGTTGATAGGGTCGTAGCGTCGCCCTCAATTCCGGCGGAGGCACGGCGACGCTGACGTGATCCGGCCGGCGAATCTGGCGAAGATGATCCTCCAACCATGTGCCGGCCCGAACCTCCGACCAGTTGGCGACGTGTTCGTCCAAAAGCGTCGTGTCCCGGGCGTCGATAGGCGCTCCCGCCAACAGACGCATCCCTTGCAGAAAAGAAATGCCGTCCGAACCGACGGACTTCTCGACTTGTTCCCAATGCTGCAACGCTTGTTGGAGTTTCTCCTTGTCCACCTCCACCCAACGTCCCTTGAGGAACGCCAGCCCGCTCGATCCTTCCAGGATGCTCCGCCATTCTTCGGAGGTGAGTTTTTCACCATCAAGGGTTAACTCCACTTGGAAGTCCAGCATGGCGTCCGCCCCAAACCGGGCCGGCCCTTTCTGGCCGATGGCGACCCCCACGGCAACTCGGGCGGCCCGTTTCGTCCACCAGTTTGGCACGCGAACCAGTAAGCCGCAGTCTTCCAGCAGCGGCAGGTCGCGCAGCAAGCGGTGGGCTTCGCTGGGCGTCCAGGCCAGCGGCGCAAACACCTGTCCGCTTTCCACCAAATCTTTCACCCAGGTACAGCGCTCCGCCGCCCGTTGCACCGGACTAAGCAGATGGATGAGCCTTTGCTTGTTCCTGGCCCCCGCGTACTCCTGCAAGGCCCTACCAAGCGGTTGATACTGTACCCGCCCGCCATCCAGCATCTTGGGAGCGTAGGTTGCCAGAAAGGCGAACGGGTATTCCGTATCTCGTTTATTTTCGGCCAGATGAAAACAAACTCGACCCACGCGGTGCCACAGCGGGCTCCGTCGCTTAAGCCATTCGCCCAGCCCGCCGGCCTGGGTGGCAATTTCGCCGCGCACCATGCGGTCCAATTCCTCCCACAGGGCCGTCAATGTTTCGGCTCGCAGATATTCTCCCCCGCGCATGGGTGGGGCGGCGAAGACCATCTCCGCGAAATCGTCAAGGGGGGCGCTCAGCGGTTGCGTCAGGTTTTCCGCCGGTTCAGGAATATGACACAGCTCGGTCAAATATAATTCGCTCAAACTTCGCCAGAACATAAAAACGGGGGGAAGCGCGGACTTGTCCCGAAGGGTCGCCAGACATAGCAGAAGTTCACTCTGGCCTTTATTGAATGCGGCGCGAAGCGAATCGATCACCGCTTCCGGCAGGGCCGACGAGATTTCTCCCTCGACAACAACGGTATCGATCAAGTTCAAATGGCCGCTTGGTGTCAGTGTGATATCCAGCAATCCCTTGCCTCCGCCAATTCATAATAAACGTGACCATCATAATACATATTTCTGGTGGCGGGAAAGGCCCTGAAGTAAAACGTAAGTGGATATGACAATTAACCGTTCACGCCGATTCGCCGGCCTTGGCCTCCCAGGCGGCGTTGAGGGCGGACAGTTCCGCGCGGAGCAGATCGACCTGTTGCCGAAGCGCTTTGGCCCGCTCAGCGTCGCGATAAATGTTCGGATCGGAGAACTGGTGTTCGACGGCCGCCACCTGTTCTTCGCGCTCGATGATCTCCTCCTCCAGCCGCGCCAGCGACCAGCGGGCGTAAGGCGCGTCATTGCTGGATTGCGTGTCGGCTTTCGACTTTGCCTTCTGTTTCTGACGCTGGCGATTGGCCCGGCGGGCGTCGGCCCGGGCTTGTTCGGCGGCGGCCCGCCTGGCGGTTTCGCGGTCGGCCAGACGCTGCTCGTACGTGCTCCAGTTGCCGGGAAGCAATTCGTATTTGGCTCGTTCCGGCAGCACAAGCAGCTTGTTCACCACGCGATCGAGGAAATACCGATCGTGGCTGACCAGCAGAATAGCCCCCTCGTAAGCGATTAAGGCCTCTTCGAGGGCTTCCTTGCCGGGAATGTCGAGATGGTTGGTCGGCTCGTCAAGAACCAGCACCTGCGGGTTTCGCCAGACCAAGGCGGCCAGGGTGATCCGGCTCTGCTCGCCGCCGGACAGGTCGCCCACTCGCTTGAACACCTCGTCACCGGTGAATAGAAACGCCGCCAGAAACGAGCGGATTTGTTTCTCCTGCGCGCTGGTATACCGCGGAGCGATGGTCTGAATGACGGTCAATTCGCGATCGAGATCGGCCATCTCCTGATCGTAGTAGCCGATCTGAAGATTCTCGTAGAGTCGGATTTCACCGCTGTCCGGCTCCAGTCGGCGCATGGCCATCTTGAGCAGAGTGGTCTTGCCCACGCCGTTGGGGCCGATGATCCCGATCTTCTCGCCGCGGCAGATTTCCAGATCAAGATTGTCGAACAGTACAATCTCGCCGAAAGCTTTTCGCAGATTGCGACAACGCAGCACCATATCGCCCGCCCGCGTGGCGGGGGTAAAATCGATGGCCATTTTGCGACGATGATGCACCGGTCCCTCGATGATTTTGCCGTCGCGTTCCATGCGTTCGAGCATCCGCAGGCGGCCGCGCGCTTGCTTGGCCCGCGATTTGTCGGCCTTGACCCGCTCGGCATATTCGCGCTGGTGGGCGAGCCAGACTTGCTGCTTTTCATATTCGCGCTGCCCGGTGAGTTCACGGATCCGTTTGCTTTCCGCGTAATCCGAATAGCCGCAGGAATAGACGGTGATGCGTTTCCTGTCGAGATCGGCGATCTTGTCGGCCACTCGGTCAAGCAGGTAACGGTCGTGGGAGACCACGATGACCGTGCCGTGATAATCCGCCAGATATTGTTCAAGAAAGCGGGTGGCCTCGATATCCAGGTGGTTGGTCGGCTCATCGAGCAGGAGCAGGTCGGCCTCCTGCAGCAGCAACTTAGCCAGTGCGGCCCGGCATTTCTGCCCGCCGGAAAACGTGGCGATCGGTTGGTCGAGGTCGGCCGGAGAAAAGCCCAGCCCCCCGAGAACTTCCTTGACCAGCGTTTCGTAGCGATAGCCGCCGGCCGCCTCAAGCCGATGGTGCAACTCGTCGTACTCGGCCATCAGTTCGTCCAGCCGATCCGTGTCGTGATGCTCGGCAATTTCCTGGCCGATATGGCTCAGCCGCTCCTCTAATTGTTGCAGATTGGCGAACGTGCCGCGCACCTCGTCGAAGAGGGTGGCCTGACTGTCCAGTTCCGGTTCCTGTGACAGGTAGGCGATCTGCAGGCCGCGGGACCGGGTAACCTGCCCGATCTGCGGCTTGATCTCATTGAGGATCAGGCGGAACAGAGTCGTCTTACCCGAACCGTTGGGTCCGACCAGCCCGACTTTCTCGCCACGCTGGATCTCCCAATCGAGCCCGTCCAGCACCACCTGGGGGCCAAAACTGACCTGAATATCTTTTAACGCCACCAGTGACATGCCGGGATGATATGCAAGATACCAGGCGATTGCCAATCCCTTGTTCACGATCGGTTTATACAGAGGGGAACGGGCTGTTATCACGGTTGGGTACACCCGAAATAGAGCGGCAGGGTGGCATGAGCGGGGTCCGGTACTCCGGATTCTGCCCGTGTGATACAGTAAAGCTCACCCTTTCCCCTTCACCCCTCATTCTTCATCTCTTCAAGAGCAAACAAGGGTTTGGCCGTGCTTTTAAGGCCGCGCTGGCGAGCAAAAACAATCCCAAGTAAGTCGGAATCCGCCGCGCTATCTTTCCTCGGTTGCACCCGATGGCGGTCCGCACGGGCTAGGGTATATCCACGGGATCAAAAAAGTCGATCCCGACGAATGGTTCTTCAAGGCCCATTTCTATCAGGATCCCGTCTGCCCCGGCTCGCTCGGCCTGGAATCGTTTCTGCAGCTGCTCAAGATCGTCGCCTTGGAAAAATGGGGCTCTACGCTGAACGCTACCCATCGCTTCACGCCGATCCTGCTCGGCGCCGCCCACCGCTGGCAGTATCGAGGCCAGATCCTTCCCACCGGCAAGCTCGTGGAAGTCGAGGCCATCATCACCGAAATGCGCGAACAACCCTCGCCACTGATCAAAGCCGACGGTTTCCTCAAAATCGATGGCACCATAATCTACGAAATGCTTGATTTCGGGATCGCGATGGTTCCCGCGGAGTAATGGCCGATCGGATTTAAGTCCACTGTAGGCAGAACCTACGGGCTTGTGCGCCTATGATTTGTAAACCCTTGCCAGTCAATCATCTATGAGTCCTTCCCGCTTCTCCCGGGATAATGTTATAAAAAAGGAACGAAAATACGAAAACCTTCGTTGCTTTTACGAAGAACTTCGTATATATTAAAGATAGCTTTCAGGGGTCAGTAGTCAGCACTCAGTGATTTACGGAGGCCGGCAATAGCGGATAAGCAGGATCGGGGGTTTGAAAGTGGGAGGCATCAGAATACGGGGTTCTTCCCCCCGTCTCCCATCGCCCCCTAATAAACGGCGAACGCGTTGTTTGTCGCCGCGTAAAGAACTCAAGGAGTAAAAGGAAGATGCCTAAACAGAAACTCCCCCGGCCGACCGACGCCGAGTTGGCGATTCTTCGTGTCCTCTGGCAGCGCGGCCCCAGTACCGTGCGTCAGGTGCAGGAGACACTCAACGGCGATCGGCCTACCGGTTACACGACGGTGCTCAAATTCCTGCAGATTATGACTGATAAGGGTCTGGTCCAACGTGACGAAACGCAGCGCACACACGTCTACGCCGCTCAACTCAGCGAGGAACAGACCCAGCGGCAGCTCGTCGGCGACCTGCTCGATCGGGCGTTCGGTGGCTCGGCCCAAAAACTGATCATGCAGGCCCTGGCCAGCAAAAAAACCTCGCCCAAGGAACTGGCGGAAATAAAAACCATGTTGGAAGAATATTAGGAGAATGCGTAACGCGTATCACCTGCCAGCCCGAAGCGCAAGCGAGGGAAACATCCCAGAGGTAAACGAGGGGGCGAAAGGGAGACAAGGAGAGGGGGACATGACCAACACAGGATAAGCCGAATACTGAATGCGATTGGCTGATTGCTGACATCTGTCAACTGAAGGCTCTTTCGAAAGGGAAGCACAATGGACACTTTCGCATCGATGTTGACGCATCCGCTGGTGCAGCGCCTGGGGTGGGCCTTGCTGCACTCGCTCTGGCAGGGGCTGTTGGCGAGCCTGTTACTGGGATTTTTCCTTTTCTTCGTGCGCCGCCGGTCGGCCGGCGCGCGTTATCTCTGCTCGTGTGCGGCCTTGATGCTGTCCCTGGCCATGCCGACGGCCACCCTATTCCTCGTCCACGTTCCGCACCATGCGGGGTGGATATCGCCCGCTCCTTCTGAACTCCCCTTGCCAAGCGAGGCACCCAATGAAACTCCGGCATACAGCCCCGGGATGATTGAGGCGAGTATTCCGCCCCGCGCAATGCCGCCATCGGCCGTCATACCGGTTACACCAACAACGCCTTCGTCGGTGGGTATCTCCGAACGTCTCGAACCGTACCTGCCCTGGGCGGTCTTGCTCTGGCTGGTTGGCGTGTGCATTTTATCGCTGCGCTTGCTCGGCGGTTGGGTCAAGGTCCAGCGGATCAAGCGGCGTTGCGTGCAGCCGGCCGCCGCCCAATGGCAGGAAATGCTCGATAATCTGATGCACCAGTTGCGAATTTCGCGTCCCGTGCGGCTGCTGGAATCTGCGCTCGTGCAGGCCCCGGCCGCCATCGGTTGGCTCAAGCCGGTCATTCTCCTGCCCGCCTGCGCCCTGTCCGGCCTGACGCCCGATCAATTGCGGATGATCCTGGCTCACGAACTGGCCCACATCCGCCGTTACGATTACCTCGTCAATCTGCTCCAGACGGTCATCGAGACTCTGCTGTTTTATCACCCGGCCGTCTGGTGGATTTCCCGCCGTATCCGCGCCGAGCGGGAAAACTGCTGTGACGACATCGCCGTCGCCGCCGGCGGCCGCCCGCTCGACTACGCCCGGGCACTTACCGAGTTGGAATCCCTTCGCGGCCCGTCCCCGTCCCTGGTCGCCGCCGCCTCCGGCGGCTCGCTGCTGGAACGCATCCGACGCATCCTGAATCTCCCCTCCGCCGGTCACAATTATCTCAGCCGCTCGCTGGCCGGCTTGTTATTAATCTCCATCATACTCACCGCAACCATCAGCCTGCATCTCTATTCCGATGTAGGATGGGCATCGGAAGTCCCATCCACCACCCGGCCGACCAACGACGACCCCTCTTCCGAACAGGTCCTAAACGTGACCTTTCGAGACGCCGGCGACCTCAACCAACTGGTCCGCAGCGGCGGCAACTGGAAAATCAAAAACAACGAACTGCTCGGCACCTGCGGCGGCGATCAAAGCTGGGCCACCTGTCGCACCTCCTTCAAACGGATTTCTTCGGTCCTGATTCGCGGGCAAATCGTGCCGCCAAGTACGCAGAATTTCCGTGTCTGGGTCGGTCCGATTCACCTGATTTTCAACTGGGAAATGGCCGACCAGAACCATTACCGCACCAACCAGGAACTGACCGTGACCCAACCCCACGCTTTGACCGCGGGGCAATGGCACGATATCGAGTTTAAGCAGAATGATAACAAGGTGGTTGTTACGGTCGATGGAAAAACCGTCTACCAGACCACGGCCGAGTTGGCCGGCACAATCTCCGTGCAGTCCGCCTGGAACTCCACCATCGCTGTTCAACAAATACGCATCGTCGGCGTACCTGACCCGGCCGTCAGGGTGGAGCCGCTGGCCAAACCACTTCCTGATGCCGCCCCACTTACGCGCCAACCAGACGCGGTCGCGCGCAAGCCCAAGCCTGATCTATCGAAATGCGGAACCCTCACCACCAAGGTGACCGATCGCGACGGCCAACCCGCGGAGGATGTGAGCGTATTTATCATTTCCGCGGACCAGTCCGCCGGGCTCGTACAAACAAACCAGGAGGGTATCTTCAGTTCGGATCATGCTCCGGCCGGCCGTTACACCGTCGTGGCTTTCAAAGGCAACAGGCCTCCGGCCAAGGGATGGAAAGATCATCAGGGATACCTCATGGGCGCGAAGCGCGACGTGCAGGTCACGGCCGGCGAAACCACCACCGTGCAGTTGCAGCCGCCCGGGACGGCCAACCTGGATGTCACCTTGGCCAAACCCGATCCTTACCACCTGGAGTGGGGCATTGTGTTGCTGGCTCTCTCGCCCATCGAACTGCCTACCGGGCAGACGGGGAAAGCCGCCGCTTTTCCGATACCCGCCGATCTGCTGGGTATGTTTTTCGTCGAGCCGGGCAAGCCCTGCACCATCCACAACCTGCCCGAAGGCCTGATTCACGTCCGGGCCACTCCTTCCGATCCCGGCCCGATGGACTTCTCGTCAAATATCGCCATCACAATCCGAGCCGGGCAGAAGAATACGCTCGACCTGCAACTGACGCCCCGTAACCGCTTCGAGGGCAAACTGGAGTTCGATAAGGATGTTAAGATCGGCTTATCCGCTCCGGCGGGGGACACGAAAGACGGGGTTTCTCTGTTGACGATGAAATTCAGCAGGCGGGATAACCAACTGTCCGCGGAGATGAAATTGGGCGTCATTTCCTGGCCTAAAACGAAGTGGCGATTCACGGTGGATCTGCTGGACAGTCAAGGCAAGGTGCTGAAATCAATCCAAAATATCTTTGAAAACAGCGGGATTGCATTAGGTTTCGCTTTGTTGGGCTCCGAAAAACTTGAATTAAATCTGGGCCCCTGGTCGGATGTCTCCGCCGCCACGCGCTTCGCGGTCAGCATCGAGCAAATCAGTTCACAAACCCCCACCCGGCCGGCGGCCGTTCCCGCCGAATTCGACTTAAATCAAAAAGAGCTATTTTTCCACGGCCTTGATCTGAGTAAGGCGCCGGTTGAAACAAATGTTCGGCGACTGCCGGACTTGTGGCATGCAGTCCCGCCCGGTAGTGGATCCTACGAAAGACGGCCGGAAGTGCAACTATTCGGTTCTGGTTTGGACGGTGTTGTGTATTGGCTACCAGACCAGAACATGTTCTATGTTCAACATGATCATTTGGGTTCAAGCATTTTACATTACTATGGTCCATTCCGCGGTGATCCGCGCAAGATTCTCAACCTGCCTTCCACTACGCAACCGACGACCACTACGGATGAACCGCTATGGGGCGAAGCAGTCGAAGGCGCCCAAATCCGGTTACAGCCCGAGAAAAAAACATGGAAGACCGGCGAGACCCCGACCTTTCGTGTCGATGCGCGAAATACGGGAGCACGTGTATTTGTGTTCGATGATGAGAGTCACTGGAATGAAATCGAGATCGATGGTCAATGGTATAAACCCGAGAAGGCCATTGAAGCCGGCACGCGTATTACGCTTTCGGCCATCAGTACCCCTATAACTTTAGCCGGTGAATGGGAACCTTTAAGCGACAAGGAAGTCGCGGAATATGCGCTCCGTCATTCGCAAAGCACATCTCGAGTAATCGATCCGGAAAAAAGGGTAAACCTGACGCTGTCTCCCGGCCGGCATACTATTCGTGTGGCCTACATTGCCATGCCCGCAAGGGCCAATACCGGCGACCCCGTCCGCGTGGTCAGCAACTCCGTCGAGATCGAAGTCCTGTCCAACGATCCCGCTAACTCCACCACCCAGCCCCGCACGGAGCTCCCACGTCCTGCCGTCAACAAGCCCTTTCTACCTCCGCCCGCGCCACCCAAGGACGAAGGGGCCATGAATGCAAATGACGGGGCGGCCTCCGCCACCCAACCGAGCACACAAATTAGATAGTCCGCTTTGCGTTGTGTAATGATTCGGGACACAATATCATAATGGTATGGACGTAAACGAACCGGCCTGACCGGACCTGTTTCATGCAATCGCGAGAAGCGACCCATGGTGAGCGAGCAAATTCTGCAGGAAGCGACGCGTCAGCTGATCGAACGGTTTCGACCCGAACAGATCATCCTGTTCGGTTCTCAGGCCCGGGGGACCGCCGATCGGCGAAGCGATGTCGATCTGCTGGTGGTCTGTCCGTTTACGGGTAAACGCCGGGATCTGATGGTGGCCATGGACCGGGTCCTGGGCGGATTGGGAATCGCCCGGGATATTATCGTGTTGACGCCGGAGGAATTTGAACGCGACCGCCACATCCCCGGCACGGTGGCCCGCCCCGCCTGGCGGGAAGGCAGACGTCTCTATGGACAAACCTGATCCATGTCGGCCAGCCAACATAAGGTGATATAACGGATTCGTATGCTAATGGGCAACGCGGACTTTTCGTTTCCGTCACCCCTTACGGGGTTCATTCTTCGCGGGGTATGATAACCCCGGGTTTCGCTGCGCTTCACCCGGGGCTGAAATACAGGGCCCTTCCAGGGCCGTAGCGTCTCAGCGCGCAAGCTACACGACCTTGGGGATTTCCATGAATCGAGAACCGCTGTGCCGAAAATCTTTTCTCGGCACAACGATTAAGTTTAAGGAGCGGGAGACTCGTCGGAGACGGGTGGTTCAAGGGTTTCGTATTTCGCCACGATCGCATTGATCAGCTTGCGTTCAAACTCAGCATCGCGGCCGAGGAGGACGCGGTAGCCGGAGTCCTCGGCCCTTTCCATCTGGCCGCTGACCGTCGGGGCGGCGCTGCTGAACAGTCGCATGGCCGCCGCGGAATTGTCGATCTGTCGTTCCTCCAAGCCGTAGCGATAACGATCCACCTGTACGTCCAGTTCAAGAAGATCTTCCTTATCGGTCGAGCGAAGCGTGACCGTGGCCTGCCGCTGGATGGTCTGGAAATTGGATTCGGCCCAGTAATAGGCGGGCGCAGGTTGCGTGTGCCAGAATTCGAACCAACTGGCCGACGTATCCGGGAAGGTCGTGATCACCCCGGCCAGACGGTCCTGCCGGTCCAGCTCGAAGTTATATTTTCGCAGGGTGTCGCCGGCCGCTTCGAATAACAGATCGCGATCGTGCGACGCATCCGCGCGCACATAAGCGATGGCCGGCCCTTCCGGCTGTGCCGGCGCCTGGCAACCGGTAGCCGCCAGAATTGCCATGAGCGGCAACAAGCCCAACCGCGCGAATCCGCCGACGATAAACTTCCGGATCGACAAGCGTAATGTCTCCCGATAAGCGTTCTGCATGACATATTTATAATCGACGCCGGCGGGTTTGGCCAGAGGCCCGCCGCCGGGGCACCGGCTGGCAGCGGGGGCAGATAAAGGTACCCCGACCGGCGACGGTTATCCGTTTGATCCTCGACCGGCACCGCCGACAGGGTTGGCCTGTTCGCTGGTAAACGCGCAACTTGCGCTGGTACCAGCCGGTGGCATTGTCCGCCCCCCGGTAGTCGCTGACCGTGGTGCCCCCGGCGGCTATCGAATCGTTGAGCACCCGGCGGAGGGCTCGCCAAAGTCGCCCGGCCGCCGCCGCATTCAGGTCGGCCGCCCGGGTACGTGGGTGAATTCCCGACCGGTACAGGGCTTCATCGCAATAAATGTTTCCGACCCCGCTCAAAGGCTGTTGATCGAGCAGTAACGCTTTGATCTGCCGGTCGCGGTTCAGCAGTTCCCGAAAATCGGCCAGAGTGATCCGCAACGGGTCGGCGGCCACCGGCGGCGGACGACGGCCGATCCATGGCCGCCCCGGCTCGGCATCCACCATCAACCAGATTCTGCCGAACCGCCGCGGGTCGACAAAACGCAGTTCGATCCGCCGTCGCCGGAACGTCAGCCGAAGGTGAGTATGTTGGGCGATCGGGTCGTCCCGGTCGGCAATCAGCAGCTTGCCGGTCATCCCAAGATGTACGATCAACCGGCCGCCCCCGCTCAGATCCAGGTGTACCTGCTTGCCCCGCCGGACCACCTGCCGCACGCACCGGCCGCGCAAGGCCGCACACAACGGTGCGGGGTCTCCATAAACGATATCACTCCGTCCCAGATGTACCCATTCGACGGTGAGGCCGGCAATGTGCCGCCCCACCCCTCGCGCTACCGTTTCCACTTCGGGTAATTCAGGCATGATGTTCCCATAGCTGTAACCTTCGCTTCCGCTATGATCCGCAAGGCGAAGGTACCATCGGCATCCGTCCGTATCAATAAGCTTGCGAAAGAGACCGACGAACCGATCGGTCAATCCGCCTGCGGCAGGGTGATGGTGAAGGTGGTGCCGGAGCCGGGGCGGCTTTCGACGTCGATGTCGCCGCCGAGTTCCTCGATAAGGTCGCGGCAAATGGACAGACCAAGCCCCAACCCGCGCTTGTCGGGTTTGTCGGCGTTCTTCTTGGTGGTGAAAAACGGCTCGAAAATGTGCGGAAGGTTTTCCGGCGGGATGCCGCATCCGGTGTCGCGCACGTTGATCATGACCCGGCCTTCATGCGTGGGGGCGGCATCAATGGTCAGGCGGCCGGCGCGGCCAAGCATCGCCTGACGAGCGTTTATGACCATATTGAACAGAACCTGCAGAAGTTGATTCTCGTTGGCCCGGACGGCCAGTTCGGGATCGATCTGCAAATGAACCGTGATATTGTCCTTCTGCGGATCACGCATCAAACAGCCAATCGCATTCTGGGCGACTTTCAGTACATGAACCGTCTGGATCACGCTGCTATCCTGACGGGCCAGCCCCACCAGCCGGTCGGCCATCTCCCGCACCGCGTCCGTACCCTGAAGCGTCTTGGTCAGCGCTTTACGCATCATGTCCACGTCATCGGTGTCCAGGGCGTGTTTGGCATAGGCGACCACCGGGGCGAACAGATTATTAAACTCGTGAGCGAGCATGGCGGCCGTCGTACCGATGCTGGCCAGCTTCTGGGCCTGGCGTAACTGGGCCTTGAGCTCCTCGAACCGGCCAGCTAGCTGCTCAATCTGTTCTTGCAGAAGGTAAGCATCATTGGCTACAGTACCGGGAACGGGCGGCGGGAGAGGCAAAGTCCGCGACGTTGATGGCGACGGATTCGCCGGCCGTCTCTCCATCGGCGGCGGCGGTACCCGTGTAGGTGCTGACTGGGATCGCAAAGGCATCAAAACTCCTGGTACTGACGGTCCGTGCCTGCAATATCGGCACTGATAGAGCGATAACTTGAGGGATCGCGATGGATCTTTCCTCTCGTATGGAATATTTATTAACATTGGCTGAACAAATGGGTGTCGAAGTTCGCGCCGAGCCGATGGGCGGAGAAGGTGGGGGGCTGTGCAAGCTCCGTGGCCAACATGTCCTTTTCGTGGACATCGCCGCCGATCTAGCCTCTCGCTATGACCGGACCTGCGCCGCCTTGGCCACACTCCCCGGTCTTGACGAGCATTACCTTCTGCCCGAAATCCGGGCCGACCTCGACCGCGCCCGTGCTCAGAGTGAAACATAATATCGGGTTAATATAGGACACCAGATGACGGATTTTCGTCCCTATAATGAAGGTCTTCCCTTCAGGGCGACTGGCCGGTATTATATGCGGCCTTATGGCGACGATTGAGCAGAAAATCGAACCCCATCGTACGCAGTGTCGGCTGGACGTGCGCGTCCGGTACGCCGAGTGTGACCCGATGGGGTATCTGCACCATGCCAAGTATTTCGAGTATTTCGAGATGGCCCGGACCGAACTGCTCCGGACGGCCGGAATTCGCTACAGGGACATGGAGGAAAGAGGCTTCTTTTTCGTGGTGGTTCGCACCGAGTGCCGCTTCCTTCGCCCTGCCCGTTACGACGACGATCTTAACATCGAGGTCTGCCTGGAGCGCATGACCCGGGCCCGGATCGACCATACGTACAAAATTTACCGCGAAGGCCTCGTCCTGTGCGAGGCCACAACCACGCTGGCCTGCGTCAATCGTCAGGGCCGGCCCATCCCCATACCCCCCGAGATCAGCCACTGCGAGGAATAAATGCCCCTGTTCTGTCAGCTTGCCGACCCGGTCGGTTATCGTATTTCCGATTGGAACATCGCCGCCGATCCACGCGATCGCGACTATTGGATCGGCCTGTTCGATAACTTTCCGAGCCATATTCAGGCCCAGATCGTTCGCGATGGGCTGGACGGCGACCACTTCCCCGCGCGTTGGTCGGCGTTCCAGCGTGAATACGAGGCGGGGATGCGCATCATTCGCGACAAGGTCGAGCGCACCGGTACCTTGTCAACCATTGAACTGGTCCGGCACCGGCAGGCATTGCTCAAGAAATTCGACTTTCCCGACCCCTACCGAGCGGTCAAAAGGCGCGAGAACGATGCCGCCGCCCGGTTATATCCGCAGGTTATCCAGCAACTCGACCAGACCCCCGACGGCGAGCGTTGGCCGGCACTCTTCCTTAGCTTGCTGGCCGGCAATATGTTTGACCTTGGCGCACCCAAGACCATCGATCTATTCAAACGGGGGCAGACCGATTTCTTCGCCACTCTTGAACGCGTCGCGGGCCAAAGCTGGTTTATTGACCATTCCGCGATGCTGATTGAACGACTGACGAACGGTTCGCCCTGGAAGCAGATTTTATTTTTCGTGGATAACGCCGGTTCGGACATTGTACTGGGGGTACTACCTCTTGCCCGCGAGATGGCCCGCGGCGGCGCGCGCGTCGTGTTGGCCGCCAATGCCGAGCCGGCGCTCAACGATATTACGTACCCCGAGTTGAACTGTCTGCTCGACAAATTACGCAATCAGGATCCTCTATTGTCGGAACTGCTTGACGCCGGCCGCCTGGCCACAGTCGATGCGGGCAACGACACCCCCCTGCTTGATTTCTCCATCATCACGAACGCATGCAACGCGGTGGCGGCCGATAGTGATCTGATCGTTCTCGAAGGCATGGGGCGGGCGATCGAAAGCAACTGGCATGTCAACTTGAAATGCGACTGCTGGCGGGTGGCTCTGCTCAAGGACGAGGCCGTCGTCCGCTGGCTCGGGGCCAAGCTCTGGCAACCGGTCAGTCGATTTGATGCCGTTTGAAGCAGGATGGGCCGGGCCTGAACAAAAAAGATCGCGATCAATTGACCGGGGTCAAATGATAGACTTTGGCCAATTTCCTAGCCGTGTTGAGGTCAGTCTTCTTCAGGGCGGTACGCACACTGTCGAGTTTGCCGGCATCTTGTAACGAAAGATAGGGGCCCCATCCGTCGGGATCATCGATCAATTCGACTTCGACTTCCGCTACGTAATCGCCTTCCTTAACCAGCTTGATAGAACGTCGATTACTCATAAGCGTCTCCTCTTGAAGCCTTCTTCCCAGCGCTGAGGATCAGGACAATAAGCCGTGACCAACACCGCTGGTTCGCTCTTCCCGGCTGGAACGCCCCAAACGGCATGAATCGGTTGCCCTCTACTACCCCATTGTAACACAAGAACGCATGGGCCTTTTGGGTAATCCGGATAATCCTCAATAATCTCCGCCTTCTCCAGAGCGGCAAGTATTTCCACCACGGTTAAATCATCATCCGCTAACTCATCGTAACCGTGTTCGGATACCTTCACTTTTCCCTCGGCCGCAAGTTTTTTGATTAACTCGAATGTTTGATTCATGCCTGTTGACCTCTGCTTGTCATATAGCCTACAGAATATCTTGCGGTCAAGCCCCCAGGCAAAATTATGCAGCGGTATTACAACCGAGACAAATGCTCTCGCAGGACACGTCGGACACAACACAGACTTTCTCTAAGCATTCCAAGGAACTGAGGCAGATAGCGTCGAGGGCGGGCCAGGCTGAGGGTCAAGAGAAACAGGGCGATGGTCGCCAGGCTGTAACCGATAACCACGCGATCGCCGAGGCGGGTCAGTCCGTTACGCCGCATGATCCGGGTGTAATTGCGGACGATCATACGGCCGAAGGCAAAAGGCTCCGGCCGTTGGCACGGATCGTGGTGATGAACAGCTCGAGCGTTAAGGCTACGGGCAAGCCGGCCGCGCAGGTAAAGACGATAAGACATGTCACGATCTTCGCCAAGCGCGTAACCGCTCAATCCCTCGTCGAAGGGGTTTTGCACCAGTACTTCGCGACGAAACGACATGGTAGCGCCGACAATGTTTCGGGTGGGAACGATATACGATCGCAAGCGGGCAAATACCGGCGGCGCAGGCGGCCGTGGACCGTGCGGGGGCAGGGCCCACCAGCCGGCCAGAGAATAAACCAGATCGAACAGCCGCGCAGCCCCGGAAGCTCGTCGCGGCTCGATTAAAGTGCCCTCCACACCAAGCAGAAGACCTTCGGTATCCGTCGCGTAGACTGCAAGAATTTCCCGCAGAAACCCCTGATCGAGAACCACGTCATCATCGAGAAATTGCACAATCGCGCCGCGGGCATGGCGGACAGCCAGATTGCGCGAGGCAGGCAGGCCCGGAGGATCCTTACGCAGATAGACAAAGGGGATGGCCGCGGAATGACAAAGATTGTTCAAATAATCACGATCGGCCTCGGTGAGGCATCCGTCGTCAACGACGATCAGCTCGATCGGCCGCAGGCTCTGACATGTCACGGAACGTACGCAATTTTTCAGCACATCCGGGCGATCGCGCGTACAAATCACCACGGAACAGTCCGGCCGCGCCGAGGAAGCGGGGGGTATCGGATAGGTTGTTGAAGGATCGAAGGTGTACATGGCGTCACCGATTAAACCATCCCCTTCGACAACATGGCCCGTATTCTACGGTAGCCGTCACCAAGCAACTGCCGCAGTTTTTGCTTACCCTCGATGGTGAATATGACGTTACTCATCCAAGCCAGGACACACAGAACAAGCATGACCGCGATAAACAAATAGATCGGGCCGGCCAAGGCATAGGTAGCGGCGATTAACAACACCGTGCCGAAATCAACAGGCCGACGTTCGATCCATATCAGAAAGAAGGCTACCAACACGGCAGCGCTAACTCCCAGGATACCCGACCAGACGGCCGCCTGCAGGGCTTGAGCGGGAGTCAGGCCGGGCAGCACCAGCCATCGGCCGGCGACAATGCCGGCCAGCAGTCCGGCGGTCCAGGGCACAAAAAGGTGCCAAGGACACTCGATCAAACTGAAATGAATGGCCAGAAAGCCCAGGTGCCCGCTGATCATGAAGAACAGCAGCAGGCTGGAAACGATGCGCGCGCCTTCCGCGTAATCGCGGGGGAACAGACGGACAAGGACATCGGACAAACCGGCGATCAAGGCACAAAGGACGAGCAGAGTAAGGGCCGTGGTCTTGAAGGCCAAAGCCAGTTTTCGATCGGCGGCGGGCGGACCCTCGGCTTCCCAAGTTTTCGTAACCGAGGTTTGCACGACGGTGACGACGGCCACGGAAATAATCAATACGGCCTGGGTCAGCAGCCGGACGCCGCCGAAAACGGCGGTCACCTCGGGTCCGTACACTTTTTGAAGATACCACATCGGATAAAACTGAAGAGTCTGCCACACGATGGCGGCCAGGGCAACCCAAACCCCGAAGCGCATCAGTCGCTCGACAACCCGATGCATGGAGCCATCGGTGCTCAAAGCCGTCAGCGACACCTGATCGGGAACCGCCCGGAGCGTCCGACCCAAACCGGGAACAACCAAAAGGGCCGAAGCGAGCAGCGTGAAACCGTAACAAACCAGCATGGCCACGGCGGTATTTCGGCCGGCCAGAGCAACCAGAACGGCCGTCGCCATGAAAGTCACGTTGCTGACCAGTTCCAGCAAACTGACGGCCCGAAACATACGCAGACCCTTGAGAATACCCATCAGCAAATAGTAGATCATCAGGGTCAGAGTCACCCCGGTGGCGATACGCGTTAACATAGTGCAAGCTTGAGGTTCCACCCCGGCGCCGTCGCGGCTCAAGGTGGCAAAAAGGAACCGGCCGATAGGTTCAGCACATAAAGCGACCACGGCGGTCAAACCAAGCCCCACGGCAAGAATCAGGATTACCGCGCGACGAAGGAATGCCCGCAGGGCCTGTTTCGTTTCATACTGGGGAACATAACGGGCGAGGGCCTCGTTCAGACCCAGGCTGCAAAAGGGATCGAGAATATTGACGACGATCAGGGCAATCTGTAATAGACCAAACTCGCCAGTGGTCAACAGCCAGGCAAGCACGACTCCGCGCACCAAACCGATGAACCGCGAAGCGAACACGGTTGGCAGGTATACGCTCAGCGATTCACTAATGGTTTCAGACCGAAAAAGAAACGGCCTGCGGACAAGATTGGTACCGGCGGAAATGGTCAAAGGGCGTTCTCCGCACCGACAGGCTGAACGCGATCAAACCGCGTGACCGGCTTTCCAACGACGGCGGGCGCCTGCGGTCGAATCGGCTGCGGACGTAACAGGTAATCCAGGGCAACAATAACTCCGCCAAAACCGAAAAACAAAGCATTGGTGAATGGATACACGCTGGTCTCACGAAACATGCCATCGATGAAGAAGACGACAAAGAGCACCCAGAATAAAACGATGATGTCCCGATCGATCAACCCCTCGGCGCAGGCGGGCAGTCGGCTGTACAACCGCAGACTGATCCGGAGCAAGGCAACCAGGAGGGCCACGAAAAGCAGCAGACCGATCAGGCCGGTCTCGGCCAGAAGACTGAGAAAGTTGTTATGCTCCATCGCCTGGGAGGCGAACCGGTAGTAGGGGCTTTGAATATCGCGCGCGTAGCGGGGGGCGACATCGCGAAAATGCCCGAACCCAATGCCCACGAAGGGGTGGTCGAGCCAGATGTCCCGGCTGAGCAAAGCCAGACCGATGCGCATGGTAATCGGATCGGTATCCATAACGCCGCCCTGGGAACGCCTGGCGGAACGGAACCCTTCCTCGTTAATGAAAAACGCAAGGATGGCCGCCACCGTGAGCAAACAAACGGCCGCCGTCCGACTCCAACGCCGACGGGTGTAGATGAGCCAGACCATCGTGCCGAGAATCAAACCGAGCCAGACGCTACGGGTATGGGTCCAAAAAATCACCGGCAGCATGGCCAGGCACACCATGTACAACACCATGCGGGCGGGTCTATGCACCTTGCGAATCAGAACAAGATTGTTGAAAAAACAAAAAAGCAAGGCCACTCCCATGGCCGGGCTGACCAGAAACGGTCCGCGAACCCGACCCCAGTGGATGCCCTTGGTGGGGTCGGCAATAAATCGGGGAAAAACCAAGGACCAGAGTTTCAGGTGCTCGCACCAGCCAATGAAGGTGAGATAGAGGCTGACCAGCAGGAAGAAAATCAACAAGTGGCGGAAATGGGCTTCATGATGTACGGCATGCAGAACAAGAAAAAAGACCATGAAGGCAAACCAGTATCCGCCGATCAGGCGATAATGGACCGTGGCCACGGCGACGGTTTGGAACCCGCTGACGGCGGCGGAAAGCGTGAAATAGCCCAAAATCATCGCCATCAGCCAATACACCGCTCCGGCCGGCCGAATACGCGAGCGACCAAGAAGCCACATGGCCATCCAAAGCAAAAACACCACCACGATGGCAATCCGATCGATTGTCAAGGCGAAAAAGAAGGGTACGCGCACGCGCCATAATTCCTCGTGCAAGGCGATAACCGTAACGAACCAGAGCAGAACGGCAATCAGAAGGTCGCCCAGTACGGCCCAGGCCGCAAAGAGGCCCAAACCCGCGGCGGCGGCCAGCACCACCAAAAAGTAAGGCGCGGGGGTCAACAAGATGGCGACGACCAACAGGACCGTCGCCAGCAACATCACTGCATCCAATCTTCGTTCCGCCAGTAGTTGCATGAATGAACCAGTGAATTAACCGAGAGCCTGTCCGAGCCTCGGCCTTTACATGCGGCGATAGAGGAAACCGGGGATCGGAAACCGCCGCTGATTCAGCACGAGGCCGATCACCTTGCCGTGGGCCAGTTCGACCCGTTTTCTGGCCTCGGCCACGGACTCGCGACGGGTCACGGTGGCCTTGGTGACCAGCAGGACACCGTCAGTACAGCCGGCCAAGGCCTGGACCGTCGCCTGGGTATTGACCGGCGGGGCATCGATGATCACATGGTCATACGCCGCCGCCAGATCGCGAACCAAATTGCCGATGTTCTGGCGTTGCATCAGGGAGGAAACGGCGCCCTGAACCTGGCCCGCGACCAGTACACTAAGCCGACCTTCCTCCAGTTGTTGGGCGGCCGTGACCAAAGTCTTCTGGCCGGCCAGTACCTCCACCACGCCGGGCGCCGATTGCAGACCCAGAATCCGGTGGAGCATGGGACGACGAAGGTTGAAATCCACCAAGGCGATCCGCAGTCCGCGCTCGGCGGCGCAGCCGGCCAAGGCCAAGGCCACGGCAATCTGACTGACGCCTTCGCGCGGCTCGGCCGCCGTCACCACTACCGATTTCGGAGCGATTTGTCCCGGGGCAAAGAAGACCGACGCCCAGAGCTGATCCACGGCGTCGCGAGCCCCATGACGCAAGGTCGCGGAACGCCCGGCGGTCGAGCGCGAGGCCCTCGGCGCCGAAACGGTAACCGACGACGCGGACTTTTCGGATACGGACCTCCGCGACTGGGCCAACTCCTCCTCGGATAATTTCACATCGTCGGAGGGCCCCAGGCCGGCACCTTCGGGCAAGGCAAGGTCTTCCTCATCCGGTATCAATAAGTCTTCTTGCTCGCCGGAAGAGCGCCCCTCGGAGGGCGTCGGCCGGGAAGACTCATCTTCCGACCAGTCGTTCTCGCCGTTCGCGGGATCCCAATCGTTTCCTTTGTCGCGGACCATAATATCCTCAGGTTATCAGTCGGCCGCCACATTTGGGCACCGAACCAACCACGGGAACGCCCAAATAGCGCTCGGCCTCCTCAATGGACTTGAATGTGTGGTCGAAGTGATCGGCCACGAATGCATACGCCACGGCCAGCAACAAGCCGACACAAGCGGCGATCACGGTATACAACAGCGGCTTGGGGAACGCCGGCCGGCTCACATCCGGCAGTTGGGCCTCCTCGATAATCATGATGGTGATACCCTCGGCCTCCTGTTCCCGCCCGGCCTTGGCCGAGGCCAGGTCCTTGGAGGCCTGCTCATACTCCGAACGCGCCAGATTCATTTCGTATGCTAGCGACTGGTATTCAAAGAGCTTACCGGTCACTCGGTTCAACTGTTCCTGCAAGCGATCCAAATCCGCCCGGGTTTCCTTCTGGCGAGCGGAAAGAATGGCGATGGGGATATGCAGAGTCCGGGCCTCGCCGACCAGTTCCTTGAGAATAAGGCGGCGAGTCTTGGCGATCTCGGTGCGTTTCTTCTGAACTTCATCATAATCTTCGCTGTAATCTACCCGCAGACGATTAAGATCGGTAAGCAAGGTCACTTCGGCGGTCTTGAGCTGCCTGATTACCACGTTGCTGGCCATCGTTTTTTCCGGAATGGTGGTCACCATGTCGGTCAACAACGGATCGGTATCGGTCATTTGATCGACCACGGCGTAATCCGGCACCGTCAGCAAGCCCTCGGCATCGGTGCGCGGTTTGTCCCCCCACAAGGCCGCGGGCAATTGCTCCAGAAGCTGCTGCTGAAGCTGACGCAGCTCGGCCAGCTCGCCGGAGCGGGCCAGCATGTCCTCGTGCAGGCCCCGTACCAGAATCTGCTTGCCGGCCTCGGTACCGGAGCGGGTGAGTTGTTCAAGAATCCCCAGATCGGAAGGTTCATCGAGTTTTTCGACGAAGGCGGTCAAGGCCTTCTGAGCCGTTTCCACGCGTTCCTGCTTGAGCGACAGGGTCCGTACATTCATCATCTCAACGGTATCCTTGCTGCTCAGCCACTGCAATTGACGGTAGCGATCAAGGTAATTGCGGGCCACCATGTCGGCGGCCATCTGGGCCTGGGTCACCGGCTCCGGCTGGGTCACCGTAACGGTAAGGGCTTCCGTCAGGGAGATCTCCTCGCCACCCTCGCCGGCCTCCACCTTGACGCTCCTGGTAAACCGGCGGATCTGCTCCATGAACTCCGATCCCTCGGAGCTCCGTTTCTTGTTCTCGATCAGTTTGTCCAGCTCCGCCAGGATGCCGTTGAATTTATCCCACCGGTTCTTGCTATTGCCGTTCGTCAGGAACTGACTCTCTCCCCATTCGCGACGCGCCTCCTGCCAACGCTTGTAAAATTCATCATCCTTTTGGGACATCTGCATCAACAGGAAAGCCCGAGCCAGGACCGGCTCGGAGGTAATCAATTCCTGCTGGCTTTTAATAAAAACCTGAAGCGAGCGGTCGGAGGAGACTTCCCGGGCCACGGGATTACGCGGGCGTGGCTCGCGCATCTGGAACTTGACCGAGGAGCGGTAATGCTTTCGGGCGTTCGTGCAGGCCACCCACGTTCCCGCCGCGATCAGAACGACAATCAATAAACAAACCAGCCAGCGGGCAAAAAGCACACGGGCCAATTCACGCAACGATCTGGAGCCAATTGCATCGGCCATAATATTATCCGTCTGCGAAGCCGTTCGCCCCGTCAGGAAAAACATTCCGACGAAGCGACGGTCTCCTGCTTCAAAAATTCCTCACGGCGTAAGGCCAACATTCACGTTGGGCCACGGACTGCGGTCCACTTTGCTCTTGCTCGGTTCGTTATGCAGTTCGTATCCGAAATTCAAACCCGTATAGAACTGGTACGGGAACACGCCGCGAATAATCCGTCCGAACACCTGATCCACCCAATCGCCGGTCGCGGCCAATCCGGAGGTCGGCACGTAAATAATGTCGCCGTCGGCCAGGAAGAAATCGAAACGCAGGTTGGCGAAATCCGGCTGGGGACCGGCCTTGGCCCGCGGACTCGGATTGCGCAGCCCCCGCAGATCCATGACGGTGGCCTCGGGTACGGGCAAACCTTTGCGGCGAATGATCAGGATTTCCTTATCGCTGGCCCGCGGATTCACCCCCCCGGCGGCGGCGATGGCCTGGAAAACGGTCATGGGCATCATCTCGGTGATCATTCCGGGGCCGTTGACCTCGCCGAGTACGAAGAATTTCTGCGGGGCCCACTGGTTCATCTGGACGGTGACGCTGATCTCCGGCAGATCCACCTGGGCATAGGCGGTCTCGATATCGACCTTGAGCTGCTGGACCGTTTTCCCATAGGCCAGCACCTCGCCAATAAAAGGCAGATCGAGCGTGCCGTCGGGCTTGACCGGGATTAAACGCGACTGCCCACGAGGCGCGGTGGTAATGGCCGTTTTCAATTCGGCGATCTTGATGTTGGCCTGCTTGATTGTGACGGTGAGTTCCGGCTTGTTCAGATACTTGCCGTACAGCTCCTGCAATACGTCCTGCAATTTGCCCGCGGTCATCCCCGCCTGCTCGATGACGATAGGGCGGGTTTTCCAGCGCTGCTGGACCGCGTCGTATTCATAGCGTTCCCGGCGGGTCGCGGTTAACAGGGCATCGACAATACAGGGGTACAGCATTTCCCCGTTTTCGTTGGTCGGGACCATCTCCTCGAGCGGGGATTCCGTACCGTCGGAAGTTCGCTTGACCCAACGGCCGTCGAGCATGCGCATCACTTCAAAATCGCACGGCTCCCATTGTCTACCTTCCGGAGCGTCGGGCACATAGCGTTCCCAGTGCAGGTCCTTATCCTGTTGAAAATGGAACGGGCCCAGGCCTCGTTCGCCGCGCGTCACCACGGGCACTTCGCCCACCAGTTGCAACCGGATGGTTCCGTCGCTGTTGACGGTAACCTCCTGATCGTATTTGGAATGGAATGGGAAATTAATGCTGATAACGTCCTGGACCTTGAGCCGGTAGCGATCGATGGACACCTCGGTACGGACGTGATAGATGATTTCCAGCACGTCGCCGATGTTGAGCCGATAGTCGGGGAAAACGGTGCATACCGCCGGGTGGTAGGTACCGAATCCCGGTTTGACCGGATCCTCGGGCGCGGCCGCCGCCGGCCGATTGAAAGGCTGAGCAAATTCCCGCGGCTCAGAATTAGGCGTCTGCTGTTTTTCGGTACTGGCACAGGCTCCGATCCAGCAGGTCGCCGCCATAGTTGCGCACAGGACGACCCGCCGGCCGGTTTTATGGAATGATGAACGCATCCGGATAACTCCGCTTCACGCGGTTCAGTCCCTGGACGGCCTCCCCGTAGGAGGGATAGCGACCGACCATGACGACCCACAATGACTGGTTATTACGCGGCAGAAACTCCTGCACCGCGTTAAATCCTTTAGCCCGCAACTCCTGAACCTTGCTTTCCGCGCGATCAGCGCTGCTGTAAGCAGCAAGTTGTATCGCGTAATAATCGTGTCGCCAACTGGCCAACCGCCGGGCGTCGGCGGCCATCGGGCTGTCACGGAACTTACGCAGAATCTGACCAAACTGAAACACCGCCTCGCGCCACTGACCATTGCGCTGCAAGGCGACGCCCGCGCAATAAAGCATCTTATCCTTGGGCGGCTGGTCGGGAAGGTCGGGCAGGGCCTGCACGTAAAGCTCACCCGCCCGGGCCCAATTTCCCGCCTGGTATGCGATAGCCGCCAATGAAGCACGGCAACGGGCGGTTAAATCCGTTCGCTGGCTTTTCTGGATCGCTCGCTCAAAATCCTGTTCCGCCTCGCGCGGCGACTTACTCATTAATCGGCAAAGACCTCGCAGATAATAAGCTTCCGATATTTCGACGGCCTGATCGTAATCTTTGATAAGGCGGTCAAGTTCGGTGGCGGCGGCCCGGAATTCCCCGCGTTGATATAATCCTGCGGTCCGTTGTAACGCCTGTTTTTCAGCTTCCGGAAGACTGGTGCATCCAATAACGATAAGCAACAATACTGAAAAGCCGGTGATGCACAACCTGGAAAGCGCGAACGAATTAAACCATCGGCGGCTTTTCATGCGGATCAACCTTCTTCCCCAATTTCAAAGCAGCTTTTTCGAAAGCTTATCTATGTTCATAATTTATAGGAAAATCGTTGGACGTCCAATAACTAATCCACTAAGATTTGTTTTTACATTTTCAAAGAGGCGAAAAACCGTCAATGCTTATCAATATGCTTCTTGAACATACCCGTCGTCAGCCGAAGCGAATCGTCGCTCAGGATTCGTTCCGCAGTCTGACCAGTACGCAGCTATGCACATTTGCCCAGACCATGCGTTCCTTAATCCAGAGTGAAACCCGCTGTGAGCGTGTGGGTGTTATGTTGCCTGCCTCGGTTGCCGGTTTGGGAACCTTACTGGGTTGTCTGTGGGCCGGCAAAACCATCGTACCATTGAATTTTCTATTGAAACCAGAAGAATTGCGGGTCATTCTCCATGATGCAGAGATCGACCTTGTGATATCCACTGAACATTTCGCTTCTTTAGCTGAATCATTTCCCGTGCGTACCCTCTTTCTGGAGTGTGCTGGTTTAAGACGACGTTATCTATGGTCCCGCGTACGCCGAACGCCTGATCCCCCCCTCAAGAAACCGCAAGACATCGCCGCGATCGTTTATACTTCCGGAACCAGCGGGCAACCGAAAGGCGTTTGTCTGACTTACGAGAATTTTCTGTCCAATTCACGGGCGGCGATTGAACACATGCGAATGGGACCTGAAAACCATTTTCTAGGCGTGCTGCCGTCATTCCACGTTTTCGGGCTGACGGTTCTGATTTTTATACCGGTGGTTCTGGGGGCGTCGGTTACCTTTGTGCCCCGCTTCTCCCCGCAAGCCGCGTACAAGGTAATCCGGGAGACGGATGTTTCCATCATCATGGCCGTTCCCAGTATGTTCGCGGCCATCGCCCGCCTCAAGGATCTTGATCGAAACGATTTCGGCCGTATCCGGCTGGCGGTCAGCGGCGGAGAACCTCTGTCAAGAGGTATATATGATCTGTTTGGTGAGCGCACCGGGCTGACCCTCCTGGAAGGTTACGGCATGACCGAGACCTCGCCGATCATCTCCGTGGACGTACCCTGGAACCATCGCGTCGGTACGGTGGGTACCCCCTTGCCGGGAGTGGAAATCCAGGTTCGCGACAACGCCGGAAAGACTTTGGGAGCCGGCCGCGAGGGCGAACTTTTCGTCCGTGGTCCGCTGGTGATGAAGGGTTATCACCACAAACCGTCCGAAACCGCCGAGATAATCGGTCCGGACGGGTGGTTACGCACGGGAGACATTGTCCGCATCGAGGAAGATCGTCATATCCGCATCACCGGCCGGGCCAAGGAACTCATTATCGTCGGCGGAGAGAACGTGTATCCACGTGAAGTGGAAAACGTGCTGGAGCGGCATCCGGCGGTGGCGGCGGCGGCCGTGGTCGGTCAGGCCGATAAAAGCCGCGGGGAAGCGGTGATCGCGTACGTAAGTCTGGAGGAAGGCGTTGAGACAACTCCCCAGGTCTTACGCGAGTATTGCCGGGAACATCTGGCCGGTTACAAGGTACCTCGCGAAGTACATATCATCCGCGAGCTGCCCCGCGGCCCGACGGGGAAAATCCTCAAGCGTCAGCTCGGCCATATCGCGGAATGAGGCTTGACCAACGTTTCCTGTTGACAGCCCGGTAGGATATAATAGATTCAGCAAATGGAGGCTGAGCCGGCCGCATGTCCTACTTGTTTCCCAAAGAGGAATTGGTTGCCACCCTTCGATGCCGCCATGGCGCGCTGCTACCCTGCAAGCTGGATTGGCCGGTGTATAAAATCTGCTATTGGAGCGGCGATCCGAGCGATGCACGGCCGCCGGGAGCCAACGAATGGAAAGACACCTGGGGTGTGACCTGGCGGAAGGAATCGCCGGACCCAGCCATGATGCCGTTTCCCGTCGCTCACCCCCTCGCCGATTCGCTGGATCTGCTGAACCGCCACCCGTGGCCGAATCCCGAGGATCCGCATCTGTTCGCCGACCTAGCCAATCTTCGCCACCCGGACCATCAACTGTTGATTGGCGAGCACCGTTTTACGCTCTACGAGCGGGCCTGGCTGCTGACAGGCATGCAGCATCTGGCCGAGGCGGTTAATACGGACCCCGGCGGCGTGGATGAATTGTTTGACCGAATTGGGACTTTCGAATCAGTCATTGCCCGGCGATACATCCAGTTGGGTGTGGAGGCAGCCTGGATCATGGACGATTACGGTATGAGCTCCATGGCGAATTTCGCGCCCCAAACCTGGCGGCGGTATATCAAACCGCACCTGCGGAAAATCGTGGAGTGCTATCATGAGGCGGGCATACTGGTCTTTTTGCACAGTTGCGGGAATGTCACTCCGCTCATTCATGATTTTCTGGAATTGGAAATCGATGCACTTGATCCACTGCAACCGGCTTGCAATCGATTGGATCATATTCGCCGGCAGACCACCGGGCGGATGTGTCTGTGCGGAGGGGTCTCTTCGTCCGTGATGTTGGCCGACAACGTGGAACGTACAAAGGCCGACACGCTTCGACGGATTGAGGAACTGGGCGCGGAAGGCGGATATATTGTCGGGCCGGACGACGATTGGGACTATCCGGCCTCGGCCCACCAGGCCATGTTGGCGGCGGTCGAGCATTATCGGTATCCGGAATAAACCCCCCGGCATCAGCCGGAGCAACGAGGACGGGATGCAACCCGCGGGAGAACAAAAATGGAACTGATCACGCAATTTTCGATCATGTTGGTGAACAAACCGGGCGTGCTGGCCCAGGTAACCCGGACCCTGGCTCAGGCGAGGATCAATATCGTAGCCATGACCATGATGGATTCGAGCGAGCACGGCGTGCTACGGGTCGTGGCGGAGGAGGTCAACCATGTGCGAACGGCCCTGGCCCCCCTCAACCTGCCGACGACCGAGACGGAAGTGTTATTGGTGGACATGTCCAACCGGGCGGGAGCTTTGGCGGACGTTTGTGGGAAGCTGGCCGAAGCTCATATCAACATTAATTACGCCTACTGCACCACGGGGGCCCGGGGCGGTAAGGCGACGGCCGTGTTCAAGGTATCGGATGTCAAAAAAGCAATGAAGGTGCTCAAACCGTCGCAGCGCAAGCTCAGCGACGAGAAGCATCGGCTGCGGCGGCCACCGGCGGGGCGCGGTTGAACCGTCTGATCCGTATTCGACCGGCCGATTTCGATCACGACAGCTCCTTGATGCGCAGGTTGCGGAATTCAACCCGATGATCGTGACCGCAGATGGCGATATGGCCGGTCTTGTTGTGCAGGCCGACGAAATCATAACCGTGCATCTTCACCGGGCCGATGGTGTCCATGTCAACATCCAGAAGAAGAGTCCCGTTCAACGTCACCCGGACGCGCGAGCCTTTCGCCTCTATTTCCATGGCGTTCCACTCGCCCACGGGCTTCATGTGGCCGCGCTTGGCCGCCGCGGCCCCGTAAACCGAACCGTTAAACTGCTCCGGAGCGAGGTTCTGGTATTCGGGAAAGCTGTCGTCGAGGATTTGAATCTCCAGACCGGTCACGGCCGGCGGCAGCTTGTCGTCGATGGCCGCGCGGATGCCGACGCCGTTGTTGCCGCCCGGCTCCAGCCGGTATTCGAGGCGAAGAATGAAGTCGCTGTATTCCCGTTCGGTGTACAGAGCGTCGTGGGCGCTCTTTTTGCAGACAAGGATCCCGTCAACCGCTTCGTAATCCTCGGCCGGCCCCTGCCAGCCGTTCAGCGTTTTCCCGTCAAAGAGGCTGACAAAACCCTCCTCATCGGCTCCTGGCGATGCCTCCCGGCTGGCGGCAGGCGTAGGTTCCGGCGTGGGAACGGCCGGCTCTTCGCGACGGGAGCAGGCCGTACCGATCAACAATAACACGATCACGGTCATAGCATGGCGGTACACGTGGCAATCCTCCTGTGCATAGATGAGTCTGGAAGGGGTTTATTCTCCACGGCAGGACAAAGCAAGGCAATTGTGGTCGGGCGGTGCGTACATTAGATGATCCACACGCGGTATACCCGCGGGTGGAGCGGAAAAACCGCCTCACCCGCGGGTAAACCATCATACCGAAGCAGATTCAAAGACTCTGCAAAGCAAGTTCGGCCGCCTTTTTCTGGGCGGGGTGGTCGCATTTGCAGGCCTTGATCGCCTCGTAGATTTTTTTGGCGTCGGCTTTCTTGCCCGCTTTCGCCAGAGTCTCCGCCAGACGCACGCGGGCCTTGGCCGTCCGAGTCTTGGTCATCGGGCACGGGCACTGGGCCATGGCGACGATGAGCGCGTCGTTGGCCGGTTCGGGATAATTGGCCAACATCTCGACGGCCGCCAGACGTACTTCCGGATCATAGGTCTCGTCGTCGGCCAATTTTTGCAAGGCCGCCAATGCGTCCGGGCAATGCCGCCGGCCGAGCGAGCCGACCACGCCGATCAGAAATTCGGGACCGACCTCGCCAAGGGCATCAATCAAGGCCTTGGTGGCTGCCGGCGACGGGTTATACGCCAACGCGCAACGGGCGGCCTCACGTACCTCGAGTTTCTTCATGGCCTCGACAAGAAAGGGTATTTCCGCGTCGCCGGCCACGTATTGCAAAATACGAGTGATCGCCGTTCGTTGCACGGCGGCCGGATAGAGCGGCCTTTGTGTCGGCGGGCGGTTCGGCTTGGAAGGGGGAACTTCCACCGTGCGGGAAAGCTCCGCGCACACGGCGGCGGCCAGGGCGGCCCGTTCGTTTTCGGCGCCCGGCCGGGTGGCCTTCATCGCTTCCTGGACCTGCTCGAACAAAAGTTTGTACGCCTGCGATTCATCAGCGTCACGTAATTGGGTTAACAGTTGCTCAACGGATTGCATGTTTTATTTCCTCATCTATAGGATTGGTTCATTTTCCTGTTTCCTGCACGACTTGTTTTTCACAGATGCCAGGGGGCGCGCATCGGCCGGCTCATCATCCGGTTGGCCTCGGCATCACCGACGAATTCCTCCTTCTGCGGATCCCATTGCAACGGCCGATGCAGCCGGGCGGAGATATTGCCGATATGACAGATGGACACCGAGCGATGCCCGATGGCCACGTCGCAGATGCATCTTTCACGGCTGCGGATGCAATCCAGCCAGTTCTGATGGTGGTCGTCGCTCTTGTAAAGGCGGATGTCGTTGCCGCCCAACTCGATTTTGAGCAATTCCGGATCGGAGGCCTGGATTTCAATGCGGCTGACGAAGATCCAGCCGTTGGTACCGGTGAACTTCACACCGTTGCCGAATTTCGTGCCGTCCTCGTAGGACTGTTCTTGAGTATGGCAGAACAAGTCGGTACCGTCGGCATATTTATAATGGATATCAAACTCACCGGCTACAGTGTGCGGCCCCTGGGCGTGGAAGGTCGCATTCGTGGCGTCGACATAAACCGGCCCGCTTTCGTCGGTGCCGAGACCCCACTGGGCAATATCGTTATGATGCGCGCCCCAATCGGTCAACACGCCGCCGGAATAATCATACATCCAGCGGAACTGGTAGTGCACCAAATTCTGGTGATAATCAACATAAGGCGCCGGCCCGAGCCAGAAATCCCAATCCAACTCCGGCGGTGGGGTAGTGGCGGGTTTCCATTGGCCGGCGTCCACGCCGTGCAGAACGGTATCCACTCGTTTTATCTTGCCAATCTTGCCGTTGCGGACGAGTTCGCAGGCCTGGCGGAAGCGGGCGTCCGAACGCTGCTGACTGCCTGTCTGGAAAACGGTGCCATAACGCCGGGCGGCGGCAACCATGGCCTTGCCTTCCTCGATGGTCAGGGTCAGCGGCTTTTCGCAATACACATCCTTGCCGGCCTCCATAGCCGCTATGGCAATCAGCGCGTGCCAGTGATCGGGGGTGACGACAAAGACCCCGTCGATATCCTTGCGATCGAGCAGGCGGCGAAAATCCTTGTAGACCCCAACGCGGCGCCCGGCCTTTGCCAGACATAAGCGGGCCGCCTCGTCCACGTGATTGCTGTCCACGTCGCAGACGGCGGCCACATCAATCTGGTCTTTCAGACGTTCGAGGCAATTGTTGTCCAGGTGATGCCGACGACCAAGGTCGCCGGTACCGATGAATCCAACGACGATTTTTTCGCTTGGCAGTTTCGGTTTTTTATCATCCGCCATGACCAGCGCTCCTGTGCTTTGCACGGCCCGGGCATAGCCGGACAGGGCGGTGACGGCCGCCAATCCGCCGGCGGAATACTTGAGCAAATCCCTGCGGGCAATGGGTTTTTGTTCTTTCACGGATAGCACTCCTTCTTTTGTAACAGTCCGCCCGGATCAAACCCGGGCATTGTCAGGTTTTACAGGTGCCATGGGGCTCGCATCGGACGGCCGACCATTTGGTTGGCCGCCTCGTCGCCGACTATTTGTTCCTTTTGCGGGTCCCACTTGATCGGCCGCGCGAGCCGAATCGAGATATTCCCCAAATGGCACACGGTGGCCGACCGATGCCCGATCTCGACGTCGCAGATGCAACGCTTGCGGCTCCGGATGCAATCAAAAAAATTGTTGTGATGATCTTCGCTGAAATAGACGGTTTTGTCGTTGCGGGTGAATTTGGCCCGCAAGACGGCCGGGTCCGACGCTTCAATCCGAGTACGGTTCACGAACAGCCAGCCGCTGTCACACTCGAAATGCACGCCGTCCTGAGGGGCCGTTCGGCAAGTCACTTCTACACCGTTGGCATATTTGTACTTGATGACAAAGGTGTGCGGCACGTCGTAGGGTCCGTCGGTAAAAAATTCGCCCCGCCCGTCGATCTCGACCGGCCCGGAACCGTCCATGTCCAGGGCCCACTGAGCGATATCGTTATGATGCGCGCCCCAATCGGTCAACTTGCCACCGGAATAATCGTAGAACCAGCGAAACGTATGATGCGAGCGAATGGGCATGTAATCGACATAAGGCCGCGGGCCTAGCCAGAAGTTCCAATCGAATCCGGCGGGTGGAGTCTGGACCGGCTGCCATTCGCCCGGCCCGACCTGCCCGACACGCGTTTCGATTTTTTGAATATCGCCGAGTAACCGGTTGCGCATGATTTCGACGGCCAGCCGAAAACGCGGATGCGAGCGTTGCTGGCTGCCGGTTTGAAAGACGGTGCCGTAGCGTCGGGCGGCGGCGACGAGGGCTTGGCCTTCCTCGATGGTCAAGGTCAGCGGCTTTTCGCAATAAACATCCTTGCCGGCCTCCATAGCCGCCAGAGCGGTGAGGGCGTGCCAGTGATCGGGTGTGGCGATCAGGACGGCGTCAATATCCTTCTGCTCCAGCAGCTTGCGGAAATCGTGGTACATCGGCACCTTGTGGCCGCGCTTGCGCAGGATGCTGCCGGCGGCCAGGGCCCGACGGTTTTCGTCCAAGTCACAGACCGCGCCGAACTCAACACGGTCGTCACGCATGAGCCGATCTTCCAGGTGCCAGCGACGGCCAAGCTCGCCCGTACCAATGACGGCCATCACCACCCGCTCGCTCGGTGGTGGTCCTTTTTTCGTGTCGGTCATGACCAACGGCGCCGCGTTGCGTGCGTTCCGCGCGCAACCGGCCAAGGTGGACGCTGCCGCCAACCCGGCCGTCGCGGTTCGGACGAAGGGTCGCCGATTGTTGGTTGGACGATCACTCACCGTGCAAACTCCCATAGGGTTGGGGTATGGCAACGTTTTCCGCGGTCGGCAATGCGGGGCCGAGCGATAAGCGCACTTTTCCCGGCCGCCACACCACCGCTTTCTCCCCCCTGGCTCGGGGGTCGGGCATTGTAACCCATCATGGCCCGGCAGAGCAAAACCGCCTGTCCGGCTCCGGAAAAGAGTGGTGACCGTTCCGGCGGGGCCGCGGCAATTTTTACCGGAATGCGAATTTCTCTTGGGACGCAATTTCTCGCCGGATGTCATTTGCTGAATGGAGCTATGGCAAGGCGGTGCATTCCAATTGAGAGCATTGCTTCATCAAGATGTTTTCATGGAACAAAACATTTGGGTATAATGAATGTATGAAATTGCCTGGTGCCGATCTGGCTATTGTCGAGGATCACAAGCTGCGGGAATATGTGCTCAATCCCAACCATCCCGTGGGACGACACCACGCGGCGTTGTTTTCCATGCTCTTGGGCATCGATTTGAACAACGCACATCTATTAAAGAAAGCCCTCCTCGAAGCCGCAAAAGTTGCCGATGTGGATAAGGAGATAATGACAGGCTACGGGCGCAAGTATGAGATGCGTTTCACGATGTCCGGGCCGAGTGGGGATAAAACCGTGCGGGCGGTTTGGATCGTTAACGAAGGCAGTGATCGGCCTCGGCTGGTCACCTGCTTTGTGGAGTGAGCAATGTTGAAAGAACATGATGTGGTAACCGTGACAACGGATGTGCCGGAGGAAAGGTTGTCGGCGGGCGACGTGGGTGCTATCGTTCACCGCTACCCGGAGAACGATGTCTATGAAGTCGATTTTGTCGATGAGCACGGCCGTGCCCGAGGCGTGGTAACCCTGAGCGGTTCTCAACTCCTGCGCCTGAACCTGTCATCTCTCCTGACGGCATCCTGATCCAACGCCTTTTTATCACGGACAGGGAAGCTTTCGTAGGTCGCCAGCCACCCTGTCACTCTGTCATCGCTCCCCCATCTCGAAACGAGGTGGGCCACCCGACTGAAGATCGGCCGGTTACGAAAGTTCATCATCACTCCCCACATCTGAAGACATGGGCCCCCCGACCATCACAACAAGCTCTCATCATTGGGAATCAAAAACCACAAGGCCAGGTAGACCAGAATACCCGGGAAGGCGGCCGAGGCCACCGGGATGATGACATAAAGGAGCCGCACGCGGAAGGGAGATATGCCGTAATACTCGGCCAGCCCCCCGCAGACGCCGGCAATCATACGATCATTCCGAGAACGGCGAAGATATTGTTGGGCCATAATGGGTTCCTCCGAAAAAGCGGCTCGTTGATTGTTACTTTTTCCGCAATCGGAATTCGACCACACGCTCGTGCGGATCGCTGCAGTTGCGATGGGCCTTGACGTATTCCCAGCGGCCGGCGTCCTCGAAGATTTGCCGGACGGCCGCGTGCTGATCGTAACCGATCTCCGCCAGCAGCAAACCGCCATCAGCCAGAACGGCCGGGGCCTCGTTTGCCAGACGACGGTACATGCCCAAACCGTCGCCGCCGGGCGGGACCAGGGCGATTCGCGGCTCATGCTCGCGCACGTTGGGCGGAAGCGTCGGCCATTGCTGCTCGCTGATATACGGCGGGTTGGTGGCAAGCACATCGAATCCGCCGGGTGGTACCACTTCGGCCGACAGGGTCACACCGTCGGCCTGGACCAGCCGCATACGATCGCCCACGTCATGCCGCTGCACGTTACCGGCCGTAACGGCCAGAGCGTCCGCGGAGATATCGCTGCCCACCACCCGGGCGTTGGCCGCGTATTTTGCGATGGCAACACCCACGCAACCGCTACCCGTACCCAGGTCCAAAATGTTCCACTCGCGCAAGGGCTCGGCCCGGCACAACTCGATTACCCGTTGCACAAGGGCCTCCGTCTCCGGCCGGGGAATCAGGACGGCCGGCGTTACGGTAAATTCCAACGAGTAAAACTCCCGCTGACCCAGCAGATAAGCGACCGGAGTATGTTCGCCGGCCTGGCGGACCAGTTCGCGAAACGCCGCCCGCTGTTCGTCCGTCGGCTCGGTTTCCCAGCGCGTGTACAGATCGATCTTCTTGCAGCCGCAGGCGCGGGCCAGAAGCAGTTCGGCCGTCAACCGCCCGCCCTCGACCTGTCGCTCGTTAAACCATTGGGTCGTCCATTGCAGCAGACGGCCGACGGTCCAGGTGGTTTGTTGTTCTGACGTTTCGGACATAACCGTTACTATACCGAAGAACTCAAAAACCTTGCAATAACACAGCGTTCTTGCCGCGAACCCGATGTAATCCGCGGAATACGGCATGAGGGAGAGACAGAGAGATGGAGAGAGGGAGAAAAATCAAAGATACCCCATTATTCTCGAAAGTAGATCCTCATAATTCGTCCCCCATCGCGAAAGTGTATGACATAGGATGCGCAGATACATTGAAAATCATGGAACTTGGTTCTCTCCATCTCTCTATCACTCCGTCTGCTTCCTTACAATCCCCATCTTTCCTTCGCTGGTGCCGGCTGCGTCGCGTTCTTCTTGATCCGACAACTGGCGGTCATGGCGCGGCGGTCTCGGAGTCAGAGTGGTCGTCTTCGGCCTTGTCGACCGGCTTGGTCGCGGAACGCTGGGCTGGCGGCGTCGGCCGTGGTGGTGACATCCGAAGGATCGATTTCCAGGTATTGACATAACCCGGATTGGGTATCCGTTTGCCATCGATAAACAGAGACGGGGTGCTGTTGACTTTCACGTACTCTAGCTCTTTTTCATCGACCTGATCCCGACCAAGGTTGGCCCCTTCTTCAGCATCGCGCTTGATCCGCGCCAAAACTTCATCGCCATTCATCGCGGCAACAAAAGCGTCCGCGTCAAGACCGATCCGCCGGGCGTATTCGACAAACAAGGCCGTATTCTTTACCCAATCCGCATGATGTTCAAACAACAGGCCGTGCATTTTCCAAAAGGCGTCATCGCCGCCGAGCATCATCGCCGCCTCGGCGGCCCGGGCGGCTTGACAGGCTTTCGGATGCAGGTTGAAACTCACGTTCGGATTGCATCCATCGGTACAGATCGGCCAGTGCTTGAAAACCACCCGCAGACCCCCGTTTTTCTCGCCTAACGGAACGACAGTATCATAGAACCACTTCTCATATCTGCGACAGGACGGACACTGGAAATCGCTGAAGATCACGACCGTATGACGGGCATCGGCCGGCCCGAAGGTCGGACGGCCTTCGATGGGAATATCCACCCGCGGAGCGATCTGCCAGGCGGTCGCCATGTGCTGCCAGGAACCCTCGTAACGCTGTTTAAGTTTCTGGTATCCCTGCTCGGTCCGGGCAAGATCACTCTCGTATTTTTCCAGACGCTTGGCGGCCTGCTTGATGGTTTCCTGATCCATTTTAAGCCGTATTTCCACCATGCGGCTTTCGTAGCCGCGCCACAGGTACAGATGGGCAACCGCGAAGGTCAACAGGATTACCACCGGGGCGACGGCCAGCATCCACCAGTGCGGCCAGTCGCTCACCAATTCGGAAACGCGCATCGCCGCGGAAGATTCAGGGGCGGCCGGCGCTTCGGGCAGCCGCCTCGGCCAAAGCAGCAGAACGCAGACAAACAGCAACAGGCTGATGACATGGCTGACAAAACACCAAGGGCACCAGTAATCCAGTTGGGTAAACATCACCACGTCAAGGTAAACACTGACCGCCAGCCCGACGGCGGCCACCAGCACCAACAGCAGATGGACCCACCAACGCGAGGGACTGACCTGTCCAACTAACACCAACCACCAGACCACCGCGATAAAATAAAACAGACCCAGTTGAGCGGTCGGAAGAGCGGCGGTCTCCGGTTGGCTGCCCAGCTTGATCTCCCCCCACTTGCTGAGGGCCACCTCTTCACAACTGGAGGTTTCAAACGCCTCGCAGACCTGTTCGAGAAGACCTTTTTCCTTTTCAGGCTTTTTGGCCTGATCGGATGAGGCTTTCGCCGCGTCCGGGCGGGTGGCCGGCGCGGTTGCCGGTTGCGTTGCGGCTTTTCGGGCTTCATCTACCGTTTGCTGGAAACGCTTGACTTTAATATCGAAGTGCTCGATCGTCAGCGCATAGCTGATCCATACACCGGCCACGCTCAACACGATGGCCAGTATCCATACAATCCATCGCCCCAATGGTGATCTCACGCATTTGCTCCCATGCCTAAAGTATTAGCGAATCCTATCAACTTAATCCTGTCTCGACGCGACAGGCCTACCTTCTATGGACTGCGGTGTCTATGACATCGCTTTTTCTGGATGACGGAGAGGGTGCCAGGTGGCCCGCCTCCTCTGGAGGTGGGGGAGCGATGACCACGCCACGAAACCGAACATGCTTCATTCTCCTGGTAACACCATGTTGCTCTGTCGAGATTCCCCTCCCGCGTTACAGGGGAAAGGATTCCCCCATATGTCTGGATGCGAGAAAGGATTCTCGTACCAGCATAAGGTCGTCCGGTTACGAAAGTTCGTCATCGCTCCCGCACGTCTGAAGACGTGGGCCACCCAATCCTCATCGCTCTTCGGTCTCACTCGGCCTTACCACCATAGGTCGCTCAACACATACGCCGCCGCTGGCGGTGCATTCCGTGAATTCATTTCGCCCCCCCCCACTTTCCCAACCAGCTACCGGCCCCCCCAACTGAGGCGGAGGCGGGCACATTTGCAGGCGAGGCGGTTCCCTTCTAAACTCTACCGGTTATGAGTGCAATCAAAGTCCTTATTCTGCGTACCGCCGGCACTAACTGCGACGAGGAAACCGCTTATGCCTGGGAACTGGCCGGAGCGGTTACCGCTCGCGTGCATATTCGCGAGCTGATGGATCGCCCCGCCCTGCTCGGCGATTATGGGATTTTAACCATTCCGGGCGGTTTCAGCTACGGTGACGATATTTCCGCCGGCAAGATACTGGCCGTCCAGTTGGTCCACTACTTATCCGACGCTCTGCGGGATTTCGTTGCCGCCGGTAAGCTAATACTGGGGATCTGCAACGGATTTCAGGTATTGATCAAGGCCGGTCTGCTGCCCCGAGCGGGCGAACAGAACGGCTCACGTCCCGCCATGACCCTGACCCAGAACGACTCCGCCCGTTTCGAGGATCGTTGGATTCACCTGCGTTGTGGGGGAAGGCCAAACGCTTTTCTGCCGCCGGATCGGATTCTAGCCATGCCCATCGCCCACGGCGAGGGCAAACTGGTCGCGGCCGACCGGGCCACGCTGGATCGCGTTATCGCCGGCGGACATGCCGCCCTGACCTACTGCGACGCCCAAGGCCACCCGGGCGGATATCCCATCAATCCCAACGGCAGCGAGGGCGATATCGCCGGGTTGATCGACGCTACCGGCCGCATCCTGGGCCTCATGCCCCACCCGGAGCGGCACATCCACGCCACGCAGCACCCGCAATGGACGCGACGAAAGGCCGATCGCGGCGATGGCCGTGTTTTATTCGAGACGGCCATCCAAACCGCCCGATCCAATTGATACCGGACACCCTTGCAGGAAAAGCACCGAACAGAGCCGGTCTTCCGTTGCGGAATGGTCGACCACTGAATGCTGAGCACTGATTGCTGACCGCTGATTGCTATAAAAAAACGAACGCCGATATTCCTCGACGTTCGTCTTTTTGCCTCTGGACACGCAATGATGTACCACAAGATACTTCCAGAGGTCATGTTGGTCCCGGCAAGCGGGGAGATAGCTTGCGGGAAAGGAATCCTGCCACCGCTTCCGGCTACCGTCGCGTCCCCCGCAACGAACGTGTTAACCTTTGCGGCGGCTTAACGACCGTCGCGTTTCCGGGCCGAGCATCGGCTCACGCTGAGCCGGCATCCTCCTCCAGCATCTTACGCAAACGCGCGTTCTCGCGGCGCGTGGCTTCCAGATCAAATAACAGATATTTGATGGAGAGGCGCAGAAAATCGATACTTTCGTGCAGGGTGTTGACCGTCTTTTTCAGCTCGCGATGACGCTGCTTGGTTTCCTCGGCCAGCATGGCCAGCCGCTGACGCTCTTCCTCGGGCAACGTGTCGATTTCCGCGACCAATTCGCTTAGTTTCTTTTGAAATGTGGTTTCGTCCATGAGCTTCTCCCCCAAAAAAAGTTGTTCATCACACCCCTCAAACCCGTGGCCGAGTTCGACGGGGTCACAACTGCCGATCCCAGATAAACCTCTTATCCTGCAACCGTGATGCCAGGGCCAACAGCGATATCCAGGCAAGACGAGGTGCCTACAAAACACTTTGGCGCAAAGGTTTACATCGCGCGGCGGGACATACTCCCCACGAAGGTGCTCACTGCCGCCTGGGACGGTATGTTGTTTTATTTCAACACGCGAACATTGTTCGCAGGCGACAATACATACAAGTTTTTGGCCTACATAAAGTTATGTTGCTCGTAAAAAGTCAACTCCGATAACTTTTCCTAGGCCATCAAGCCGACGTCCAGCCGATCAAGGCGGGGGCCAGTTTCTTCTTCTGCTCGAGGATCCATCGATAGTAGTTAGCCCGTTTAAGCTTGGAGCCGGCCTCCTCGTCCAGTATCACCAGAACGTCACGATGCAACTGAAGCGCGCTGGCGGTTACCTGCGAAGTGATCGGGCCTTCGATAAACTCGGCCACGATATCGGCCTTCTTTTTTCCGTTGGCCACCAGGATAATCTTGCGGGCCTCAAGGATCGTGCCTACCCCCATGGTGATCGCAAAACGCGGGACCTCGTGCTCGCTGTCGAAGAAGCGCGCGTTGTCTTTAATGGTTTGCTCGGTCAGGGTTTTCAGGCGGGTACGCGAGCCAAGTGATGAACCGGGTTCGTTGAAGGCGATGTGCCCGTCGGCCCCGATGCCCAAAAGTTGGATATCGATGCCGCCGGCCTGGCGAATTTGTTCCTCATACCACTCACAGAATTCCAGAACGGACTCGGCCGCATGTCCATAAGGCACATGGATGTTGCGTTTGGCCACATTGATGTGGTTGAACAGGTGCTGATCCATGAAATAGCGGTAACTCTGCGGATGTGAAGGCGGCAGACCGAGGTATTCGTCCAAGTTAAACGTAATCGTTTTGGAGAAATCCAGGCCCTGTTCCTTGTGCAGGCGGATCAACTCATCATAGGTGCTGATCGGCGTCGAGCCGGTGGCCAACCCGAGAACGGAGTTGGGCTTGCGCATCAACTGTTGGGCAATGATACTGGCGGCCAGTTTGCCCATTTCCTCGTATGACTTGGTGATAATAACTTCCATGAGTTTCTCCTCTTGGCTGAAATGTTCCGGTATGATCGATTTAACAGATAACCCTTGCCTACCACAACATTGCTTACACGCTCGCTAACGCTCACGGCGAGTTTTTCTGGAAAACCTGAAAAGCGGGTCCATCCGCGTTCTTCGGGCGGGTCATAATAGCGCCTGGAATTGGGGATGTAAAGCGGAGCCGCGCATAGGGAATCGGTGGGGCGGCGGGAAGTTGCGAGCCGGTTGGCGGGCGGGTATAAGTAGGGGTCCCTAGGCACAAGGCGGTGCGGGATCGCGCGATTTGGCTAACCGAATGTTACTGCACGGATGCTTCTGGACCGGCCGGCGACCGTCGGCATGGCCGCCTTCACTTCACGGCGCCATGGCAGAAGACCCGGCTTCGAGTTTTGGGTTGTCCCTGTGGCAGACGATCTGTCCGGTGGGAGGTTGTTCATGAAACTGGTGATTTTTGAGGACGATCAAGCTGATCGTTTCTTTCCGATTTGCTTTGTCCGCGGCGTATTCGAGTTGAAATGCGGGGCAGCGAGTCTGGCCGACAAACTTGCCCGCGCCGCCGGCGGGCAAGTGGATGCCCTGCTGGTACGGGACTATCTCCGGCCGACCGTGGCCCGGCGTTACCCATCCGCCGCCGTTAATGATCTGAGCGGTTGCAAGGGGCAGGAAGTCCTGCTACTCAACGGGCGTATTTGCGGCACGGGTTTCAAGCCGCCCAAAGACGCCGTGGCCTTGTGGAAAGGCGGGCAATTGGCCGCCTGGCGAACCACCGTCGATCTCAGCGGGGTTAAGGACTATGCGGGTCTTGTCGCGGCGGCCGCCAAAGCGCCGCGCGCCGAGTTTGAGGGCACCTGGTTCAACTACATCTGGGATGTCATGTTGGCCAGTCCGCACGAAATTACCGCTGACTTTCAGGCCGCGGGTAAAAAAGGTATCGAAGGCACGATGCACGAATCATCCGTTATCTTTGGTCCGCGCGACCAGGTTTTTATTGGCCAAGGTGCCGAGATTCACCCGTTCGTCTGTCTGGATACGCGCAACGGTCCGATCACCATCGAGCCGGGCTGCGAAATCCATCCTTACACCCGCGTCGAGGGGCCCTGTTATCTTGGAGCCAAGAGCATCCTCCTGGGGGCCAAGGTCCGCGAGGGGTGCAGCATCGGACCGATGTGCCGGATCGGCGGCGAGGTGGAGGAGAGCGTCATTCACGGCTACTCCAACAAGTACCACGACGGCTTTCTCGGTCACGCCTACGTCGGCGAATGGGTCAACCTCGGGGCCCTGACCACCAACAGCGACCTGAAAAACGATTACACCACGGTCAGCATCAAGCTGGGTCACGAGACCATCGACACCGGTTCGACCAAGGTGGGCAGCTTCATCGGCGATCATGTCAAGACGAGCATCTGCACGCTGCTCAACACCGGTACGGTGGTGGGCACGATGGCCGTCCTGGTTGCCACCGGGGCCCCGCTGCCCAAGACGATTCCGCCGTTCGGCTGGTTCCTCAACGGCGTGGTCAGCAAGGGTTTCGGATTAGGCGCTCTGCTGAATACCGCCCGAACGGCCATGTCCCGGCGCAAGGTGCAAATGACCGAGGACGACGAAGCCCTTTACCGTTACTTGTTCAAACTGACCTCGGAGGACCGTATGGATTACGTCCGTCGAGGGCGGCGCATGCTGGCCCGTTCGTCGGAATCGTCCGGCGTCTGAGCCCAGTGGCGGCGTATCATCAAGCACTTACCTCACTAGAATAGGAGATCGATGATGGCCAAGGAATACCCCCTTCGGGATATCGCGGAACCCAACCTGGTCGAAGAACATTTCCCCCATGTGCTGCCTCCGCTGATCAAGTTCACCGGCAAGTGGATGGAAAACATCGACGGCAAGACCGTCGAGTTTGATTCGGCCGCCCGAGTAAAAGAGGATATTCACATCACCGACACCACCTTCCGTGACGGGCAACAGGCCCGGCCGCCGTACACCGTCGAGCAGCAGGTGAAAATCTACGAGATGTTGGCCAAACTCGGCGGGCCCAAGGGCGTCATCCGTCAGACCGAGTTTTTCCTCTACACCAAGAACGACCGCGAGGCCCTCGATCAATGCCGCGCGCTGGGTTTCAAGTTCCCGGAGATCACCGGCTGGATCCGCGCGGTCAAGGGCGATTTCCGGCTGGTCAAGGAAGCCGGCCTGAAGGAATCGGGCATGCTCACCTCCAGCAGCGACTACCACATTTTCTACAAGCAGAAGCAGACCCGGCAGCAAGCCTTCGACCAATATATCGAGGTCGTCGAGGCCGCCCTGGAGACCGGCGTGCGTCCACGCTGCCATTTGGAGGACGTGACCCGGGCCGACTGGAAGGGGTTTGTATTCCCCTTCGTGCAGAAGCTGGCCCGCCTCAGCGAGCAGGTGCCGGACCATTTGAAGGTTAAGGTTCGGCTATGTGACACAATGGGTTTCGGTATCAGCTATCCGAATGCGGCCGAGCCGCGCTCCATCGCCAAACTGTGCTGGTACATGAACAATGAGTGCGGCATCTCCCCGCAGCGGCTGGAATGGCACGGGCACAATGATTTCCACAAGGTGCATATCAACGGAACGACCGCCTGGTTGTGTGGCTGTAACGCCTTGAATGCGACCATGTTTGGTTACGGCGAGCGTACCGGCAATCCGCCGCTGGAGGGCGCAATCATGGAATATATCGCCCTCAAGGGCGACCTGTGCGGAATCGAGACGCGGATGATTACCGAGATCGCCCGATACATGCAGAGCATCGGTTTCGAGATTCCGGAGAATTATCCGTTTGCCGGCAAGCACTTCAATACCACGCGGGCGGGCATCCACGCCGGCGGCCTGCGCCGCGAGGAGCGGATTTATAACATCTTCGACACCACCACCCTGCTGGATCGCCCGCCGCAGGTGGCCATCACCGACAAGACCGGCACCGACGGCATCGCCTACTGGGTCAACGATTTCCTCGGCACCAAGGGCACGGCCGACGAGGTCAAGCTCACCCAGATCTTCAAGATCCAGAAGTGGGTGATGGACCAGTACAACGTCCACGGCCGCATGTCGGCCATCACCGACCACGAACTGGTCGAACAGGTGAAGATGCACCTGCCGGAGCTGTACGCGAAGTACAAAAAGTAAGAAAAGGAAGGAGGCGAATGCCGGGTCGGGGTCGGAAGTTGGGTGGGGATAGGAAGACCCGGCATTCGCCTTGTACCGAAAATGGGATGTTCCGTTAAAACTCTTCTATATCCTTGCCCCCGCCGACCAGCACATGGGTCGAGTCCGGGGGGTCCGTCATATTCGCTGATCCTTTCGGGGCAGCGCTCTTCTCTACCTGTTCGAGGATCATCTTGATGAGCTTCTTCCGGTCGATCGGCTTGGTGGCGTAGTCGTCGCAGCCGGCCTCAATGCACTTCTGTTGATCGCCGGCCATGGCGTGGGCGGTCAGGGCGACGATCGGGCCAGCGTAACCCCGTTCGCGGAGGGCGGTGGTTGCTGAATATCCATCCATGACCGGCATCTGCATGTCCATCAAAATCGTGTCGAAGGGCAATCCGGCATCGCGTGCCGCCAAAGCAGCTTCCAGAGCCATTTGGCCGTTTTCGACGACCGTGACCCCTGCCCCGGCTTTTTCTAATAAGTGGGCAATCAGCCGTTGATTGTCCGGACCGTCCTCGGCCAGCAGGATGCGCAACCCGTCAAGTGGCTTCGCTTGGGCCTCCGGGGATGATAAGGACGTGGGAACCCTTTCGCGCTGGACAGTAACCGCCTCCTCGTTGAGGCCCCCCTCGAGCATCCGGACTCCCTCCAGCGACCCGATGGCCACCGTGGCCCGGAACCGCGTGCCCAATCCCGCCTGGCTTTCAACCAGAACCACGTCGCCACCCAGCATCCCAGCCAGACGTTTGCTGATGGTCAACCCCAGGCCGGTACCGCCATATCGCCGGGTCGTAGAAGCGTCCGCCTGACTGAACGGCTGGAAAATATTTTCGGCCTGCTCGGCGGTCATTCCGGCTCCGGTATCGATCACGTCGAATTGCAGACAGGGTTCGTCGTCGTCAGCGACCAGGCGTACCAGCAGCCTGATGCCGCCGGTATCCGTGAATTTGATTGCGTTGCCCAGAAGGTTGATCAGGATCTGCCGCAGGCGCAACGGGTCGGTCCTAATCGTTTCGGGAACGGGTCCGATGAACTCGGTGTTAAAGGCCAGTTTTTTGGCCTCGGTACGTACGCGTACCAACGAGGCCACCTCGGCGACGATGGCATGTGGCGAGGCGGAAACCATCTCGACGAGCAGCTTCCCGGCCTCGATTTTGGACAGATCAAGGATATCGTTGATGATTTCGAGGAGATGCCGGCCGTTGCGTTGCACCGTATCGAGCGCACTTCGTAACTCCTCGCAGCCATAAGCACACTGGCCGGGACAATTCTCCCCGATCAGGTCGGTATACCCCAGAATCGCGGTCATCGGCGTGCGAATCTCGTGACTCATGTTGGCCAGAAACTCGCTCTTGGCGATACTTGCCATCTCCGCCTGGACGGCCATCTCGTTAGCCCGGGCCGTGGCGACCTCCAGTTGCTGGTTGGTCTCCAACAACATCTCTTCCGCTCGCTTGCGCTCGGTGATGTCCACAATAGCGCCAACAAGTCCCTTGATGGTGCCTGAGAAATCCGTCAGCGTGGCTTTGTGAAAAACGACATCCCGCAAATCCCCATACGCATTTTTCACCTGAGATTCATAAACCTGTGTAGTTACTTCTTTGAATAATTCCAAATCCTTGGCGTGGTGTATTTTGGCCAGTTCAGGGGGATTAATATCAAATACCGAACAGCCCATCAATTCTGATCTCGTTTTGCCGAAAAAGGTTTCAAATGCTCTGTTAACACCTCTGTACCGCCCTTCAACATCTTTGTAAAAAACCGGCAAGGGTATGGATTCCAAAATGGTCTGGAGAAAACGTTCGCTTTCCTTCAGTTCTATTTCAAGCTGCTTACGCTCGGTGATGTCGATGCTTGTCGCTACGATTCTCTCGACGCCGTTGATGGTCAAGGGGCACAGATGTACCTGTATCCAGAACGGCTCGCCAGTGATCTTTTGGCTGAGCCATTCAAATTGCTGTCTGCCTTGCAAAGCAGCCTTGCGTATCCAATCGAGGGCTTCCGCGAACGAATAGGGAGGGTCCAGCCATATATTGCTGTTTTTCAGGTCCTCCGCCGCGGCCAGGCCGAACATGGCGTATGCCGCTGGGTTGGCATCGACAATAGCGCCCGTGTCCCGATCGTGGATAAGAATGGATATCGGCGAGTCCATGAACAACGACTTGAACTGCTTCTCGCTCTCATGCAGCGCCTTCTCGGCCCGCTTGATCTCAGTGATATCGCGCCAGACGCAATAAAGCAGGTTCCTGCCCTCATGAACAATAGGCGTCAGCGAGACTTCCACCGGGAAATCCTCGCCGTTGGCCCGACGGTGTATCCATTCGAACCGATGGAAGCCCCGCTCGAAGGCCAGCCGCATCATTTCCTCGGCCTTTTCAAATGAATCTCGCCCATCGGGCTGATGGGGCGGCGACAATACGGACGGATGGGTCTTCAGAAATTCCTCCCGTGTGGCGTAACCGAGCATCCGGGCGGTAGCTTCGTTGCAGTCGATGAACGTGTTGTCGCCGATCAGCAGGATCGCATCTTCGGAAGTGTACAACACATCCCTGAAACGCTTTTCACTCTCCCGCAGTTTTTCCGCGGCCTGCTTCTGCGCCGTGATATCGCGGAGGATGCCCACGGCGTGCCACTCGTCATGGACGAGCACTGCCGAGAGGGACAGCGCCACCGCGATTTCCTCGCCGTCTTTGCGCCGGGCCGCCAACTCGACGGTCTTTCCCACGGCCGCGCCGCGTCCGGACCGCAGGAACTCCGGAAAGGCTGCGAAATGAGCGGCATGGAATCGCTCCGGCGCCAGCAACTCATGCAGGTTCTTCCCGATCGCTTCCGCGGGCGAGTAGCCCAGAATCCTCTCGGACGCCGGGTTCCAAAACGTGATCATTCCGTGCGAGTCCATCTTGATAATGGCGTCCTGGGCCGAGTCCGTGATCGCGCGTAGCTCGGTCTCGCTGGCCTTGATCGCTTCCTCGGCCCGCTTGCGCATGGAGATATCGCGCCACGCCGCAAGCAGAACCGGCCGGCCCTTCGCGGTGGTAGCGTTGATGGAAACCTCGACCCAGAAATCCTCGCCGTCGAGGCGTCGATGCTGCCACTCGAAGGTCAAAGTACCCTTCAGGCGCGCTTCGGCGCACTTTTCCTTCGCGGCCTCGGCGGAGCGCCTTCCGTCCGGTTGAAATTCCGGCGAAAGAAAATCCGGAGATTGTCCCACGATCCGGGACCTGTCGCCGCGCATCATGGCTTCGGCGGCCCGGTTGCAGTCCGTGATGAGGCCGTCTTCCACTACAACGTACGCGTCGGGCGAATCGGCGAAGAGCAGGCGGTGGTGCTCCTCGCTTTCCCGCAGTTCCGCTTGCTGGACGCGGATGCCCGTGTCGGTACGGCGCAGCATCACGAAGGTCAGGCCGAGCATCGCCGCCAAAATAAGGGCACCCACAATGCCGCCCAGGGTTAGATCGCCTTTGAACGTGGCCTTCAGGTCGGTAATGTCGTTCATGACCAGAAGGTCCCCCACCTCTTGGCCTGAAGCATCGACCAGCGGCGATACCGTCACCCGCCAGTCCCTGCCGCCGTCGGCGATAGCCCAATGCCTCGCGCCGTGAAAATCGGCCAACGGGTCATGGTCCGCCAGCCGCGCAAAGGCGTCGGGCAGGTGACCTTGGGAGGTATAGATGATCACACTGTGGGGCAAGCGCTCCCAGTCGGCCTCGCGGCCCAGCAGGTGCATGCCTGCTTCCCAAGTCTCGCGCTGGAGCGCATCTTTTTTAATGCTGGCAGCGATTTCAATTCCATTTTTCGACCGCACGGATTGCAGAACATCCTCGATCTCCTTGCCCAGCTCGACGTACCCCGCCAGCCGCACGCCGTCGAAGACGGGCTGAACCGTCCGCAGGGTGAAGGTGCCCAGCGGACCCAGTTCGATACCCCAGGCGGTTTTTTCGGTGCGCTCAGCCTCCAAGGCCGTGAAACGCTCGATCTTGTCCCCGCGTTTTTCCGGTTTGTGAACCCGCAGCAGACAAACGCGGTTTGCGTCAAAAAAATAGAAGTGGGTCAGGGCTTGTTCCCGGTGCAGCGTTTCGAACAAGCCCCGCCAGTCGACCAGGAGACGCTCCGCATCCCCGACGATCAGGGCCTCGCGCACGCGGGCATCCATGGCGATGGGCTGCGCGGCCATGGCGAGGCCTTGGGCCTGCTGTTCCAACGCGTTCTTCAAGTCCTGCGCAACCCCGCCGCTCACCAGGGCGGTTCTTCCGGACAGTCGCTCGTCATACTGATGCCAGAGGAGCACAACCGCGCCGGCAACCAACGCCAGGAGCATGACTGCCAGAAACGGCAACAGGCGGCGCGTAACCGGCTTGGGCGAAGCAGAAATCCGCCCGGTGGCAAACAACACTGTCAGCAGACCGATCATCAACAGCAACACAAGCCCCACAGGCAGGGCGGCCCGGGTGGCCACGTTCCACTGCCAATGGCGGGCATCAAAATCCATGGCCAGGATAGCAAGGACTTTGCCTGATTCCGAATCGGTCAAGGGCACGCAGCCACTGACAAAAGAACCCCATTTGTCTGTAAAAGGCCCCTCCGCGGAGGCAACACCGGTAGCTAAAACACACCGGAAGCCCGCCGGCACATCATCGTAAATCATCCCTGCCGGCGCTTCTTCCTCATGCCCGACCGGACGATCGTCCACGAAGAAAAAGACCGTCCCATCCGGTCTTTCCCCCATGAGATAAACAAAACGGCATTTCGGGTCGGCAGCACGAACAGCGGCAAACTGCTCCTTGAGCCGCAGGTAATCGGGAGAGGTAAGATCGGCCACCGAGCCGGTCAAGGCCCTGACGCGCTCCAGGTTGACGGCCCCGGCCACCAGTTTCGTCTCACTGAGCAGGTTCTGGCGCAACTCGCGGTCGGCCCGGCAGACCAGCCACCAGGCGCAGAGCGCGCCGGTAACGAGGATCGCCCCGACCACCGCCGGGACTTGCCATCGCCGCGCCCGGCCAGGCGCAACCCCGCTTGATGGCGTGATTGCCGCGCCAGGCTTGGACAAGCGAGGCCGAGGGATCGAGGCGGATGCCGTCATGTCATTCATTCCTGCTACTTACCATCCCCTGCCTCTGTCTTCTGCCTACTATCTTCCGAGTAGCTTTCTTACTCAAAACCTTATAAGAATGGACAATAATCTAGCAAATACTCACTGCTCCAAAAGCCGGGCCGATAAACATAAACGATAAGCAGGTCTATCTTGCTGCGTTTTTGACAGTTGCGCTATCGACCAAAAGACTAAGCTTAATGATAGCCTGAACAGATCAATTAACCGGTTACAGACAAATAGGATCCAAATTTTTCGCTCGGTGATTTCCGCCATAAGTTTCGCGGTATCATGATAAAGGAAGGAGGCGAATGCCGGGTCGGGGTCGGAAGTCGGGTGGGGGGTGAAAAGACCCGGCATTCGCCTTGTACCGAAAATGGGATGTTCCGTTAAAACTGGCTCAGGTGATGCTCCTCACCGGACAAGGCCAGGAATTCGTCGTCCGATTTCGGTTTGCCTATGGCGGAGCCAACCGGTTGCGGCCGAGTTTCCTTCTTGCGTAGTTGACCGGTCTTGATTTTTACGGATTGATGAGCCGGTGGACTTTGTTTCTTTCTCGAAACCGCCGGTGCTTCGCCGCCACTGTTTCGGCTGTTCGCTCCACCCACCATCGCCACCAGTTCGCCGACCATGCCCTTGACGGCCTGGGCCTGGGCGGCCAATTCCTCGGCCGCGGAAGCTGATTCCTCCGCTCCGGAGGCATTCTGCTGAGTAACCTTGTCCATTTGCGACACGGCCGTGTTGACTTGATCCACTCCCTGGGCCTGTTCCTGGCTGGCCTGCGAGATTCCGTTGATCAGTTCCGAAACCTTAGCGGCCTGATCCACGATCGCGCTGAGTGATTTGCCCACTTCGGTAGCCACCTGCGTGCCCTGGGCGGCCCGGTGGACTGCGTCCTCGATCAGTCCGGTGGTTTCTTTAGCCGCTTGAGCACAGCGTTGGGCCAGATTGCGGACCTCGTCGGCGACGACGGCAAAGCCCTTGCCGTGCTCGCCGGCCCGAGCGGCCTCGACCGCCGCGTTGAGGGCCAACAGATTCGTTTGAAAAGCGATTTCCTCGATGACCTTGATGATCTTGCTGATCTTGTCGGACGAATCGTTGATGCCGTTCATGGCCTCGTTGAGCTGGGCCATGCTCTTGTCGCCCTCGTTGGCGGCCCGCCGGGCCTGGTCGGCCAACTCATTGGCCTGCTTGGAGTTTTCGGCGTTTGTCCGGGTCATCGCCGCCATCTGCTCCAGAGCGCTCGAGGTCTCCTCCAACGACGAGGCCTGCTCGCTGGCCCCCTCGGCCAACTGCTGCGACGCCGAGGATACCTGGGCCGCCGCGTCGTTCACCTGATCGGCACCCTCGCCGAGTTGCGTGGCGATCCGAGTCAAGTTCCGGTTGATACCTCGCGTGATGAGGATACCGAGGCTCATGGCCGAGATCACACAGATGAATGCCGACACCAGCATGACCGTCTTGAACATTGCGGCCTGGGCTTGGCTGTCCCTGGCGGCCGCGACCGCAACATCGCGATTGATCTGCACGATCTGGTTCAGCAGCGACTCCGCCAGAGCAAAGGACTTGGCATTCATCACCAGGGCCTGTTCGGTCATCTTATGATACGCTTCGTTACCCTTGCGGAAGTCTTCCACGGTGGCGTCATATTCTCGCGACAAAGCCACAAACGCCTCGTGGTCTGTCTTCCACTCATTCCATGCGGGAACAAACGCTTGCCACGCCACGACTTCCTCCGGTGTTTGCTCCAAGGGCTCGTAAACCTTCCATGCCGCGTCAATCCTCCCCCAACATTCGGCGATGCGTTCGTACGATGCCCGACGACTTGCCAGGTCACCGCTACGGTCAAGCAGCGCGTTCTCCGCACCGTCCACGCAGGTTTGCGCTTCACTGATCACCATCAGTGAGTAAACGGTGAGGATATCAGCCTTATTGAACGTCTCCTGTGTCTTCATCTTGACGTCGTATATGGCGATAACATTGTTCAGCAGCGCTTCGGCCTTGAGAAACGATGCCATATTTCGAGATAGCGCCTGTTGAGCCATCCGTCCATACAGGACATCGGCACGCTGCTGGCTTTCCACCGTCTTGTCGTACTCCCTGGACAGTACGACGTAGGCCTCGTGGTCTCTTTTCCAAGCCTCCCACGCGGGAACAAACCGCTTCCACAGGACTGCTTCTTCGTCCGTCTGCGGCAGCGGCTCGTAAACCTTCCATGCCTCCTCGATCCGCTTCCAAGCCGCCGCAAAGTTGTCGTATTTCTCCTGGCGGGCCTGGAGGTTGATATCCCTGCTGAGCAGCGCGTTCTCCGCGCTGTCCACCGCCGTTTGGGCCTCGCTGATGATCAACAGCGAATCCACGCTGGGCAACCGCACCACGCCCAACTCGTCAATGGCCTGGCCACCTCGGTCCACGGCATAATACCCCACCCCGCCAAGGATGGTCGTGATGGCACTGACCAGCATGAACGAGGCCATCAACTTCCGCCCGATCGTCCAACCCGTGTTCGATCTCATCGTGTCGTTCTCCTTTTAATACTTGTCCCCTACGGCGAAAGGGAAACCTCTTGTTCGAAATGCCATGTGTGATGGGATGGACAAAACCCAGTGCCATGCCCTAATGCCCGTAAAGCAAACCCGGCCGAGATCCGATTGCTGGCCCGCCTGCCTTGTACCTTAACACTGCCTCCATCGACCGGCAAACCGTGCTCCTCAATGGCCCGAACAGGCCATTTATGCGGTTGGGCGTTCTGATCCGGGCCTTTTGTCCGATATTCGTGGATAGATCCTGGTTCATTGATCAGGGTGGGCCTGGAAATCAATGTTTGGACGGTTTGTAGGACGGTGGGCCTGTTCGGGTCTGGAAAAACTCGGGGCAGCAATTCCTTGGATGACCCGAAGGATGCCGTTCGTGAGGTGGGTTTAGCGTCCCTGCGAGGCAGGTTTTCAAACACGATGGTTGAAGGAGATGTATGGATGTTACGACAGGTCAAAGTCATGCAATTTGCTGTTCTGCTGGTATTGGGCTTTTCGACGCTGGCAGCTGGTTGTGTCCCCGATAATTTATGGTCGGATATCTGGGGTTACACGATCATCGACGGAACGGTGGCGATTTTACGGGATGCCCTGTTGGCCGTACTTATTCCGTAAAGCGGCTTTTCTTCAGAGGTAGGTCGGGACTTCCTCGGCGAGGCGGCGATGATAATCGGTTGCCCGGCCAGGCAAAGGCCCGATTCGAGGAGGCACACACGTGCGTGCATCGAAACGAAAGACCTTACCCGTTGTCACGGTGATCCTTAGTCTGTTGAGCAGCGCGGCCGGGGTGGTTCGGGCCAACGAGAAGTCGGCGGCCGCGGCAAGCGGAGAATCGGTGGAAGCTCAGCGGATTTCACTGGCCCAGGAGGGTACGACGAAAGAGGTGGCGATCAAGCAGGAGAACGAGGAGGATGCTTTTCCCTTTAGCCTGGGCTTGTCCTATGCCCTGTATACGGATTACGTTTTCCGGGGGGTCAATTTTTCCGAGCCGGATGGCGAGGGTCGGGAGAAGTTGAACCATCAGTTGTCGGTAAGCCTGGACTGGAACACCAGCAAGTGGGGGACCATCGGATTCGACACCTGGTTCGAGTGGTACGCCGGGCAGAAGATGATCGACCCTGATCGGGGTGGCCAAAATCTACAAGAGGTTGATTACACTATACGGTGGAGCTATCCGCTGGAGGCCATCGCGACCGACCTGACCATCGGATACACCTTTTTCGTCTTTCCGAACCTGGCTCACACCCTGCGACAGGACCGCGCCCGCGGTAACAATAACGACGACCGTACCCATGAATACTGGTTTTCGTTGGAGCATAACGACGCCTGGATATGGAAGGGGCTGTTTCCGGACAATACCGACGGGGTATTGAACCCGTCGTTTCTCTTTGCCCACGATATCGGGTCCATCCTGGGAACCTGGATGGAGTTCGGCCTCAGCCACGGGTTTGAGGTGCCGGGCATCGAGTATCTGAGCGTGACTCCGGCGTGGACGGTGGCCGCCCAGTGCGATTACTGGAAGCGGGGGTTCTTTCTGGTGGGCGACACGTGGTCGCTGACGGTGGAATACGATCTGGCCGGGGCCTTGAAGCTGCCCAAGTGGGCCGGATCACTGACCTTGGCCGGCGAGCTTTATTACTTTAATGCTTGGGGCAACTTCCGAGGGCCGGACACCGGGGATGAATTCTGGGGAGGGATGACCGTCAATTGGGGCCTGGGAGGGTGATAACTGAACAGCACGTAACGTCATGACCCCACCCATCCCGGCCGGCAGCAGGGGCAATCCGGGGGTGACGACAACTCTTTCTTTTCGGCGTTACCGCTACTCCCCCGCAATGCTACGTTAATGAGGAGGGGCTGGGGTCACCAACGAGACGCCGGTGACACACCATTTATCGCAGGCGAGACAAGCGGACGTGTGCATTGCGCATTTTGCATCAGGAATCCTATTATTGATCTCTGCATAAATAATGCAATGGTCAGGGTAAAAAGGGGGGCAG